>NZ_JBIAMR010000022.1:0-113977 GCF_042874235.1 Nocardia sp. NPDC004151 | reverse complement strand
GCCCGGTCCCATTCCGAACCCGGAAGCTAAGGCCACCTGCGCCGATGGTACTGCACTCGACAGGGTGTGGGAGAGTAGGACACCGCCGGAACATCCTTCGCGATAAGGGGACCCTCTTGGGTCCCCTTATCGGCGTTTAAGCACCCGGTGCTGCGTTGACGCTCGAGGCAGCGTGATTGAATTTGGGGTAGGTGGATCGCCCACCCGCCCTCCTCACGCGCTCTCCAGCGCCGTGGCCGGGTACCGCAGGCTACAAAGTACAGAGAGGGATCACCGTGGCGGAGCAGAACGACGGCCGCAAACCCTTCCGCCGCAATGACGGTGGATCCGGACAGGGCGGCTACGGTCGACGCGAGGACGGCGGACGCCGGGACCAGGGCCGGCCGTCGTACGGCGGTGGTCCGCGTCGCGAGGGCGGCGGCGGCCGCGAAGGCGGCTTCAACCGCGGTGGTGGCGGCGGCTTCAACCGCGGCAAGGACAATGAACGCGGCGGTTTCAACCGCTCCGAGGGCGACCGCGATCGCGGCGGCTATCGGGGCGAGGGCCGGACCGGCTCCGATCGTGACGGCGGCAGCCGGGGCGGTTACAGCCGCGGCGACCGCGACGGTGGATTCAACCGGGACCGCGGTGACCGCCGCGAGGGCGGTTTCAACCGTGGTGGGGAGCGCCGTGAGGGCGGCTTCGATCGCGGTGGCGAACGCCGTGAGGGCGGGTTCAACCGTGGCGGTGGCGAACGCCGTGAAGGCGGGTTCAACCGTGGCGGTGGTGACCGTCGCGAAGGTGGCTTCAACCGTGGTGGCGGCAGTGGTCGTCGCGAGGGTGGCTTCGATCGTGGTGGGGAGCGCCGCGAGGGCGGTTTCAGCCGCGGAGGAGATCGTCGTGAAGGCGGTTTCGATCGGGGCGGTGACCGCCGTGAGGGTGGTTTCAACCGTGGTGGCGGCGGCGATCGTCGCGAGGGCGGTTTCGATCGCGGTGGTGACCGCCGTGAAGGTGGGTTCAACCGTGGTGGGGAGCGCCGCGAGGGTGGCTTCAGCCGCGGCGGTGGTGACCGTCGTGAAGGTGGCTTCAGCCGTGGTGGCAGTGGTGACCGCCGTGAAGGCGGGTTCAACCGTGGTGGCGAGCGCCGTGAGGGCGGCTTCGATCGTGGTGGGGAGCGCCGTGAGGGTGGCTTCAGCCGTGGCGGTGACCGTCGTGAGGGTGGCTTCAACCGCGGCGAGCGTCGTGAAGGCGGATTCGACCGGGGTCGTGGGGATCGTCGCGAGGGCGGGTTCAACCGCGGCGGCGAGAACCGTGGTGGCGGACGGGGATTCGATCGCGACCGTGGTCCGCGTGAGGAGAAGCGGAGCTTCGCGCGCGACGAGGTCGACGCGACCGGTGGTGAGACCGCCCGCGAGGACAAGGATTTCGAGCAGGCCGGGAGCGGTTCGGGCGAGCGGTCGTTCGATCGCGGTGCGGACCGTCGCCGGGGCGGCGAAGGCGCGCGGGCCGGTGGCGGCCGGCCGGGCGAGCGGCGGTCGGGTCGTCCCGACGAGCCGGGCCTGCCGGACGACGTGCAGCCCTCCGATCTCGAGCCGGCGGTGCGGCGCGATCTGCTGAGCCTGGACAAGAGCAACGCCGAGACGGTCGCCCGGCACCTGGTGATGGTGGCGCAGCTGCTGGACGAGGATCCGGAGCTGGCGCTCGAGCACGCGCGGGCGGCCCGGCAGCGGGCCGGCCGGATCGCCGTGGTGCGCGAGACCGCCGGTGTCGCGGCCTATCACGCGGGTGAGTGGGCCGAGGCGCTGTCGGAGCTGCGGACCGCGCGGCGCATGTCGGGTGGTTCGGGCCTGCTGGCCGTCATGGCGGATTGCGAACGCGGTCTGGGCCGTCCGGAGCGCGCCATCGAGCTGGGCCGCAGTGATGAGGCCCGCGCCCTGCAGGGCGACGAGGCGACCGAGCTGCGCATCGTGGTGGCGGGCGCGCGCATGGACCTGGGGCAGTTCGACCAGGCCGTGGTGACGCTGCAGACCGCGGAGCTGGATCCGGCACGCTCGGGTTCGGCCGCCGCGCGGCTGTTCTACGCCTACGCCGAGGCGCTGCTGGCCGCCGGTCGCGAGGACGAGGCGCTGACCTGGTTCATGAACTCGGCGTCCGCGGACCACGACGGCGAGACCGACGCCGAGGAGCGTGCCGCCGAACTCTCCGGCGAGGGTGACGCCGACGGCGCGGACTGGACCGCGGCCTTCGACGAGGATGTCGAAGACGCCGAGGACGAAGCCGACGACGCCGAGGACGAATCGGATTCGGCTGCGGCGGAGCGGGATTCCGAAGACGATGGACCGGAGAAGTCGGCGAAGCCCGCCGAGGGCTCCGAGAACTAGGACCGGCAAGTGAACTCGACCGTGCGGCAGCGCCACAGCGCAGCCGCACGGTCGTTTCTGTTTCTGTGCACAGTGAGAGGGACGGCGTAATGCGATTGCGGGACCGGTTCGAGGCCTTGCTACTGGATCTGGACGGGACGCTGTTCCGCGGCCACGAGCGGATTCCCGGTGCGCCGGAAGCGCTGTCGGCGGGTGCGCCCGCGCAGCGGCTGATGTATGTCACCAACAATGCGAGCCGTTCGGCGGACGCGGTGGCGCTGCATCTGCGCGAACTGGGTTTCGACGCGCACGAGGACGAGGTGGTGACCAGCGCGCAGGCGGCCGCGCGGCTGCTGGCGCAGCGGATCCCGCCGGGGTCCACCGTGCTCGTGGTCGGCACCGACGACCTGATGTCGGAGGTGGAGAACGTGGGCCTGCAGGCGATCCGTCGCTTCGATGGCGCGTTGCCGAGCGCGGTGGTGCAGGGCCATTCGCCGCAGACGGGCTGGCCGGATCTGGCCGAGGCCGCCTACGCGCTGCGTCAGGGCGCATTATGGGTGGCCGCCAATACCGATGCCACGCTGCCCACCGAACGCGGTCTGGCGCCGGGCAACGGGTCCATGGTGGCGGCGTTGCGGCACGCGTCGGGACTGGAGCCGATTGTGGCGGGCAAACCGTACGCACCATTGATGGAGAACGCGCTGGAACGCGCGGGCACCCGTGATGCGCTGGTGGTCGGCGACCGCCTCGACACCGATATCGACGGCGCGCACACCACCGGGCTGGAGTCGTTCATGGTTCTCACGGGCGTGAGCACGCTGAAGGATCTGCGCACCCAGCCCGCCGATCGCATGCCGACCTATGTCGCCGAATCCCTGGACGCCCTGAACCATCCGGTGGCCGACCTCGAACCGGTGGTGCCGGGGGAGGGCGATATCGCCGAGGTGATCGCCGACCGTCTGGCCAAGGCGCCCGGCCGCGCGATCACCATCCGCTCCATCTAGCACGCCGCGAGGGATACAGCCTCACAACGGTTTTCGCGCCTCGAACAAGGTTCGTGCCGAATGCGCGACGAAGGGGCCGTCGTGCACGATCTGCCGATGCAGGTCGTGCAGACGGTCCCGATACTCGGCGACGGTGAACCCGGGCACCATCCAGATGACCTTGCGCAGGAAGTACACCACCGCGCCGATGTCGTTGAACTCCACGCGAAGTCGTTCCGGCCGGGCCTGCACGATCTCCAGCCCCGCGGCCCGCGCCTCGTCGGCCTCGGTGCCGGGATCACGGAGGCGGCGGGCGTCGGGCTGTGGTCCGAGGAAGTACTCGACGAGCTCGAACACACTCGCCGGGCCGACATGCTGCGCGAAGTAGGCGCCGCCGGGTTGGAGAACGCGCGCGATCTCGCTCCACCAGACGGTGGCGGGGTGCCTGCTCGTCACCAGATCGAAGGCCGCGTCGGCGAACGGCAGGGGCGGTTCGTCCGGGTCGGCGACCACCACCGCGCCGCGCGGATGCAGCAGCCGGGTCGCCCGGTCCAGATTCGGCGGCCACGATTCGGTGGCGACCATGGTCGGCGGGAAGACGGCGGCCTCGGCGAGCACCTCGCCGCCGCCGGTCTGGATATCGAGCGCGGCACGCGCGGCCGCCAGTCGCGTCGCCTGGTGCCGCTGGTATCCCCAGGAGGGCCGCTGTTCGGTGGCGCGCCCGTCGAGCCAGGAGAAATCCCACCCGTCCACCGGGGCCGCGTCGGCCTCGGCGATCAGTTCCTCGAAGTCGCTGTCCATTTGCCTCATCCTGTCAGCCGCCCCCGATGGTGGCCGGCGCGGCCGCCCCGGTCGGCGGTCGGATCGGGATGCGGCGGGGTACGTGTGTTCGAATGCGGGTTCGGGTAGCGTTATCGCCACGATGACTATGCCCACGCCTCGACCGCAGATTCCCGTGCCGGGACAACATCCCGGCACGCCCGGAGCGCACCCCGGTATGCCGGGTCCCCGCCCGGGCGCGCCGCTGCCGGGACAGCATCTGGCGGGCGCGAATCAGGAGTTCGCCGACCCGGATCGGGTCCGGACCGAGGTGGACGCGCTGCTGGCCGAATTGTCGGCGGGCGCGCCGAATCCGGGCTTCCCGGGCGCGCCGAGCGTGCACTCGGAGGGCACCGACATCGTGCGTCGAGCCAAGATTCTGGAGCAGGCGCACGAGGTGCTGGTGCAGGCGCTGGCCACGGTGGACAAGATCTGAGGTGGCCAGGCGCGCGCGGGTGGACGCGGAACTGGTTCGCCGCGGATTGGCGCGGTCGCGGGAACACGCGGTCGAGCTGATCAACGCGGGCCGCGTCCTGATCAATGGGTCGGTCGCCACCAAACCGGCGACCGGAGTCGAAACGAGCACCCCCCTGCTGGTGCGGGAGCAGCCCGACGAGGTGCAGTGGGCCTCGCGGGGTGCGCACAAATTGCTGGGCGCGCTCGAGGCGTTCGAGCCGCAGGGCGTGTCGGTGGACGGCAAGCGTTGTCTGGACGCGGGCGCGTCCACGGGCGGTTTCACCGATGTGCTGCTGTCGAAGGGCGCGAAAGAGGTGGTGGCCGCCGACGTCGGCTACGGCCAGCTGATCTGGCGGCTGCAGAACGACGACCGCGTCCAGGTGCACGATCGCACCAATGTGCGGGCGCTGACGCCCGAACTCATCGGCGGCACCGTCGATCTGGTGGTCACGGACCTGTCGTTCATCTCCCTGGGGCTGGTGCTGCCCGCGCTGGCCGCCTGCTGCGCGCCGGGCGCGGACCTGCTGCCGATGGTGAAGCCGCAGTTCGAGGTGGGCAAGGAACGGGTGGGTTCCGGTGGCGTGGTGCGGGATCCGGCGTTGCGCGCCGAGGTGGTGCGCGAAGTCGCCGCCGCGGCAGCGGCCCTCGGGCTGCGCACGCGCGGCGTGACGGCCAGCCCGCTGCCCGGTCCGTCGGGGAACGTCGAGTATTTCCTGTGGCTGCGCAAGGAGTCCGCGCCGGTCGAGCCGGATGCGGCCGAACCGGTGGCGACCGGCGCCGCCGCGGGCGTCGGAGCGGCCGCCTACGATGCTGACGAGGCGGCGCGTGTGGCGGCGCTGATCGAGCGTGCGGTGCAGGAGGGTCCACAGTGAACGCGGCGAGCCCGGCCAGGGAAGTGCTGCTGGTCGCGCATCCGGGACGCCCGGAGATCACCGATACCGCGCACCGGGTCGCGAAGATCCTGTGCGGGGCCGGGATCGGGCTGCGGGTGCTCGAGGACGAGGCCTACAGCACCCGCTTCGACCTCGACGACGACGGCACCTCCAACGGCTACCCGATGCGGGTGATGACGCACGACCTGGTCGCCGCGGTCGGCACCGAGATGGTGCTCGCGCTCGGCGGCGACGGCACGTTCCTGCGCGCGGCCGAACTCGCGCGCGCCGCATCGGTGCCCGTGCTCGGAATCAACCTGGGCCGCATCGGTTTTCTCACCGAAGCCGAGGCCGAACACCTCGACGAGGCGCTCTCGCAGGTGGTGCGGCGCGACTACACCGTCGAGGAACGGATGACCATCGACGTCTCCGTGCGCGTCGACGACACGGTCGTGGAACGCGGCTGGGCGCTGAACGAGGCCAGCATCGAGAACGCGGCCCGCATGGGCGTGCTCGAAGTGGTGCTCGAGGTCGACGGCCGCCCGGTGTCGGCGTTCGGTTGTGACGGTGTGCTCGTCGCCACGCCGACCGGGTCCACCGCATACGCGTTCTCAGCCGGCGGTCCGGTGGTGTGGCCGGAACTCGAAGCGCTGCTGGTGATTCCGTCCAATGCCCACGCCCTGTTCGCGCGACCCCTGGTGACCAGCCCGGATTCGCTGATCGCGGTGGAAACGGTGGCGACCGGACACGACGCGATTGTTTTTCTCGACGGCCGACGCACCCTCGCACTGCCGCGGGGCGGCCGGGTCGAGACGGTCCGCGGGACCGAACCGGTGCGGTGGGTTCGGCTCGATTCCGCGCCGTTCGCCGATCGGATGGTGCGCAAATTCCAGTTGCCCGTGACAGGCTGGAGAGGCCGACAGCGGACGGAGAGCACGAGTGCTGACAGAGATCAGGATTGACGGGCTGGGCGTAATTTCCACCGCCACCGCACAATTCCACGAAGGTCTGACCGTTTTGACGGGTGAGACGGGTGCGGGCAAGACGATGGTGGTGACTAGCCTGCATTTGCTCAGCGGCGCCCGCGCCGACGCGGGCCGGGTACGCCTGGGCGCGTCGCGAGCCGTGGTGGAGGGGCGTTTCACCGTCGACGAGGTGCACGACGGTGCACTCGGCGAGGTGGAGGAGGTGCTGGAATCCACCGGGGCCGAACGCGATGACGACGGCAGCATCATCGCCGTCCGCACCGTCGGCAGCGACGGCCGCTCCCGCGCCCACCTGGGCGGCCGGTCCGTCCCCGCCTCGGTGCTCTCGGATTTCACCGGTCCGCTGCTGACCGTGCACGGCCAGAACGACCAGCTGCGGTTGCAGCGCCCGGACCAGCAGTTGCACGCGCTGGACCAGTTCGCCTCCGACGCGGTGGCCCCGCTGCTGGCCAAGTACCAGAAGGCGCGAAAGGCCTGGCTGGACAAGCGCAATCAGCTGCTGGAGCGCACCGCGCGCAGCCGCGAGCTGGCGCTGGAAGCCGATCATCTGACCCAGTCGCTGGCCGAGATCGACGCCATCGCACCCGAACCCGGCGAGGACGAGCAACTCGTCGGCGAGGTGCGGCGGCTCTCGGATCTGGACTCGCTGCGCGAGGCCGGTTCCATCGCCCACGACGCGCTGGCCGGTCCGGCGGATTCGCCGGGCGAGGCGGCGGGCGCGCTGGATCTGCTCGGCACCGCCCGCGCGCGCATCGAATCCTCCGACGACCCGAAGCTGACGGCGCTGGCTCCCCGTCTGGGCGAGGCGATTTCGGTGGTGGTGGACCTGACCACCGAACTCAGCTCCTATCTCTCGGATCTGCCGTCGGATCCGGGCGCGCTGGAGTCCATGCTGACCCGGCAGGCCGAGCTCAAGACGCTGACCCGCAAGTACGCGCCCGATATCGACGGCGTCATCAAGTGGGCCGACGAGGCGCGCACCCGGCTGTCCTCATTGGACGTGTCCGAGGAGGCCCTGGCCGCGCTGGCCGCCGATGTGGAGACCGCCGCGGAGAAGGTGCGCGAGACCGCCCGCAAGCTGACCGCCGCGCGTGGCAAGGCCGCCGGCAAGCTGGCCAGTGCGGTGAGCACCGAACTGGGCGGACTCGCCATGGGCCGCGCCCGGCTCGAGGTCGGAGTCGGTCCGATCCTGGCGGGCGTACAGGATTCGGCGCCGCTGGTCATCGATGGCCAGGAACTGCACGCCGGATCGACCGGTGTCGACGAGGTGGAGTTCCGGCTGGCCGCGCACTCCGGTGCGCATCCGCTGCCGTTGAGCCGCAGCGCTTCCGGCGGTGAGCTGTCGCGCATCATGCTGGCGCTGGAAGTGGTGCTGGCCAGTTCCGAGCACGGCACCACCATGGTGTTCGACGAGGTCGACGCCGGTGTGGGTGGTCGTGCGGCGGTCGAGATCGGTCGTCGCCTGGCGCGTTTGGCGCGCACCCATCAGGTCATCGTCGTGACCCACCTGCCGCAGGTGGCGGCCTTCGCCGACACCCACCTGGTGGTCGACAAGCTCGATGACGGTCAGGCCGTGAAGTCGGGTGTGAAGGCGCTGACCCAGGACGAACGGGTCGTGGAGCTGGCTCGGATGCTGGCGGGCATGGGCGACACCGAGACCGGTCGCGCGCACGCGTGGGAGCTGCTGACCACCGCGCACTCCGAGAAGGTCGGCGCGGCCGCCTCCGGCGAATAGCGCGTCCCCGAACAGAAAACCGGCCGAGACCCGACAGGGTCCGGCCGGTTTTTCGTGCGTTCGTCGCGCCGGTCCTACTTCACGGCCTTGCGCACGCCGCCGATGAGGGCGTTGGTGAGGGCGCGCAGGCCGGGCTCGAGGATCTGGGCCGGAAGCGGGAGGCTCGGCTCGGATTCCATGGTGTAGACGACCCGGGTGCCGCCGGGAGCGTCGGAGAAGGCGATGGTGCCGACGTGCCGCTTGACCGGGGCGCCCGCGATGACGCGGTAGACCATGCGCTCACCGGGGACGAGCTCGGTGGTCTCCTCGGTCGGGCCTATGCCGGCGATGCCGAGCTGGTACTGGGCGCCGACGCCGGACGGGCTGCCGATGCCCGGCTTCTTCAGCGAGATCTTGATGGGCAGAAAGGGATTGAGGCTGTCGCGCTCGGAGAAGAGTTTGTACACGACGTCGCGGGGGGCGGGAATGACGGTGTCGACCGTGGTGCTGGCCATGACGGCATTGTCTCCTTTCGTGCCGGTGCTCGGAGCATATCCTTACCGGCCGGTAAGAAGATAGCCGCGAACCGGACAACCTGCGGCCGCCGGGACTCGAGCAACATTTCGGCGATCGAATGACGATGCTGACCGGCGCGCCTCCATCATTGGTTGAGGGTTTGGGGCGATCATCGGTCGCTATGAAGATGATGGGCCTGCTGTCGCGCAATACCGAAACGCTGCCGGGTCTGACCGGGATGGCCCGGGTGGACCGCAATACCAGGCGTTTGCTGCAGCGCGTGGGCCCGGGGGATGTGGTCGTCCTCGACGAGTGCGACCTCGACCGGCTCACCGCCGACCGCTTGGTAGAGGCCCAGGTCGCGGTGGTGGTCAACGCCTCACCCTCGATCTCCGGGAGATACCCGAACCTGGGACCGGAAGTGCTGGTGGCCAACGGCATTCAGTTGCTGGACGCGGTCAGCTCGGACGTGTTCAAGAAGATCAAGGACGGCACCAAGGTGCGCGTCGAGGGCGGTGTGGTCTACGCAGACAAGCTCGCCAAGAAGGAGCCCGAGGCCCTCGTGGAGGGCATCGAACTCACCGAGGCGACCATCGCCGAGCGCATGATCGAGGCCCGCAACGGGCTCGCCGACCACCTGGAAGCGTTCTCCGGCAACACCATAGAGTTCATCCGCACCGAGTCCTCCTTGCTCATCGACGGCATCGGCGTGCCCGATGTCGAGGTCGAGATGAAGAAGCGGCATGTCGTGGTGGTGGCCGACGGTCCCGAGCACATCGAGGACCTCAAGCGCATCAAGCCGTTCATCAAGGAGTACGCCCCGATCCTGATCGGCGTGGGCCGCGGCGCGGACACCCTGACCCGCCACGGGTATCGCCCCGACCTGATCGTCGGCGACCCGGAGGAGATCACCGCCACCACGCTCAAATCCGGCGCGGAGGTGATCCTGCCCGCCGACACCGACGGCCACGCCAAGGGGCTCGAGCGCATCCAGGATCTGGGCATCGGCGCGACCACCTTCCCGTCCTCGGGCGCGCCCTCGGATCTGGCGCTGCTGCTGGCCGACCACCACGGCGCGTCGCTGATCGTGACCGTCGGCGCGGCGGCCTCGCTGGACGACTTCTTCGACCGCGGTCGCCGCGACTCCAATCCGGCGACCTTCCTGACCCGTCTCAAGATGGGCACCAAGCTCATGGACGCCAAGGCCGTGGCCTCGCTGTACCGGCACCAGGGTTCCGGCTGGGCGATCGCGCTGGTGGTGCTGGCCGCGCTGGTTGCCCTGGTGGTCGCGGTGCTGGCCACGCACATGGGCGGCGAAGCGGTGACCTGGATTTCCGATACCTGGGATCGCGGATGGCACTGGGTGGAGCGGCTATTGGACCGGCAGAGGTAGAGGACCGAATGATTTCCTTTCGCCACCACGCGATGTCGATCGCCGCGGTATTCCTGGCCCTGGCGGTGGGCGTGGTGCTGGGCACCCGGGCGCAAGGCAACGGGTTGTTCTCCGGCACGGGCGAGCGGCAGCAGGTCGGCGACCTGCGAGCCGAGAACGGACGGCTGACCGAACAGGTGAAGGCGGCCGACGCCTTCCTGTCCGGCGCGTCCGGCAAGCTGCTGACCGGGGCTCTGGCCAATCGGTCGGTTCTGATCTTCACCACGCCCGACGCGGACAGCGGCGATGTCGACGCGGTCAGCGCGGCGCTCACCACCGCCGGGGCCGCGGTCACCGGGCGGGTCGGGCTCACCGGCGCGTTCACCGACTCCTCCGAAGGCGATCGGTTGCGCACCGCGCTGGTGAACATAGTGCCCGCGGGCGCGCAGCTCGAGGTCGACGCCGTCGACCAGGGCAGCCTCGCGGGCGATCTGCTCGGGCAGGTGCTGCTTCTCGATCCGGGGAGCGGGCAGCCGCGCGGCACCCAGCAGGAGCGCGGCCTCGCTGTGGAGACGCTGCGCGGCGGCGGCTTCCTGAACCCCGCCGGCGACGTGCAGCCCGCCCAGCTGGCCGTGGTGGTCACCGGGGACGGCGCGCGGGCCGAGGAGAACAACCGGGGCACGATCATCGCCCGCTTCGCGGGCGCGCTGCGGTCCCACGGTGGCGGTGTGGTGCTGGCGGGTCGCTACGGGGCCGCCGAGGGGCCGGGCGCGATCGCGGTGGCCCGTTCCGAGCTCGGGCTGGCGGCCGTCACCACCGTCGACAACGCCGATCGTGAGATCGGGCGGATCACCACCGTGCTCGGGCTCACCGAGCAGCTGAACGGCGGTACCGGTCGTTACGGCACGGGTGCGAAGGCGACCTCGCTCACAGTCGCCGCCATGCCGCACTGACCGCGGTGAACACAAAGCCAACGCCGAGCACCGGAAAGGTTGCCCGCGACACGCGGAACCGAGTCGATCGCGGGCAACCGAACACGCGTGGCATGCGATCAGCCTCCACAATCCGTGTTACCGTGAAGACCCGTGGGTAATTCACGGATTCCGGCGCGCGCGGCCACGAAACACATCTTCGTCAGCGGCGGTGTCGCCTCTTCACTCGGTAAGGGTTTGACCGCCTCCAGCCTCGGTCAGCTGCTGACGTCGCGCGGTCTGCGCGTCACGATGCAGAAGCTGGATCCGTACCTGAACGTCGATCCCGGCACCATGAACCCCTTCCAGCACGGTGAGGTGTTCGTGACCGAGGACGGCGCGGAGACGGACCTCGACGTCGGCCACTACGAACGGTTCCTGGACCGCGATCTGTCCGGGGACGCCAATGTCACCACCGGCCAGGTGTACTCGAAGGTGATCGCCAAGGAGCGTCGCGGCGAGTATCTCGGCGACACCGTGCAGGTGATCCCGCACATCACCGACGAGATCAAGAGCCGCATCCTCGCGATGACCGGTCCCGATCTGCACGGGCAGGCGCCCGATGTGGTGATCACCGAAATCGGTGGCACCGTCGGTGATATCGAGTCGCAGCCGTTCCTCGAGGCGGCGCGTCAGATCCGCCACGAGGTGGGTCGCGACAACTGCTTCTTCCTGCACGTCACGCTGGTGCCCTACCTGGGCCCGTCCGGTGAGCTCAAGACCAAGCCGACCCAGCACTCGGTGGCGGCGCTGCGCAATATCGGTATTCAGCCCGACGCGCTGATCCTGCGCTGCGACCGCGATGTGCCGCAGCCGCTGAAGAACAAGATCGCGCTCATGTGCGACGTGGATGTGGACGCCTGCATCTCGACGCCGGACGCGCCGTCGATCTACGACATTCCGAAGGTTCTGCACCGGGAGGGCTTGGACGCGTACGTGGTCCGCAAGCTCGGGCTGCCCTTCCGCGACGTGGACTGGACGGTTTGGGGCGATCTGCTGGACCGCGTGCACAACCCGCGCGAAGAGGTCACCGTCGCGCTGGTCGGCAAGTACGTGGACCTGCCCGACGCCTACCTGTCGGTCACCGAGGCGCTGCGCGCGGGCGGTTTCGCCTCGCGGGCCAAGGTGAACATCCGCTGGGTGCAGTCCGACGAGTGTGAGACCGAGGCCGGCGCCCGCTCGCACCTCGCCGATGTCGACGCGATCCTGATCCCCGGCGGCTTCGGCATCCGCGGCATCGAGGGCAAGGTGGGCGCCATCCGCTTCGCTCGCGAGCACAAGATTCCGCTGCTGGGCCTGTGCCTGGGCCTGCAGTGCGTGGTCATCGAGGCGGCGCGCTCGGTGGGCATGAAGGACGCCAACTCGGCGGAGTTCGAGCCCGACACCAAGTTCCCCGTCATCTCGACCATGGCCGATCAGGAGCAGATCGTGGCCGGTGAGGCCGACCTGGGCGGCACCATGCGTCTCGGCGCGTATCCGGCTGTGCTGCAGAAGGATTCGCTGGTCGCGCAGGCCTACGGTGAGACCGAGGTCTCCGAGCGGCACCGCCACCGTTACGAGGTCAACAACACCTACCGTGACAAGATCGCCAAGAGCGGCCTGAAGTTCAGCGGCACCTCCCCGAACGGCCACCTGGTCGAGTTCGTGGAATACCCGCAGAACCAGCACCCGTTCCTGGTCGCCACCCAGGCGCACCCGGAACTCAAGTCCCGCCCGACCCGCCCGCACCCGCTGTTCGCGGCGCTCATCTCGGCGGCGCTGGATTACAAGGCCGCCGAACGCCTCCCGGTCG
This sequence comes from Nocardia sp. NPDC004151, assembly GCF_042874235.1. NCBI lineage: Bacteria > Bacillati > Actinomycetota > Actinomycetes > Mycobacteriales > Nocardiaceae > Nocardia > Nocardia sp. NPDC004151. The sequence goes on along the minus strand of NZ_JBIAMR010000022.1, from coordinate 101,157 downwards.
AGATCCCGGCCGAGGCCCCCGCACCGGAAGCGGAGAAGGTCTCCAAGTAGTTCTCCGCCGAGGCTGAAAGCCCGAAACCGCCCGAGCGCCCAGCGCGCCGGGCGGTTTCGCATGTCGGCAGCTGCCCGAGATAGGGGAGCGCTGTCCGCCCTGGCACCGGCCCTCCTATTCGGCGTGGTGAGGGCTTGCCGCCTCGTGGACGGGCAGTCCCGCCCGAGAACGGCCGGTCGCACGGCCGCATCGACCTGGTCGGCCACGACTCGACGCCCGTTCGGCGGTGGCGTGCACCCGGCGTCGGGTGTGTGGCGCGCACTGGGGGTGGCGGCCGTCGCCGGGCGGGGTGTGTGGCATGCCGCGTCCGGGCGGTGGTAGTCGCCACGGGGTGGGGGTGTGGCAGGTACCACGGCCGCGTCGGCGGCAGGCCGGGTGTGTCCTGGCGGCACGGTGATTCGCGCTACGGTTCTCGGATGACGTCCTCCGGTCCGGTTCCCGGTTCACACGAATTCGATGTTCTGTCCAGTCGCACCGTGTATTCGGGAGCGATTCTCGCGCTGCGGCTGGACCAGGTGGTCATGCCCGGCGGCAAGGTGGCCGAGCGGGAGGTGATCGAGCACCACGGGGCGGTCGCGGTGGCGGCGCTCGACGAGGACGAGAATCTGGTGCTGATCAATCAGTATCGGCATCCGATCGGGCGGCGGTTGCTGGAATTGCCCGCCGGATTGCTGGACAAGCAGGGGGAGGATCCGCTGGAGGCGGCCAAGCGGGAGCTGGCCGAGGAGACGGGGCTGGCGGCGCGGGAGTGGGCGGTGCTGGTGGATGTGGCGCTGTCGCCGGGGTTCACCGATGAGGCGCTGCGGGTGTATCTCGCCACCGGGCTGTACGAAACCGACCGGCCTGACCCGGAAATGGAGGAGGCCGACCTCCAATTGCTGCGGATGCCCTTGGCGGAGGCCGTGCAGGCCGCGCTGGCGGGGGAGATCACCAATGCCACCGCGGTCGCCGGAGTCACCGCGCTGATGACGGCTCGGGCCACCGGGGCCGTGCTGCGCCCCGCGGACGCGCCGTGGCCCGGCATGCCGACCGCCTTCCTGGACCGTAAGGCACGGGGGCACGCGGAGTAGATCCCGATTAGGAAACTTGTTCTGTTTGCCGGGGTTTGGCTGGGGAGTTCGTCGGTGGCTGCTGCAATGATGTGACCCGTGCTGAAGCGGCAGATCGACGCGTACCTCGACCATCTGGCGGTCGAGCGCGGCGCCGCGCGCAATACGCTCAGCGCCTACCGCCGCGATCTGGGACGATACCGGCACTTCCTGTCCGAGCGCGGGGTGGAAACGCTTGCGCGCGTGGCTGAATCGGACATAGCCGACTACATGGTGTCGCTGCGGTCCGGCGACGCCGAGCATCCGGCGCTGGCGGCGTCCTCGGCGTCGCGGGCCCTGGTCGCGGTGCGTGGGCTGCACCGGTTCGCGACGGCGGAGGGGATCACCGACGCGGATGTGGCGCATCCGGTGAAGCCGCCGACGCCCGCCCGCAGGCTGCCGAAAGCCCTTCCTTACGAACAGATCTCGCGGCTGCTCGACGCGGCCGGCGGCGACATCGCCGACGGTCCGCGCGGGCTGCGGGACCGGGCCCTGCTGGAGTTGCTGTACTCCACGGGCGCGCGCATCTCCGAAATCGTCGGCCTGGACGTGGACGACATCGACACCGCCGAGCGCGCGGTCGTGCTGCGCGGCAAGGGCGGCAAACAGCGCATGGTCCCGATCGGCCGTCCCGCCCTGGCCGCCCTGGACAACTACCTGGTCCGCGGCCGCCCCGATCTCTCCGCGCGTGGCCGCGGCAACAGCGCCCTGTTCCTCAACCACCGCGGCGGCCGGCTGTCCCGCCAGACCGCTTGGCAGGTCCTGCAATCCGCGGCCGAGCGCGCGGGGATCGCGGCGCAGGTGTCGCCGCACACCCTGCGCCACTCGTTCGCGACCCACCTGCTCGACGGCGGCGCGGATGTCCGGGTCGTGCAGGAACTGCTGGGCCACGCCTCGGTGACCACCACGCAGATCTACACCCAGGTCACGGTCGGCACGCTCCACGAGGTCTGGGCGACCGCGCATCCGCGCGCCCGGTGAGAGTGCCGTGGGGTCCCGGAAGCCGTGGGTCTCGAAAGGCATTGTCGCCCCGAGGCTCTCCCGCCCGGTCCGCGGTCCGGGCGCGCCGGCACGCACGGGATGTCACTCGTGGACGCCCACGGGCGCCGGTGAGACCGCGTTGTCCTCAACCGGACTCCACCGACCGGGCTCGCGGCGCAGTTGCGCCATACCCGTATCCTCCAATTCCGCCGATTCCGGTTTATCCGGTGCTTCGGGCGCGGAACATGACCCTGAACCCGTAACCTGCTGTGCCACAGTGCAACGAGACGTCCCGGACCGGTCCTCGGCCTGGGTCGGGCGTCTGCACCGGGTCTGAAGTGCAGGTTTAGGGTGCGTGTCCGAACGTTGGTCTCGCGCGAACAGGCGGTAGCGTCTAGGAGGAACCCGATCGCACACGCGGCCGGGTGCTTCGTCCATTCCAGGCCGGTGGGCGGGGCAAGGGCAGGAACGTCGAAGGAGCAGCGGACGTGACGACTACCGGTGGTGCGGGCCAGCGGATCGAAACCGCCGCGCAAACACTGTGGGAGGCACCCGATGTGGTGTCCGACGGCAAAGAGGTCGGTCCCACCGGACGCCCGCTGCGCGAGATTCCCGAACCGCCCGAACCGGACCACACCGGCCCCGCGCTGATCGTCGCCATGTGCAATCAGAAGGGCGGAGTCGGCAAGACCACCTCGACCATCAATCTCGGTGCGGCGCTGGCGGAATACGGGCGCAAGGTGCTGCTGGTGGACCTGGATCCGCAGGGCGCGCTGTCGGCGGGACTCGGTGTGGCGCATCACGATCTGAACGTGACCGTGCACAACCTGCTGGTCGGTCCCGGCAAGGTGAATCCCGACGACGTGCTGATGAACACCAAGGTCGACGGCATGGATCTGCTGCCCAGCAATATCGACCTCTCGGCCGCGGAGATCCAGCTCGTCAACGAGGTCGGCCGCGAGCAGACCCTGGGTCGCGCCCTGGCGCCGCTGCGCGACCGCTACGACTACATCCTCATCGACTGCCAGCCGTCGCTGGGCCTGCTCACCGTGAACGCCCTGGCCTGCGCCGACGGCGTCATCATCCCGATGGAATGCGAGTACTTCTCGCTGCGCGGACTGGCCCTGCTCAACGACACCGTGGAGAAGGTGCGGGACCGGCTGAACCCGGAGCTGATCCTGTACGGCATCGTGGTCACCATGTTCGATGCCCGCCTATTGCATTCGCGCCAGGTCATGACGCGCGTGGTCGAGGTGTTCGGCGACCTCGTGTACGACACCGTGATCTCGCGGACCGTCCGCTTCCCCGACGCCAGCGTCGCGGGTGAGCCCATCACCACGTGGGCGCCGAAATCCGGTGGCGCGGAAGCCTATCGGGCCATGGCCCGGGAAGTCATCCAGCGGTCGGGCCGTTGAACGATCCTCTCGACTCGGCGTCCGGCCACGACCCCGCGGACGCGGATACGAGCATGCCCGGGGACGGGTCGCCCGTCTTGAGCGATATCGTCGGCGCTGGTGAGGACGTTGCCGGTGCGGACCTCGTCGATGCGGACCTGGCCGGGCAGGACCCGGCCGGTGTCGTCGCGGACATCGCCGGGGCCGGCGCGAACGCCGACAGCGCGACCGCGCCGGGTTCGTCGGTGGTGTCCGATATCGCCGGGTCCGGCGCTGTGGCGGCGGACGTCGCTACGGCATCCGAAAGTTCGGACAATGCGGGCAAATTCCACCTGAAGCTGGCCAACTTCGAGGGCCCCTTCGATCTGCTGCTGCAACTGATCAGTTCGCGACGCCTGGATGTCACCGAGATCTCGCTGCACAAGGTGACCGACGAGTTCATCGCCCACACCAAGGCACTCACCGCCCGTCTGTCCGAGGTGAAGGGCCTGCGGGCGGACAAGGTCCTGGACCAGACCACCGAATTCCTGCTCATCGCCGCCACCCTGCTGGATCTGAAGGCGGCCCGGCTGCTGCCCTCGGGCGAGGTGTCCGACGAGGAAGACCTGGAGTTGCTGGAGGCGCGCGACCTGCTCTTCGCCCGGCTGCTGCAGTACCGCGCGTTCAAGCAGGTCGCGGAACTGCTGGGCGAGCTGGAGGCGGCGGCGCTGCAACGGTATCCGCGCGCGGTGTCGCTGGAGGAGCGGTATCTGGCGCTGTTGCCCGAGGTTACGCTGGGGGTGGACGCCGCGGGATTCGCGGAGGTCGCGGCCACCGTGTTCCGGCCGCGTCCGCGACCGCGGGTGGGGCTGGATCACATCCACGCCCACGCCATCTCGATCGCCGAGCAGGCCGCGCTCGTGCTGGAGATGCTCAAGAACGCGGGCGCGGGCGGCTGGACGACCTTCCACGAACTCTGCGCCGACTGCGAGCTGCCGATTCAGATCGTGGCCCGCTTCCTCGCGCTGCTCGAGCTCTACCGCGGCAAGACCATCGAGTTCGACCAGCCCGACCCGCTGGGCCCGCTGTCCGTCAGCTGGATCGGCGAGCTCGAGGACCAACCCGCCCAACCGGTGACGATTGAAGAGGACTACGGGTGACCGAGGTGCACAACATGGATGACGACGTGCAGGACCAGCTCGCCGGCAGCCAGCCCGCACCCCGGCCGACCCTGGCCGAGCAGATCATCGCCGAAGCGGCCGCGGCCGCCAAGGCCCGCGCGGCCGGACCGGATGCGGCCGGGTCCGAGGCCGCCGCCGAACCCGCGTCCGAGGCTGCCGTCGAGACCACCGAGTCCGCGCCGGACGCCGAAATCACCGCGACAGCGGTCGAAATCACACCGGGCGAGGCCGAAATCACAGCGCCCCGGCATGCGGTCACATCGGCTGCGAACGAAGTCACAGTGCCCGACGCCGAAGCGGCGGATACGGGGGCGGTTGCCGCGCCGCCCGCTCTTGCGGTCGATCCGCAGGAGTTCGACGACGAGGACGAGCTGTCGGAGGCGGAGTTCCGGTCCGCGCTGGAGGCCATGTTGCTGGTGGTCGACGCGCCCGCGCCGACGGAACTGCTGGCCTCGGCATTGCGGGATCACCCGGTCCGGGTCGAGGCGGCGCTGCGGGAGATGTCGGCGGAGTTGACCGCGCGGCGCAGTGGCATGGATCTCAGGTTCGTCGGCGACGGCTGGCGGTACTACACGCGGACGGAATTCGCTCCCTATGTGGAACGTATGCTGTTGGACGGCGCACGATCGAAACTGACTCGCGCGGCTTTGGAAACCATGGCGGTGATCGCGTACCGTCAACCGGTTACCCGAGCACGCGTGAGCGCGGTGCGCGGCGTGAACGTGGATGGCGTGATCAGGACCCTGCTGGCGCGGGGGCTGATCGCGGAGGCCGGAGCGGACCCGGAGACCAACGGCACTCTGTACATCACCACCGAGCTGTTCCTGGAACGGATCGGGCTTGCGTCACTGGCGGATCTGCCGCCGTTGGCCCCGCTGCTCCCGGGCGTCGATCTGATCGACGAGATCAACGAGAGCTTGGAGACCGACCCCCGGTACACCAGGCTGAAGAAACCGGCCGAGGCGGATATCGACCTCGGCACCGAAGACTGAAACTAGGACAACGTGAATACACCCGCTCGCCGAGATGGCACACCGGATCGTAGGAAACGTGGCAGCGAACCGCCCCGCGGCGGTTCCCGCGCCGCCCGAGGCCGGACCGGAGACGACCGGTCCGCTGCCGGCGGCACTTCTTATGACGGAGCCCGTGGCGGCTCCACGTCGCGCGGCTCGCGCGGCGACTCGCCCTCCTGGGGTGGCAATTCCCGCGGTGACTCCCGCGGCGGTTCGGGTTCGTACGGCCGTGACTCGGATCGTTCGCGTGGTGGTGCTGGTTCGTATGGTCGTGATTCCGATCGTTCGCGTGGTGGTGCTGGTTCGTATGGTCGTGATTCCGATCGTTCGCGTGGCGGTTCCGCTCCCCGCGGCGAAAGCCAGTGGGGCGCAAGCGGTTCCCGCGGCGGCGCGCCCGCTCGCGGCGGCTCGGGCTCCGGCGGCCAGAGCGGTAACTCCGCGCGCGGCAACCAGTCTCGCGGTATCGGCGGCGGTCGCCCGCTGGCCCCGCACACCTCGCCGAACACCGCCGGCAAGAAGAAGACCCCCAAGCCGGAGCGCAAGACCGTCGCGCCCGTGCTGATCAGCAATGCCAAGCCCGCCCGGCACCAGCACGTGGACTTCGAGGAGCGGACTCCGAAGAAGCTGCCGTGGGGTGAGGGTGAGCGCCTGCAGAAGGTCCTCGCCAAGGCCGGTGTGGCCTCGCGTCGCGTGGCCGAGGACATGATCGACGCCGGTCGCATCGAGGTGGACGGCAAGATCGTGCGCGAGCAGGGTCTGCGCATCGATCCCGAGACCGCGGTGGTCCGGGTCGACGGCGTGCGCGTGGTGATCCGCTCCGAGCAGGTGTACCTGGCGCTGAACAAGCCCAAGGGCTGGCAGTCGACCATGTCCGACGAGATGGGCCGCCCGTGCGTGGGCGATATCGTGGCCGAGCGGATCGCCGCCGGTCAGCGCCTGTTCCATGTCGGCCGCCTGGACGCCGACACCGAGGGCCTGCTGCTGCTCACCAATGACGGTGATCTGGCGCATCGGCTCATGCACCCCTCCTTCGAGGTGTCCAAGACCTACCTGGCCACCGTGAACGGCGAGGTCCGTAATCGTGAGGTCGGCAAGCAGCTCAAGGACGGCGTCGAGCTCGAGGACGGGCCCGCGTCGGTGGACAAGTTCCAGGTGCTCGAGGTCGGCAACGGCAAGTCGCTGGTGAAGGTGGTGCTGCACGAGGGTCGCAAGCACATCGTGCGCCGCCTGCTGGACGCCGTCGGGCATCCGGTGACCGCGCTGGTGCGCACGCACGTCGGGCCGATCGCGCTCGGTGATCAGCGGCCGGGCACGCTGCGCGTGCTGGGCCGGGACGAGGTCGGGAAGCTCTACGAGGCGGTGTCGTTGTGAACGGTGTGGGATCTCTGATCGATGCGGCCGGCGCCCTGACCGGTTCCGCGAAGCTGGTCGTGGCCATGGACGGTCCGTCGGGCACCGGCAAGTCGAGCGTGTCGCGCATGCTGGCGACCCGGCTCGAGGCCAGCTACCTCGACACCGGCGCCATGTACCGGGTGGCGACGCTGCGCGTGCTGCGCAGCGGCGTGGACCTGGACGACGCCTCCGCGATCGCGATCGCGGTGAAGGAACTGCCGCTGACCATCGGCACCGATCCGAGCCGGGAGGTCATCCTGCTCGACGGTGAGGATGTCTCCGGTGAGATCCGCGGCAATGCGGTCACCCAGGCGGTGTCGGCGGTGTCGGCGGTGCCCGAGGTGCGCGAGCAGCTGGTCGCGCTGCAGCGGGAGCTGTCGGCGGCGGCGGGGCGAATCGTGGTGGAGGGCCGGGACATCGGCACCACCGTGCTGCCCGCCGCGGACGTGAAGATCTACCTGACCGCGTCGGCCGAGGCCCGCGCGCAGCGCCGCAACGCGCAGAACATCGCCGAGGGGCGGGGTGACGATTTCGCGGGTGTGCTGGCCGATGTGCAGCGCCGCGACACCCTGGACTCGACGCGCAAGGTGTCGCCGCTGCGTCCCGCCGAGGACGCGGAGCTGGTCGACACCAGCGATCTGAACAAGGACGAGGTCATCGACGAGCTGTATCGCGTGGTGGCCGCACGGATTTCGGCGGGAGGCGCGCAGTGACGCAGGACACCTTCGCCGGCGATGGGATCTGGTCGGACGAATCCGACTGGGATATCGCCGAATTCGAGGGCGAGCAGGACGCCGAGCACGTTCCGCTGCCGACGGTGGCCATTGTCGGCCGCCCCAATGTCGGCAAGTCGACATTGGTGAACCGGATCCTGGGCCGCCGCGAGGCGGTCGTGGAGGACATTCCGGGCGTGACCCGGGACCGGATCTCGTATGAGGCCACCTGGGCCGGGCGCCGATTCCTGGTGCAGGACACCGGCGGCTGGGAGCCCGACGCCAAGGGCCTGCAGCAGTCGGTGGCGCGGCAGGCGCAGGTCGCCATGAACACCGCGGACGCCATCGTGGTGGTGGTGGACGCCACCGTGGGCGCGACCTCGGCGGACGAGGCGGTCGCGAAGACGCTGCGGCGCAGCAAGACTCCGGTCATCCTGGTCGCCAACAAGGTGGACAACCAGAAGCTCGAGGCCGACGCCGCCGAGCTGTGGTCGATGGGTCTCGGTGAGCCGTACATGATCTCGGCCGCGCACGGCCGCGGTACGGGTGATCTGCTCGACATCATTCTCGAGAAGCTGCCCGAGACGCCGCGCGAGGGCACCGGCCTGTCCGGCGGTCCGCGCCGCGTGGCGCTGGTCGGCAAGCCGAACGTGGGCAAGTCGTCGCTGCTGAACCGGCTCGCCGGCGAGGAGCGCTCGGTGGTCCACAATGTCGCGGGCACCACCGTCGACCCGGTCGACTCGCTGGTCGAATTGGGTGGCAAGCCCTGGCGTTTCGTGGATACCGCGGGTCTGCGCCGCAAGGTGAGCAATGCCTCCGGCCACGAGTTCTACGCCTCGCTGCGCACCAAGGGCGCGATCGAGGCGGCCGAGGTGGCGGTCATGCTGATCGACGCCTCGGAGCCGATCACCGAGCAGGACCTGCGGGTGATCTCCATGGTGGCCGAGACCGGCCGCGCCCTGGTGATCGCCTACAACAAGTGGGATCTGGTCGACGAGGATCGGCGCGAGATGCTCGAGCGCGAGATCGACCGTGAGATGGTCCAGGTCCGCTGGGCCCAGCGCGTCAATATCTCCGCGCACACCGGCCGTGCGGTCCAGAAGCTGGTTCCCGCCATGGAGATCGCGCTGGATTCGTGGGACAAGCGCATCTCCACCGGCCGCCTGAACAACTGGCTCAAGGAGGTCATCGCCGCCACGCCGCCGCCGATGCGCGGCGGCCGCCTCCCGCGAGTCCTGTTCGCCACCCAGGCGTCCACCCGGCCGCCGACGTTCGTGCTCTTCACCACCGGCTTCCTCGAGGCGGGCTACCGCCGCTTCATCGAGCGGAAGCTGCGCGAGGAGTTCAACTTCGACGGTTCTCCGGTCCGGGTCAATGTGCGTGTCCGCGAGAAGCGCGACCGCAAGAAGTAAGCCGACCCACCTCGGCATCGGCCCGGGCGACGGCATCTCCGTCGCCCGGGCCGACTCGTCTGCCTAGAGAGCCATCTTGCCGTTGTCGACGGTGTAGACGGCGCCGTGCACGGCGGAGGCTTCGTCGGAGCAGAGGAAGCTGATGATGTTGGCGACCTGTGCGGGTTCCATGAGGCCGCGGGGGCTGGCGGTCTTCAGGATGAGCTGGTAATCGGGGTCTTCGGGGAAGGTGAAGTTCTCGAGCATCGGCGTGGTCATGCCGCCCGGGCAGACCGCGTTGATGCGGATGCCGGCGCCGTCGAACTCCAGGGCCATGGCCCGGGTGAGGCCGATGAGGCCGTGCTTGGCGGCGCAGTAGCCCGCCGAGTAGGCCTGGCCTTCCACACCCGCGATCGAGGCCACGTTGACGATGCAGCCGGTGCGTTCGAGCAGGTGGGGGAGGGCGGCTCGGGAGAGGAAGAAGGGCGCGCTGAGGTTGACGGCGAGGTCGTGCTGCCATTCGTCGTCGGTGACCTGACCGGTGTGGCGCATGGTGTGCGCGCCCGCGGCGTTGACCAGGATGTCGAGGGCGCCGAAGCGGTCGACGCAGGCTCGCACCACCTGATCGGCCACCGTCGGATCGGCGAGATCGGCGGCGTGCCAGGCGGTTTCGGGTCCGTCGAAGGTGTCCTTCAGGCGCGCCTCGTCTCGGCCGGCGCCCAGCACGCGAGCCCCGCCCGCGATCAGCTGCCGCGCCACGGCCCGGCCCAGGCCGGAGGAGGCTCCGGTCACCACCGCGACCTTGCCGTCGAATCGACCGCCGCCATTGCCCGCCATACCCGTCTCCCATCGATCGCCGGGTGGCCGGAAGCCGCCGCCCGCTGAAACGGGTTCCAAATTAGCCGGGTGGCGCGGCCGGGGCGACCGCGCCATCCGGGGGTGCGGGTCAGACCAGTTCGGGGACGCGGAGGTGGGCGAGGGCCAGTTCGAACTCGGCGACCTCGGTGACGGCGATGCCGGCCTGCTCGGCGGCCCTGGCCCGCATGTCCGCGGCTTCCTGGGCGGTCCGGGCCAAGGCCTCGGCGCTGTCGAAGGTGGCGCAGGAGACGCCGCGCCCGGCGGTGCGATCGACCATCAGGCTGACGCTGCAGAAGCCGTCCATCTGCTCCATGGCGGGCATGGCCATCGAGCGGAAGACATTGATCGCCGAATCGATGCGATCGGCGTCGGCCCGGGTCCAGGTCACGCGGGCGCACGCGCCCTCGTCCGCGTGGTGCAGGCGGTGCAGGGCGACGATCTCCCACTCCTCGATGAGCGGGCCGTCACCGCCGAAGATGTCCCGGGCCCGGTTGCGCAGTTGGCGCACCCGGCTCGCGCTGTCGTGCATCGCGTTCTCGGACTCCCACGCGGTGGTGACGATGCAGCGGCCGGATTCCCGGTCCACCAGCAGCGACAGACCCACCCAGCCGGGCATACCGCCCAACTCGGACATCACTTCATCGCGCATGAAGGCAATCCCGGCATCGATAGAGGACAGCTGCGCCTGAATCGTGTTGGAGCGTGCGTACACGTTCGATCCACCTCCTCGGTTGCGGGGGCGACGCCCGGGGTGACGCCGCCGACGCCTCTCAGCCTGCTCCAGCCCGTTCGCCGTGGCAACACCGGGGCATACCTGGAGCAACCGGACGGGGTGAGGGGCCCCCGCGCCGGGTCGGCTCTCGCGAGGCGCCGGACGGTCGAGTACCCGCGGCCGCGGGCGATGACCCAACCCTCGCGGGGCGGCGTGCGAGCCCGTGCCGAGGAGCTGAGACGGCGGGTCCGAGCGGGTAGGGTTCGGGGGAATGTGCGGGGTGTGAAGGGCCGAATTGTGCGTGCGGGTACGGAATTCGCGGGGTATCTGATCGAGCGGAAGCTCGGTGGGGGCGGGATGGGGGAGGTCTTTCTCGCCCGGCATCCGCGGCTGCCACGGCTGGTGGCGATCAAGGTGCTGGCGCGGGAGCTGGTGACCCAGCTCGAGACTCGGTCCCGATTCGAGCGGGAAGCCGAACTCGTTGCGCGGCTGGATCATCCGAATATCGTGGGCGTGCACGATCGGGGCGTGTCGGGCGGGCGGCTGTGGATCGCCATGCAGTACGTGGACGGCGGCGACGCCTCCGCGCTCGACCCGTTCACCCTGCCCGCCGCCGAGGCCGTGCGGATCATCGGGGAGACGGCCAAGGCGCTGGACTACGCGCATTCGATGGGCGTGATCCATCGGGACGTGAAGCCCGCCAATATCCTGCTCGGTCGCGACGCCGCCGGGCAGGAACGTCGAATTCTGCTGACCGACTTCGGAATCGGGCGGTTGCGCGATGATTCCGCGCAGATCACCCGGACCGGGACACTGGCCGCGACGATCACCTATGCCTCGCCGGAGCAACTGTCGGGGGCCGCGCTGGATCAGCGCTCGGATCAGTATTCGCTGGCCTGCACCCTGTTTCGGCTGTTCACGGGGTCAACGCCGTATCAGGCCGAGACGGCGGCCGCGGTGGTCGCGGGGCATCTGCAGCATCCGGTGCCGAAAGTGACCGATCGGCGGCCCGAGCTGCCCACGGCACTGGACGCGGTGTTCGCGCGGGGACTGGCCAAGCGGCCGGAGGATCGGTTCGATACCTGTCGGGACTTCGCCGACGCTGCGGCGCGGGCGCTTTCGGGTGTCTCGGAGTCGACCGTACCGCCGCTGACGGCGGGAGCGGCGAGGATCGGGCCGACAAGCGCCACCGCCGCGACCGTCGCCATGTCGCCCGGCGGCGACCGCACTGTGCTCGACGACCCGCGACCGCGGCCGGAGCCGGTGACGGCCGCCCGGGTGGGGTCCGGCCGTCGGCTGGCGGTGGGAGTCGGCGCGCTGGTGGTCGCCGTCGCGGCGGCGGCGGGAATCATCTGGGCGGCACAGGGTTCCGGGCGGTCCGGCCTCGCCGGTCCGGCGAGCGTGGCCGGTCCCTACCCGGCCACGTATCCGGGTTTCGTGCCGCTGACCCAGATCGACGGACTCGGCGCCAAGGTGGTCGCGCCGGTGTCGGTGGCCGACCCCGCCAATGACGGCCGTCTGCCGTGCGGCTCGGCGACCATCGCGGCGGCGCTTCCGCTGACCGGCTCGGACGCCGCGCTCGGCCGCACCGTGCTGGGTGCGGTGCGGCTGGCCGTCGATCAGTTCGTGAAGGGCGGAAACCCGCAGGGCGGCAACAAGGTCTGCCCGATCACGGTGCGCGAGTTCGATACCGCCGGGGATCAGGGGAAGGCGGCGCGGGTCGCCGAGCAGATCGCCGCCGACGACTCGGTGGTGGCGGTGATCGGTCCGGCGCTGTCGAAGGAGGTCATGGCCGCCGGGAAGACCTTCGACGCGGCCGGGCTGCCGTTCCTCACCCCGGTCGCGACGAATCCACTGCTGGCGCAGTCGGGGTGGAGCGGTTTCTTCCGCGGCCTGGCCAATGACAATGCCGAGGGCCCGGCGTTGGGTCGATACCTCACCAATACCGCCCGGTTCTCGCGGGTCTGCGTGGTCCGGGACAGCGGAGGTGGGTTCGGGGTGTCGCTGGCGGGCGCGGTGGTGGAGGGCCTCGGCCCGGCCTCGGTGCCGGCCTGCGAGGTCAGCGTCGATCTCGGCGGCGATACCGGGCAGGCCGTGGCCGCCATCGCCGCCGTGAACCCGGACGCGGTGTTCTACGCGGGCTATCCGGCCGCCGCCGCGACCCTGCTGGCGAAGCTTCGGAAAGCCGATGTCACAGCCACTTTCGTACTCGGCGACGGCAGTTACGACCCCGCGTTCAAGTCCGCCGCCGGGTCGGCGGCCACCGGGACCCTGGTGGCGTGTCAGTGCGGGCCCGCCACCCAGCGCTTCCTCGACGAGTATCGCGACGCCACCGGGACCGCCGCGAACCCGTACGCCGTCGAGGCCTACGACCTCACCGCGATCGTGCTGCGGGGCATCGTGTCCGGGCACGGCGGCCGCACCGCATTGCGCGACTACCTGCACGGCTATCACGGCGACGGCCTGGCCCACACGTATGCCTGGTCCACCGGCGGTGAGCCGTCCGAGCCGCGGATCTGGCTGTACCGGGTCGCCTAGTCCGTTCGCTCGGATTCGGGGGCAGGGGGTTTCGGCTGCGACGGCTCGTCGCGTTCCGGCCGCAGGCGGCGCAGCACCAGCATGGCCGCCAGGCATCCGGCGCCCAGGCCGATGGCCGTCCACGCCGCGCGGTCACCGGCCGTGCTGACGCCATCGGGCAGGGACGGCAGCGCGTCGCAGCCCCGGTATTGCAGGGTGAGCGCCGCGGTCGGGACCAGCACGACGCCCAGTGCCAGGACGGTGCTCGCGGCCAGGCGGGTGGTGACCGCGCCGAAGCTGTATCCGGCCAGTCCCGCGTAGAGGCACGCGCCGAGCAGCGCGGCCCACGAATCATGGTGCTGCGCGCCGGAAGCCAGCAGCGCGAAGACCGACAGCCCGATGCTCGCCGCGGCGGCGGCCACCGGCTGCGGGCGGGGCAGCAGGACGCCGGCGAACAGTCCGAGCGCCAGGATCGCGAGCACCGGCGCGAGTTTCCAATGGGCGTGGACGGTCGCGAGGGCGCCGCCGGTCGCGGTGAGCGACACCGCGAGCAGCGTGAGGGTGCCGTCGCGGCCCGGCAGCAACAGGGCCGCGATCAGGGCGGCCGCGACGACCGCGACGAGCCAGGCGGTGATGGCGATCCAGCTGTGGGTGCCCGGGGTGAGGCGTTCGGAGGCCACCGCGATGGTCGTGATCACCACCGCCGCTGCCACGATCGGCGCGAACGGCAGCTGCACCGACGTCGGATGCGTGGTGCTGGTCCGCCCGCAGACCACCGCGCACACCGCGAGCAGCACCGCCGCCAGCACCGCCAGCCAGTCCGGCGGCAGATCCACGAAGGCGCGTTCGAGCACCGACAGGTTCCCGTTCTCGGCGGCGATGGTCTCGATGTGGCGTCCGAGCAGGACACCGGTGAGCCCGCCGAGCAGGTAGCCGACGGCGGGCGGCCGGTACCGCAGTGCCGCCGCCCCGGCCGCGCCGAGCAGCACGCCGCCGGCGAGCGAGTCGAGGAAGTTGGCGGTGGCCAGGGTGGCGGAGCTGGAGGCGACCAGCAGATGGTCGGTGGCGAGGACCAGCGCCGCGCACACGCCGGTGGCCCACGCGGTCCGGTCGCCGAGCATGCGTACGAGCACCGCGGCCACCACGGCGAACACCGCGCCGGTGGCGGTGGCCCGGGGCACGGTGATGGTCAGCACCGTCATCTGCATGACGGACGAGTCGGTGCCGCACCCGGCGTCGTAGGGCACGATCAAGGCCATGCCCGCGACCGCGGCGGCGATGCCTCCGCCCAGTGTGTCGAGGGCCGCGCGATAGCGCTGCACGGGCGGCTCCCTGGAGTCGAAGCGACAGAACAGTTACCGTTCGGCAACCGTAACAGTGCGTGGGCTCGCCGGGACAGTGCGCGGGCTCAGCGGGCGGGGCGGCGAGCCGCCCGGTCCACCGCGAAATCGCGGAACCGGCGTACCGCCTCCGACGGCGTCGCGGTCGCCGACCAGATCAGCCCCACATCGCGTGACGCCCCCGCGTCGGCGAGCGGGACCACGGCCAGGTCCGGCGGCGGCGGTTCCTCGGCGGGCACCAGTGCCACCCCGAGTCCGGCCGCGACCAGTCCGTGCACCGTCACCAGATCACTGGCCTCGAAGGCGATGCGCGGCCGGATCCCGGCCGCCGCGCACAGGTCGTCGAAGATGCGCCGCATCCCGAATCCCGGATGCATGGTGATGAATTCGGCGTCGGCCAGTTCGCTCAGCCGGGTCCGGCGCTGCCCGGCCAGGCGATGATCGGCGGGAACCGCCAGCACCAGCGGCTGATTCAGCAGCATGTGCCACCCGATGCCGGGCTCGCTCGGCCGCGGCGACACCAGCGCCAGATCGGCCTCCCCGTCGAGGACCTGGCGCGTGATCGCCTCGGCCGCGCCCTGGAACAGCCCGAAGTCGACCCGTCCGGCCCCGCGCCGGAATTCGGCGATCAATTCCGGCGCCAGCCGGCTGCCGAAGGAATGCAGGAACGACAGCCGCACCACCCCCTTGGCCGGATTGACCCGGTCGGCGACCGCCTGCTCCCCGGCCCGCAGTTCCGCGCGGGCGCGGCGCGCGTGCTCGTAGTACAGGCGGCCGTACTCGTTGAGCCGGATGCGCTTCCCGTGCCGATCGAACAGGGGAGCGCCCAGCCGCCGCTCCAACCGGGCGAGCATCCGCGACAGCGTCGGCTGGGCCAGATGCAATCGGTCGGCCGCCGCGCTCACGTTCTCGGTTTCGGCGAGTGTCGTGAACCACTCCAGATCCGCGCCGAGCACACCGCCTCCTCGCTATATACCGCCATGGCATGAGCCTGACGACCATCATGCATTTCCGATCTAAGCACCGGTCACGCACCCTGGATCTCGTACCCGATCCATTCTGGGAGGACCCGATGACCAGCGCCGATCAGCGGTTGAGCGCGCGAGGACCGATCGGCGCGCCCACCGGCCCGGCGATCGACGCGCCGGAAGATCCGGAGCTCACGCGTGCGCTCGCTGAGCCGGACGCGCGACTCGCCGCGACGGAACGCGCGGGACTGGCCGCGCCCCCGGCGTCCCATGGCCGCCCACCGGTCCGGCGTGCGACGGACGACGCGGACTCGGCCGGACGGGTGTCCGTGGCGGACCGGGTCGGGGCGGACGGGTCCGCCGAGATCGCCGGAGCCCACGAGAAGCGGGTCACCGTAGCGCTTTTCGCGGCCGGGCTGACCACTTTCGCGGCCATGTACTCCACACAGTCGCTGCTGCCGAGCCTGTCGGCGGCGTTCGGGGTGCCGCCCGCGCACGCGGCGCTGGCGGTGTCGCTGACCACGGGATTCCTTGCGCTGGCGATCATTCCGGTGGGAGTGCTGTCGGCCCGGATCGGCCGCACCCGGGTGCTGATCGGGTCGGCGATGGCGGCCGCGGCGCTCGGGTTGCTGCTGCCGTTGTGCCCGACCATGGACACGCTGCTGGCCGTCCGGGCGGTGCAGGGTGTCGCGCTGGCCGGGGTGCCCGCGGTGGCGATGGCGTATCTGGCCGAGGAGGTCGGCGCGAGCGGGCTGGGTTCGGCGATGGGGGTGTACATCGCGGGGACGAGCATCGGCGGGTTGGCCGGACGCTTGATCCCGTCGCTCACACTCGGGCTGACGTCGTGGCGGTGGGCGGAGCTGACGGTGTCGCTGGCCGTGGCGGCGGGCGCGGTGTGGTTCGCGCGGACCCTGCCCGCCTCACGCGGATTCGCCGCGCGCCCGGCCGGTGTCGGGACCCTGCTCGGCGATCTCGCCCGGCAGGCGCGCGCTCCGCGCCCGGCCGCGCTGTTCGCGCTCGCCTTCCTGCTCATGGGCAGTTTCGTGTCGATCTATAACTACCTCGGCTACCGGCTGACCCACCGCCCCTTCGGTCTGTCCGAGGCGGTGGTCGGACTGGTGTTCGTGCTGTACCTCGCGGGCACCGCGGCCTCGGCCTACGCGGGCCGGCTCGCCGATCGCCGTGGCCACCACCGGATCCTGGTCGTGTCCCTGGCGCTGATGGCGGTCGGCCTGGCCGTGACCATCCCGGATCACCTGAGCACGGTGCTGATCGGCATCCTGCTGCTCACCACGGGATTCTTCGGCGCGCACACCGCGGCCAGCGCCTGGGTCGGCGCGCTGGCCGAGAACCGCGGCGCCGCATCGTCTCTCTACATGTTCGCGTACTACCTGGGCAGTGCGGTGGTCGGCAGCGCGGCCGGGATCGCCTACGCGGCGGGCGGCTGGATCGGCCTGGTGGCCTGTGTGGCAGTGCTTTTCGCGGTCGCCGCGGTGCTCACCGCCACGCTGTCGCCCCGGAGCCCCGCGCGTGCCGGGACCCCGGAGCCGCGGCCGTCAGGGCAGCGGGTTGGCGTTCAGCAGTGACCACATGCGGTTGTTGACGTCGGTCGCGGCCGCCGAGCCCGGGGTGGGCCACAGGTGAGCCTTCGTCGCGTCATCGGTGGTGTGGTACAGCCGGTAGAGCACCTGGGTGCCCGACGCGCACGAGTAGCGCTCGCCCTTCACCACCGCGGTGCCGGTCTCCGAGGCCGGGGTGGCTCCGCAACTGTCCTTGGTGCGCCACAGGTCTCGATGCTGCTCGGCGACGATCTGCCACACGATGGGGTCGTTGTCGTTGAGCATCACGCCGAACGACAGCTTGCGGGTGGTCGGGCAGTCATTGGCGTCCCACGCGCCGCTCGGCCCGGCCCACACCGCGGCCGAGGCGACCAGATCCGAGGCGGAGCACGCCATCCGGGAGGTCATCTGCCCGCCGTTGGAGTGTCCGATGAAGTGCACGCGCTTGGGGTTCACGCAGTAGTCGTCGCCGATGGCGTGGACCAGGCTGCGCAGGAACGGAACGTCGTTGGCGGGGTTGGAGGCGCTGAACTCCCAGGCCCATTTGTCCGCGGCGCCGTCGTTCTTGCCGCCCTGGGGGTAGGCGACGATGAACTTCTTGCTCTGCGCGACCGCGGTCCAGCCGGTGGCGGTTTCGAAGTGCGTCGGGTTGTCCTGGCCGCCGTGCAGCGCGACCACCAGCGGCGCGGCGCCGCTCAGCCCGGACGGCACGAACAGCCGGAAGGGACGGTTGACCCCGTTCTTGTCGGGCAGGGTCAGCGCGAGGGTGCCGCCGGTGGCCGCGCTCGAGCATCCGGCGGGGGAGGGCGGAAGGGGGTCATCACAGGTCAGACCGCACGGGGGCAGGCCGACCGCGTTCGCGGGGGCGGCCGCGACACCGGTCATCGAGAGTGCGAACAGTGCTCCGACCGCGGCCATCGCCAGCGCTCTGAATCCGAGCCTCACTGTAATCACCTGTCTGTCAAGCAGTTTCGTGGGACTGTAGCGACAAGAGATCTTTTCGGTCAGGCTCTCGGGCTGATATAGCTGGAATCTGCTAGGGCGCGGACGTGGGCCGATGGCTTACCGTGCGCCGGTGTTCGCGTCGATGAAGACCTGGTAGCCGTCCAGCAGCCGGTCCAGTGCGAACCCGAAATCGGCTTCCTCCCAGTGCATGTCGTCGCTGTCGAAGGCGCGGTTGGTGAGCGCGCTGGTGACGGCCGGGAAGCGGTCCGGGTCGAGGACGGCGGTGAGGATGCCGGTGTAGTCCTGCTCCTCGGTCTGGCGGATGGCGTCGCGCAGGAACCGGGTGCGGCCGATCACGTAGATCGAGAGATTCACCAGCAGCTGGAGTTTGAGCGACTCGGGGATGCCGACCTCGGTGAGGGCGTTCATGCCGGTCTCGAGCCAGGCCATATTGTTCGGGCCGAGCGGGGGAGTGGTCATGGGGATGTCGAGCCACCAGTCGTGGGCGCGGATGGCGTGGAACTCGGCCCAGGCCCAGGCTTCCAATCCGGCGCGCCAGCCGGCGGGCAGTTCCGGGGTGTGGTCGAAGATCCGGTCGTGCAGCAGCACCACGAGGGTGTCCTTGCTGTCGACGTAGCGGTACAGCGACATGGTCGTGAAGCCGAGCTCCTTCGCGACCCGCGCCATGGACAGCGCCGCGTAGCCCTCGGTGTCGGCGATGGTCATGGCCGTGTCGAGGATCTGCTCGAGGCTCATGCCGCGCCGGGGGCCGCGGCTGCCCGCCTCGTCCAGATCCCAGAGCAGTTTCACCGCTTTGGGCAGGGCTTGCGGCTCGGGCGTCATCGGACCTCCTGTCGTGGTGTCGGTTTCCATCTTGCGGCATCGAAGAAACTGTGTAGCCTATAAACAGAGTATATGGCATACACAGTTTACGAATGGAGCTCTCCATGACCACGTCCGGAACGGGGCCCGCCATCGAGGTGAGCGGCCTGGTCAAAGCCTTCGGCGACCAGCCGGTACTGCGCGGCATCGACGTCACCGTGCCCGTCGGGACGGTGTTCTCTCTGCTCGGCCCCAACGGTGCGGGCAAGACCACCATGGTCCGCATCCTCACCACCCTCGAACGCGCCGATGGGGGAGAGCTGCGGATCGGCGGCCACGACCCGGTGCGCGAGGCCGGCGCCGTGCGCGCGGCCATCGGCGTCACCGGGCAGTTCGCGGCGGTCGACGAGATCCTCACCGGCTCGGAGAACCTGCGGCTCATGGGGCGGCTGCTGCACCTCGGATCACGCGAGACCGCCCGGCGCGCAGCGCGATTGCTGGAGCAGTTCGAGCTCGCCGAGGCCGCCGGGAAGCGCGCGGGCTCCTACTCCGGTGGTATGCGCCGCCGCCTCGACATCGCCATGAGCCTGATGGGGCAGCCCCGCATCGTCTTCCTCGACGAGCCCACCACCGGACTGGACCCGCGCAGCCGCCGCGAACTGTGGCGGGTGATCCGCGGCCTGGTGGCCGACGGTGTCACCATCTTCCTCACCACCCAGTACCTGGAGGAGGCCGACCAGTTGGCCGACCGCATCGCGGTGCTCGACGGCGGACGCATCGTGGCCGAGGGGCGCGCCGAGGAGTTGAAGCGCCTGGTGCCCGGCGGGCACCTGCGGCTGGGCTTCGCCGACGAGCGCGGGCTGGCGGCGGCCGCGCGAGCGCTGCCGGTGGCCGCGATCGACGGCGAGGGGCTGGCATTGCGGGTGCCCTCGGACGGCAGTGTCGGCGATATCCGCAAGCTGCTCGATCATTTCGACGATCACGCCGTGGCCATCGACCACTTGTCCATTCACACACCCGATCTCGACGACGTCTTCTTCGCCCTCACCGGCAATACCGTGAAAGGCGCTGCGTAATGCGTACTCTCGTGCACTCCGCCCAGGACTCCGCCACCATGGTCGGCCGCAATCTGCGCCACACCCTGCGCAGTCCGGACACCATGATCATGACCATCGCCGTGCCGGTCAGCATTCTGGTGATGTTCGTGTACGTATTCGGCGGCGCGATGAATGTCGGCGGCTCCTATATCGACTACGTCGTGCCCGGAATCATTCTGCTGTGTGCGGGATTCGGCTCGGGCGCGACCGCGGTGGCGGTGGCCACCGATACCCACACCGGCATCGTGGACCGGTTCCGCGCGATGGCCGTCTCCCGCAACTCGGTGCTGACCGGGCACGTGCTGGAGAGCGTGCTGCGCAATCTGCTCACCAGTTCACTGGTGGTGCTGGTGGCCGTGGCGCTCGGCTTCCGGCCGACCGCGGACCCGCTGCGCTGGCTGGCCGTGGCGGGCGTGCTGGCCTGCTTCGTGGTGGCGCTGTCCTGGATCGCGGCCGCGCTGGGGCTGCTGGCCTCGAATCCCGAGGCGGCCAACGGTTTCATGTTCTTCTTCATGTTCCTGCCCTACGTGAGCAGCGCGTTCGTGCCCACCGGGACCCTGCCGAGCTGGCTGCGCGGTTTCGCGGCGCACCAACCGGTCACCTCCGTCACCGAGACCGTGCGCGGTCTGCTGATGGGTTCGCCGGTGGGGGATTCCGCGCCGACCGCGCTGGCGTGGTGCGCGGGTCTGGCCCTGGCGGGGTACCTCGCGGCGGGCGCGCTGTCCCGTCGTCGGACGACCTGCTGAGATATGTCTACGCCGATATGCGCATCTACGCATGGCATCTCGGGTGAGCCATCTTAAGGCGAGTGCGGTGTGCGGAACCGGGGCAGTGAGATGAATGTTGGGTTTCGCACACTTCCTAACAAGCAAACGCTTGGGTTGATAACGTCGATAGTGCAGGAGGACGGTGACGGGCATCTGTCGCAACGCAGCGACGTCCGTACGCTGAACCGGACCGCGCATGCGCGGCCGTCGGAGCTAATCAATGGGGATCTGACCCGGGGGCAATTCAATTCGGCTCGACGTTGTTTCAAAAAGCGTCGTGCGATGTCGTTGCGTGCTGCCCGTCCCCGGCAAAGCAATCGACAGGAATGGCTGATGACCGAGAACAAGGTAATCCCCGACCCGAACCACCCGCTGCTGCCGCTCGCGCGGGCCTACACCGACTACTTCACTCCCACCGTGGTCGGCGTGGAGAATCTGCCGACTTCCGGGCCGGCGCTGGTGATCGGCAATCACTCGTCCATCTACTGGGCCCCGGAGGTGTGGATCACCTTCATGGCCATGCTGGAGCACCGCCCCGACGAGCCCAGCTACGGCGTCGCCCACGACATCCTGCTGCGCGCACCGGTTCTCGGTGACAGCCTGCGCCAGTTCGGCGTCATCGCGGCCTCGAAGGAATCCGCCGCCAAGGGGCTCAAGGACGGCGGCGCGGTCATGGTTTACCCCGGCGGCGACTGGGAGGCGTGCCGCCCGTGGACCGATCGCGGCAAGATCGACTTCGCCGATCGCAAGGGCTTCATCCGGCTCGCATTGGAAGCGGGGGTTCCGGTGATTCCCGCGGTCGCCAACGGCGGCCACGACTCGATCTTCGTGCTCAGCCGCGGCGAGCGCACCGCCAAGCTGCTGCAGCTCGACAAGCTGGTGCGCGCCAAGGTGTTTCCGTACACCCTGGGCCTGCCCTTCGGTGTCGCCCCGATCCTGCCGCAGCTGCCGCTGCCCGCCTCGGTGACGGTGAGCTTCCTGCCCGCCCTGGACTGGTCCACCGAGCCCGGCGACCCGGACGACACCGCTCTGGTCGACGACTACTACACCCGTACGGTCTCGACCATGCAGACCGAGCTGGACCGGCTGCGCGCCGAGACCCCGAACCCGGTGGTCGCGGGCCTCAAGAAGCACGCGGCGGGCCTGCCCGGACCGCTGAAGGGTCTCGCCGACCTGCTGTGAGCACGCGGATTCGCTATAGGGGGACAGCGGATTTCGCCGGATGAGCCATCGAGGATGCCGCACGCGGACCGGAGCCGCGGACGGCATCCTCGTTCCGTATCCGGCCCCGATTTCCTTCCGGCGCTGCGGACACGTTCCGGCCGCCCGATGTGGTTAACTCGCGGCAAGCGCCCGGACGGCGACTGCCCGGGCCTCGGGCCGGGTGTCCGGAACGCATCCGCCGTCCCCGGACGTTGCCTCAGGGAGCCGAGAGGGTGGAAGACATGGCGCGCCTTGTGCATTCGGTCGGCCCCGCGCTGGCGGCGGTGGGGGCGCTCGCGGTGGCGCTGGTGGTGCCGCCCCTGGTGTCGGATGCCGTCCCGGCCCGCGTGACCGACCTGGCCGAGGGGACCGGCATCACGCTGACCGCCTCCGGTATCGGCGCGGTGCACAGCGGCGACGATCCCGCCAACGCCGTGTTCTTCCGGGTGCCCGAGCCGATGCGGCGGCAGGCGACCGGCGACGAATCGGTCGTGATCCTGAAATCCGAGGACGGCGAGCGGCGGCTGTCGGTGTCGGTGACCGACGGCATCACCGATTTCCCCACGGCCGCACCCCGCATGCTCCTGCCCCTGCGCGCGGCGGGCGTCGCCGCGCGCTTCGACGGGGGAGTCGTCGACGAAGGCGAATTCCACGGCCTCACCTGCGAATTGCCCGACAAACCCGGGGGCGTGTGCGCGGTGGTCGCGAGCGGCGACGTGGGCGTCACCATCCTGGCCACCGGCCCCACCCGCGAAGCGGGCCTCCAGCTGATCGCCGAGGTGCTGCGGTCGAGCAAGGCGGTGGAGGCATGAGCGGCGCCCACCGGCCGGGTCGGCGGCGTTCCTCGCGGCGCGATCTCCGCTCGTGGCGGCTGGGCGGGCCGGTCGGCGAGTTCGCTCGGCGGGAAGGTGGTGCCGCATGAGCTGGTTCCAGCCGCGTTCGGCGTTGTTCTGGGTGTACTGCGTGGCGGTTGTCGTGGGGCCCTTGCTGTTCCTGACGCAGGCGGCGGGGCAGGTGTGGTTCGCGGGGGCGGCGGCGCTGGCGGCGCTGCCGATCACGGCGCTCACGCTGCTGGTGATCGGGCGGATCCTGTTCGCGCTGGACCCTTTCCGGGCGCGGCGGCATCTGATGGCTCCCCTGGTGATGGGCGCGATCTGGGGTGCGACGGTGTGGACCGGGCTGGCCATGTGGGCCAATGATCATCTGAGCCGGGCGGTCACGAATCTGTTCGGGGACCGGTTCGCGATCAGCTGGAGCGCCGCGATCACCGCGCCGATCGACGAGGAGTACATCAAGGCGATCGGTATCGCCGTGGTGGCATTGCTGTTCCGGTCGCGGCTGACCCGGCCCATGCACGGGCTGCTGCTGGGCGCGGCGGTCGGGTTGGGCGCGCAGATCGCGGAGGACTGCCTCTACAGCACGCAGACCGCGTTGTCGTCGCCGCAGACGCCGGTGGCGGACGTGCTGCTGGTGGCGGTGCTGCGGCTGGTCACCGCGCTCACCTCGCACTGGGCCATGTCGGCGCTGGCCGGGGTCGGGATCGTGATGGCGCTGGTCCGTACGGACCGGTCGTGGCTGTGGCGGTTCGGGGTGTTCGCCCTGTTCTACGGGCTGGCGTTCACCATGCACGTGCTGTTCGACGCCCCGCGCCCGCCGGGCCCGCCCTTGGTCTCGACCTATCTGCCGATCCTGATCGATCTGGTCATCTTCGCCCTCGCATACGCCTGGGTGCTGGCGGGGGAGCGGCGCTGGTTCCGCGGGCTCATCGCCCGCCCGGCGGCGCGCGCGATCGGGTCGGAGGCGGCGCTGGCCCCGCTGCTCACCTACCATCGCCGCCGCGAAGCCCGTGCGGCGCTGCGGCATTCGGCCGGCTGGACCCGCAAGCAGGCCCTCGCCTACGAACGTGATCTGGTGGATCGCGTCACCGATCTGGACATCTCCGGGCAATCCCGGTTGTCGGGTGATCTCGGCCCCGGATCGGGCGGGCTCCCGGAGGGTAGGGTGGTCCGTTACCACTGGTAGGTGATTTAACGCGTGCCGGTGACCTGGGCCGAGATAACTGGACGCTAGCGTGGTTCATTATGAGTGAGGGTCAGACGCCGCCCGCCGACCTCGTGCGTCGGCCGGTGGACGAGTTGCTGGAGCGTCGTCAGCAAGCGCTGTGCAACTACCTCGACGCGAGCGCGGACATCGCCGGTACCCGGATTCGCGCGAACTTGAACGGCTGGCAGAAGTGGCTGGGCAGGCTGCCCGGTTCGCCGATCGCGCGGGCCACCGCTCGCCGCGACGCGCTGATGCGGGATCTGGCCGTGCACGGTGTCGGCGCGGACGATCACCGCTGGGGTGTGCTGTCGGGCGGATTCGTGCGCAGTCTCGGCGCGCCGCTGTGCCTGGAGGACACCCTCGCCGAGGTGACCGAGCGCTACGGCGCCGAGCACCCGCACTGGACGCGCCGCCTGGAGGCGCTGGCGCGCGCGACCGGCGAGGCTCGCCCGATGGCCGCGGTGGGCGATCGCGCCGTGGTCGCCGACCTCACCGAGGATCTGCTCGCCATCACCCGCTCCGCCCCCGATGAGGCCGCGCGGCAACGGCTTTCCGATCACCTGCCCGGCGTCCTGCGGCCGGTGCCGTCCGACATCGAGTCGCTGCGCCGCGACGACAGGCTCGCCGAGGTGGTCTTCGACATCTACGCCGACACCATCAAGCTCGACAACATCACGGTGAACCCGGAGCTGCGCGGCACCGGCCTGGGCACCGCGATCCTGCAGCACCTGTGCCGGGCCGCGGATGCCCATCACCTGTGCATCGTCGGCCAGCTGGTCCCGACCTTCCGCGACGACGACTCCGCCGTGCCGGTGCTGGCGAAATGGTGCCGCCACCACGGGTTCTCGGTCAACGAGCGGCTGGGTGGCCGCATCGTCCGCACGCCGATGAGCGTCCCGGGCGCCGCGGCGATGTAGTCCGTACGACCCCCGGGAACGTGGTCCGGAGGGCCCCCGAAACGCCGAACGCCGCACACCGATCGATGGTGTGCGGCGTTCCGCGTGCGAACGTGGGTCAGATGCCCATGCCCGAGGCCAGCATCGGCCACGAGTCGTGCAGGGCCTCTTCCCAGTACGGCCAGTAGTGGGTGCCCACCGGGTCGTAGCGGAAGGTGGCCGGGATCTGCAGCGAGTCGAGCTTGCCCTGCAGGTTGCGGGTGCAGGCGTTGACCGCGCCCTCGATGATCATGCCCAGCGCCAGGTTCACGTCACCCTGCACGCCCGGGGCGGACTTGGTGTAGAACTCGACGTCGCGCATGAGCGGGATGCCGCTGCCGCTGGAGACGTAGAGCTGGGTGCCGCGCAGCTTCTCGGCATTGATGACCGGGTCGTTGGCGGCCCACAGCGGGCTGTCGGCCGGGCCGTACATATTGGCGGTGTTGCCGCCCGCCCAGGTCTCGACGGCCAGCTTCACGAACTGGCGGCCCATCGGGTCGGCGATCTGCGCGCACCCGCTGTAGGCGGCCACCGACTTGAACAGGCCCGGCTTGGCCTCGGCCAGCTGCAGCACCGAGGTGCCGGAGGTGGACAGGCCCGCGAGCGAGTTCAGGCCGGTGGAGCCGAGGGTGGCGTCCAGCAGCGGCGGCAGTTCCTGGGTGAAGAACGTCGTCCACTTGTTGACGCCCAGCTGCGGGTCGGTCTGGATCCAGTCGGCGTAGTAGCTGCCGCGGCCGCCGATCGGCTGGATGACGTTGACCTGCTTGTCGGACAGGAAGCCCAGCGCGTTGGTCTGCGCGGACCAGCTGGCGGTGCCCTCGCCGGCGTCGAGGCCGTTGAGCAGGTACAGGTTGGGGGCGGGCTGGGACTCGTCGACCGGACGCTGCACGTCGACGGTGATGTCCCTGCCCATGGCCGCCGAGTAGACCTTCAGATGCCAGGTGCGGCCCTCCTTGGTCACCGAGGAGACCGAGGAGGCCTTGTCCTCGGCCGATCCGGTGCCGGCGGCCAGGGCCACGGACAGGACGGCGGTGAGGGCGACCGCGGCGGTGCGCAGGGCGGTCCGGTTACGTAGTGCAGAGAGCTTCATCGAAGAGCTGATCCCAGTTCTCGGGCCGTGCTCGGCCGCATGTAGATCGGTGCCGGGGCCCGGATGTCCCGGTCTCCCCGCACGCTATGTCTTGTGTCAAGGCAAAACTGTTACCTGAGAAATCGTCCGGGCGGTAGTCCCCAATCCGCCGGGCACGCCGTCACGGGGGTGTCGGCCCAGCGTGCGACCATCGAGGGGTGACGAGCAAACCCGACGAGGAGCAGCGCCTACGGGACCTGGCGCGCCTGCGGCGGGTGCGGGACCGGATCGATCGCGAGTACGCGCGGCCGTTGGACGTGGAGGCGCTCGCGCGGGACGCGCACATCTCGGCCGGGCACCTGAGCCGGCAGTTCCGGGCGGCCTACGGCGAGTCGGTGTACGCGTATCTGATGACCCGGCGCATCGAGCGGGCCATGGCGCTGCTGCGGCGCGGGGATCTGAGCGTCACCGAAATCTGTTTCGCGGTGGGCTGTTCGTCGCTGGGCACGTTCAGCACCCGATTCACCGAACTGGTCGGTGTGCCGCCGAGCGTGTACAAGCAGCAGATGGCCGACGCGCCCGAAGGCATGCCGTCGTGCGTGGAGAAACAGGTGACTCGACCGATCAGGAATCGAGAAGCCCAGGCAAGCGGCTCGCAACTAGCCTGATCGACATGGACATCACCATTCTCTCGAGCTTCCTCCCGCACAATGACGCGGACGCGGCGCTCGCGTTCTACCGCGACGCGCTCGGCTTCGAGCTGCGCAAGGATGTCGGCTACAACGGCCTGCGCTGGCTCACCGTGGGCCCGCCCGATCAGCCCGGAACCTCCATCGTGCTGCACCCGCCCGCCGTCGATCCGGGCATCACCGAGGACGAGCGCAAGCTCATCGTCGAGATGATGGCCAAGGGCACCTACGGCAGCGTCCTGCTGGCGTCCAAGGACGTCGACGCGGCCTTCGAGCGGTTGCAGGCGAACGACGCGGTCGAGATCGTTCAGGAGCCGACCGACCAGCCCTACGGCGTGCGCGACTTCGCCGTGCGCGACCCCGCAGGCAATATGGTCCGTATCCAGCAGGTGCCCTAACCGCTTTCCCGCCCGACCGGTCCGCCCTCAGATGGAGACACGCATGGCCCCGAGCAAGTCCACGAAGAACGCCCTGCCCGCCGCCGACGCCCACGATCTGATCCGGGTGGTCGGCGCCCGGGTGAACAACCTCAAGGACGTCTCCGTCGACCTGCCCAAGCGGCGGCTGACCGTGTTCACGGGCGTGTCCGGTTCGGGCAAGAGCTCGCTGGTCTTCGACACCATCGCCGCGGAATCGCAGCGGTTGATCAACGAGACCTACAGCGCGTTCGTGCAGGGCTTCATGCCGAGCCTGTCGCGCCCGGACGTGGACGTGCTTGAGGGCCTGACCACCGCGATCAGCGTGGACCAGCAGCGCATGGGCGGCGATCCGCGCTCCACCGTCGGCACCGCCACCGACGCCATGGCCATGCTGCGCATCCTGTTCAGCCGCCTGGGGCAGCCGCATATCGGCTCGCCGCAGGCGTTCTCGTTCAATGTGGCCTCGATCAGCGGCGCAGGCGCGGTGACCGTGGAGAAGGGCGGCAAGCAGGTCAAGGAGCGGCGCACCTTCTCGGTGACCGGCGGCATGTGCCCGCGCTGTGAGGGCCGCGGTTCGGTCAACGACATCGACCTGACCCAGCTCTACGACGACTCGAAGTCGTTGCGGGAGGGGCCGTTCACGATTCCGGGCTACAGCATGGACGGCTGGTTCGGGCGCATCTTCATGGGCAGCGGATTCTTCGATCCGGACAAGCCGATCAAGAAGTACAACAAGCGCGAGATCGCCGATCTGCTGTACAAGGAACCGACCAAAATCAAGGTCGAGGGCATCAACCTGACCTACGAGGGGCTGATCCCCAAGATCCGGAAGTCGATGCTGTCCAAGGACATCGACTCGCTGCAGCCGCACATCCGCGCCTTCGTCGAGCGCGCGGTCACCTTCCAGATCTGCCCCGACTGCCACGGCACCCGGCTCAGCGAGCTGGCCCGCTCCTCGAAGATCGACAAGATCAGCATCGCCGACGCGTGCGCCATGCAGGTCAGCGATCTGGCCGACTGGGTGCGCGGGCTCCGCGACCCGGGCGTCGCGCCGCTGCTCGAGGCGTTGCGGCAGGTGCTGGACTCGCTGGTGGAGATCGGACTGGGCTACCTGAGCCTGGACCGCGCCTCGGGCACGCTGTCGGGCGGAGAGGCCCAGCGCGTCAAGATGATCCGCCATCTCGGGTCCGCGCTCACCGACGTCACCTACGTGTTCGACGAGCCGACCGTGGGCCTGCACCCGCACGACATCCAGCGCATGAACGATCTGCTGCTGCGCCTGCGCGACAAGGGCAATACCGTGCTGGTGGTCGAGCACAAGCCGGAGACCATCGCCATCGCCGACCACGTCGTCGACATCGGCCCGGCCGCGGGTTCGGGCGGCGGCACCATCTGCTTCGAGGGCACCGTCGATGGACTGCGCGCCAGCGGCACCATCACCGGCCGCCACTTCGACGACCGCGCCGCGCTCAAGGACTCGGTGCGCGAGTCCGCGGGGGCGTTGAAGATTCGCGGCGCGACCGCCAACAACCTGCAGAAGGTCGACGTCGACATCCCACTCGGCGTGCTGGTGGTCATCACCGGTGTCGCGGGCTCGGGCAAGAGCTCGCTGGTGCACGGCTCGATCCCGGCCGGTGAGGGCGTGGTGTCGGTCGATCAGGGCGCGATCAAGGGGTCGCGGCGCAGCAACCCGGCCACCTACACCGGGCTGCTCGAACCGATCCGGAAGGCCTTCGCCAAGGCCAATGGCGTGAAACCCGCACTGTTCAGCGCGAATTCGGAGGGCGCGTGCCCGACCTGCAACGGCGCGGGCGTGATCTACAGCGACCTGGCCATCATGGCCGGGGTCGCCACCGTGTGCGAGGAGTGTGAGGGCAAGCGCTTCCAGGCGGCCGTGCTCGAATACAAGCTGGGCGGGCGTGACATCAGCGAGGTGCTGGCCATGCCGGTCGCCGAGGCCCTGGGCTTCTTCGCCGAGGGTGAGGCGAAGATCCCTGCCGCGCACAAGATCCTGGAACACCTCAACGAGGTCGGACTGGGCTACGTGAGCCTGGGCCAGCCGCTGACCACGCTCTCCGGCGGTGAGCGGCAGCGCCTGAAGCTGGCCACCCACATGGGTGAGAAGGGCGGCGTCTACGTCCTCGACGAGCCGACCACCGGTCTGCACCTGGCCGATGTGGAGAACCTGCTCGGATTGCTGGACCGTCTGGTCGATTCCGGGAAGACGGTCATCGTGATCGAGCATCACCAGGCCGTCATGGCACACGCCGACTGGATCATCGACCTGGGTCCGGGCGCGGGCCACGACGGTGGCCGCATCGTCTTCGAGGGCACCCCCGCGGACCTGGTGGCCGCGCGGTCCACCCTGACCGGCGAGCACCTGGCCGCGTACATCGGCTCCTAGTACACCGTCCCCATCGCCGCGCGCACCTCGTCGAGGGTGCGTTCGGCGATCTCGACGGCGCGCCGATTGCCTTCGCGGACAAGGCCGATCGCGAAGTCCGGGTCGGCGGCCAGTTCGGCGCGGTGAGCGCGGTGGGTGGCGAAGAAGTCGTTGACCGCGTCGGTGGCGAGCTTCTTGAGCGCCGAGCCGCCGCCGTCGCCGAGCTTGTCGGCCAGGGTCACCTCGTCACTGCCCAGGCACAGGGCCGCGGTGGTGAGCAGCGCGGACACGCCGGGGCGGGCGCCGGGATCGAAGGTGATGCGGCGGTCGGCGTCGGTGGGGGCGCGACGGATGAGGGCCGCGGTCTCGTCGGCGGTCATGGACAGCGAGATGGCGTTGCCGTAGCTCTTGCTCATCTTGCGCCCGTCCAGGCCGGGGATCTCCGGGGTGGAGGTGAGCAGCGCCCGAGGTTCCGGGAACACCTGGCCGAAGCGTTCGTTGAAGCGCCGCGCGATGACCCGGGTGAGCTCCAGGTGCGGCAGCTGATCCTTGCCCACCGGCACCAGATTGCCCTTGCAGAACAGGATGTCGGCGGCCTGGTGCACCGGGTAAGTGAGCATCAGCCCGCTCAGGGCCCGCCCCGACGCGGCCAATTCGGCCTTCACCGTCGGATTGCGGTGCAACTCGGCCTCGGTGACCAGACTCAGGAACGGCAGCATCAGCTGGTTGAGGGCCGGCACCGCGGAATGGGTGAACACGGTGGCCCGGCTCGTGTCGATCCCGGCGGCCGCGTAGTCAAGCACCGCGTTCACCACGTTCTCGCGGACCTGGCCGAGGGTGTCGCGGTCGGTGATGACCTGGTAGTCGGCCAGGATCACCCACAGGTCCACGCCCTGCCCCTGCAAGCGCACCCGTTCCCGGATCGTGCCGAAGTAGTGGCCCAGATGCAGCCTGCCCGTGGGCCGTTCACCGGTGAGGACGCGGAAGCGCTCGGGGTGGTCGTCCACCTCGGCGGCCAGGTCGTCGCTGCGCTCGCGGGTGGCGGCGAAGGAATCCGAAGGTGTGGTCACCGTACAACTCCTGGAAGTTCATCGAGGGCTGCACGAGCGGAGGTGTTCCGGTCGGAATCACGGGCCGCGTACAGCCCGTGGACATGGTTCAGCGGGCCGCTACTGCGACCGGCGCCATGTCTGCCGGATGTGAATCACCTGTCCACCATAACAAGTGGGGCGCTGCGCGGCTCAGGGGCGGGCCGGGGTGTCGCCCTTGCGGTAGCGCAGCGGCGGGGTGTCGTAGCGGCGGCGGAACGCGCGGCTGAAGGCGGCCTCGGAGTCGTAGCCGACCTGGTGGGCGACCGCCGTGATGGGAATCGTGGTGGTGCGCAACAGGGTTGCGGCGCGCGCCAGGCGGCGGTCGGCCAGATAGGCGGCGGGCGCGCGGCCCAGCCTGCGGGTGAAGCGGTCGGTGAAGGTGGTACGCGACATCGACGCCAGCGCCGCCAGATCCGAGACCGTCCACGGCGCGGCGGGTGCGCGGTGCACGGCGGTGAGGACGGGGGCGAGTGCCGGGTCGAGGGCGGCGGTCAGCCATCCGGGGGCGGCGGTGTCGGTGGACCAGGCGCGCAGCGCGTGGATGAACAGCAGGTCCAGTATGCGCGAGATCATGGCGGCCGCGCCCGGACGCGGATCGGTGACCTCGACCATCAGCAGATTCAGGCTCAATGGCAGCCAGTCGCGGGCGCGACCGGCGGCGTCGATGTGGATCGCGGGGGCGAGCACGGAAAGCAGTGGGGCGGCTTGGGGTTCGTCGACCAGGAACGAGCCGGTGACCCAGCGGGTGTCGGCGGTCAGCGGCGTCACGGTGTGGCCGTCGCCGCGGGCCAGCACCACCATGTCGCCGGAATGTGCTGTGGTGAGGCCGGATTCGCCGTCCACCCGGATCTCGACGGCGCCCTGCTCGACGACGTGGAGCACCCTTCTCCCGGCCGGAACCCGCACCGGAGCATCGGAGTCGGCGGTGTGCCGGGTGACGGTCTCGCCGCGCAGCCGCACCGTCTCCAGAATCTCCGACAAGGCGTCCGGCCCCGCCAGTTCCGCCGGGTCCGGCAACCCTGTATCCGGTGATTCGGCAAAGTTTTGCGGTGTTTCCGTCATGGTCTTTGCTCCATCATCCGAATAGCGTAGATCCCGCAACCCGGGAAGCACACGAGATCAGTACTTCGAGAGGAGATACGCCATGGCGGACAAACCTGCGATCGTTCTGGTACACGGATTCTGGGGTGGTGCGGCGCACTGGGCCAAGGTCATCGTGGAATTGCGGCGGCGCGGCTACGAGTCGCTGCACGCGGTGGAGAATCCGCTCACCGGGCTGGCCGACGATGCCGCCCGGACCCAGAAGATGGTGCGCCAGATCGCCGGGCCGGTCCTGCTGGTGGGTCATTCGTACGGTGGCGCGGTCATCACCGAGGCCGGTGACCTGCCCAATGTCGAGGGCCTGGTCTATGTCGCGGCCTTCGCGCCGGATGCGGGGGAGAGTCCCGGTCGGATCACCGAGCAGCTGCCTCCGGCGGCGGTCGCGGCCATCGCGCCGGATTCGGACGGCTACCTGTGGATCGCGCAGGACAAGTTCCGTGACAGCTTCTGCCAGGACCTGACCGAGGACGAGGCCCTGGTCATGGCCGTCACCCAGAAGGCCCCGGTGGGTTCGGCCTTCGGTGACCCGGTCACCGCGCCGGCCTGGAAGGCCAAGCCGACCTGGTATCAGGTATCCACCGAGGACCGCATGATCAACCCGGACAACGAGCGGCGGATGGCCGAGCGTATGGGTCCGCGCCGCATCGTGGAGCTGCCCGCGAGCCACGCCTCGCTGGCCTCGCAGCCGGGCGCGATCGCGGATCTGATCGATGCCGCGGTGGCGGATCTGGGGTACAGCTAGCCCCCAAACTGACGCGCGGTGCATTCTGTTGTTCGGGGATGCACCGCGGAGTCTTGACTTTCCTGCTCCGCGCCCGCATCGTAGGAATACTTAGCGAAGCTAAGTGATTGGGAGAAATCCCGGCGACCGAACCGGATTCGGGGCGTGCGGTCACTGGAGATCCAGGGAGGCAGTGATGGTCGAGGACGTCGCGCGTGCGGAGCTGACCCAGCGATTGGCGGATCGGCTCGCCCGCGCCGAGGCCGCCCGGCGCTTCGAGGCGCTGCTGGTCGACGATCAGGTCCGCGCGCTGGCGCCCTCGCCCGAGATCGCGGCCGCCGCTCAGGCGCCCGGACTGGCGATGGCCGAGGTCGTGGCGATCCTCATGGACGGGTACGCGGACCGTCCGGCCATCGCCGAGCGGGCCGGCGAGATCGTCACCGGCCCGGATGGCCGGCGCACTCGGCGACTGCTGCCCGAGTACCGCGCCATCACCTACCGCGAATTGTGGTCGCGTGCGGGCGCACTCGCCGCCGCCTGGCAGGCGGACACGCGGAATCCCTTGCGCTCCGGCGATTTCCTGTGCTCGCTCGGCCTGGTCAGCGGCGACCTCACCGCGGTCGAGCTGGCGACCGTCCGGCTCGGCCTGGTGAGCGTGCCGTTGCAGGCGAATGCCCCGGCCGCGCAATGGCATTCGATCATCGCCGAGACCGGCGCGCGGGTGTTGGCGGTGAGCCTGGAACTACTCGCTCCCGCCCTCGACTGCGTCCTCGACGGCACCCCGGTGGAATCGCTGGTGGTCTTCGAATTCGATCCCGGCGACGACGGCCAGGCCGAGACCTATGCCGCCGCGCGCCGCCGCATCGCCGAGTCGGGCGTTGCGCTGACGCTGGAAACCCTTGCCGCCGTGATCGATCGGGGCCGCGACCTGCCGCCGGTCCCGCCGTACGTGCCCGACGACCCCGACGAGCCCGCGCTGCTCATCTACACCTCGGGCAGCACCGGCACCCCCAAGGGCGCGATCTACACCCATCGCCTGGTGACCGGAATGTGGCAGGGCCCGGCCCAGATCCCGGTCCCGGTGCTGAACTTCTGCTACATGCCGCTGAGCCACGTTGCCGGGCGCATGGTGGTGAACGGCACCTTCTCCCGCGGCGGCACCGCCTACTGCACCGCCTCGGGCGATATGTCGACCCTGTTCGAGGATTTCCGGCTGGCCCAGCCCACCGAGGCGTTCTTCGTGCCGCGCGTGTGCGAGATGGTGTTCCAGCGCTACCAGAGCGAATCGCAGCGCCGCCTGGCCGCGGGCGCGTCCGCCGAGGAGGCCGCGGCGGCCGCGAAAACCGCTTTGCGGCAGGACTTCCTGGGTGAGCGCCTGGCCCGCGTCATGGTCGGCAGCGCACCCATCTCCGCGGAGATGAAGGAGTTCATGAACGCGGTGCTCGATCAGCCGCTCATCGACGGCTACGGCTCCACCGAGGCGGGCGGCGGCCTGCTCATCGACAACGAGATCCGCCGGCCTCCGGTGCTCGACTACAAGCTGGTCGACGTGCCCGAACTCGGCTACTTCGCCACCGACAAGCCGTACCCGCGCGGCGAGTTCCTGGTGAAGTCGATCCTGCAGGTTCCCGGCTATTTCAAGCGGCCCGAGCTGACCGCGGAGATGTTCGACGAGGACGGCTTCTACCGCACCGGCGATATCGTCGCCGAGGTCCGCCCCGACCACCTGGTCTACGTCGACCGCCGCAACAATGTGCTCAAGCTGTCGCAGGGCGAGTTCGTGACGGTGGCCAAGCTGGAGGCGGTCTACGCCACCAGCCCGCTCATCGCCCAGATCTTCGTGCACGGCTCCAGCGAACGCTCGCATCTGCTGGCGGTCATCGTGCCCGCCGACGCGGCCCGCGCGCTCGAACCCGCCGAACGGACCGCCGCCATCGCCGAGTCGCTGCGGCAGCTGGCCAGGGACGCCGACCTGGAGTCCTACGAGATCCCGCGCGAGTTCCTGCTCGAATCCGAGCCCTTCACCCAGGACAACGGGCTGCTGTCGGGGATCGGAAAACTGTTGCGGCCCAAGCTGCGAGAACGCTACGGCGACCGGCTCGAGGAGCTCTACCGGGCCCAGGCCCGGCGGCGGGAGGACGAGCTGGCCGCGCTGCGCGTCGCGGCCACCGACCGGCCGGTGCTCGAGACGGTGCGCAAGGCGGCGTGCGCGATCCTCGGCGGCGGTGAGCCCGCGGCGGACGAGCACTTCACCGATCTGGGCGGCGATTCGCTGTCGGCGCTGTCGTATTCGACGCTGCTGCGGGATATCTTCGGCGTCGAGGTGCCGGTCGGCGTCATCGTCAGCCCCGCCAACGACTTCACCGGGCTGGCCGCCTACATCGAGGCCGCGCGCGCCGGTGACATCCGCCCGACCGCTGCGACGGTGCACGGCGGCACCGAGATCCGCGCCGCCGACCTCACCCTCGACAAGTTCCTCGACGCGCCGACCCTCGCGGCCGCCCCCGATCTGCGGCTCGCCCCGCAGCCGCCGCGTACGGTGCTGCTCACCGGCGCCAACGGCTACCTGGGCCGGTTCCTGTGCCTGGAATGGCTGGAGCGCCTGGACGATTCGGACGGCACCCTGATCTGCGTGATCCGCGGCCGCGATGCCGAGTCCGCGCGAGCGCGGCTCGACGAGGTCTTCGACAGCGGTGATCCGGCGCTTCTCGCGCGCTACCGCGAGCTCGCCGCGCGCCGCCTGCGCGTGCTGGCCGGTGACATCGCCGACCCGTATTTCGGCCTGGATCATCAGGTGTGGCAGGACCTGGCCGCCACCGTCGATCTGATCGTGCACCCCGCCGCCCTGGTCAATCATGTGCTGCCCTACGACCAGCTGTTCGCCCCCAATGTGGTGGGCACCGCCGAGGTGATCCGGCTGGCCCTGACCACGATCCGCAAGCCGGTGACCTACCTGTCCACGGTCGCGGTGGCCGCGCAGATCGATCCCGCGGTCTTCACCGAGGACGGCGATATCCGTGAGATCAGCCCCGTGCGTTCCCTCGACGACGGCTACGCCAACGGCTACGGCAACAGCAAGTGGGCCGGTGAGGTCCTGCTGCGCGAGGCCCATGAGCTGTGCGGGCTGCCGGTGGCGGTGTTCCGCTCCGACATGATCCTGGCGCACACCACCTTCGCCGGTCAGCTGAACCTGCCCGACATGTTCACCCGCCTGCTGCTCAGCGTGCTCGCCACCGGCCTGGCCCCGAAGTCGTTCTACGCCTTGGACGCTCGCGGCGAACGGCAGCGCGCCCACTACGACGGCCTGCCCGCCGACTTCACCGCCGCCGCCATCACCGCTCTCGGCGCCCGCGTCACCGAGGGTTTCGACAGCTACGACGTGCTCAACCCGCACGACGACGGCATCTCCCTCGACGACTTCGTCGACTGGCTCATCGACGCCGGCCATCCCATCGACCGCATCGACTCGCACCGCGACTGGTTCACCCGTTTCGAAACCGCCCTGCGCGCGCTCCCGGAGAAGCAACGCTCCTACTCGTTGCTCCCGCTGCTGCACGCCTACCGTCACCCCGCGCCACCAATTCCGGGCGCGGCCCTCCCGGCCAAGCACTTCCAGGCCGCGGTGCAACAGGCGAAACTCGGCCCGAGCGGCGATATCCCGCATCTGGGCCGGTCGCTCATCGACAAGTACGCGGCCGATCTGAGGCTGCGCGGCCTGCTGCGCTGAGCGGCGGCTACCGCTCGGATCCGCGTGCCGCCGCGGGGATCTCGAGCCCGTGCTGGATCGCGGCGACGGCGTCGTCGAGGATCTCGTAGAGGCTGCGCAGCGACGGGTCCGCGCCGGCCACCCAATGGTCGAGCCCGACGCCGAAGGCCGCGAAGCAGGTCGCGGCGGCCAGTTTCGCCCGCAGGTCGTCGGCGCTGAGCCCGGCCCGGCGGGCGAAACTGCGAGCCAGGGCGTCGCGGCGGCCGAAGGCTCCGGTGAAATTCTCCTGGCGCAGCTGCGGATTGGCGATCAGCACCAGCCGCGCCCGCCGCGCCGTGTCGGCTTGGCGGCGGCGCAGGTCGAGTTCGGCGTCGTCGAGCAGGAAGTCGCGCAGCGCCGCGCGCAATGCGACGAATACCGCCTCGTCGGGCGGCCGGCGGTCCAGGGCTGCCAGCAGGTAGGACATGACGTCCTCCTCGTGGCTGAAGACCACGGCCGTCTTTCCGGGGAAGTG
This sequence comes from Nocardia sp. NPDC004151, assembly GCF_042874235.1. NCBI lineage: Bacteria > Bacillati > Actinomycetota > Actinomycetes > Mycobacteriales > Nocardiaceae > Nocardia > Nocardia sp. NPDC004151. The sequence goes on along the minus strand of NZ_JBIAMR010000022.1, from coordinate 64,515 downwards.
GCGGTGGAAGGTGCGCCGCGAGACCTGCGCGGCATCGGCGATCTCCTGCACGGTGGTCGCCTCGAAGCCACGCCGTTCGAACAGCAGCAGCGCGGCATCGATCAGCTCGCGCCGTACCCTGGCCTTCTCGCGTTCCCGCATCCCGGTGGCTGCCGTCATCCCGACCTTTCGTGCCGTGTCACCCCCTGGTGTCTCAAAGTGACACTTCTCAGGATAGTCTCGCGGAAGTGTCTCACTGTGACACCAGAGCGAGACGAGTACGAGAGGACTCCTCGATGACGCGATGTGCCTGGCCCCGCCGCGGTGGCGCCATGATCACCCTGGTCTCGGCGGCCGTGCTGGCCTCCGGGCCGCTCGCCGCCACCGCCGTGGCCGCCCCGCCCGCTCAGGCCGAGAGCGCGTCCCCGGGCGCGGTCGTCGCGGATGCGGCGCTGCCGCAGCAGCTGTGGCTCGACGGCACCGCATCGGCCCGCAAACTCACCTACTGGACCCGCGATTCGGCGGATCAGCCCGCGCTGTCCACCGGCGTCGTGTTCACCCCGGCGGGCACCCCGCCGCCCGGCGGCTGGCCGGTGCTGTCGTGGGAGCACGGCACGGTCGGCATCGGCGACGACTGCGCGCCCTCGGTGACCGGTCGCTCCGAGCGCGACAACGGCTTCCTGGCCACCTGGCTGCGGCAGGGCTACGCCATCGTCGCCACCGACTACATCGGGCTGGGCACCCCCGGCGTGCACGCCTACCTCGATGGCCGCGCCGAGGCGCACGCCGCCATCGACATGGTGCGCGCCGCGCGTGCGGTGGACCGGTCGCTGGCCTCGAAGTGGGTGGCGATCGGTCAGTCGCAGGGCGGCGGGGCCGCGGTGTTCACCGCCTCGCTCGCGACTCGCTATGCGCCCGAACTGGATTACCGCGGCGCGGTCGCCACCGGCCCGGCTTCCAATATCGTCGACGCGGCCACGCTGATCGGCCCGGGCACCGCCCTCGGGTCCCCGCACATCACCGCCTACGCCACCTACGTCCTCAACGGCCTGAAGGCGGCCCGCCCGGACTTCGACCTGGACAGCTACCTCAGCCCGGAGGGCAAGGACCTGGTCGAGGACGCCAAGACGCTGTGCTTCACGCCGCTGGCCGAACGCGCCGACGGGCTGACGCTGGGCCGGCTGCTGTCGCGTCCGCTGGCCCAGGGTGATTTCGTGCCCACCGCGCGCTCGGTCATGGATGTGCCGCTGACCGGCTACGACCGGCCGCTGTTCATCGGCCAGGGCACCAACGACACCGACGTCCCCGCGCCGCTGACCGCCAAGCTGGTCGCCGACATGGCGCTGGCGGGCACCTTCCCGGAGGTGCACGTCTACGCGGGCAAGGACCACAGTGGCGCGATGCTGGCCTCGCTGGCCGACAGCGTGCCCTTCGTGGCCCGGCTCTTCGCCTGACGCGAACCGCTCCGAACAGGCGAAAGGCCGAGTGGCGCACTGCCACTCGGCCCTTGCGCTCGGCTCGGCGTCAGCCGCTGGTGACGGTGGTATCGATGAGGCCGAACACCTCACCCTGCGGCCCGGACACGATGCCCATGCGTCCGAAGGGGCTGTCCGAGGGACCCATGAGGACGGTCGCGCCGAGTGAGTTCGCCTTGTCCAGCGCGGCGTCGGCGCCCGCGACCTGGAACCAGGTCAGCCAGTAGTTGGGTGCGCCGCTGGGCTGTCCGCTGCTGTCGGCCATGCCGCCCATCGGCCGTCCGTCCGGACCGGCGAAGGTGGAGTACGGCATCTGCTCGTTGCCGATCTCGTCGAAGGACCAGCCGAAGACGGATGTGTAGAAGTCCTGTGACGGCTTGTAGCCGGTGGTCTGCAGGTCGTTCCAGCAGTACGCGCCGGGCTCGTTGTAGATCTGGGCGCCGGTGTGCGCCTTGGCTTCCCAGACGCCGAACACCGCGTTCGCGGTGTCGGCGGCGATGAACATGCGCCCGACGTCCATGACGTCGAAGGGCGGCATGAAGACCGCGCCGCCGGCCTCGGTCACCGCGCCCGCGATCTTGTCGGCGCTGTCGGCGGCGAAGTAGGTGGTCCACACCGAGGGCATGGGGTCGGGGCCCATCTTGGGTCCGATGCCGGCGGCGGGTTTGCCGTTGAGCATGGCCATCAGATAGCCGCCGGCCTCGGGCGGGCTGTCGAGGACTTCCCAGCCGAGCAGCTGGGAGTAGAAGTCCCGCGCGGCGGCGGGATCGTCGACCGAGCAGTCGACCCAACACGGAGTTCCTTGCGGCCAAACCTTGTCTGTCGTGGGCATCCGGATCCTCCCGATAACGGTCGGTGGCGGCCGGCCGCTGCGGTCGGCCGGACCCAGAATACCGATTGGTCCGCCGTGATCGGTGCGATCCATCCAGGTCAGACGTCCAACGCCCCGACCACGTCGTCGAAGGTGTCACGGGCCAGCAGCTCCGCGTAGAACCCATTGCGCTCGACCAGTTCCCGATGCGTCCCGCGCTCCACCACGCGGCCGCGGTCGAGCACCACGATCTGATCGGCGTCGCGGATGGTCGACAATCGGTGCGCGATCGTGATGGTGGTCCGATTCGCCGACAGCGTGTCGATGGCGGCCTGCACCTCCCGCTCGGTGCGGGTGTCCAATGCGCTGGTCGCCTCGTCGAGCACCATGATCGGGGGATTGCGCAGGATCGCCCGCGCCACCGCCAGCCGCTGCTTCTCGCCGCCGGAGAACCGGTAGCCGCGCTCGCCGACCAGGGTGTCGTAGCCGTCGGGCAGGCTCATGATGTGGTCGTGGATCTGCGCCGCGCGCGCCGCGGCGTGCAGTTCGGCCTCGGTGGCATCGGGTTTGGCGAAGCGCAGGTTGTCGGCGACCGAGGAGTGGAACAGGTAGGTCTCCTGCGACACCACGCCCACCACCGCGGACAGGTCGGCGAACGACAGGTCCCGCACGTCGATCCCGTCGACGGTGACCCGTCCGGCCGTCACGTCGTAGAGCCGCGCCACCAGGTAGCCGAGAGTCGTCTTGCCCGAACCGGTTTCGCCGACGATGGCCAGGCTGGTCCCGGCGGGCACATCGATGTCGACGTCGCTGAGCACGTCCCGGTCCGCGTCGTAGGCGAAGCCGACCCGGTCGAACCGCACCGCACCGGTCACCCGCTCGGGCAACGGGGTGGGTCGCACGGGCTCCTCGATATCGGGTCGCAGATTCAGGTATTCGAAGATCCGCCCGAACAACGCCAGGGAGCTCTGGATGTCCACGCCGGTCGACAGCAGCATCACCGATGGCCGCAGCAAGCCGCTCTGCAGCGTGGTGAACGCGACCAGGGTGCCGATCGACACCAGCGGATGCCCCGAGGCCACGGTCATGCCCGCCGCCCAGTAGACCACCGCGGGCATGGCCGCCATCACGATGGAGATGGTGGACTGCCGCCACCGCCCGGCCATGCTGGCGCGGATCTCGAGATCCACCAGCCCGCGCGATTCCCGGGTGAAGTCCTCGACCAGCGCGGGGGAGCGGCCCATGGTGCGCGCCAACAGGATTCCGCTCACCGACAGCGATTCCTCCACGATCGCCGACATGCCCGCCAGCTTGCGCTGCTTCTCCCCGGTGATGCGCCGGCGCTCGGAGCCGACCCGGCGGCTGATCCACACGAACAGCGGCAGCATGGCCAGTGAGACCAGGGTGAGCCGCCAGTCGAGCGCGAACATGGCGATGACCGCCGCGACGACGGAGGTGAAGTTGGAGACCAGGGAGGTGAGCGTCGAGGTGACGGTGGACTGCATGCCGCCGATGTCGTTGGCGATGCGCGACTGCACCTCGCCGGTGCGGGTGGCGGTGAAGAACGACAGCGGCATGGATTGCAGCCGCGCGTAGACCGCCGAGCGCAGATCGTGCATGACGTCCTGGCCGACGCCGGTGGAGATGTAGGTCTGCAGCACGCCGAACACACTGTTCAGCGCGGCCACGGCGATCATGCCCGCGGCCAGCAGGGTGAGCAGGCCGGTGCGGCCGCCGGGCAGGGCGTCGTCGATGATGCCGCGCAGCAGGAACGGGGAGGCCAGACCGGCCAGCGAGGCCAGGCCGACCAGGGCCGCGACCAGGGCCAGGCGTCCCCGGTAGGGGTGGAAGAGCCGGACGATCCGGCGAAGTTCTGTTTCCGAAGTCTGATTCGCTTTCGAAGTCACAGCGCCTCCTTTCGCAGGGAGTCACACGCTGTAACTGAGTCTGACTCATTATTGTTCCGAGGACAATGAGTTATGCTCTGAATCATGTCGAGCACGCCCGCGGACCAGCCGCGCGCCGCCGGGGAACCCCGCGAGGACGACCTCGCCGAACTGTTCCTGCGCGCGACCAAACGCCTGCACCGCACCCAGTCCGCGCGGCTGTCCCCGCTCGGCCTGACCCCCGCCCAGGCCCGCGCGCTGCGCATCATCGGCCGCGCGGCCGAGCACGCGGACGAACCACTGCGCATGTCCGCGCTCGCCGAGCACCTGGGCATCGTGCCGCGCTCGGCCACCACCGTGGTCGACGCGCTGGTCGCCGCGGGTCTGGTTGCCCGCGAAGCGGATCCGGCCAATCGCCGCGCCACCCTGGTGACCTTGACCGCGGCCGGTCGCGACGCGCTCGACCGCATGTTCGCGGCCCGGCGCGACGCCGCCGAGGAGATGTTCGCCGCCCTCACGCCGGAGCAGCGCTATACCCTGCGCGATCTGCTCGCCGCACTGACCTCCGGCGAATCCGCGCCGCGCTGACGGGCATACAGTCGGGCGTGTTCGCCGATCCGAGCTCGTCATCGTCATTAGCAAGGAGCCCGATAATGCCGCGTGAGCTGGCCGACCTGCCCTTCGCCCGTTTCCTGGAGCCGCAGGACGCGCTGCGCGACGAAGGCGCGTACGACTGCGCGCATTTCGACGGCCTGTCCCTGGACGACCCGCAGCTGCGCGGGGTCACCTTCACCGAGTGCGCCATCTCGGCCACCACCGTGAACGGCGGCTTCTTCCGGTATTCGCGCTTCAACGACGTCTGGCTCAACAGCACCCGCTGGATCCGCACCGATCTGTCCGAAACCAATTGGATGGACGCGGAATTCGTGATGGCCGCGCTGTCGGGGGTGGAGGCGTTCGGTTCGGTGCTGCGCCGGGTGAGCTTCCACAACTGCAAGTTCGATTCGGTGAATCTGCGCGGCGCGACGCTCACCGACGTCTCGTTCGTGGACTGCGTGCTGCGCGATGTGGACATCAGCGAGGCCAAGGCGACCTCGGTGAGCTTCCCGGGCTCGGAGATCTCCGGGTTGTCGCTGCGCAACGCGAAGCTGAAGCAGGTGGATCTGCGCCAGGCCCGGTCGATCGGCGTCTCCAGCGGTGTCGAGTCGCTGTCGGGCGCGCTGGTCACCAATACTCAGCTGCTCGAGCTGGCCCCGGTGTTCGCGCATGCGTTCGGGATCGTGGTCAAGGATCTCTGAGTTAGTAGCGCTAGTGAACTGACTCGAGTTACGCTGCTCACATGACGGAGTGGCGGCCCACGGCCTGCATCCTGTGCGAGTGCAACTGCGGCATCCAGGTGCTGCTCGGCCCGGACGGCCGGTCCTTCGAGAAGATCCGCGGAGACAAGCTGCATCCCGCCTCGGAGGGCTACACCTGCAACAAGGCTCTGCAGCTGGACCGCTACCAGAACGGCCGCACCGGCCGCCTGACCTCGCCGCTGCGCCGACGCGCAGACGGCAGCTTCGAGGAAATCGATTGGGACACCGCGATTTCCGAGATCTCGGCTCGGCTGCTCGAGATCGGCCACCACTTCGGCGGGGAGTCGATCTTCTACTACGGCGGCGGCGGTCAGGGCAATCACCTGGGCGGCGCGTACGCCCCGGCGACCATGGCCGCCTTCGGCATGAAGTACCGCTCCAGCGCGCTGGCGCAGGAGAAGACCGGCGACTTCTGGGTGGGCGCGCGCATGACGGGCTACCCGATGCGCGCCGATGTCGAGCACGCCGAGGTGGCGTTCTTCATCGGCAAGAATCCCTATCAGTCGCACGGCTTCCCGCGAGCGCGCACCGTGCTCAAGGAGATCGCCAAGGATCCCGCCCGGTCCATGATCGTGCTGGATCCGGTCCGCACCGAGACCGCGGAACTGGCCGACTTCCACCTGCAGCTCAAGCCCGGCACCGATGTGTACCTGCTCACGGCCATGGCCGCGATCCTGGTGCGCGACAACCTCCTCGACGGCGAGTGGCTGGCCGCCCACACCACCGGACTCGACGCCGTCCTCGAGGTGCTGCGGGCGGTGCCGATCGAGAAGTACTGCGCTATCGCCGATGTCGACCCGGAGCTGGTGACCGCGGCGACGCACCGGCTGGCGGCGGCCGAATCGGTGGCGGCGCTCGAGGACCTCGGCGTGCAGATGAACCGGTACTCGACCGTGGTCAGTTATGTCGAGAAGCTGGTGTGGCTGCTCACCGGCAATGTCGGAAAGCCCGGCACCCAATACGCCTTCACCGGACTGAGCAATCTCGGCCACGACCGCGGCCATCCGGCCGGCGAGGGCCCCCAGAGCCCGGTGGCGGGCGCGCAGATCGTGAGCGGGCTGGTGCCGTGCAATGTGATCAGCGAGGAGATCCTCACCGACCACCCCGCGCGCTACCGGGCCATGTTCATCGAGAGCGCCAATCCCGCGCACTCTCTGGCCGATTCGGCCCGCATGCGCGAGGCGCTGCGGGCGCTGGAACTGGTGGTCGTCATCGACGTCGCCATGACCGAGACCGCCCGCGAGGCCGACTACGTGCTGCCCGCGCCCACCCAGTTCGAGAAGTTCGAGGCCACCTTCTTCAACTTCGACTTCCCGCGCAATATCTTCCACCTGCGCCACCCGGTGCTGACCGCCCCGGAGGGCGTGCTGCCCGAACCCGAGATCCACGCCCGCCTGGTCGAGGCCGCGGGCGTGCTGGGCGAGGCCGATTACGCGCCGCTACGGGCCGCGCTGGCCCAGGGCCGGGAGGCGTTCGCCATGGCCTTCCTGGGCATTCTGGGCGATCCGGCCCGCTCGAAACTGGCTCCCGTGCTGCTGTACCGGACGCTGGGGGAGACCCTGCCCGATGGCGCGGCGTCGGCGGCGCTGCTGTGGGCGGCCGCCTACAACATGGTCCGCAAGTTCCCGGCCAGCGTCGAGCGTGCCGGGTACGGCACCGGATTGGCCGCCGGGGAGCGGCTGTTCGAGGCGATCCTGACGGGCAAGCACGGCATCGTGATCTCCGAGGACGACTACGAGGAGACCTGGAACCGGGTGCGCGACAAGGTGATCCGGCTGGAGGTGCCCGAGCTGCTGGAGGTGGTCGCCACCCTGCCCGAGCCCGCCGCCGACGACCCCGCCGCCTGGCCGTTCGTCCTCTCCGCCGGGGAGCGGCGGGCCTTCACCGCCAACACCATCTTCCGCGACCCGGCCTGGCGCAAGCGCGATGCGGCCGGAACCCTGCGCATCAGCACCGGCGACGCCGAACGGCTCGGGCTCACCGCCGGGGACCTGGTGCAGGTCACCACCCGCCGCGGCACCGCGCGCGTGCCCGTCGAACCCACCGACCGGATGCGCTCGGGCCACCTGTCGCTGCCCAACGGTTTCGGGCTCTCGGTCGCCGACGCCGACGGCACCCCGGTCACCACCGGGACCGCGCCCAACGAGCTCACCTCGGTCGAGGATCGCGACGAATGGGTCGGCACCCCCTGGCACAAGTACGTTCCCGCCCGCCTGGATACCGTGACCACATGAAACGTACGAGTTTCGCGAACTGGCCGTGCACCGTCGCCCGCACCGTCGACCTGCTGGGCGACTGGTGGACGCCGCTGATCCTGCGCGAAGCTTTCTACGGCGCCAAGCGTTTCGACGATTTCGAGTCCACCCTCGGGCTCAGCCGCAATGTCCTCACCCAGCGGCTGACCCGCCTGGTGGAGGCGGGCCTGCTCGACAAGGTCCCCTACCAGGACCGTCCGGTGCGCCACGAGTACCGGCTCACCACCCAGGGCCGCGACTTCTTTCCGGTGATCGCGGCCATGATGGCCTGGGGCGACCGCTATCTGGCCCCCGAATCCGGGGAGCCGGTGCTGCTCCACCACACCGCCTGCGACCACGACACCCACGCCGAGGTGGTGTGCGCGCACTGCCGCGAACCGCTGCGTCACGAGGACATCTCCGCACGGCTGGGCCCGGGCTTCCCGGCGCGGCTGCGCGACACGGCCCTGGCGACGGGCCGGTTCACCGACGAGCCCTGAACCGGGGGTGTTCTAAGCTGCAAGCACTATGGCCCTGAACGCGACTCTCCATACCTTCGCCGTGCAACTGTCCGACATCGATCGGGGGGTGTACGAGGAGTTGGATCTGCGGGTCGCCCAGCATCCTTCGGAGACGGCCGAATACATGCTGACCCGGGTGCTGGCCTACTGCCTCGAGTACGAGGAGGGCATCGCGTTCAGTGTCGGCGGCGTCTCCTCGACCGATGAGCCGCCGGTGATGATCCGCGATCTCACCACCCGCATGACCGCCTGGATCGATGTGGGCGCGCCCGACGCCGCCCGCATCCACCGGGGCAGCAAACTGGCCGACCGCGTGGTCATCTACACCCACCGGGATCCGGTCAAGGTACTGGCGCAGCTCCCGGCCAAGCGGATCCACCACGCTTCGGAGATCCGCGTCTACTCGTTCGACCCCACCTTCATCGAGGACGCGACCCCGTTCCTGCAGCGCCGCAACGCGCTCACGCTCTCGATCACCGACCGGCACCTGTATCTGGAGTTGAACGGCAACACGCTGTCGACCGACATCGAAGAGCACCGCCTGTCCTGATGGCCGCCTCCCATCGACGCCTGCTCAGCGCGGCCGCGGTCACCGTGGCCCTGCTGACCGTGACGGTCGGCTGCGGCGGGCGGCACTCCGAGACCGACGATCAACCCGATTACAGCGGCCCGGCCGGGCAGGTCATCACCGTGATCTCCGAGTCGGCCGACGCGACCACGGCCACCCTCAGCGCATGGGATCGGGTTGGGGCGCAGTGGGTTCGGGCGATCGGACCGCTGCGGGCCGATGTCGGCGCGCAGGGCATCGGCCCCGCCGGCGAATCGGCGACCCGCTCACCCGCCGGAATCTGGTCGCTGACAGAGGCTTTCGGCATCGCCGCCGACAATGGCACGCGGCTGCCGTACCGGCGGGTGACGACCTCGGACTGGTGGGTGTCGGACACCGCGTCGCGGTACTACAACACGCATTACAGTTGTGCGCCGGGTAGCTGCCCGTTCGACGAATCGGCCGGTGAGGATCTGGGGAGCGCGGGCCCGGCCTACGATCACGCCGTCGTCATCGACTACAACCGCGCCCCCGTGGTCGCGGGGGCCGGATCGGCCTATTTCCTGCACGTCGGCGACGGCCACCCGACCGCGGGCTGCGTCGCGGTTCCCGCCGCCGACCTGGACCGACTCATGCGCTGGCTGGATCCGGCGCGCGGCCCGGTCATCGATATCGCCGTCCGGTAATAGGCCCGAAAACCACGATTTCGCATTCGAAACACCTTGTGCCTGTTCTCACAATGTCGCACATGCGACCTGCGGGTTACTGGACCGGGTGAATAGCCGCGCCTTCCTCCGGAGTCGCACGAAAAGCATGTTTGACGTGTGGCAATTCCATCATTGCGCGCCAGCTATCGCGCGCACACCGCAAAAGCCAGCATGTTTCGGGCAACTAAGGTTCGGGTATTCGACTTTGTCGAACGCGAAAAGGAATTGAAACATGGGTGCGAGCCTGATGATCGTGGGGGACGACTACGGGGTCCGCGGCTCCTTGCGGGCGGCGATGGAAGAGGAAGGATACGAGGTCGCCGAGGCAAGCGCGGGTGAGGCTGCGCTGGAACAGCTGCGTGTGAACGGCGCGCCGGACGTGATGGTCGTGGACCTCTTGTCCGGTGAAATGGACGCCTTCACCTGTATTCGTGAGGTCCGGCGCGCGCACGAGGTGCCGATCATGGTGGTCAGCGCCAGCAACGACACCCATGACGTGGTCGCCGCCCTGGAAGCGGGGGCCGACGACTTCGTCACCAAGCCGTTCGAGATCAAGGAGATCAGCGCGCGCATGCGGGCGCTGCGGCGGCGCCCGCACCTGGGTGGACTGCCCGACGAATCGGTGACCGAACCGCTCACCGAGATCGTGCTCGACACCGACGAGGCTGCGCCGCTGGTGCTTTCGCCCGAGGGTGGCGCCGTGCGGCGGGGCGAGGAGCAGATTCCGTTGACCATCACAGAATTCCGGCTGCTGTGCGAGCTGGCCGCGAATCCGGGCCGCGTGCTCACCCGCACCCTGCTGCTCGAAAGAGCCTGGGACGAGGGCTTCTTCGGCGACGAACGACTCGTCGACGTCCATGTGCGGCGCTTGCGCACGAAGATCGAGGTCGATCCCTCCGATCCGCGCATCGTGGTGACGGTGCGCGGGCTCGGCTACCGCCTCGACATGCCGCGTTGACGCCGCCCTGACGCTTTGATCCCGCGCGGAGTCATCGGATCGTCATGAGATCGCAATGAGTTCGCATGGAAGACCTCAACGTTGCTTGGTCAGGCTGAGATGGTCATGCAGATCTCAATCAGCAAATTTGACGCGATATCCCAGCAAACCATCCAGATCCGGGAACCCGAGCTCGCCGACGGCGCGCACATGTGGCAGATCGCCGAGAACTCCCGGGTACTCGACACCAACTCCAGCTACGCCTATCTGCTGTGGTGCCGCGATTTCCCGGCCACCTCGATGGTCGCCGAGATCGACGGCGAGGTAGCCGGTTTCGTCATCGGCTACACCCGGCCGGCGTGGCCCAACGTCCTGTTCGTCTGGCAGGTGGCCGTGGACCAGCCGCACCGCGGGCACGGACTCGGCGTGGACATGCTCGACGCCCTGCTGGAACGCGCCACCGCGCACGGCATCACCCAGCTCGAAACCACCATCTCGCCGGACAATCCGGCGTCGGTGGCCATGTTCGCCGCCCTGGCCCGCCGCCGGGGCGCGGCTCTGACCCGCACGACCTTGTTCTCGGCGGATCAATTCCCCGGCGGGCATCAGCCGGAGGATCTCTACCGCATCGCACCGGTGACCACTCAGGAGGAACCGCGATGATCACCACCACCCCCGACCTGTCCGTGTTCGCGGATCTGGAATCGAATGTGCGCGGCTACTGCCGCTCCTGGCCGACGGTGTTCGACACCGCCTCGGGAGCCTGGCTGCGCGACGAGACCGGCCGCGAATACCTGGACTTCTTCGCCGGCGCGGGCGCGCTCAACTACGGCCACAACAACCCGGTGCTCAAGCAGTCGCTGCTCGACTACATCGCGGGCGACGGCCTGACCCACGGCCTGGACATGTCCACCGTCGCCAAACGCGAACTGCTGGAATCGCTGCGTGAGCACATCCTGCGGCCGCGCGGCCTGGACTACAAGGTGCAGTTCCCCGGACCCACCGGTGCGAACGCGGTCGAGGCGGCGCTCAAACTGGCCCGCAAGGTGACCGGCCGCACCGAGATCCTCAACTTCACCAACGCTTTTCACGGCATGACGCTGGGCGCGCTGTCGGTCACCGGCAATGCGGCCAAGCGGGCGGGCGCGGGCGTGCCGTTGCAGCACGCCACCTCGATGCCTTTCGACGGTTACCTGTCCGGCGCCGAGGGCGACTCCTTCGAATGGATGGAGCGGGTCCTCGACGACGCCTCCTCCGGCCTGGACAGTCCGGCCGCCGTCATCGTCGAGACCGTGCAGGGCGAGGGCGGGGTCAATATCGCCAGCGTGGAATGGCTGCGCAAGCTGGCCGGATTGTGCTCCGCGCGTGAGATTCTGCTGATCGTGGACGACGTGCAGATGGGCTGCGGCCGCACCGGCCCGTTCTTCTCCTTCGAGAGCGCCGGCATCACACCGGATATCGTCACGCTGTCCAAGTCGATCGGCGGCTACGGCCTGCCGATGGCGCTGGTGTTGTTCAAACCCGAACTGGACCAGTGGAAGCCGGGTGAGCACAACGGCACTTTCCGCGGCAACAACCCGGCCTTCGTGACCGCTCGCACCGCCATCGAGCACTACTGGTCCGACGACGGCCTGGAGTCGGCCACCCGGGCCAAGGGCGCGCGCATCGATCGCGCCCTGACCGGCATGGCCGCCGCCTTCGACGGCGTGAGCGCCCGCGGGCGCGGGCTGGTGCACGGCCTGGTCTTCGACGACGCCTCGCAGGCGGAGAAGGTGTGCGCCGCCGCCTTCCAGCGCGGACTGCTGGTCGAGACCTCCGGCCCCGAGGACGAGGTGGTGAAACTGCTTCCGCCGCTGACCATTTCCGAGTACGAGCTCGATCACGGACTGGAACTGCTGGCCTCCTCGCTGGATGTCGTCGGCAGCGGACGGGGGCGCTGACATGATCGTGCGCACCACCGCCGAGATCACCGGCACCGACCGCGACGTCGCGGGTCCGGGCTGGCGCAGCAAGCGGATCGTGCTGGGCGGCGACCTGGTCGGGTTCTCGTTCCACGAGACCACCATCGACGCCGAGTCCGTCCACGAATTCCACTATCGGAATCACGTCGAGGCCGTCTGGCTGGTCGAGGGTGACGGCACCCTGGTCGATCTCGACCATGGCGTCACCTACGAGCTGGGCCCCGGCTCCATGTATCTGCTCGACGGCCATGAACGCCATCGCCTGTTCGCCCGCACCCGGATGCGCATGCTGTGCGTGTTCAATCCGCCGGTGACCGGGCAGGAGGTTCACGACGAGAACGGTGTCTACCCGCTGGTCGCCGTCGACTAGGAGATTCGAATGACCCTGTCCGACTACGGATTGATCGACCGCTACCGCACCCGCACGGTCGCCGGGACGCCGCCCATCGAGCGCGACGACCCGACGGTCTGGGGCCCGATCGACTCCCACGGCCTGGCCGAGTTCGACGACAACGGCTACGCCGTGCTGGACATGCTGCTCGACCCGGACGAGGTGCGGGCGGTGGCGACCGAGATGCAGCACCTGACCAGCGATCCCGAGCTGCTGCTCGACGAGCGCGTGATCATCGAGCGGGCCTCGCATCGGGTGCGCTCGGTCTTCGACGTGCACCGGTTCAGCCCGATGATCGGGGAGCTGGTGCGCCAGGACCGGATCGCGGGTCTGGCCCGCCAGATCCTCGGCTCGGACGTCTACCTGCACCAGGCCCGGGTGAACTACATGCCCGGGTTCACCGGCGCCGGGTTCTACTGGCACTCCGACTTCGAGACCTGGCACGCCGAGGACGGCATGTCCGCCCCGCGCGCGGTGAGCCTGTCGATCGCCCTGACCGACAACTACCCGTTCAACGGCAGCCTGATGGTCATGCCCGGCTCGCACCGCACCTTCGTGCCGTGTCAGGGCGAGACGCCCACCGACCATCACCGGGTGTCGTTGCGGGAACAGCAGATCGGCGTGCCGTCCCAGGAGGCGCTCACCGACCTGGCGGGCAAGCACGGCATCACCCAGTTCACCGGTCCGGCGGGCTCGGCGTTGCTGTTCGACTCGAACCTGATGCACGGGTCCTCGGGCAACATCACGCCGTTCCCGCGCTCGAATCTGTTCCTGGTGTTCAACAGCGTCGAGAACACCCTGCGCGACCCGTATTCCGCACCGGGTCCGCGGCCGGAATACCTGGCCGCCCGCGACTTCACACCGCTGATCTGAGCCGGATCAGCTTGCGGCGGTGACGGTCCGATGCCCGCGCGTCCCGTAGCGGCGGCGGGCATCGGCCGGGGTCACCGTTTCCAGCCGCGCGGGCAGTTCGCCCTTGATGTGCTGTTCGAGGATCCGCCCGGCCATCGGCGCGATGATCGGCGCGGCCATGATCAGGCCCTTCTTGTCGAAAAGGGTGAACAGCCACACCAGGATCCGGCCCGCCGGGCGCACCAGGAGATCCACGAAGCCGGGCCGGTCGAACCGGCCCAGCTTGCGCTGCCACTTCGGCAAGGTCGCGATCGAGGCGAACGACAGTAGCCGCGCGCCGAGCGCGTAGGTCCAGCCCGCGCCGTTCTTGGGCGAGGTGAACAGCAGCTGCCGCATACCGTCCTGGGCGGCTTCCGAAGTGCACAGGCGCGCACGGACATCCGCGTAGTACTGGCGTACGCCCTCGCGGGTGATCGGCACGTCCTCGGGCTTGCAGGTCTGCAGCTCGGCGGCGATGCGGCACTCGCGCCAGTACTGCGCCTCCTCCTCGGGAGTCAGTCCGGGCCCGAACATCTCGTAGGCCTTGAGCACCGACTGCCAGCCGGTGATGTGGATCCACAGCTGGGTCTCGGGGGAGTTGGCGCTGTAGCGCTGGCCGCTGATCGGCTCGATGCCGGTGTTCTTCGCGTGCACCGTCATCAGATGCTCCGAGGCCTGGATGGCGGTGCGGGAATCGCCGATGGCCACGATCAGGAAGTAGGCGAAGGTGGCGTCGAGGCGGTCGCGCGGCTCGGAGTAGATCTTGCCGGTGTCGGCGACGGCCGCGGTCAGGAACGGATCGAAGTGCTCGAGGGTGACCGCGCGCTGGAATCCGATGACGGCGGTGGGGGAGGTCCACACCTTCCAGCTCGGGGAATCCGGGCCGAAGAAGCCGTAGTCGTCGCGGCGGAGGGTGGTCGGATCGAAGGTCACTGGGGGCTCCTCTGCAGGTTCGATCCCATGGAATACAACGCCACCGTAGCAATTGCGTGGAATGAATACAACGGTGGCGTAGCTTTACTCTGGACGGGCGAGTGACCTCGCGATCCCGGATGACAGAATGGGGCCGATGAAGGTGCAGGCAGGGGATGAGGGCATGACGGCCGACCGGCCGCGCCGGCGCTACGCGCCCCGGCTGCCGCCCGAGGAACGCCGCGCGCAATTGCTCGACGCCGCCTTCGCGGTCCTGGAGAAAGTCGAACTCCACGAGCTCGGCATGGAGGCCGTCGCCGCCGAGGCCGGCGTGGGAAAGCCCGTGCTGTACACCGTCTTCAAGACCCGCGCCGAACTCGTCGCCGCCCTGCTCGAACGCGAACGCGAACGCGCCCTCGAGCAGGTCGCCGACACCCTGCCCACCGACCTGCTCGGCGCGGATCCGGTGGTCGCGGCCTCCGCTTCGGTCCGCGCGTTCGTCGATGTGGCCCTGGACAATCCGACCCGGTGGCGGCTGCTGCTCTCGGGTCCCGGCAATGCCCCCGACGAATACCGCGAGGCCATCCGCAGCTCCCGCGCGGGCATCTTCGACCAGGCCGAGGCGCTGGTCCGCATGGGCCTCATCACCGATTCCCGCTGGGCCGGAATCGATTCCGGCCTGCTCACCAACTCGCTGCTGACCATCGCCGAGATGCTGGGCCGGATGGCGGTCAGTGAACCGGATGTATACCCCCGTGAACGCATCGAGGGATTCGTCCAGGCCATCGTCGCGCTGCTCGTCGGCACCGGCCAGTAACCGAAAACGTCACCCCATCGCCCCTGACGTCGCGAAAGTGACCCTTGCCACACCCTGGTACACGGGCGTACCGTCGCGCTGGTACGCAGAGGTACCACGCTGGGAGATGGCGCATGACCACAGTGACACTGCCCGACGGACCGACGACGCCGGGCTTCGTGCAGGGCATCGAGATCCTGGCCGGGCGCACCCGCGCCTGGCGGCGGCTGCATCAGCGCTACGGGTCGGCGTTCGTGGTGTCGATGCCGCGTTTCGGTCCCACCGTCGTGCTGTCCGACCCCGCCGAGGTGAAGGCGCTGTTCACCACCCACACCGATCTGGTCGACAACCTCGACATCAACCTCGGCCAATTCCTGGGCCCCGGTTCGCTGTTCGCGCGACGCGGTGAGGAGCACCGCAAGGAGCGCAAACTGCTCACCCCGCCCTTCCACGGGCGGCGGCTGGCGGTCTACGAATCGCTGATCGAGGAGGAGGCCGTCCGCGAGATGGCCACCTGGCCGTCGGGACGCGAATTCGCGACCATGGATTCGATGATGCGCATCACGCTCAATGTGATCCTGCGCGCCGTATTCGGCGCGGAGGGAGCGGAATTCGAGCAATTGCGCGAGGTGATCCCGAAACTGGTGCTGGTCGCCTCCGCACTCGCGGCGCTGCCGGTGCCGCCGGGATTGTTCGGGCGCTTCGGGCCGTGGGCGCGGTTCCAGGCCCACCGCGCGAGCTACGACGAGATCGTGGGACGGCTCATCCGCCGCGCCGCCGCCGACCCGCACCTGGCCGACCGTGACGACGTACTGGCCATGCTGCTGCAGGCCCGCTACGACGACGGCTCGGCCATGACGCAGAGCGAGATCGCCGACGAACTGCTCACCCTGCTCACCGCGGGCCACGAGACCACCGCCACCTCGCTGGCCTGGACCGTCGAACGGCTGCGCCGGCACCCGCACATCCTGGCGCGCCTGGTCGAGGAGACCGACGCGGGCGGCTCCGCGCTGCGGGAGGCGACGCTGCTCGAGGTCCAGCGGGTGCGCCCGGTCATCGACGCCACCGCCCGCAAGGTGCGGGTGGACGATTTCCGGCTGGGCCGCTGGACGCTGCCGCGCGGCCAGCACCTCCTGGTCAGCATCCGGCTCATGCACGACAATCCGGAATTGTTCACCAACCCGCGCGATTTCGACCCGGACCGGTTCGTCGACGCGCGGCCGGGGACGTTCAACTGGATTCCGTTCGGCGGCGGCGCGCGCCGCTGCATCGGGGCGGCGTTCGCGACCATGGAGATGAACGTGGTGCTGCGGGTGCTGCTGCGCGACTTCACCCTCGCGCCCACCGACGCGCCCGACGAGCGCACCCATTTCCGCGGCGTCGCGCTGGCTCCCGCGAAGAAGGGGCGTGCGGTCGTGTACCGCAGGGCGCCGCGGCCGACCGTCGACCTGGAATCCGGCGACACCGGCGCGGTGCCGGGCGAATCCAGCACTGTCACCGACGAATCCGCCGCCGCGCGGGACGCACGCGGCGAGCAGGTGACCGCATGAGCGAGCGGGTCGCCGAGGTCGGGCGGGGTATCACCCTCACCTACGAGCGGCAGGGCGCGGGCGTGCCGCTGCTGCTCATCGCCGGACTCGGGCAGCAGAAACACGAATGGCACGACGGTCTGGTCGCGCAGCTGGTGGTCCGCGGCTATGACGTGGTGCGATTCGACAATCGCGACGCCGGCACCTCCACCCACGCCGGGTTCCGGCCGCCGGGCGGTCTCGCCATGGCCCGCAAGCGCTGGGACGCACAGCAATACGATCTCGGGGACATGGCAGCCGACACCGCCGGACTGCTCGACATCCTCGGCTGGCGGTCGGCGCATCTGGTCGGCATGTCGATGGGCGGAATGATCGCCCAGACCGTGGCCGCCCGCCATCCCGAGCGGGTGTCCTCGCTGACGTCGATCTTCTCCACCACGGGTGCGCCGCGCGTCGGGCGGCCCGCGCCGTCCACCTGGATTCGCATGTTCGCCAAGCCCGCCCGCACGCGGGAGGAGCATGTCGAGGCGGCGGTGCGCATGTACCGGCACATCGGGTCGGCCGGATATCCCCTCGACGAGCCGCGCATCCGGGCCACGGCGGGCCTCACCTGGGATCGCGATCCGCGCCCGGCGGCGGGCGTGGGCCGTCAGCTCGCCGGAATCCTCAAGTCCGGGGACCGGACTCGCGAGGTGCGGACCATCACCGCGCCGACGCTGGTGGTGCACGGCGACCGCGACCAGATGGTGAACCCCACCGGCGGCGCGGTGACCGCCGCCGCGATCGCGGGCGCGCGCCTGCACACGGTGCCGGGCATGGGCCACGATCTGCCGGTCGCGCTCTGGCCCACCTTCGCCGACCTCATCGACACCCACATCCGCACCGCCGAATCCAGGAGTTCCGATGCCCCGAACCTCTAGGCCGCTGTCCGGCCACCCGGTCATGATCACCGGCGCGGCCTCGGGAATCGGGCGGGGACTGGCCCAATTGCTGTCCCGCCGTGGGTCGCCGGTCGCCATCGCCGATATCGACGCCGACGGGTTGAAGCAGACCGCGGCCGGACTGAACGGGCCGGTGCTGACCCGCGTGCTGGACGTGCGCGACGCCGCCGACCAGCTGGCCTTCGCCGAGGAAGTGAAGGCGTGGCTGACCGCACCCCTGGCCGCGGTCTTCAACAACGCCGGTGTGGCCGTGTCCTCCTCGGTGCTCGACACCGTGCCCGAGGACGACGAGTGGCTGCGGCAGATCAACTTCGACGGCGTCGTGAACGGGACGCGGGCCTTCCTGCCGATCCTGGTCGACCAGGGCAGCGGCGCGATCGTCAACACCTCCAGCGTGTTCGGGCTGGCGGGCATGCCGTACCAGAGCGCCTACTGCGCGGCGAAATTCGCGGTGCGCGGATTCACCGACGCGCTGCGCCAGGAACTGCGAGGGACCGGCGTCTCGGCGGTGACCGTGCACCCCGGCGGCATTCGCACCAATATCGCCCGCAACGGACGCGTCCGCCAGGACCCGGAGGGCCGGGGCCGCAGCCACGAGCAGATGGCCGCCGAATTCGAGGCCATGACCATGACCAGCCCGGAGAAAGCGGCCGAGATCATCTGCCGCGGAGTCGAACGCGGCAAGGCGCGCATCCTCGTCGGACCCGACGCGTATCTGTTCGACACCCTCACCCGGGTGACCCCGACACACTACTTCGACGTGCTGTCGGTCGTGATGGGCCTGGCGCGGACCCGGGCCGCGAAGGGAGCGGGACGATGACCGAACACGTGGACGTACTGATCGTCGGGGCCGGACTGTCGGGCATCGGGGCGGCGCATCATCTCCAGGACGCCTTCCCGGACCGCAGCTACGCCATCCTCGAGGCTCGCGAGGCCATGGGCGGGACCTGGGACCTGTTCCGCTATCCGGGCGTGCGGTCGGACTCCGACATGCACACCCTCGGGTACCGGTTCCGCCCGTGGGTGGCGGCCGAGGCCATCGCCGACGGGCCCGCCATCCTGTCCTACATTCGCGACACCGCCGCCGAGGCGGGCATCGACCAGCGAATCCGCTACGGGCACAGCGTGACCGGGGCCTCCTGGGACTCGGAGGAAGCGCGCTGGACCGTCGGATACGAGCACGCCGGCAGGGCCTCGACCATCACCTGCGACTTCCTCTACCTGTGCAGCGGCTACTACCGCTACGACGAGGGCTACGTCCCGGAGTTCGCCGGTCTGGCCGACTTCCGCGGACAGGTCGTGCATCCGCAGCACTGGCCCGCCGAACTCGACTACGCCGGAAAGCGGGTCGTGGTGATCGGCAGCGGCGCGACCGCGGTGACGCTGGTGCCCGCCATGGCCGAGACCGCCGCGCACGTCACCATGTTGCAGCGCTCGCCCACCTACATCATGTCCGCGCCGACCGTCGACGCCGTCGCCACCAAGCTGCGGCAATGGCTGGGGGAGCGGCGCGCCTACGCCGTCACCCGCTGGAAGAACGTGGCCATCGGCACCGTCATCTACCAGCTCAGCCAGCGGCGACCGGCCATGATGCGCAAGTTCTTCCGGAACCTCACCATCAAGCAGCTGCCCGACGGATACGACGTCGACACGCATTTCAATCCCAGCTACAACCCGTGGGATCAGCGGCTGTGCCTGGTGCCCGACGGGGATCTGTTCCAGGCCATCAGCGCCGGACGCGCCTCGGTGGCCACCGACCGCATCGAGCGGTTCACCGCGGACGGCATCCGCCTCGAGTCCGGGACCGAACTGCCCGCCGACATCGTGGTGACCGCGACCGGACTGGATCTGCTGGCGCTGGGCGGCATCGCGCTCACCGTCGACGGCCGCGAGATCGCGGCGTCCGACACCATGGCCTACAAGGGCATGATGCTCAGCGGCGTCCCGAATTTCGCCTTCACCATCGGCTACACCAACGCCTCCTGGACGCTCAAGGCCGACCTGGTCGCCGAATTCGTCTGCCGGCTGCTGCGGCACCTCGACGAGCACGGGTACAGCCAGGCCACGCCGTGGCCGGACCCGGCAGTGACCACCACGCCGCTGCTCGACTTCCAGGCGGGCTACGTGCTGCGGTCGATGGATCGCTTCCCCAAGGCCGGATCGCGCCCGCCGTGGCGGCTCGGCATGAATTACGCGCAGGACGTGATCACCTTGCGGCACGGGCGAATCGAGGACGGCACCATCCGCTTCGGCCGCCGTTCGGTGCGCGCCGCGAGCGCCGATCGCGGGCCCGAACCGGTGACCGCCTGACCTCGGTGACCAGCGTCGCGGCGAACACACCGACCGCCGCGGCGCCCACCGAGATCCGGGCAAACTACGCTGATGCTCGTGACCCGCGCCGACCCCGCCACCAGCGCCGACACCGCCGCCGAGTCCGGCTTCCGGCGTCGGCTGCTCGATGCCATGGCCGACGCGATCCGCGAACGCGGCTACCGCGACACCACGGTCGCCGATATCGTGCGCCTGGCCAAGACCTCGCGACGCACCTTCTACGAGCATTTCGACGACAAGCAGGACTGCTTCGTGGCGCTGCTGACCGAACGCAACAACGACACCATCGCGCAGATCTACGCCGCCGTGGACGTGGCCGCGCCGTGGGACACCCAGATCCATCAGGCGATCGAGGCGTGGATCGGGGCCTCGCGCGAGGACACCCCCATCACGCTGGCCTGGATCCGTGACATCCCGGCGCTGGGGGAGCGGGCCCGGGACCTGCAGCGCGACGCCGCGGACGCGTTCATCACGCTGATCCAAACCCTGGCCGGCACAACGGAATTCCAGGGCGCGGGCCTGCACCCGCCGACCCGTCGGATGGCGACCATCCTCTACGGCGGCTTCCGTGAGCTCATCGCCTCCACGGTGGAGGACGGGCGCGACATCACCGAGATCATTCCGGTGGCGGTGGAAACCGCGCTGGCGCTGATCGGTCCGCGCTACCCGGCCTGATCAGAAACCGCTACCGGGCCTGATCAGTCCTTGCGGGGCCGGGCGCGGAAGTGGGCGCGCTCGCCCTGTTTGCCGAACAGGCTGAGGAATTCGACCGGCTGATCGTCGGCCGCGCCGAACCAGTGCGGTTCGCGGGTATCGAATTCGGCGGCCTCGCCGGGTTGCAGGATCAGGTCGTGCGCGCCGAGGATCATCCGCAACCGGCCGTTGAGGACGTACAGCCACTCGTAGCCCTCATGGGTCTGCGGATTCGGTTCGGCGCGACCGATTTTCGGGTCCATGATGATCTTGAATGCCTGGATGCCGCCCGCCCGCCGGGTCAACGGCAGCATCTGCATCCCGCCGCGCGTGATGGGCCGCAGGTGGACTCGCGGATCCCCGGTGTCGGGCGCGTTCACCAGCTCGTCGAGGGTGACGCCGTGGGCGCGCGCCAGCGGCAGCAGCTGCTCCAGGGTGGGCCGTCGCGCCCCGGATTCCAGTCGCGACAGTGTGCTCACCGAGATCCCCGTCTCCGTGGACAGCTCGGCCAGTGTGGTTTCCCGTTGTTTACGCAGCTCGCGGAGTCGTAGGCCCACCCCTTCCAGGGCTGCGTCGATATCCTCGGTCATCACCCCAGTTTGCCACATCGGCAAAGAAGGTTGCCGATATGCCCGCGCGGTCCGCATGGTCGTAGGCAGGAGGTGGTCATCAATGACCGATCAGCTGAACGACAGCTACGACGTGGTGGTGGTGGGCGGCGGACCCGCGGGCCTGAACGGAGCCCTCATGCTCGCCCGCGCCCGCCGCACGGTGGCGGTGATCGACGCGGGCGCCCCGCGCAACGCCCCCGCAGACCGGGTGCACGGCCTGTTCGCCCGCGAGGGCGTCCCGCCCGCCGAACTACTGACCCGCGGCCGCGCGGAGGTCCGCGACTACGGCGGCCACATCGTCTCCGGTAAGGTGACCGGAATCCGCAGGGACGGTGACGATTTCGTCGTCGCTCTCGCCGACGCCCGCACTGTCCGGGCCCGCCGTCTGCTCGTCACCACCGGCCTGGTCGACGAACTCCCCGCCATTCCGGGCCTGCGCGACCGCTGGGGTCACGACGTCATCCACTGCCCCTACTGCCACGGCTGGGAGGTCCGCGACCGCCCCATCGGCGTCCTGGGCCTGGGCCCCATGGCCATCCACCTGTCCCTGCTCTTCCGCCAGTGGAGCGACGACATCGTCTACTTCGCCCACACCAACACCCCGCCCACCGAGGAGGAATCGGAACAACTGGCCGCCAGGGGAATCCGCGTCGTCTCCGGCGAAATCGCGTCGGTCGAAGTCACCGCCGACCACCTGTCCGGCGTCCGCCTCACCGACGGCACCGTCATCCCCCGTGAAATCCTCGCCGCCCCCACCCACATGCGAGCCCGAGCCGCCTTCCTCACCGACCTCGGCCTCACCCCAACACTCCACCCCTCGGGCGCAGGCGAATACATCCCCGCCGACGCCACCGGCCGCACCGAAGTCCCCGGCGTCTGGGCGGCGGGAAACGTCACCGACCTCTCCGCCCAGGTAGGCAACTCCGCCGCCGCCGGCGCCACGTCAGGCGCCCACATCAACGCCGACCTGGTCACCGAGGAAGCCCGCCAAGCCGTCGAGGCGCATCGAGCTCGCGCCCTCGTTTAGTCAGGATCAAGACGAGACCAAAGACAAAGACCAAAGACAAAGACGCCTGGAGAAGGAAGAGAGGTGGCCGAGCTTGCGAGGCCGCCTCACCTACCAGCCCCCGCACGGCTCGGCCGCGCGTCGTCCCGGTGCAAGGGCAAGGGAGCTTTGGGTGTTGTCTCGAGAAGGTGATGCGTGCGGTCCGTGGGCTGGGGTCGGCGGGTGGCGGATCTCAGCCCGGCGTCAGCCCCGGTCCGGCAGGGCAGGCGAGGCGACCACACTCCCCGTCGCTTTGCGCACGCCAGCAGGGCACGAGCAGCCGGGTGTCACGCTGCCCGTGAGCGCCACGTTCGGCAACTGGAATCGACGGCAGCGGCGATCGCCTGCCCCACGTGATGACGATCGTTCACACGTGGCGTGCCGGTGGGATCAAGACTCTTCGGAGCAATCCACCCCGTCCGGCCGGGGGACGGCGAATCTTTACCCATCACAACGGTTTTCCAACCATCCTGGCCGTCATTGATCAACGCGTGGCAGTGATCGCACGCCAACGTCAGGTTGGTGATGTCGGTGGGCCCGCCCTTGGCCCAATCGTTGATGTGGTGGGCGGCGCACATGTTGGCGGGTTGTTCACAACCCGGGCGAGTACAACCCTTGTCCCGAGCCAGGAGCGCCAATCGTTGGGCGCGGTTCGCGGTGCGTCGGGAGCGCCGCAGGTAGAGCGGCATCCCGTCGCCGTCGAGGACCGCGATCACCGGGCGGGTTCCTTCGGCCATCTTCAGGGCTTCGTTGATCGAGATCTGGGTGCCCGACGCGGTGGTCGCGACCCCGGTCCCGTTCTCCAGGTCGGTCAGGCTCATGGTGAGCACGACCTCGACCGGCAGCCCACGGTGCATGCCCAGAGTCCGCATGTTCACACCCGGCTGCACCAACGCCAGCAACGCGTCATGGGTCCGCTGCCCGGCGTCACGACGATCCCGACGCGCGGCAGCATCGAGAACACTGTCGGCGATGAACCCACCCGTGGCCGAAGGGCTTTCCGGATCTTCGACATTGCACATGCCCGGCCGCGCGAGCTTGGCGAACACCGCATCCAGGCAGGCACGCAGTTCCGGGGTGATCCATCCTTCGATGCGTGTCATGCCATCCACGCCGGGGCGGCACAGGGTGATCCCGCGACGGCGACGACGGTCCGCGTCGGAGACGACTTTCCCATCGGGATCCAGGCGCGCGAGGATGTCACGCCCGATCTTCAACAGATCATCCGGCCACCCATGACGCGAGTAGTCGACCAGGATCTGCTCGGCCTCCGCCCGCGCCTCGTCCGGAACATCAAGAGGGAGATGGTTCATCACATCCAGGATGTGGCGCACGTGATCACGCGAGATCTCCCCGGCGGCAAACGCTTCGGCGGTCACTGGCAGCACCGGCGGGGCGATGTGCCCTGTCTGCTGGACGAATTCCCCGCAATGGTGGGTGATCTTCACCCGCACCGACGCGTCATATCGCGACAGGCCCAGAGTGTGCCGCAGGAACGGCACCATCTTCCCCGCCTCACTGCGCGAATGCAGAGAACGCTCTCCCGCTTCGATGATCAAACGGGTATCGAGTGCGGCGAGTTGACGCTTGCAGGTTTCGAGCTGCCGCATCAACGACACAACATCCTCGTTGGAAAAGTCCGCCATCTTCCCACCCTGCACGGATTCGGTCAGGGTCGAGACCGCGGCCGCCAGTTCGGCGATACCGCAGTCGTCGAGTGTCACCCCATCCGAATCCATGCCTCCATTTTACGCCCGCCTGATCACCCTCGGAACCCGAAATGTCCAGTATTGCAACATATTTCGATACGATCCAAGATCGGCGCGGGTCTCGCCCAGTCCACATCGTGTCATCGTTCGCATGGTCACTGTGGGGATGACCGTCGGGTTGGCATTCGTCGGCTATATGGCCACGTATGAACGGACTTCGTCTGGGCCAACGGCAGGCCCGACTTGTGCGAATCAATCAGCAGCTGAGCGAGTTCTATGGCCCGCTTCTCGCGCTGATGGAGGCGAATCAACGGACCTTCGATGCCTTCTATTCGGACTTCGCGCTGGCGGAGCCCAGCCCGTGAATTGCACGAGTACACCAGAGATCGGTTCGCCCACCCGAAGGTCGAGCAGGCGAAACTGCTCGGTAGGCAGCGCATCCAGAAGCGGAATGTGTTTCCACCCTGAGTGTTCGGCGCTGTCAGGGGTTGGTCAGTAGGCCGTTCACCAGTGCTCGGATCCCTGGCTCGGGGTCGAATTTCGGTTCCGGCCAGGTGATTTGGTGGAGGATGTGGCCGTCTAGGTGGTCGAGGAGGGTGCGGCAGTGGGGTGCGGGGGTGGTGGAGCCGAGGCGTTCGAGCGAGGGGGTGAGCCACGTGGTGATGGTGGTGCGGGCGATCGCCAGGGGTTCGAGGAGGTCGGGGTTGGCGACGGCTTCGAGGAAGAGGGTGTAGCGGGCCAGGGTTCGGCTGCGGGCCGGGCCCAGGGCGTGGCGGGTGATGGCGGTGAGGGCTTCGACGAGGGCGGCGGGGGTGTCGGGGCGGAGTAGGCCGCTGACGACTTCCCAGTCGTGGCGGTCGAGTTCGACGAGGTGGGTGACGATGCCCAGGAGGAGGGCGTCGCGGGTGCGGAAGGAGTTGGAGGCGGTGCCGGCGGGGACGGCGGCGGCCTTGTCGGCGGCCTGGAAGGTGAGCCCTCGGGGGCCTTCGGTCGCGAGGACCTCGATCGCCGCGTTCAGTACCTGCTCCCGGCGGGACATCACTCCTCCTTGCACTATGTCTGTAGTGTCCGACACTATGAATGTAGTGTAGCGTCGGGACGTGGCGTCACTGCCACACGTCGAGGAGCCATCATGCCCGTGTCATCCGTTGCCGGTCTGCCCCGAGGTCACAAGACCATGCTCTTGGCCCACCGGGCCATGATTCGAGATCTGGATCGGGTCCAGCGGACAGCCCTGGACCTGGCGACGACGCCGAATCCGGCGCGCGCCAAGGCGCTGGCTGCTTACATGGGCAAGCTTGCCGCGGTGATCCATCATCACCACGAGGGCGAGGACGAGTTCCTGTGGCCGCGCCTGCGTGACGCCGGCGCCGATGAACGGGCCCTGGAAATCCTTGCTGCGGAACACTCCGAGCTCGCCACCCTGCTGAGCGCGTGGCAGGAGTTCGGCGCGACGCCGGTCTCCGACTCCGCGGCGGCCAACCGCCTGTCCGAGCTCACCACCGCCGTCCGCGGTCAACTCGCCGCGCACGCCGCGGACGAGGAACGCGAACTGCTCGGCCGCCTCGCCCCCGTCCTCGACGAGCCCACGTGGAAGGGCTTCGAGAACCACATGCGAAGTACGGCCCCGCTGTGGACCCTGCGCTTCATGCCCGCCTGGCTGCTGTCGGTCGCCGGTCCGGACGATGCCGCAGGCGTCCCGGTTCCCTTGCTGGGCAGGCTGTTCGGCGGCTGGCTGGAACGCGCCCAGCGGGCCGCTTTCGGCGACAACTATTGAGCCGGTGCGTGTCGTGCTCCGGAGGGGAGACCACGGCACCACCGTTATTGCATAGCCCGCCTACTGCGGAAACGGCAGTGAGGACTGGGCCGCGTCTCGGCCGGAGCGCTTGAGGAATTCGCGGGCCAGCTCGCGGTATTGCTCGGCGCCTTTGGATTTGGGGTCCAGGGTGGTGAGGGGTTCGCCGGCGATGGTGGAGTCGGGGAAGCGAACGGTGCGCGAGATCATGGTGTCGTAGAGGCGTTCGCCGAAGGTGTCGGCGACTCGGTCGAGGACCTGGCGCGAGTGCAGCAGCCGGGAGTCGAACATGGTGACCACGATTCCCGACAGCTCGAGGCGCGGGTTGAGGCGTTCGCGCACCTTTTCCATGGTGTCGTTGAGCAGGGCCAGGCCGCGCAGTGAGAAGAACTCGCACTCCATGGGGATGATGACGCCGTCGGCGCAGGCCAGGGCATTGACGGTGAGCAGGCTCAACGACGGCTGGCAGTCGATGAGGATGTAGTCGTAGCGGTCGCGGACGGGGTCCAGCACCCGGCTCACGGAGTGTTCGCGGCCGACTTCGTTGACCAGCTGGATCTCCGCGGCGGAGAGGTCGATATTGCTGGGCAGCAGATGCAGATTGGTGACGGCGGTCTTGATCAGGACATCGTCGATGGGCGGGGCGTTGCGGCCGAGTAGGTCGTAGACGGTCAGTTCCAGGTTGTGGTGGGCCACGCCGAGGGCCGCCGAGAGCGCGCCCTGCGGGTCGAGATCGACCAGCAGCACCCGCAGTCCGCACTCGGCAAGCGCGGCACCTAAATTGACCGTCGAGGTGGTCTTTCCGACGCCGCCCTTCTGATTGCACAGGGCAATCACCTGGGCCTCGCCCGTGCTAGCCACGTCCTCCCCAACAGCATTGTTTGCCGACATTTCGCCAGAATAACCTGTCACGTGGCGGAACTGGCGGACCCGCTCCGGGGCGCTTTGTCGCGAAATCGCTGGACGTTAGCCAATCCCGGTGTGGAGGGCCCCAACCCATGTCGCCCTCCACCCCCGGATCGGACGGAATCGGCAGCTCAGCGGCCCGGAAGCACCAGGATCTTCACGTGCTCCTCCGGGTCCCGCAGCGCGGTGAACGCCGCGGCCACGCCGTCGAGCCCGACGCGGCCGGTGATGATCGCCTCGGCGTCGATCTGCCCCGCCGCCAGTCGCTCCAGGGTGATCTCGTAGGCGTTCTCGTACGGCCCGTGCCCGAAATTGATGGCGATCCGCCGGAACTGACCCACCACCGGAATGATCGGCTCGTCCGCGAACGGCGCGGCCACCACCTGGATGCGGGAATTGAACGGCATGGTCCGCATGAGCGTGCCGAGGATCCCGGCGCGCCCGCTGCATTCGAAGGCGATGAGAATGCCGGTGCCGGACTGGCCGACGACCGAATCCTGCTGCGCCACCGCCGTCATCCAGGCCGCGATCGGATCCTGCTCGTTCGGATCGACCACGATGTCCGCCCCGACCGCCCGCGCCAGCTCGCGGCGCTTGGGCGAGGGTTCGGAGGCGACCACCAGCCGCGCCCCGCGCGCCTTGGCCGCGATGATGGCCCCGAGCCCGATTGTCCCGCAGCCGATCACCAGCGCCGAGTCCTCGGGCGTCAGCCCCGACTGCTGCACATGCATCTCGCCCACGTGCAGCGGCTCGGCCAAGGTGGCGTGCTCGAGCGACAACCCGTCGGGCACGTGCCGCACCCACCACGAGTCCACCACGATGCTCTCGCCGAACGCCCCGTGATAGTCGTTGGAGTAGCCGATGATCGTCGGAATCCCGGTGACGGTCTCGGTGGCCAGCCCGATCCCGGCGACCCGGTCCCCGACCGCGAAATCGGTGACACCGGAACCGATCTCGCTGACGGTCCCCGCGTACTCGTGCCCTAGCACCACCGGCCGCTCGGTGTCGAAGGTCGCCAGCGGATACCCGCTGTCGGTGGCCACCTGCACGAATCGGCAGGGGTCCTTGGACATCGACAGGTCGCTGCCGCAGATGCCGCACGCGGCGACCGCGATGCGCAGCTGGCCGGGTCCGAGGGCGGGCGGCTCGGCCACCTCGGTGGCGGTGAACTCGCCGTTCAGAAACTGTGTGGCGCGCATGGTGTCAGGCTCCCGTCGCGGCGGCTTCGCCGTAGTAGTCGGTGTGGGCCTTGGTGATCGCGGTGACCAGCTGCCCGATCAGCAGTTCCCGGTTGTCGGCGGCGTACTGCAGGCTGTCCTCGCGGCGGCGGTTGCGATTCTTGAAGTGCGGGATCACCTCCGAGGCGAACAGCTCGTAGCTGCGCTTGGTGTCCTCCCAGCTCGCCATGTCCACGTGCAGCACGAGCATGGTGCCGAAGCCGCCGGTCTTCTCGATCAGCTTCTCGATCCGCTCGATCGCCTCGTCGGGCGTGCCGATGATGGCCTGCCCGAATTCGCCGAGGTTGTCATTGCGCCACTGGTCGATGATTCCCTTGGGCGTGTCGGCCCAGGCCGGGTTCTCGCCGGTCTGCCGGTTCACGTAGGCGGCCATGGATCCGATGCGCCGGCTCACCGCGCGCTCGGCCTCCGCGCGGGTCTCGGCCAGGAAGATCGGGTTGACCAGCCGCCACCGCGACCGGTCGGCGACGTGCCCGTGTTCGGCGCACGCCTTCTCGTAGACGCCCCAATTGCGGTCCAGCACTTCGAATCCCATGGGCGAGCTGGCGGCCAGCGACAGCAGCGACAGCCCGTGGGTGCCGGCCAGCACCGACCCGTTGGGGGAGATGGTGGAGGCGGTGGCGACCTCGATCCCGGCCGGATCGTAGGTGGGCAGCTGGGCGCGCGCGTCGCGCAGGGTGAACCAGTCGGTGGTCATATTGACGACCTCGCCGCGCAGCAGCGCCAGGATCGCCTCGAGCGCCTCGCCCTGGCGGCGGCGCTGATCGGAGGGGTTGATGCCCATCATGTGCGCGTCGAGCGGGATCTTGCCGGGCCCGGTGCCGAAGATGAGGCGTCCGCGGGTCTGCAGGTCGAGCTGGGTGATGCGGTCCACGGTGACCAGCGGGTGGTGGTAGGGCAGCGACATGACGCCGGTGCCGAAGCGCAGGCGTTCGGTGCGTTCGGCGGCGGCGGCGATGAAAACGTCGGGCGCGGGCACGATCTCGGCGCCGGTGGAGTGGTGCTCGCCCATCCAGGCCTCGTCGAAGCCGAGGTGGTCGAGGTGTTCCATGAGATCGATGTCGCGCCGCAGCTGGAGGGCCGGGTCGGCGTCGAGGGGGTGGTAGGGGGCCAGGAACGCCCCGAACTTCATCGATTCAGCGGTCCACATGCGGGATCTCCTTACCCAGTGCGCCGGGCTTCGTCGCCCGGAGCGGTTCCCCGAGTAAACCTGGATCAACTGATCCAGAAATGATGTCGTCCCGGTGAGTGGGCATGATTCGAAAACTGAGGTGGAAGTACTGATCACATCCCGATAATGGGCGGTTTCGGCGTCCGGAAATCGGCCTGTCGATCCACTTGTGTACCCCGTGCTGACGGGCCCGCCCCGTCGATGTGCGAAGCTCGTGGCGTGACCGTCCCGATGCAGAACCGCCAGGGCAATGCGACCCGCACCCGGCTGGTGAAGACCGCCGAGCGCCTGTTCGCCGCCCAGGGTGTGGACGCGGTGTCGGTGCGCGCGGTCAATGCCGCGGCCGGTCTGGGTCCGTCGTCGGTCAACTACCACTTCGGCACCAAGGACGATCTGATCGCCGCCGTGCTGCTGGATCTGGGCGCCGTGGTGCGTGACCGCATTCGCGCCAATGCCGACGCGCTGGCGGCCCGCCCGGAGCCGCCGACCGCGGAGACGCTGGTGCGCGCGGTCACCGAGCCGTATCGAGACCTGCTGCTGGCGCATCGGACTCGCGGCATGCGCTGGATCAAGATCGTCACCCAGCTCTCGCTGCTCTCGCATCCGGCGTTGACGACCGCCGAGCAGGATCTGCCCGATCAGCTGCACGTCCAGCTGCGCCGCGCCTTCCCGGCTTCGGATCCCGATCGGCTGGAAGCTCGCTGGGCTATTGCCCTCATGGGTTTCCTGCAGGCCCTCAGCCGAGCCGACGACTGGCATCCGGGTGCGACTCCGCCGCCCGCGCAGGAGCTCTCCGACTTATACGAAGACCAGGTCGTTTTCCTGATCGGTGGGCTCGATCGTCTACTGAGTGGGACTGTCGGCTGACACTTCATGCCTCGTTTGTCCGCATGCCTGGACGCTGGACCAGGTTAGCTGTAGCGTCACTGTACGATTCGCGAGAGGCTTGCTGTCTGTCCTCTCCCGGTTCATGGGCGCGGCTGTGCCGCATGCCAATCCGTTGCTTGTTGGTCGACCGTTCGTTCACGTGCAGTCGGGGGCGCGAGACTCGAACGGCTGAAGTGTGAGGGAACGTCGTTGTTCGCAGTATCCGCCAGGGCGGTGGTCCTGGCCTTGAGCATCCTGACCGCGGGGGCGGTGTGTGCCCCCGTATCGGCTCAACCCCTTTATCCCACACAGGATTCCGATCCTTTCTACAACCCGCCCGCCGATCTGGGCAGTTTCGCGCCCGGTGACGTGGTCCGCACCCGCAGCATCGACCCGGGCCTGTACGTGGGCACCGACGGCTGGCAGGTCGCCTTCCGTTCCACCAATTCCCAGGGTCAGCCGATCCTGGGCATGACCACGGTGCTGATGCCCAAGGGCGTCAAGAACCCGCCGCTGGTCTCCTATCAGGCCCTGATCAATTCCCTGGGCTCGCAGTGCAACCCGTCGCGCTCGCTGTTCAACGGCGAACTGCAGGACGGCGCGGGCGCCATGCTGCCGATCGGGCGCGGCTGG
This sequence comes from Nocardia sp. NPDC004151, assembly GCF_042874235.1. Lineage (NCBI taxonomy): Bacteria > Bacillati > Actinomycetota > Actinomycetes > Mycobacteriales > Nocardiaceae > Nocardia > Nocardia sp. NPDC004151. Next base: position 33,640 of record NZ_JBIAMR010000022.1, on the reverse strand, counting down.
GCCATCTCCATGCCGGACTACCTGGGCCCCAACGTGGCCTACGGTGCGGCGAAGCTGAGCGGCATGGTCACCCTGGACAGTGTGAAGGCGGTCCGCAAGGTCGCAGAGCTGGGTCTGGGCAATTCGCGGGTGGCGCTGGCCGGGTACTCCGGCGGCGGCATGGCGACCGCGTGGGCCGGCGCCCTGCAGCCGGAGTACGCCCCCGATCTGAAGCTGGACGCCGTGGTGGCGGGCGGCATTCCGGCCGACCTGGAGCAGATGGCGCTGTCGCTGGGCTTCGCCCCGCACCCGGGCTTCGGCCTGGCCTTCGCCGCGGCCATGGGGCTGGAGCGCGAGTATCCGGACCGTCTGCCCATCTCGGATCAGCTCAACGAGAACGGCCTGTGGTTTCGGGAATTCACCCATGATGCCTGCCGCCGCTTCCTGTTGTTCCACGGCGCCTTCCGCAGCGCCGATCAGATGGCCGCGTCCAAGAGTCTGATGGACTCTCCGGTGGCGCACGAGGTGCTGCGGGAGAACAGCCTGCGTTATCACCCCGGCAACCCGACTGCCCCGACCTACTTCTGGCAGGGGCGTTTCGACGAGCTGACGGCCTTCGATCCGGTTGGCGAGGTGGCCGACCACTACTGCAAGGCGGGCGTGCCGGTGGTGTTCCGGCCCTTCGAGATCGCCGAGCACATGACCACGGCGGTCGCGGGTTTCCCGGACGCCTGGAACTACGTGGAGTCGCGTTTCCGCGGGGATCCGGTCCCGACCAGCTGCTGATTCGATAACCAATTGTGTGCTGTGCCACCCTGGTCGCATCGATACGCCAGCAGAGACAGAGTGCTTCCGTTCTGAATTTCCTTTGGTAACAGCTTGATCCCGAAACTTGTCAAGCGCTGATTCGTCCATTATTCCTAGATGGAAGTAGTTAGCTGGTTCAACGCTGAGCCGTGTTTCAAGGGGAGAAGTCCGATGCGAATCCTGCTCGTGGCCGGCGCCTTCGACAGCCTGACGCAGCGCATCCGGATCGAGCTGGCCGAGCGGGGTCATCTCATCGGGGTGGAACTGGCGCTCGGTGACGACGCGATCAGGGCCGGGGCGGCGGCCTTCGGGCCCGACCTCATCGTCGGGCTCATGCTCGCCGAACCGGTCCCGGCGGACCTGCGCGCCCGGCACGTGGTGCTGGTCGTGCGGCCGGGGCCGGAAGGCGATCACGGCCCGTCGTCACTGGATTGGGCGATCGGCACCGATGCCGCGTCGTGGAGCGTCACCGTGCAGCGCGCCGGTGACGCGCCCGGTCCGGCCTGGGCATCGGAATCGTTCCCGATGCGCATGTGCTCCAAGAGCGAGCTGTACCGGACCGAGGTCGCCGACGCCGCGGTGGCGGCCCTGCTGCGCGCGCTGGACCGATTCGAACAGCACGGCGCCGCACCGATCGACCCGCGTACCGAGGTGACCGCGCCGCCGCACCCGTGCTACGCCCAGAACTTCCGCCGCATCGACTGGGCCCACGACAGCACCACCACCGTGCTGCGCAAACTCCGTGCCGCCGACTCGAATCCGGGCGTGCTCGACGAGCTGTACGGCGGCGAGTACTTCCTCTACGGCGGTCATCTGGAGGACCGGCTGCGCGGCGTGCCGGGCCGGGTGATCGCCACCCGCGACGGCGCGATCTGCCGGGCCACCGTGGATGGCGCGGTGTGGATCCCGCAGCTGCGGGCCTGCCCGCGCCCGGATGGCCCGCCCACCTTCAAACTGCCCGCCACCGACGTGCTCGGCCCCGAAGCGCTCGCCGGCATTCCTGACGTACCGGTGAGTCCCTGCGAGGCGGCCGTGCGCGTCACCTGGTCGGAGCTGCGTTATTACGAATACGACGAGGTCGGCTACCTCGGATTCACCTATGCCGGTGGCGCTCTGAGCACCCGCCAGTGCGAACGCCTGCTGGAGGCCTACCGCCTGGCCTGCACCCGTGCGGTGAAGGTGCTGGTGCTGGGTCCGGCTCGCGACTTCTTCTGTAATGGCATCCAGCTCAATGTGATCGAGGCGGCCCCCGATCCGGCCGCCGAATCCTGGCGCAATATCAACGCTTTCAACGACCTGGTCGAGGCCATTCTCACCACGACCGACAAGCTCGTGATCTCCGCGCTGCCCGGCAATGCCGCCGCGGGCGGGGTGATGCTGGCCCTGGCCGCCGACGAGGTGTGGTGCCGCGAATCGGTGGTCCTGAACCCGCATTACCGGGTGTCGGGCCTGCGCGGGTCGAAGTACTGGACCTACACCCTGCCGCGCCGGGTGGGCGCGGAGTGCGCGGATCGCCTGACGGGGGAGGCGCTCCCGATCGGCGCCCGCGCCGCCGCGGCGCTGGGCCTGGTGGATCACGTGGTGCCCGGCGATCCCGCCGAGTTCCGCACCTGGGTCCGGCACACGGCCGCCGCCCTGGCCACCGACCCCGGCCTGCCCGTCCGCATCCGGGAGAAGCAACGTCGCCGCGCGGCCGACGAGGCGGTGAAACCGTTGGCGGCGTACCGCTCCGAGGAGCTCGAACACCTCACCGAGGAGGTGTTCGATCCCGCCTCGCCGTTCCACCGCCTGCGCCACGAGTTCGTGACCAAGTCCGGCCCACCGAGCACCCCGGTCTACCTGCTCGGGTAGGTCAGGCGGCCAGCCGCAGGACCAGCGCCCCGGCGATGATGGATCCGAAGGCGATCACCTTGGGCGCATTGATCTTCTCGTGGTAGATCAGCGCACCCAGGACGACGGTGCCGATCGAGCCGAGGCCCGTCCAGATCGTGTACCCCACCCCGACATCGAGGGTGCGCAAGGCGAGACTGAGCGTGTAGATCCCCGCCGCGGCGGCGGCCAGGGTGAACACCGACGGCCACAGGCGCGTGAACCCCTTGGTGGCATTCGTGCCGAGCGCGAAGGCGACCTCGAAGACGGCGGCGATGAGCAGGTATACCCAGGACATGACGGTTTCTCCTCGAAAAGGGTGGAAGGGGAACGTGAGTCGTCGAATCAGGCGGGAGCGCCGGTGAGCTTGTCGGCGATCTTCAAGCCCAGGACGCCGCCGATGATGAGTACGAAGGCCAGGACCTTGGCCGGGGTGAACTCCTCGCCGAACACCACCGCCCCGAACAGCACGGTGCCGACCGACCCGATGCCGGTCCACACCGTGTAGCCGACGCCGACGTCGAGGGATTTCAGGGCCAGACCGAGGAAGAAGATCCCGCCCGCGGCGGCCGCTGCGGTGAGCAGGGACGGGCCCAGGACGGTGAACCCGTGGGTGGCGTTGGTCGCCAGCGCGAAGACGATTTCGAACACGGACGCGATCAGCAGATAGACCCAAGCCATGGGAGCTGCACCCTTCATGTGATTGTATGTACGTGCAAGTAAATGCTCGCGAAGAAGAGAATGCATGTACATGTAAACTTGTGTCAAGCCCCGGTGGCCGACGTCTCGTCCGGACACCGCCAGATCGAGGGAGTGAGTCGATGCCGTCGCAGGCGAAAAGCGTGAAAACCGGTGCGGATACCCAACTCTGGAACCGCGTGCTGATCCTGCACGCACAGGTGGAGAGCCGCCTCGCGACGGCCCTGCAGCGTCGTCACGGGCTCGGATTGTCGGAGTATCGGGCGCTGAGCTTCCTCGAACAGGCCCCTGACAGCGAACTGCGCATGCAGGAACTCGCCGACAAGCTGGGCCTGAACCAGAGTTCGGTGACCCGGCTGGTCGGCCGCCTGAACGCGGCCGACTTCACCTACCGCGACCTGTGTCCCGACGACAAGCGCGGCGTGTACACCGTGCTCGCCGACGCCGGACGCGACCGCTACCGCGAGGCCCGCACCACCTACGAGGACACCCTCGCCGCGGCGTTCGCCGAGGTCGCGACGGGCGACCCGGCGATCGCCGCGATCCTGGCCGCTGCCCGCGCCGCGCACTGAGCGGGGCGCGGCGCGCGATGTGCGGGCTGCGTCAGAGCGCTTCCAGGATCATGGCATTGGCCTGACCGCCGGATTCGCACATGGTCTGCAGGCCGTAGCGGCCGCCGCGTTCGTGCAGTGCGTGCACCAGGGTGGCGGTGAGCCGCACCCCGCTGGCCCCGAGCGGATGCCCGAGCGAGATCGCGCCGCCGTGGACGTTGACCCGGTCGAGGTCGGCCCCGGTTTCGCGCGCCCATGCGAGGACGACGCTGGCGTACGCCTCGTTGATCTCGATGAGATCGATGTCGTCCAGCGTCAATCCCGTTTGCTTGAGCACCTTTTCGGTGGCGGGCACCACGGCGGTCAGCATGAGGAACGGGTCGTCGCCGACCGCGATGTGACTGCGGATCCGGGCCAGCGGAGTGAGCCCGAGTCGCTTGGCGTGTTCGCTGGTGGTGACCAGCACCGCCGCGCTGCCGTCGCCGAGCTGGCTGGCATTGCCCGCGGTGATGTGCCAGGCGATCTCCGGGAACCGCTGGGCGATGGCCTCGTTGTAGAACGACGGCGACAGCGCGGCGAGTCCGGCCGCGGAGGCGTCGAATCGGATGGTCTCGTCGCGGGCCAGGCCGTTGATCGGCGGGGTCAGTTCGGCGTCGAATCCACCCCGCTTCGTGGCCTCGGCGGCGCGGCGGTGGCTCTCGAGCGCGTACTCGTCGAGCTGGCCGCGCCCGAATCCCCAACGCGCGGTGATGAGTTCGGCGCTGATGCCCTGCCACGGCACGCCCTGCGGATAGCGTTCCAGGAACGCCGATCCGGTGAGGTTGTCCACGTCGAGCAGGCTGGTGCCCATCGGAATCCGGCTCACCGACTCCACGCCGGTGGCCACCACCACGTCGCAGTCTCCGGCGATGACCGCGTGCGCGGCGAAGCGCAGCGCCTGCTGGCTGGCGCTGCACTGCCGGTCGATGGTGCTGGCGGGCACCGATTCCGGGAACCCGGCCGCGAGCGAGGCGCGCCGGGTGACATTGGTGGCCTGTTCGCCGACCTGGCTGACCACGCCGCCGATGACCTCGTCGATCAGCGCCGGATCGATGCCGGCCTGTTCGACCACGGCGCGCAGGCTGTGCGCCATCAGGTCCACCGGGTGCACGCCGTCGAGCGCGCCGCCTTGTTTTCCCCGTCCGATCGGCGTGCGTACCGCCGCGACGATGACCGCGTCACGCATCACGGGATCCCCAGCACCCGGCGCATGGTCGCCAGCTTGGCCGAGGTCTCGGCGAACTCGGTGTCGATCCGGCTGCGCGACACCACGCCGCCGCCGGTGCGCAGCGTGAGATCGCTGCGGTGCGAATCCAATTCGAGTCCGCGCAGCGCCATGTGGAACTCGCAGTCGCCGGTGCTGTCGATCCAGCCGACCAGGCCGCCGTAGTAGGCGCGGGCAGGTTCGTAGTCGGCGATCATGCGCCGCGATACGGCCTGCGGCACCCCGCACACCGCGGGGGAGGGGTGCAGTGCGGCGACCAGGTCGGTCACCGGGACGTCCGGGTCGAGCAGGCGAGCGGTGATGGGAGTTCCCAAGTGCCACAGGCCCGGAGCGGTCACCAGTTCGGGATCGTCGGGATAGTCGAGGTCCGGGCAGAACGCGGACAGGCCCTTCACCATGAAGTCGACCAGGTGCCGATGCTCGGTCAGGTACTTGTCGTCGAACAGCAGGGCGCGGGCGCGTTCGCGGTCCGCGGATTCGGGCAGCCGGGTGTCGCGCAGCACCGTTCCGGCCAGCGGCGTCATGGTGAGGGTGGCGCCGGACTTCGCGAGGAACAGCTCCGGGCTCGCGCCCATCGTGTACACGCCCGGGTGGTCGAGGTGCTCGACGAAGTAGCTGCGCGCGTTCGGGTACAGCTCGGTGATCCGATCGAAGAGGGCGAGCGGATCGACCACGCCGTCGTAGAAGTAGCGCTCGCAGCGCGAGATGACGATCTTCTCCAGCTCGGGCTCGGTGGCGCGCAACAGTGCCAGCGCGTCGTCGATGTGGCGCAGATAGTCCGCGATCGCGGCGTCGTTGAACTCGACATCGGCGCGGAACTCCGGACGCGGGCCGGGACGCCGCGGGCTCCGGTCCGGCGTGGTGGTCCGCCAGCCCAGGTACAGCGAGGACTCGGCGAGCTCGGTGTCGAAGGGGATCGCGCCGGCCACCACATTGCCGTACGCGCCCGCCCGCACCGCGGCCTCCGCCTCGGCGAGATTGTGATAGCAGATCAGCGGCCCGTCCAGGCCTACCGGGCCGTTCGCGCCGGCCAGGCGGAATCGCACGGGATCATGCATGGGAGTGCTCCGATTCGGTGGTGGTCAGTCGGTCGCGCACGGCGCGGCGGTCGATCTTCTGGTTCGCCAGCAACGGCAGCTCGGCGCCGAGGACGAAGCGCTTGGGCACCGCGGCCCGGCCCAGCCGCTGCCGCACCCGCTCGCGCAGCGGCTCCAGGTCGTGGTCGGGAATCGAGTGGCGCGTCACCAGATACGCGCCCACGAGCTCGCCCCACTCGCGGTCGGGCACGCCCATGACCACCGCGGACTCGATCCACGGCACGCCGGTCAGAGCCTGTTCGATCGCGACCGCGGATACCTTCACGCCGCCGGTGTTGATCAGGTCGTCGACGCGGCCGGTGGGCACCAGCAGCTCCTGCGACCAGTGCCCGCGGTCCGAGGTGCGGTACCAGCGGGTGCCGCCCTCGCGGTAGAAGGGCTGCTCGCCGGCGACATCGAGATAGCCGTCGGCGACCACGCTGCCGCCGAGATGGATTATGCCGTCGATGATCTCGACCCGCACACCGCGTAACGGCGTGCCGTCGTAGACACAGCCCCCGCATGTCTCGGTCATGCCGTAGGTGACCACGGCGTCGGTCAGCTCGCGCAGCACACGGCCGGTCTCGTCGTCGAGGCGCGCGCCGCCGATCAGGATCTTGTCGAAAACCGCCAGGGCGGTCCGGGATTCGGCGTCGGAGAGCAGCCGGGTGACCTGGGTGGGGACCAGCGAGGTGTAGCGGCGGCCGGCGGGCAGCCGCCGGGCCGCGGCCGCGAACGCGGCGGGATCGAAGTGGCCGCCGGGCAGCGTCGTCACCCGGGTGCCGCCGAGCGTGGCTCGCGAGATCACCTGGAAGCCCGCGACGAATCCGGCCGGCAGGCACAGCAGCCAGTCGCCCGCGCCGCCGAGCCGCTCCGAACTCGCCTCCGCCGAGGCGGCCAAGGCGATGCGGGACAACAGGGTTCGCTTCGGGACGCCACTGGAACCGGAGGTGGACAGCACCACCGCGGTGGTGGCGGGCACGGTCGGCGGAAGCCCCTGCGCCTGCACGGGATCGGTGATCGGGGCGATGGCCTCGCCACCGCGGTACGCGAGCTCGATGGCGCGGCGGACGGTGTCGACCGCGGCGTCGGGATCCTCGGGAACGAGTAGGGGAGTCAGTGGTATGGAGTCGGATGGGTGTGGCATCAGGAGTGCAGCTCCAGCTCGAGATTCAGCGCCGAGACGGCGGTCGCGTCGAACGCCGCCTCCACCGCCTGGCGGGTGCGCGCGTGCACATCACGCAGATCGGTTCGGGCGACCGGGATTTCGAGCACCGACAGTCGGCTGGACCGGCGGGCGAGGCCCAGTGACGCGGCCAGATCGTCGATCTCGACCGTGGTGTGCGCGACGTCGTAGGCGCGGCACAGGTGGGCGATGTCGATGTTCTGCGGCGTCCCGTAGATCCGTTCGAAGGTGTCGCCGTAGGGCTCGCGCTTGTAGCGGGCGTCGCCCTGCTCGAGCAGTTCGAAGATGCCACCGCCGGCGTCGTTGGACACCACGATGGTCAGGTTCGCGGGCATGCGTTCCAGCCGCCCGGTCTGCAATCCGGACGCGTCGTAGGCGAAGGTCAGGTCGCCCAGCAGTGCGACGACCTGCCGGTCGGGGTGGGCCAGCGCGGCTCCGGTTGCGGCACTGACGTTTCCGTCGATGCCCGCGACGCCGCGATTGGACAGCACGTCCACGCCGGGCGGGATCAGGCCGGTCAGCGAGACGTCGCGGATCGGGTTGGACGCGCCGAGCCACAGCAGGTCGCCGGGGCGCAGGGCCCCGAGCACCGCGTGCGCCACACCGACGCCGGTGCGGCGGTTGGCGGGCTCGGCCATCGTCCGCGACCAGGCGTCGCGCACGGTCTCGTCGGCGTGTTCGAGTTCCTCGATCCACACCGGCACCGGATCGCCGGTGAAGCGCGGATTCCGGGACAGCAGCTCGATATCCGGCGCGGCGTAGAGCCAGTCGCCGCCCCCGGAGACGAGCACGGTGCGCACGCCCGGCCGGGCCAACAGGCGGCCGACATTGCGGTGCAGGGTCGGACGGCCGTAGACCACGACCTGCTCGGGCCGCACCTGGTCGAGAACCCAGGGGTGCAGGCGTTTCCGGTCACCGACCGCCACGGTCGGCTCGGCCATCACCGGCAGCGGCGGCAGGTCGGCCGGGTCCGCGCCGTCACCGGCGATGACCAGGGTGGGCCGGCGCAGGTCGAGCTCGACCGCATCCGGGTGCGCCGCACCCGGGATCTCGGGCATGGCGATCCACGGGGCGCCGCCGGGACGTCCTGCGGGAGAACAGGTTTCGGGCTTCGGCGGTAGTCCCGACGACAGCGGCACGTCGATCTGCACCGGGCCGGGACGGCCGACCAGCTTGCCGGTTCCGATGCCCAGGGTGCGGCAAACCTGTGACCGCAGTACGCCATTGGCGGTCGCGTCGACCGCGCCGCCGGACCAGGTCTGCTGCACGTGCCGCGTCTGCGAGGCGAGCAGCGCGGTCTGGTCCACCGTCTGCGACGCGCCGGTGCCCAGCACGTCGGGCGGGCGATTCGCGGTCACCAGCACCAGCGGCAGATCCGAGTAGTTGGCCTCGGTGACCGCGGGCAGCAGGTTCGACACCGCGGTGCCGGAGGTGGTCACCACGACCGCCGGACGGCCGGTCGCCTTCGTGATGCCCAGTGCCACAAAGGCTGCCGAGCGTTCGTCCAGCCGGACCTGGAATTCGATCTCCCCGGCCCGGGCGCGCCGCGCCAATTCGAAGCCGATCGGACCGTTCCGAGAGCCGGGACAATACACGAACCATTGCACGCCATTGCGAATGAGTTCATCGATGACTACGGCCGAGATCACCGATGGCATAGTGTATTTCCAAACTGAAATGATGTCATTCCGCGCAAATGCGAAACCCATTGAAAAATAGTCACAAATCAATCCCCACAGCGCGTCCCCGACAATTATCCGCTGTTGGTCATCTGACCCGCAACGCCATGGCAACACGCTATCGGGACGTGGCTGATGCTGTCAATGTGAGCCGTCACTCTCAACAGCCTTGCAGCTCAGAGCGATTCAGTCACGGTGTGGGGGTGTGATCTGGGCGGGTGGACAGACTGGTCTGTCAATGCCGTTGTCGCGCTGGGATAAGTCGGATTTGTTGTATTGGTCAGCGCGTATTCACTTGGCTACCAGGCCACCGGAAGCGCCTTCGGGCCACGCAACAGCATGCCTGTTTTCCATTCGATAGCGTCCGCCGGAACCGCCAAGCGCAATTGTGGATATCGGTGTAGCATCGCGGTGAGCGTGACATCCAATTCGAGTCGGGCCAGCTGCGCGCCGACGCAGTGATGGAATCCGTGGCCGAAAGTCAAGTGCGAGTTGTGATGCCGGGTCAGATCCAGGGTGTCGGGATCGGGGAATACCGTCTCGTCGCGATTGGCGGCCTGCAGATCGACGAAGACCGATTCCCCGGCGCGGATCAGCGTGCCCGAGAGTTCGATGTCCTCGGTGGCGATGCGGGGGAACGCGCCGCCGTTGCCGACCTGGATGTAGCGCAGCAGCTCCTCGATGGCGGTCGGAACCAGCCCGGGATCGGCGTGCAGCCGGTCCCATTCGCTCGGTTCGGTGAGCAGCACGTAGGTGAAGTTGGCGATCTGGTTCGCCGTGGTCTCGTGCCCGGCGACCAGCAGGGTGATGCCGAGGGTGATCAGCTCCTCCTCGCTGAGCCGGTCCTCGTTGTCTCGTGCCGCCACCAGCGCGCCGAGCAGGTCGTCGGCCGGTCGTTCGCGGCGTACGGCGATCTGCTCGGTCAGATACCCCGCGACGGCGGCGTACGCCATCGCGCGCTCCATGTCGCTGACCGCGGTGGTGGACATGATCGCGTCGGAGAAATCGCGGAAGCGATGCTGGTCTTGTGGTGGGACGCCGAGCATTTCGCAGATGACGGTGACCGGCAGCGGCAACGCCAGCGCTTCGACGAGATCGGCGGGCGAGCCCGCGGCCTCCATGGCGGAGAGCAGCTCGTCGACGATGCGTTCGGCGCGCGGGCGCAGCTGCTGGACCCGGCGCGAGGTGAACGCGGTCATGGTGAGTTTGCGGAGCCGGGTCAGCTCCGGTGGGTCCATGCTGGTCGGAATGTTCGGCAGCGCAGGGGTTTCCCGCACCCGCGGCACATCCATCCGGCCCACGGTGGCGGCGCGGCTGAAGCGGGGGTCGCTGAGCACCGAGCGCACATCCGCGTAACGGGTGACGAGCCAGGCCTCGCCGCCAAACGGCAGCAGGATGCGCGAAATCGGTTCCTCACGTTGGAGTTTCGCCGCGAGCGGCGGCGGATCGAGCCGGACCGGCTCCCCGAACGGGTAGGGGCGGGCTTCGGTGTGTGTGGTCACGCGGTACTCCCTGTTTTTGGGACGTGACCTTAGTTGTCCGCGCACCCGCGCGCCTCGCCGAACGACATCTCGCTGCGCGATCGGCTCCGGCCGCGGCCATAGACTCGGCCACGGCGCGAACCGCGGCCGCGCGGTCGTCCCCTGCGAAGGAGTGTCGCTCGTGAACATCGACCTGACCGGCAAGACCGCACTCGTCACCGGCTCCACCCAGGGCATCGGGCTGGCCATCGCCGCCGGACTGGCCCGCAGCGGAGCGCGCGTCGCCGTCAACGGTCGCACCGCCGACCGGGTCGAGTCCGCGGTCGCCGAACTGCGGGTCACCGGGGCCGACGCGCACGGCGTCACCGCCGACGTCGCCACCGCCGAGGGTGTGGATCGACTGCTGAACGAACTGCCCGCCGTCGACATCCTGGTGAACAACCTCGGGATCTTCGGGGCCGTGCCCGCGCGGGAGATCACCGATGCGCAGTGGCGCACCTACTTCGAGGTCAATGTGCTGGCCGCGGCCCGGCTGATCCGCACCTATCTGCCGGGCATGATCGACCGGGGCTGGGGTCGCGCGCTGCAGATCGCCAGCGACTCGGCCATCGTGATTCCCGAGGAGATGATCCACTACGGCGTGTCCAAGACGGCGCTGCTGGCGCTGTCGCGCGGATTCGCGAAAGACGCTGCCGGAACCGGGGTTACGGTCAACTCGGTCATCGCCGGGCCGACGCACACCGCCGGGGTGGAGGACTTCGTCTACCAGCTGGTGGACCCCGCGCTGCCGTGGGATCAGGCGCAGCGCGAGTTCATGCGCGCCCACCGCCCGCAATCGCTGATCCAGCGCCTCATCGAGCCCGAGGAGATCGCGAACATGGTGGTCTACCTCAGCTCCCCGCTCGCCTCGGCCACCACGGGCGGCGCCTTGCGGGTCGACGGCGGCTACGTCGACTCGATCCTGCCGTAGACCCCGCGCCGCTAGCCCGTCAGCGCCGCGAGGTACGGGGCCACCAGCTCCCGCGCCCGCGCGTCGACCACCGTCGGTTCGGTGCCGGCCTCGACCATCCGGGTCGCGGCATGCACGATCGCGTTCACCAGCTCGGCCGTCAGCTCCGGATCGGCCGCGCCCAGCTCCGCCAACGCGGCCGTGAGCGGTGTGGTGAGCCCATCGTGCAACTGCCGTGCGCGCCCGGCCATGTCGTTGTTCGGCAGGGCGGATGCCAGCGCCCGCGCCACGGCGTGCTCGCCCTCCATGACGAGATCGATATTGGCGGTGATGTATTCGAGCACCCGCTCCGCCGGATTCGCGGCCCGGCCCATCTGCTCGGCGATGCGCGCGCTCCAGCGCGGGAACGCGTCCTCCAGCACCGCGATCAGCAGGTCGTCGCGTGACTTGAAGTACTGGTAGACGCTTGGCCGCGCGAGTCCGGTCCGTGTCGCCACCTCGGTCAGCGTGGGCACCTGCCCGGCCGTCAGCACATCCCGCGCCGCGTCGAGCAGCGCGCGCCGCTGGGCCGCGTGGTGTTCGGCGACGGTCGCCGCCCGGATCTTCGGCACAGCGCCGGGTCCTCCTCGCCGGATCGGGTGAATGGTCCCGACAGTGTCCCATCCACCCGATCGGTCAGCGGCAGGTGACCGGCAGTTCGCTGAGACCGTGGATGACCAGGCTCGGCCGCCAGCGCAACCGCTCGCGCTCCCTGACGGTGAGCGCGGGGAACCGGGCGAGCAGCCGGGCCAGGGCGATATCGGCCTCGAGCCGCGCCAGCGACGCGCCCAGGCAGAAGTGGGCTCCGTAGCCGAAGGCGATGTGGTGATTGTCGATTCGGTCGGCGTGGAAGGTGTGGGGCTCGTCGAAGCGGGTGTGGTCGCGATTGCCCGCTCCGAGGGACACCATGAGCAACTCGCCGGGCTCGATGCGGACCTCACCGAGGGTGAGCGGCGCGGTCGTGTAGCGGAAGGTCGCGATATTGACCGGGCTGTGGAACCGCAGGACCTCTTCCCGGAAAGTCTTGGCGGCCAACGGATCCGTGGCGATCCGGGCCCGGGCTCCGGGATCGTCGGGCAGTTCGAGAACACAGCCGCCGATGAGGTTCACCGTCGTCTCGTGTCCGGCGACGAGCAGCAACAGGGCATTGGATCGGAGCTCGTCGGAGGTGAGCCGGTCGCCCTCCTCGGTGGCGCGGATCAATGCCGACAGCACATCGGTCCCGCCCTCGGCCCGGTGCCCGGCGATCAGATCGTCGAGGTATTTCGCCAATTGGGCATTGGCATCGGCCTTCGACTCGTGACTCCGCGCACTGACCAGTTCGCTCGACCAGCGCTGGAAGTCGGAGCGGTCGGCGGCGGGCACGCCGAGCAGTTCGCAGATGACGGTGATCGGCAGCGGGAAGGCGAACTCCCGCAGCAGATCCACCGTCGTACCGGGCGTGATGGCGTCGAGCAGCTCGTCGGCGATCTCGGTGATCCGCGGCGCCAGGGCGGCGACGGCGGCCGGGGTGAACGCCCGATCGACCAGCTTGCGCATCCGGGTGTGGAGCGGCGGATCGGCATTGAGCATGTGCCGTCTGTTGCCCGGATCCGCGACGGTCGCACCCGCCACCAGCCGATCGTCGTCGGCCACCGCGTGCAGGTTCTTACTGACCGTCGGGTCGCACAGCACCTGCCGCGCGGTGGTGTAATCCGTGACGAGCCAACCGATCACGCCGTGCGGGAACCGCACGTGATGGACCGGCCCGAGCTCGCGTAGCCGTTCGTAGGTCGCGTGCGGGTCCTGGAAGAACTCATCGGTCAACACGATCGGCCGCTCGTCGATCAAGACAACCCCCGGAGGTGAATGCGTCCGCAGCGGAGAGCCGGTCCGCGCCAGGGACGGACCTGTGACTCAGGATAGGCGCTGGTCGGCCGTCCTGTCGGCGGTTGTGGCGCGTTGCGGCGGGAATCGGACGCGCATGAGGCACGATGACGAGAATCGGTGATTGCCTGGCTGTTGCCAGTCTGTTCGTGGGAAGGCGGGATCGCTGTGATCAGTGCGGCCTCGGAGGCGGTTTCGGGGAACCCGGCCCCATTCACCTGGGTGACCGCGGTGTCCATGCTCGTGTTCTGCGCGATCCTCTGGGTGATCGTCGATTACATGCGGTTGCACCCGCGTCCGGCGACCTGGGTGTGGGGGCTGTCGCTGCTGACGTTCCCGCTGTGGATCTGGGGGCCCGGACGCGATATCGGGCTGGTGAACTGGTTCTCGTGGGCCAAGATCCTGTCGGTGCTGATTCCGCTGACCATCGTCGGGTTGATGCGCGTCGCGGTGGCCGAACAGCGGGTGGGGCGGTTCTGGGACATCCTGCGCAATCCGCGGTTCCTGTGGTTTCCGTACGCGATCCTGTTCCTCAATATCGCCGAGGCCACGCTGCGGGACGCCGAGATCGGGAACTATTGGAACGCGGCGGTGGGACTGGGCCTGTGCCTGACGATCCCGTACTCGCCACGGTTCTGGGAGATCCTGCCGGGGCGCAATGCCGAGCTCGTCGCCTACACCACCATGGCGTGGAACTTCCTCTACACCACCTGGAATCTGTGCTTCACCTTCGGCGGATACCCGCCCGAGGAGGAGCACTTCGCGGCGAGCGTCTGCATTCTCGCGGTCGCGGAGATCTATCCGCTGGTGAAGCGGCGGCCCGAGCTCTACATCATGGCGCGCATCTACACGCTGCCGGTGCTGATGCTGGTGATCGCCATCTACAACATCTTCCCGAAGGTGATGCCCTCGGACGGCTGGTTCGACAACGACGTCTGGATCGTGTGGGGCATAGTCAATTTCGTGCTCACCGTGCCGTATCTGTTCTGGTACACCTGGCAGCTCGAATCCGACCGGTCGTTCATCTCCTTCCGTCGCGGCAGGGCCCGCGAGGAGTTCGTCCGGCTGCACGGCGACACCATCGACCAGCTGATGGACATCAACCTCTCGCTCGACGCCGCCGTCGACGCCCACGGCCGGACCCGCACGCGCGGACCGCAACCCGCGCGGCCCGCCCCGCCGCCCGAGGTCGGTGATCGATGACCGCCGCCGATCCGGCCGCCCGCATGCCCGCCGCGTTCCTCGGCCACGGCAGCCCGATGAACGCGCTGGAGCGCAACCGGTACACCCAGGCGTGGGAGGCGTTCGGCCGCAGCGTGCCCCGCCCGCGCGCCATCCTCATCGTGTCCGCGCACTGGTACATCAACGCGACCGCGGTGACGGTGATGCCGCACCCGCGCACCATCCACGACTTCTACGGTTTTCCGCCCGAACTGTTCGCCGTCCAGTACCCCGCGCCCGGGCTGCCCGCGCTGTTCGAGGAGGTCAGCGAGGCGGTCAAACCGAACTGGGTCGGCGCGGACACCGACAGCTGGGGCATCGACCACGGTTCCTGGTCGGTGCTGCGGCACGCCTTCCCCGACGCCGACATCCCGGTCGTGCAGCTGAGCATCAATGCCGACAAGCCCCTCGAATACCATCTCGAGCTCGGCATCCGGCTGCACGCGTTGCGCGAGAGCGGAATTCTCATCGTCGGCAGCGGCAATGTGGTGCACAATCTGCGCGGCATCGACCCCAGCCGTCCCGACACCGGCTTCGACTGGGCCCGCCGCTTCGACGAGGCCGCCCAGAACCTCATGCTGAACCGGCCCGCGGACATTCTGGCGCTGACCGATCAGCGTGACTACTCCCTCGCGGTGCCGACCCCCGACCACTTCATCCCGCTGCTGTATCTCGCGGGATTGGCCGCCGCCGCGTCCGAGGATACCGAGACACTGGTCGACGGTTACAGCTACGGCTCGCTGTCGATGACGGCCTATTCGCTCGGGATCTCCTGCCCGGGAGCCGATTCCGGTTCGGGCGCGGCCGCCGAACTACCCGACGGCATTCCGGCCGACGGCACCAACAGCTGAACGGCCTCAAGCCAGCCGGGCGCGCGTCCGCAACGGGGGTTCGAGCGGCTCGGCCCCCATCGACCCGTCGGCGAACATCTCCGCGGCGGTGCGGCGGGCGGCGGTGAACACCAGCGGCGCGATCCGCCGCAGTTCGAGCTCACCCCGGGTGGCCAGCGAGATCGCGGCGACCGGCCCGTCCGGACCCAGCACCGGCACGGCGACCGCGCTGATCCCCATCTCACACGTGGTCCCGAGCGAGATCGCCAGCCCATTGCGCTGCCGCACCCGATACAGATCGGCCTGGACCGCCCGCCGGCGCGCGATCGGCCGAACAGTGGAGCTGCGCAACGGAAGTCGCAACACCCGGTCCGCGTCCTCGGGATCCATCGAGGCCAGCAGTGCCAGTCCACACACCGTCTGCGTCGCGTCCAGCCGCGCCCCGACCCGTGACGGAATGGATGCCGCGTGTGGTCCGCCCACCTTGTCCAGATAGTGGACGGCATTGCCCTCGAGCACCGCCAGATGCGCGACGGCCCCCGTCGCCACGTGCAGATCCGACAAGGCCGCCGACGCCGCGGCTCGAATGTCCTCGAAGTCGGTGATCCGCGCGAGCCGCCGCGTTCGAGCCCCCAGGCGATACCCCTGCTCGTCGTGCACGAGCCACTGCAGTTCGGTCAACTGGCACGCGAGCCGGAAGGTGGTGGATCGCGGCAGCCCGGTCCGATCGGTGATGTCCTCGAGCCGCAGGCATTCCCGCCCACTGTCGAACGCGTCCAAGATGGCCGACATCCGCTCGATGACCCCGGAACGCGATTCCCGAATGGCGGTGTCGCCGCCGACGGGCGGCTGGTCCGTCACCGTCATGCACAGTCCTCTCACCAAGCTTCGTTCCACCGCAGCGTACGACGCGGGCGAGCCGGGCGGAATACGAGCCGACCGATTGGTTCGGGCGAGCGATCAGTCGTGCGCGGTCGGCGCCGGAGCCTCCACGTCGTAGCGGCGGACATAGGCGGACAGGAAGGCCTGGGCGGTGGCCGTGACCGGGATCGCCAGCAGGGCGCCGGTCGCGCCGAACAGGGCCGCGCCCGCCAGGACCGCGCCGAAGGCGACGGCGGGGTGCATGTCGAGGGTGGTGGCGGTGATGCGGGGCTGCAGGACGTAGTTCTCGAATTGCTGGTAGACGACGATGAATCCGAGGATCCACAGCGCCGTGCGCGGCTCGTGGGCGAGGGCGACCAGGACCGGGAGCGCGCCCGCGAGGTAGGTGCCGACGGTCGGAATGAACTGGGAGACGACGCCGACCCACAGTGCCAGGGCGAAGGCGGACGGGATGCCGAGGACTCGCATCGCCGCGTAATGGGCCAGCGCCGAGCAGGCCGCGAGCAGGGCGCGGGAGTACAGGTAGCCGCCGGTCTTGTCGACCGCGATGTCCCACGCGCGCAACACGTGCCGCTGGCGTTGCGGCGGCAGCAGCGAGCAGACGGCGTTGCGGAAGCGCGGGCCGTCGGCGGCGAAGTAGAAGGTGAACAGCAGCACGCCCAGGCCTTGGAACAGCACGCCGAGCGCGGTGGTGCCGATGCCCCACACATCGTCGGCGAGGTCCAGCGCCCAGGTCTGGAGTTTGGTGCTGAGCTCCGAGGTGCGGTCGGTGATGTCGGCGACCGAGAGGTCGGTGTGGAAGGTGTCGTTGATCCAGGTGACCACACTCTGGGTATCGTGCGGCAGATTCTTGATCAGGGACGACACCTGCCCGACCACCAATTCGCCCATGGTCCAGACGAATCCGACCAGCACCACGGTCACGATCGCGAAGACCGCGCCGGTCGCCGCTCCGCGTTTCCAGCCGCGCGCGGCCAGCCAGTTCACCGCGGGCTCGATGGCGAAGGCCAGGAACAGCGACACCACCAGCACGGTCAGCAGTCCCTGCAGACGGGTCAGCGCCCAGAAGGTCACCACGATGCCCGCGACCGTGGCCGCCGCCAGCAGGTACGCGCGCGGCAGCCAGGCGGGAATCACCGAGGCCACCAGGGCGTCGGGCCGGATGCCCACATCTTCGGTGTCCTGGGCTTTTCGATTGCTGTCCTGGGCTTTCGGTTCGCCGTCTCCGGCGGGGGATTTCTCAGCGGCCACCCCGCCAACCTAGCGGCGACCCGCCCCGCGGGCCCGGCCGCGCCGCCGCGTGTTGCCCGGGCGATCAGCCCGGACAGCTGGACTATCGATCAGGCTTATCTGGGAACCAATCTCCGATGCCCCCGGCAAGTAGATCGAAGGCGCGTTCTGCCTCGGCGACTGCCACAGGATGCCGCTGGGCTGCGCTCTGGCCGTTGACCAGTGCGTGCCAGTTGGCCTGGCTGAGGTTGCGTTGCACAGCGATGATCGCGCTGGCAGCTAGCCGCGCGTCCAGTTCCTTTGGTGGCCCGAGTGTCTGGGCGAGCGCAACCTCTCCGCTGGTGAGGAAGTGAGCAAGGCGAGCGGTCAGCGCTGGGGTATCCAGTACCAATCGATAGCAGGCCAGCACTTCGGGCGCGTCGCACAGGCCGGTGCTGGGTTCGTGATTGTCCAGGCCGGCGTGGAAGGCGGCTCGCAGGGCAGTCAGGGGCGTCTGCCCGTGTGCCCGGTTTCGTACCGCGCGGGCAGCCTCATCGGCGTGGTCGGCGAACCGGTGCACGACGAGGTCCTCCTTGGAGGGAAAGTATTTGAACAGCGTGCGCTTGGACACCTCCGCGGCGGCTGCGATGTCCACAACCGACACCGCGTCGAACCCGTCGGCGACAAACAGCCGGAGGGCGGCGTCGGAGATAGCTGCGCGGGTGTGCTGCCTCTTGCGCTCGCGCAGGCCCGGTCCAGAGGTCATGCCGGATAGTCTAACCAAAATGTAAACCGAGTGCATAAGTAAACTGGGTGTACCTTTGTTGGTATGCGAATCGGCGTATCCCTGCCCACCGACTACTACAACCAGCTCACTTCGGGCGTGAATCCCGTCGACTACCTGCTCGACCAGGCCCGCAAACTGGCCGGGCTCGGCGTTCCCGCGGTCTGGCTGACCCAGCGGTTCGACTACGACGCACTGGCGGTCGCCGCGCTGATCGGGCGCGAGTTGCCGGACATCACAGTCGGAACGGCGGTCGTCCCGATCCACCCACGCCACCCCAACGCACTGGCCATGCAGGCGCAAACAGCGCAGGCGGCCAGCGCCGGCCGCTTCGAACTCGGTCTCGGCTTGTCACTGCCGGAGATCGCCGCAGGCTACGGCAACACCCACCCACGCATCCGCTATCTACGCGAATACCTCACCGCCCTACGCGATCTGCTCCACACCGGCACCGTCGACCACACCGGCGAGACGCTGGTGGCCAAATCGCCGACACGCAGCATGATGCCGACGGTCCACTCGCCGGTGCCCGTACTGCTGGCCACTTCGGGCCCGCTGACCCTGCAGGTCGCAGCCGAACTCGCCGACGGTGCCCTCCCGCTGCTCACCGGTCCCGATACCCTGGCCGACTTCACGATCCCCACACTTGCTCGACACGCTGCCGCTGCCGGTCGGCCGATGCCCCGTGTGATCGCAACGGTGGGCGGCGTAGTCACCGCTGACGTCGCCGCCGCACGCGATCGCGCGGCGCGGCAGATGGACAGATACGGCCAGATGCCGACCTACCGTGCGTTGCTGGACCGTGAGAAGGTTTCCGATCCAGTGGAATTGGCCGTCATCGGCGACGAGCGGACCATGGCCGACGCGGTAGCTAGTTACGCCCAGGCCGGTGCCGACGAGTTGATCTTCGCGCTGACCGCGATAGGGTCGACACGCGACGAGGAGCGAACCTGGGCGTTACTCGGCGAATTGAGCGGAACCAGCCGCGCCTGAAGGCGAGCTGACCTGGACCAGTCAGCGGGCGTTGTCGATACTCGACACCGGTGACGGCAATGGCATGAACCATGCGGAGGTTCCACCAACTCGAACGTGCTCGAACGGTACGGCGTTCTGCCCCGCCGACAGTTCTCCTGGTGGCTGTACCGGGGGGGATTCACTTGTGGCACGAGCCGGGAGATACCGCAGAATCGCTTCTCGTAGTCGAAAACGCGGAACAGGAGAGTGGAGTGCGAGTGATGGACACCGACGTGATCATCGTCGGCGCCGGGCCTACCGGGCTGATGCTGGCCGGTGAACTGCGGCTGGCCGGTGTGCGGCCGCTGGTGTTGGAGCGGCAACCGCAACTCTGGGATGTTCCGAAGGCCAGTGGAATCGGGGGGCGGATTCTGGATCTGCTGCGCTATCGCGGGTTGCTGGAGCGGTTCGAGGCTGCGAGCGCGGACCCTTATCCGCCGTTGCGGTTGCCGTTCGGCGGAATGCATTTGGACTTCACGCGGATCGGGGAGGCGCCGATGAAGGTGCTGCCCATGCCGCAGATGGAGATCGAGCGGCTGCTGGCCGAGCGGGCGGATGAACTCGGTGCGGAAGTTCGCCGGGGGCATCAGGTGAATGGGGTGCGGCAGGACGAGGATTCGGTGACCGCGGAGGTGAGCGGGCCGGAGGGGGCCTACACCGTGACCGCGCAGTATCTGGTGGCTTGCGATGGCGGGCGCAGCCGGATTCGGGATATGGCTGGGATCGTGTTCTCGGGCACGACTTATCCGGATGTGGTGCGGCTGGCACAGGTTTCGGTGGGCGACGAGGTGACCGTGCACGAGAACGGTGATCTCGAGGTGCCCGGATTCGGCAGGGTCGCGGCGGGATTCACCCGGACCGACAACGGTCAGCTGGCGTTCGCGGTGACACCTGATGGGGTGCTGCATTTGTCGACCACCGAGGACGAGACCGTCGAATACGACGATGACGTGCCGATGGATATGGATGAACTGCAGGCCAGTATCCGCCGGGTGCTGGGCGCCGAGATCCCGATGAAGGACGCGAAGCGGTTGTCGCGGTTCACGTTCAAGGATCGCCAGGCCGAGCAGTATCGGGCCGGGCGGATTCTGGTGGCGGGGGATGCGGCGCACCTGTTCCCGGCCACGGGTATCGCGCTGAACGCGGGCATGCTCGACACCGTGAACCTGGCGTGGAAGCTGGGCGCCGAGATCGGTGGCTGGGCGCCGGAGGGGCTGCTGGACACCTATCACGACGAGCGGCACTTCGCGGGTTCGCGGGCGCGTCTGCACGCCCGGGCGCAGGTGGCGTTGCGGCGCGGGCTGGATGCGGCGGCCGAAGCGCTGCGGGCGTTGTTCCAGGAATTGGCCGCCGACGAGCAGCCACTGCGGCGGGTGGGCGACCTGATTGCGGCCAATGACACCCGGTACCCGGGGGCCGGTGACCATGCGCTGATCGGTACGTTCGCACCGGATTTCGCACTGGACACCGAACGGGGTGCGAGCAGCGTCGCCCAGCTCATGCACACCGCCCGCCCGATCCTGCTGGTGCTCACCGATCGTCCGGAACTACGCGAGATCGCCCAAGGCTGGCACGATCGGGTCGAGATCCGCACCGCCACAACGGATCAGCGGCCCGCCGACGCGCTGCTGATCCGCCCGGACGGGCATATCGCCTGGGTCGCGGCCATCGACGGACCCGCCGAGGACGCCGCGTCCACGCTGCGCGAAGCGCTCGCCGCTTGGTTCGGCGCACCCCTGACGGCCGCCGTCGGGTAGTCCCGACGCCTGCTGGTCAGCCCGCAACGGCTGACCAGCAGGCGATTCCTGGCCCTGCACAGCGGATTCCGGTGCCAGCAAGTCAGCCGACCGGCGAGCCTGCCGGTATCCGGCGGTCTCCGGAGACGAGTCCGCAAAAGAATCCTGTTGAGCGACTGAGCATCTGGTCCGAACCGCCGAGGGTCACGAGGTAGTCCGCCCGGTGGTCGCGCTGGACGCCGTAGCCCGATGACTTCGCTGGGACCTTACCGGCGGATGGCCGAAGCCGGCGTGGCGTTCGTGACCGAGCCTCGCTCCGAGACCTACGGCCAAGTCGCTGTCTTCAACGACATCTCGGGAAATCGATGGGACCTTCTCGGCCCGCCTGATTCAGCCGAGCTGTGGCTCCCGCGTGCCTGGCTTCTCGCGCTGGCCGGTTCGGTCAGCGCGGTATGCACCACATCCACGTCTTGACCTACAGGGGCGCCATGAGCGGATGGTTCGGTAGCAACTGAGGTTGCCTGTGCCAGTGACGGACTCACCCGCTCAGCCCGACCCACGGCGTCAGCTGGCAAGGGAGCTGTCCGCTCCGCCGATGCCCTTCGTGGACTCGGGGTGGGGTCCGCGTCTGTATTCCTCGAGATATGTGATGCGCCACTGTTGCCAATCCAGATACTTGTCACCGGCCTTTTCCCGGTAGCGCCGATACTGGTACCGCTTTGTTCTTACCAGGGACTTCCGCGCGTCGCGGGCCGCTTGCCGAGCTGCCCGCTCGCCTCGTCTGCGTTCCGCGTCTGTGAGTTCCACCGGCGGATCAGCGAAGACTCTCGATCGCATCCAGCGCATAGTGGACCATCCTCGGTTCGAGATGCTGGGAATGTCTGCCCGGCGACCGACTCGATGGTAGCGATCAAGGAAATCAGCCGCTATCGGCCACTTGCCCTAATCATGTTGTGGGGCAATGCGGAACGCGGGAAGGGGCCCGTTGCGGCTGACCAAGGGCAGTAGCCGTTGTGACTGGTGACGGCGACGGCATTTCGGGGATCGGCACACGTTCTGCGCCGCACCAGGTTCCGGGCGCCGGCGCGACCTGAGGGTGCGACAACACCGCCATCTACCGCTGCGAGTCACACTTTTCGGCGCACGTCGGAGCGCGGTGCTGGGGTGTGTACCCCCGACCTCCAGCTGTTCGGGCTCGTGGAGAGTCCGGTTTTGCGCGCGGAAATGTTCTCCGGACCAGATGAGTGATTCCAAGGGGTGTGTGGATCTCCAGTTGCCAGTCAGGACAGCGGCCGTTGAGGCAGTTGGGACCTGTTCGCGGTGGTGTTCGTCATGGACTACGTACAGCTGTGCTTCGACTCGGACGCTTCCGCGGACGTGCCGATACTCACCTGCGTTGCATTCCCCGTGGTTCATACGGAAATCGGCCAGCTTCGAGAGGGGCAGATCGGTTACGGGGATGCGCTGCGGGCGTTCATCCCTGGGCACGTCGTGGCAACGGCCGAAGCGTTCGAGGCGGGGCTGCGCGTGGAATTCCCGAACGGCGCGATCGTGCTGCGCCCCAGCGACGACGAACTCGTCGGGCCTGAGATCGCTACTCTGTCTGGGTTTGTCGATAGGGCGTGGATGTGCTGGCGACCGGGTGAGGATGCCTTCGAATATCTTCACTGATCCTTCGGATCGCCCGGGTCGCGGCGTTGCAGTGCGTTCATCTTGTATTGGGTGGCACGGGTCCCAGTGTGCTGGTGTCTGCCAGCGCAGCTACGTGGATGCATCTGCCGCGTGGAATCGCAGTGGCACCGTGGGTGATTGGAACAAATAGATCGCACCCGTGTAGACCCCGCCGTCCTCGATCTCGTCTTCTGCTCGAAAGAACCGGACAAATGCCAAATCGACCGCAATGTCGACCACACTGCGAGGATCGAACGGGAATCGGTAGTCCTCTTCCCGATCCGACCACCAGCCGAGGTTCGCTGCGGGAAGAAGATAGAGCCCAGGCGGCTCATGGCGATCGAGATGCTCCCTCAGGAAATTGATCCCGGCACGAAGGGATTGCGGCGAAGGCAGAGTATCCCTTACCTCCAGAGGGAGAACCAAGCCGGCGACAACACCCGTCCGATTCGACCAATCGACGCCTTCGCAGAGCGCATGAAATGCGCTCGCGCTGTCCGCGAGCAACCGCGTCGAGTCCATCATGTGCTCGGGGCGGAACCCGAAATCATCGATGTGCCGGGAAAACACACTGTGTTCTGCTTCGTCAGCAACCCGTGAAGCCCACCGTCTGATCGCATCTTGATCAAGGTCCACCGAAAGTGTCCGTCCGTCCGTTCTGCCCCTGTAACCGCGTGGATCATTCCATCGGCTGCGCAGGCCGACTACTCATTTTCGGTCCGCCCGAACGACCGCTGGGCAGCCTCGGACCGACAATCGACCCCGTCGACCAGCGGGCGCTTCACACGACGCCGTGCTCGGTCATCGGCAGTAGCGGACATTCTGCAGCGCACCAGGTTCCGGCCGCCGACACGCCTGCCCGATCGCGGCTTTGCCAGGTCAGCTCGCGGCGAGCCGCGACTTCTTGACCTTGTTGCCGCACGTGTTCATGGAGCACCAGCGGCGGTTGGCTCCGCGGCTGGTATCGAGGAAGAGCCCCGCGCATCCGGGGCCTTCGCAGTTCTTGACGCGGCTGCGGTCGGGGCCCCCGAGGATATGGATGGCGCTCGTGGCCAGGACCCCGAGGGCGTCCCTGACAGGGGCTGTCTCCGTAAGATGCCATCCCGCGCGTTCGTGTTGCAGGGCGGCTTTCGCGTGCCCAGCCGCGGCGACCGCGTTGAGGGTTCGGACATCCCCGGAATCTGGCTGTTCACCTGCGGCGATCGCCGACCCGATCCCGTAAATCGCCTCGCGCAGTTCGACGGCGTCTTCCAGATCTGTCGAAGACACGTCAGCGACGTCGAACTCTGCGGCGAGCAGCCACAGCTTCAGTCGTGCGGGGGTACCCAGTCGCTCTCGCGGCGCCATGCTGGCGCGATCGCTGACGGTGGCGGTGAAACGGAACGCCAGGACTCCGTTGTCCATTCGAAACACCTGATGTATGTCCTCGGTCATTCCAGCCTCCACAGTGAGCAACAGAGCAACAGCAGCCTCGCGAACCGCCTTGGTCGGTTCGACACGAGGGTAACCCCATGACATTCTTGAACCGCCTTAGATGGTTCAACGAAAGGGTGCGCCCATGAGCAGCATCGCGGTCATCGGTCTCGGAGCAATGGGAAGACCCATCGCACGCAATCTCCTGAAAGCCGGCCACGACGTCATGGTGTGGAACCGCTCCGACGGGCCTGCGGATGAACTCGTCGCGGCGGGTGCGCGTCGTGCCGATTCGGTCGCAGAAGCCATGCATATGCCGGTGGTCTTCTCGGTCCTGTCCGACGACCAGGCCGTCGCCGAGACCTTCATCGACTCCGGCGCCCTCGCTCGGACCGCAGACGGGACCGTTCACGTCAACCTCGCGACAGTTCGCGCCGGCCTGGCTCGCAGGGCGAGTGCAGCGCATGCCGAGCATGGTGTCGGGTACATCGCGGCACCGGTCTTCGGTCGTGTTCCGGTCGCCGAAGCCGGAGCACTCAACATCCTCGCGGCCGGTGAACCCGCGCTGATCGACCGCGTGCAGCCCCTTTTCGACGTGATCGGCTCGAGAACCTGGCGACTCGGCGACCGTCCGGAGCAGGCCAATATCGTGAAGATCCTCGGGAACTACCTGATCGCCTGCGCGGTCCAATCGCTGGGCGAGGCTGTCAGCGTCGCCGAACGCGCCGGTGTCGACTCCGGACAGTTCGTCGACCTGCTGACGTCAACGCTCTTCCCGGGAGCCGTTTACTCCGGCTACGGCTCGATGATCGCCGAACGGCGCTACCAGCCAGCGGGATTCACCACGGTGCTGGGCCGCAAGGATCTCCACCTCGCACTCCAGGCAGCGGCAGACCACGACATTCCCCTCCCGATCGGTCAACTGCTGCGAGCTGTCTTCGAGCAGGCCATCGCCGACGGGCGCGGGTCGGACGACTGGGCGGTCATCGCGGAACAACAGCCACGGTGACTATCGACGAGCAATGTCCGCGAGTGCGACCTGGCGTACAACTACCGCCAGGCAGACTTGCTGCTCCCGCCGGGCACAATGGATCACGAGCTCTGCACAGCCGTCCGGGAAGCCTTGGACGCCAACGGATACTGACCGCTGCGAGGACACCCCCGACGCGCGGCATCGGCACTACTGTGCATTGACGACATCCGGTCGGCGGGCTCGGATGCCCCCTGCCCGTTGATCTTCCACGCACCCGCGCTGGCCGGTCCGGTCAGCGTTACGCGGCAGAATCAGCCCTGCCGGTGGCCTACAACGCCCGAACCTGACGATGACGGCACCGTGGTGCGCTTACCAGCACCACACCCAGATCATCGTGTCATCGGCAGGAGTGCACTCGGGCTCACCGGAGCCAGCTGCGCTGAGCTGCACGGGAGGCGGGACCGGCCGTGGTTCGACCGGTGGACCCTGCGCGGAGGTCATCTGCGCCCTGCGCTGACCCAGCTCCGCGAGATGGGTGTCTAGGTCGGCATAGTCGGCAACCAGACAGTACGGTCTGGTCGGATTCTGCGGAGCCTGGACTTGCCGACAGGCTTCGTCCTAGAAGGACCCGAGCCTGGCGATTTCGACGCGGCTGGTCACGCCGAGTTTCGGGAAGGCCCGATACAGATGGTGGCCCACGGTCTTCGGACTGATGAAAAGCTTGGCGGCGATCTCCTTGTTGGTTGCGCCGGTGGCGGCCAGACGTGCCACCTGGAGCTCTTGCGGGGTCAGGGTCGAGGCGGCGGTCAACGGCCCTGGCTCCGCCCGCAGTGCGCTATCGCCCGCGGCGCGGAGTTCGGCGCGAGCATGTGCGGCCCAGGGGGCAGCGCCCAGCCGATCGAAGGTTTCGACGGCCGACCGCAGCTGGGTGCGTGCTTCGCCGCTACGGCGCTGACGGCGCAGCCATTCGCCGTATAGCAGTGCGGTGCGGGCGTGGTCGTACCAAAGACCTTCGGCGGCTTGCAGTTTCAATGCTCGCGCATAGGCGTCGCCGTCGGAGTCCAGCATGGCCCGCGACCGCAGCATGATCGCTTCGGCGAATGGAGAACCCAGTGCGGCGGACCAGCGTTCGATCTCCTCGACCGCCCGCGCGGCGCGTTCCGGCAGGCCCGCTCGTACCGCGGCTTCCACCAGATCGCGCAGCAGGTGCACCCAGTGACCGCGAATTCGGTTGGGGATGCGATGCAATGTGTCCAGGCGGTCCAGTGCCGACTCGTAGCGCCCGTGGCCGAGATCGAGCAGGCTGACGGCCCATTCGCGGTGGACGTACTCGACGAAGCTGTCCTGCCCGGCGGTCACGGAGGGCAGCGCGAGCAATTCCCGGCACCGCTGTTCGTCGCCGCGGATCGCGGCAATCAGGGCCAGATAGTTCTCGCTGATCGAAATGGTGTTGAGCTGCCCGATATCCCGCGACACCCGCGCGGCCATGGTCGCGAGGTCCTCGGCTTCCTGCACCCGGCCCAGCATGATCTCCGCGCTCGCGGCGAACACCGCCGCCAGCGCCGACCTGCCGATCATGCCGTGGTTCTGGGCGTAGTCCAGCACCCGCAGCGCGAGGGTGCGGGCGTCCTCGACGTCGCCGATCAGCATCGCCTGCCCGGTGACGGTGAGCGCCAGGTCGTGACCGGCTTGCGCTTCGGCGACCGTGCGCCGGATCATGGCGATTCCCCCGGCCAGGTCGTCCGATCGCAGCTTCAATGCCCCGTCGATGGCTTCGAGCAGCGCCGTTCGCTGATCGTTCGGTATCGGCAACGCCACCAGACTGTTCCGCGTGGTGTCGGCGACGGAGGCGTCGCCCAGATACCAGGACGCGCGGGCTGCCTCGATGAACATCGGCCCGGCCCGCTCGGGCTCTACGGCGGCGACCTCCTCGGCGGCCGCGAGCAGCGAGTCCCGCGATTTGCGCAGGTGTCCCGGTTCGAACTCGATCATCGCTTCCACCCAGCCGAGTCGCGCCCGGAACTCAGGACCCAGCGGCAGTTGCCGGGCCTGGCGCGCGAGCTCGCTGGCATTCTGGTAACAACCGGCCGCCGCGGCCCACTCTGTGGCGAATATTGTTCGGCGGCTGCGATTCTCGGGATCGGGGGTCAGCAATGCCGCGCGTTTCATCGCGGCCGCGGCCGCCGAAAAGCCGGCGCGATTCACCGCACGGAACGCCGCGGCTTCCAGCAGCGCGGCGACCTCTTCGTCCTGCCCGACCGTCGCGGCCGCCAGATGCCAGGCCCGATGGTCGGGGTCGTGTTCGGAGCAAGCCGCCAGCGCAGCGTGCACGGCCTGCCGTTCGCTGAACGCCGCGCCGTGATAGACCGCCGCGCGCACCAGCGGATGCCGGAACCGAATCCGTTGCGCCGTGACCTCTATCAGGCCCGCGACTTCGGCCTCGGTGATCCCGCCCCGATCGATCCCGAGCACGTCGAGCGCCCGCAGCACCAGCCCCAGATCGCCCCCCGATTCGGCGGCGGCCACCAGCATCGCGGTGCGCGAAGCCTCGGATCGGTCGTTCACCTGCTGTCGGTACCCGCTGGACAAACGGAAGGGCAGCGGTAACGGGCCGATCGGCAGCGAATCCAGGTCCATGCGCGGAAATTCCAACAGCGCCAGTGGATTTCCCGCCGCTTCGCGCAAAATACGTTCCCGCGCATCGCGGCTCAAGTCAGGCCATCGACTCGTGAGCAGCTCGGCGGCGGCGGAACCGTCCAGCGGCGCCAGCGGCAGTGTCGGCACACCGGGCAGGCCGACCTCGTTGCGGCTGGCGAACAACAGTACGACGCCTTCCGCGCCGAGCCGCCGCGCCGCGAACCGCAGGGCCGCCGTGGATGCCGGATCGAGCCATTGCACGTCGTCGATCACGCACAGCACCGGAGCCTGGTCCGCCAGTTCCGCCAGCAGCGACAGGGTGGCCAAGCCGACCAGGAAGTTGTCGACCTGCCCGGCCGTGGCGCCCAGTCCGATCACCGCGCGCAGCGCATCGGACTGCGGTTGCGGCAGGGCATCCAACGGCAGCGCGTCGAGGTGCCACCCGGCTGTGAGCAATTCCTGCAGGCCGGCGAAGGGCAGCTCGGACTCGCATTCGACTCCTGCGCAACGCAGGATTCGCCAGGTTCCGCCGGTGAGTTCGACGGCGCGGTCCAGCAGTGCGGTCTTGCCCGCGCCCGCTTCCGCGATGATCTCCAGAGCGGCGCTCTGACCGGAACCGGCCTGATCCAAGAGCGTGCTGATCCGGCGTTCTTCGAGGTCTCGGCCGTACAGCATGGCCGTAGCCTACGGGCGGTCGAAATTGGCAAGCAAATCGACAGATGTCCTAGGGCGAATGCCTGATTGTGTGCCGCGCAGGCGCTTCCTAGCCTCGATAACCGGGACCTGGAGGCCGGACGTTCGTGTGAATGCCGGTGCCCTGCCGACACCTTCTCGTAGTGCCCGGACCGTCGATGGCACAGATCCAGGCCCGGTGTTGTCGATCCAGCAGTAATACGACCAACGAAGAGAACGAGGCTGAGTATGGCTGCAGAGAATCTGCGCACCGCCGTCCGTGGTGGTGTGCTGCTGCCGGGTGACCAGGGTTTCGATCGCGCGGCGCAGCCGTGGAACACGGCGGTTGCACAGTCGGTGGCGGCCGTCGTCGAAGTGGCCGACGCTCAGGATGTGGCGGCGGTCCTGGCCCACGCGAGGGCGGCGGGGCGCGTGGTGGTCGCCCAGCCGACCGGGCACGGTGCGACCGGTGATATCGATGACGCGATCCTGTTGCGTACCAACCGTTTCGACGGCGTCGACATCGATCCCGAGCACCGGATCGCGCGCATCGGCAGCGGGGTGCAGTGGGGACGGGTACAGGCCGCGGCGGCCGCGCACGGGCTGACCGGGCTGGCCGGAAGCAACCCGGTCGTGGGCGTCACCGGCTACACCCTGGGTGGCGGATTCGGCTGGTTCGCAAGGAAATACGGCTGGGCTTCCGACGCGGTGCGCGCGATCGAGATCATCGATGCGGACGGGCGCGCGCAGCGCGTCACCGCGGATTCCGATCCAGATCTGTTCTGGGCGTTGCGGGGCGGCGGCGGCGATTTCGGGATCGTCACGGCGCTGGAATTCGAACTGTTCCCGCTTCCGCAGCTCTACGGCGGCCGCGTGATGTGGCCCGCCGAGCGCGCCCGGGAGGTCTTCGACCTGTTCACCGAACTCACCACCGGCGCGCCGGACGAACTGTCGGTGTGGTTGCAGCGCTATCAGATTCCCGGCGCGGCCCCGACCATCGCCCTCGACTTCGCCTTCCTGGGCGATCCGGCGGAGGGCCGTCACCGCACGGCCCGGATCGATTCCCTGGACGGCGTCATCGCCGACACCCGCGGACCGCTCACCCCCGCCGAGATCGGGCGGATCACCACCGAGCCCACCGACCCCAGCCCGTCCCTGTCGCGGGGCGAACTGCTCACCGATGTGGACGACGCGGTGGTCAAGACGCTCGTCGAGGAGCCGGTCGCGCCGCTGCTCAATATCCAGATCCGCCGCCTGGGCGGCGCGCTCGCCAGGAATCCGGCCGACGGCGGCGCACGTGGCCCGGTCACCGAGCCGTACGCGCTCCACCTGCTGGGCCTCGGTCTGCCCCACCTGCTCGGCGATATCGAGAAGCGGTTCGGCGAGCTCATCGATGCGCTGGGTTCTCACCTCGCCGGCACCAAGCCGTATACCTTCCTCGTGCCCGGAGAGTCCGCCGCCGCGGCCTTCGATCCGCAGACGCTGGCCCGGCTGCGGGCGATCAAGCGAGTTCGCGATCCGCACAACGTCATTCGCGCCAACTTCCCGGTGCTTCCTTGACCTTGGGTGCTCGATCGCTCCGGGCAAAGTAGGCGCATCGAACACAACGGCCCGGACCCGATTCCGGATCCGGGCCACTGCCACACCAGATTTCGAAGGAGCGCATCATGTCCGCCGCCCTCACCCTGACCGACCAGGACAAGGCCACCATCCGCTCAGCCGGCTACGGTGCCGTCTCCCTGGTCGCCGCCGCCTCCGCCGAGCCCCACAAAGCCGCCATCGCCGGTTCTATCGCGCTGTCGTCGGCCACCGGTCAGATCGGACACGTCCTCAACGCGAAGTCCAAGGACATCCACCTGTCGGGCAAGACCGTCGCCGACCTCGCCGACCAGGTCCTTCCGGCCCTGACCGCCGCGACGGCCCTGCTCGAGCGGCAGAATCCCGACGAGGCCGACAACTTCCGCACCACCGTGCTGGTCGCGGTCGGGGCGGCCGCCCAGGCGAGCCGCAACGGTCAGCCCGATCCGGTCGTCAACGACATGACCCGCAAGGTGACCGCGGCTCTGCACACCGCGTGAAGTCAGAGCCCACACGCTGCCGGTCACCGAGGACACCCTGAGATCACCCCGGCCCGTTGCTCCTTGCAGAATACCGCGCTGACCGCTCCGGTCAACGCAGTATTCGGCAAGAGCGGATGTTCCGCACGCGCGGGGGCGGATCGCAACAATCGCTTGTCCCAGCACGAGATTCCGTCCTAGGGGAACGACCCATGTTCAGGAAATCCGGTATCAAGACCGATCCATCGGTCGAACTGACTGCCGCCCAAATGCGCTCAGCACTCGCAGCAGCCCGCCGAGCCGCGCGCGAATCCCTCCGATCACTGCGAACAGCAGGCGGCCAATACCGGCGCTACCGAAGGGACGCGGGTGCAGCCTACCTGGATTGGCCTCGCTGGCATGCGGAGTACCTGCGCGAGTACCGCCGGGGATCAGATTGGATCAGGCCCGACAACCCCGGCGACGTGGGAAGCGCGGGCTTCTTCAGCGGAGCGCCTTAGTGCTGGTCGTGGTATGTCATGAATCTCAGCACATCCATCGTTCGCGACCGATCGTGTCCGGAACGGGCGCACCGCATTCGGCTAGGCCACCATCGAAGCCATCGAAGCCATCGACCCGATCGGCAAGGTTCTGGCCCGCCGGCCGATACGGCACTGACACCAACGGCTACGCAGAAATGCTCACTGCCGGGCGACGATTCACCGATCTTGTGTGGGCGGTCGAGGGTTGCAACGGTATCGGCCGACATCTGGAGCACCGGCTGGTCCAAGTTCGAATGCGCCGCATGGAAGGATTGAGGTGGGCCATATGGCACATTGCGTCGCCGACACGATCGAGCGGGGGGCGCGGGACCCCGAAATCATGACCACGGCCGTGGCGATACTGCGGCCATCGGCTTCGGTTCTACCAGGCCTCGGTCCGAACCTCGCCAACTTGCTACGGTTACGGGCGCTGGCCCTGTCCACAGCAGGTCGGTACGACGAAGCCCTGATCGACGTCGAGGAGGCGCTGCGAATCTGCCTCCGCGCGACGATCGTTCGGCGCACGACCGCCAAGGTTGCATTCGCCGCGGCGCTGAGCGTGCGCGCGCACGTGCTGCAGTGCTTGGGCCGGGAGCGGGAGGCGGTGGACGACGCACGGCAAGCTCTCGCCCTGTGCCGAGGGCGGCTGTCCCACGCTCCGCATCGGTACGGCCCTGTTCTACTGACCGCTCTGGACGAATTGGCCCGGGCCCTCAACAAGACCGGTGAACCCCGACAAGCGCTACCCCTCGGCGAGGAACTCGTCCACATCCTGCGCCGCCTTGCCCCACGCCGACCGCGCTACGACCGCTTTCTGGCCGGGGCCCTGCATCAACTCGGTGTCTATATCTCCGATGTCGGAGATCTCACCGACGCGTTACGTGCCGCCAATGAATCCCTGCAGCTGTATCTACGTCTCGATCGCGAGCAGCCGGAATCCTATGCGCTCCAGGTGGAGCTGGCAACACATAATCGGGATCTGTTCCTGGACCGGCTAAAACGTCAGGGATAGCCGGTGCTGGGCCCGTATCCTCTTTGCTCGCGCTGTGGACATGCCAACGGCGGCCTGGGGGTCGCGCGGCATCGGCAACGGCACGTGAGGGCGGGCGGCAGGCAGGGTCAGCTCGACCCCCTCAATGGAATAGCCATTGGGCAGAACACGTAGAAAAAGAACGACACAGGAGTGGGATGCCCGAGAACAACGCGCTGCGGGCCGTGGTCATCGACAGCGGGACCGATTCGATCAAGGCCGGATTCAGTGGGGACGCTGCGCCCCGAGTGGTCTTCCCCAACCTCGTCGGCTGGCCGAAACAGTCGGCGGTCATGGCCGGGACCGCTCGCAAGGGCGTGTATGTCGGTGCCGAAGCCCTCGCCGAGAGCGACATCTTGACGCTGTCATACCCGATCGCGCGCGGCCCGATCTTCGACTGGGACGATTTGACGACGGTATGGCGGCACACCTTCGCCGACCAACTGCGGATCAACCCGCAGGAACATCCGGTCCTGCTGACCGAACCACCACTGATCACGAAGCACAACCGGGAACAGATGGCCCGGGTAATGTTCGAAACCTTCCGGGTGCCAGCCCTCTTCATCGCCGACTCGAGCGTGGCGGCCATGCACGCCTTCGGACGCGGCACCGGTCTCGTGGTCGACATCGGCTCTGTCGCCACGACCGTGACACCGATCCATGAGGGCAACAGCATCGACCACGCGGTCCGCCGCCTGAACGTCGGCGGAACTCTTTTGACGTTCTACCTTTCGCAGCTGCTTCTGGAAATTGGCCTCGATCTCCAGAAATCTATCGCAGATCTGGATTTCGTCCGTGAAATCAAAGAAAGACTCTGCTACGTAGCCGAGAACTACGACAAGGAACTCGAACGAACCCAGTCCAACCCTGATCTCATGAGCATCCCCAAACTGTCCAAGGGCAAACCCATCGAAATCCGCTCCGAACGCTTCACCTGCCCCGAACAACTATTCCGCCCCTCATACCTCGGTGAGCACGGCCCCGGGCTGCCCGCAGTCATCGACGAGTCGATCAGAACCTGCGACCCGGACCTGTGGAAAACCCTGTATGGCAATATCATCCTGTCCGGCGGCACCAGCCTACTGACCGGCCTGCCAGAGCGACTCACCGCCGAACTCACCCGCCTCGCCCCGCCCGACCATCCGATCAACGTCGTAACCCCACCCAGCCGTCAATACTCCAGCTGGATCGGCGCCTCGAGACTGTCGGCCCGACCAACCTTCTCGCACCGATGGATCACCAAGGCCGCCTACGACGAAAACGGCCCCACCCTCCTCTGGCCTGAGCACCGTTTTTAGCGATCAAGAGGCTGTCGGCCAAATCGGCTCACGGCGACCTAGTGCCGCGTCAGGCAACGTTGGATAGGTAATCCGGTCGGCGGATCTTGGATCCGACTGCGAAGTCGCGGACGGGTCTGGCGTGCTGGTTGCGCCAGCGGACGTAGGTACCTATCGCGTCGTCTTGTTCGTCGTGGCTGCGGTGATCGGTGCCATTGAGCGCGAAGTACCGCAGCGCGGCGAACTCGCACTCGATCCGGTTCAGCCA
>NZ_JBIAMR010000021.1:0-125483 GCF_042874235.1 Nocardia sp. NPDC004151 | reverse complement strand
TGCACGATCGTTTGCGCCCAGACGGTGTTGATCGCCTCCGGCAGCCCTTTGAGCCCGTCGCAGACGGCGATACAGACATCGGCGACGCCGCGGTTCTTGAGTTCGGTCAGCACCTGCAGCCAGAATTTGGCGCCTTCACCGCCGTCACCGGTTCAGAGCCCGAGGATGTCGCGTTCGCCGGCGG
Source organism: Nocardia sp. NPDC004151 (assembly GCF_042874235.1). NCBI lineage: Bacteria > Bacillati > Actinomycetota > Actinomycetes > Mycobacteriales > Nocardiaceae > Nocardia > Nocardia sp. NPDC004151. The sequence continues at coordinate 125,299 of NZ_JBIAMR010000021.1, read as the reverse complement.
TGGTGACGCCGATGACCACATAGATCGGGCGGTTGGCCACCTGACCGTCCCGGATCTTCACGTGGATGGCATCGATGAACAGCACCGGATAGACGCGATCGAGCGGCCGATTGCACCAATCCACCATCTCCGCGACCACCTTATCGATGATCGTCGAGATCGTGTCCTTCGACACCGAGGTGCCGTAGATCTCGGCGAAATGCGCCGAAATCTTGCCTGTGGTCAGGCCTTTCGCGGTCAACGACAACACGATCTCGTCCACCCCCGACAGCCGCCGCTGCCGTTTCTTCACGATCTTGGGTTCGAACGAGGAACTCGTGTCCCGCGGCACGTCGATCTCGACCGGGCCGATGTCGGTGATCACCGTCTTTCCGCGAGTCCCATTGCGGGAGTTGCCCGTTCCGCGACCAGCCGGGTCGTGTTTCTCGTAGCCGACATGCTCGGTCATCTCCGCTTCCAGAGCAGCTTCCAGAACGGTCTTGGTCAGCTGGTTCAACAACCCGCCCGGCCCGACCAGGTCGATGCCCTGCTCTTTGGCCTGGGCCAGAAGCTGTTCGGCCAGTTTCTTGGTGTCCACCGCGTCGTTGGTCACGGCGGCCAGTGTCTCCGACATTCGGCGGTCCTTCCTGCCGAACCATCAGGTTCGGCCAATCGGACCGAGATCAGGATCCTCCGTTATCCCGACACTCCCCTCCGACACGGCTGCTGCTCTCGTTGGCGTCGGGAGAGCTGGGCAATTAGGGTCGCAGGATCACATGGGGAGGGATGGGCGGAGCTATGAGTTATATGCGGAATGACGGCGTTGCGGGTGCGGGCGGGGCGGGGACCGCGGGGGCGGGGCGGATCACCGGGGGGTTGTTGATCGCTGCGGCGGTGTTGGTGTTCACGGTGTTGTGGGTGCCTGTGGCGAGCGTTCAGTTCGGTGGCCGGTCGTGGGAAACGTCTGTGTGGGAAGGGAGTGGGGGATCCAAGCTTGCCGACTGGTTCTCCGCTGTGCCGTATGTGCTCATTGCGCTGGTAGCGGGGGTGGCGGGGGTAATGCTCGCGGTGGGGATGGGCGCTCGGCGCGGGGTTCTGTTCTGGGTCGCGGCATTCGCGGGTGGGATGGTGCTGTCGATCTCGTCGGGGGACGTGATGGCGTATGCGCAGGGGTTCAAGGAGAACATTTCGCCGGCGGCGGGATTCTGGGTGCTCGTGCTGGCGATGCTGGTTGCGATCGCGGGTCTGGTGAGTGGGCTGCGGGATGCGGTGGTTTCGAAAAGCGGTGCGCCGCAGGGGACCAACGGGGCGGTCGGTGGGGCGGCGGACCGGGTGACCGGTGTGTTCTTGCTTGTTGCGGCCGTTGTCGAACTGGCGGGGTCGTTCAAGCCGGCGATCAGCGACAGCTCATACTTCAGGACCATCTGGCGCACGAACTCGGACGGATCGGCACCGCTGCTGCTGGTGCATTTCGTACTCATTCTGATCGTCGCGGTCGTGGTGGCGATTGCCCTGATCTCGGGTGCGGGTGTCCGGAATCCGGCAATGCGCCCGGCAGGCGCGGCCGCCGCCGCGCTCATTCTCACGGGCGAAATCACCGGGCTGATTTCCACCTTCGCCATCATGGGGCTCAACTTCTGGGAATACCTGGGCATCGGTTTCGTAATGATGATGCTGGCGCTGTTGCTGTCCTTCGCCGCGGCCGTGGCGGGGCTGGTGGCGCAGTCGGCGCGACCACGCGCGGCGGCCCAACCTCGGGCGAGCTATGCACCGATGAACGCCGCGCCCAACCCGTTCGCGCCGGCGCCCAATCCCTTCGCGCCCGCTCCGGCACCCAATCCCTTCGCACCCGCTCCGGCGGCGAATCCCTTTGCGCCCGCTTCCGCGGCGAATCCCTTCGCACCCGTTCCGCCGGCGAATCCGTTCGCATCCGCTCCCCCGGCGAATCCCTTCGCGCCCGCGCAACCCGCGCCTGCGGTGGAGGCGACCATCAAGATCGAGCCGGCTTCGGCTGCCGTGCGGCCGCCGCGGATGGCGCGTGTCTATGACGGCAAGGATGCCGACGGGCGGCCCCTCGTGGATCGGCCTGTGGTGGAGGGGAATACGCGGACGGCGGTGCTGGCGTATCTGGAGTCGGCGCCGATCGTGTTGGCGGCGAGGAGTTTCGAGCAGGATGAGTTCACGCCCGGGGATCGGGATGTGCCGTTGAACTTCCGGACCGATGGGGTGTGGGTGTGGGCGGGGGCGGTGCCGCACTATCTGCACAAGCATGGACTGGCGCCGGAGCCGGAGTTGGTGCGGCACATCGCGGATCGCGGGTTTCGGGTCGGTGAGATCGGTGACGCGGCTCAGCAGGCGGCTATTCAAGTGATCACCGGAAGCTGATTGGGTAACGAGGAACAGTGTGAGTCAAGATAATTCGACCACCGAGTCGCCGGATGTCGGTTTCCGGATGGCTGCGGCAGTCGCGGCGCCCGAGTCGGGCAGTACCGCTGACCAGGTGGCCGATCAGGTAGCCGACGAACTTCTTGCGCTGATCCCGGACGGGTTCGATCGGTTGGAAGCGGCCATCGCGATGACCGTCACGGATGAGGCCGCGCAGGTCATCGTGTCGGACGGACAACGCATCGCGCAGGTGCCGCTGTCGAGGCGTGCGGTCGAATTGCTGCGGGAGGCTCGGCAGCTGGCGGCGACGTCGGCCGAAGGGCCCTGGTGGCGGTTTCTCGCCGCCGTCACCACGACCGGCCCGGCACGGATCGAATACGACTACGGCACTGAGCCTTTCCCCGACCAGCAACTGTTCCCACCTCAGGCGTACCTTGCCGACCTGTTGGAGTATCCGCGCGAGCGGCTGCCGATCTGGCTGGCGGCGTACATCGGACATGGTGATCGGCAAGTGCGGACACCGGGCGCCGCCTTCGCGGCGGCGCACGCCGACACCACGGCGGTTCCGGCCGGAGAGGGACTTCCGCCGCTCCCGGCCCTGTGGGCGCGATGGGCACTGATTTCCGCGGCGTTCGTGGCAGTGAAATCTCCGCTCGGACCGCGAGTTACGAGCGCCCTCGGCTGGTTCGAGGGCCGAACTCGCAGCGGTTCGACGCTACATCGGCTTCCGCACCGGAGGGCGGTGCTTTCCGGTGGGCTATGGAACGCACCTGAGCTGGATGCCGTGTACAACGGCGGCGCGGCGATGCCGCAGTTCTATCGGGGAGCTCCGGATTGGGTCGCGGATCCGGTGTTGAGCCCCAGGGCGGCAAACGGTTTGATGTCGTTCTGCTACTGGTGGGATGGAAACGCGTGGTATCGGGGTGAGTCCCCGGACGCGAACGGCGTGCAGGACGCACTCCCCGGCGTATGGAATGACGATGCCGTCTACGACGTGCTGACACAGGTATTCGACGGCAATGCGTCGTCCTGGCTCACGGCGCTGATAGCCGCAGCTGAGACCGGCACCGTGACGCGCACACTGCTGTCCCGCTCGCTGGTGGGCGCCGACATCGATCTCGACAGCGCCTATTTTCAGCTGATCTTGGCGGGTGTCGCCGAGTAGTCGCGTATATGATCGCAACCTGATGGTCAGATGAACATTGGGGGTTCGACGTGAGCAAAGTACAGGTCGAGATCGCCGGAATGCGTTCCGTAGCAGGTGGACTCGATGACGTGAACACCAAGGTCACAGACATTCTCAACGCGATCACCGCGGCCGCGGACGCTCATGAAGGCGTCTGGGGTCATGACGAATTCGGCGACCAGTTCGCCGAGGGCGAGAGCGGATACGACGCGCGCAAGCCCGGTCTGCTAGCCGCGCTCGGGTCGAAGACGACGCTGCTGGCGCAGTACTCGAAGGGCCTGAGAGACGGCGCGACCAAGCTCGAAAACATGGATGAGGCCAACAAGAACGGCTTCTGATCGATGACGAACGAGGTCGCGAAAGCGCAGTTGGCAGATCTGGCCGAGATGGTGCAGGGCAGTTTCGCCGCCGTCGCGCGGGCGCAGCGGGACCGAGCCCGGCTGACAGCGAGCGCACGCGCGGGCGGGCGACGCGTCACGGTCACCGTCAATGCCGACGGGGTCGTGATCAAGACCGAATTCTCGGATGACATCGACGAACTGACCTATTCCGAGATCGCCACCGCCGTCACCGCGGCCGCGCAGGAAGCCGCCGTCCTGGTAAAGCAGAAGTCGCAGGAGATCCTGGCGGCATTGCAGGCTGAGCAGGCCAAGATTCCGACACTGTCCGAGGTCTTCCCGCTCATGCCCGATATCCAGGCCATGATGCCCACTCCCCCTGAGGTTTCGATGGCGCCGCCGAATGCCGCCGAACGCCGGGAACCCGACGCCGACACCGGGCCGCGATTCGAGAATGTCGAGGAGTTCGAGCACGATCCCAAGGCCCGAGCGCATTCGGATGCCGCGACACCCGGCTGGTGATCGCCACCGGGCGAATGATCGGGCGGCGCCCTTCGATGCGATGATGTGCCTCGACCACGCGGAAGACCCCGAAAGGCAGGCACAATGCTCTGGTTGAAAGAGTCGCCATCCTTCTTCCGGTTCCGCAACGGCACCATTCGCCTCCAGGAACCCGAACACGGCATGGTTGTCGGGCAACGTTTGAACATCCGGACCGGCGCCTTCGAACCGGCGTCGGCGGAGGATATCGACGCGGTTCTGAAACCTGGTGCGGATCTGGACTTCTCGGAGCTGACCGAAGAGCGTTTCATCCGCGCGACCGAAGAAGCACGCAGCACGTATCTCCGCGGCGACGGCCCGATATTCGATATGTACCGCCAGGCGGAAGATATATTCGAGCGGGCCGAGCGGGAACGGCGGCGACTCGCCCCCGAGGAGCGGGACCGGATCGCCGACCTCTACCGCACGACTTTCCGGACGTGGGAAGAGGAATTCGCCCGGCGCACCGCGGGCGATGCCCCGACCTTCCGCTATACCTGGGTGGGCGACGCCCGGTAGTCTCGCGAGAATTGGACCGGCAGAACCACTCTGGGTAGGGTGACACGGAGAATCTTCCAATCCGGTTGGGAGCCCGGACCTTACGATCAGCCGCGAAGTGGAGGCCGATGATTGTCCGGATGGACCTGGGTTGGAGACCACCTACCGAACTGGCTGATGGCGGCCCTCAACTTCGGAATGTCTTATCCGAAGGGCGATCAGGACGCACTCTTCGATCTGGGTGACGCCTGGAAGAAGGCCGCGGCCGACCTGGAAAAGCTCGAACCCGACCTGAAGGCCGTCACCGGCAGGCTGCCCCAGTTCTACGACAGCGACGGCGCGGTGAAAGTCAGCGCCGAGCTCGCGACGCTTTTCGACGGCAAGGACTATTCCATCCAGAAGCTGGTCGAATGCTTGAACCAGCTCGGCCACGATACGCGCGCCACCGCAACGGAAATCGAGTACGCCAAGATCCAATCGGAGATCTTCGCGCTGCTCACGCTGTACACCGTGCTCCAGCTGAGCGTGACCCTGTTCGGCGAGGCACTTGTTCCGGAAGTGCTACTCACCGCGCGAGGGATCCTGCGCATATTCGCCGAGAAGGTCATGGAGCGGATCGGACTGCTCCGAGCCCGGGCCGCCCTGGAAACCCTTGCCCAGCCGCTGCTTCGCGAGATCGCCGTGCCGCTGGGCGAAAAACTCGCCGCGCAGGCGGCGACGAAGCCACTGCTCGACACCGCCCTGAGGTACGGCGGAAAATCCCTCGCCGCGGGCCTCGGCGCCGGCGCGATGGGAGCCGGGCTCGATGCCGGTACACAGTTCATCCAGATCCTGGAAGGCCACCGCGACGACGGCTTCAACCTGAAGCAGACCTTCCAGACCAGTCTCATGTGGGGCGTGGGCGGCGCCGTCGGCGCGCCGTTCCACGCGAAAGTGGGCGACCTGCTGAAGGACACGCGGCTCCCTTCACGACTGGGCGGAGCCATCGCGGGCGGCGTCGGCGGCGGAATGGGCGCCGTCGGCATGTACGGGACCGGACTCGCCACCCAGCTCTACGACAACGGCGGCGACTGGAGCAAGGTCGACAAGACCTTCCACACCGAGCTGCTGATCGGCGGCTTGGCCATGGGCGTCGGCGGCGGAGCGAACCATGGGCTGGAGAACGGCCACAGCGCACCCGGTGACACCGCGACCACGGCCAGGCCCAGCCCCGACGGCAGTGCCCCACATGCCCCCGCACCGGAGGTCCATTCCCCCGCGCCCGAGGTCAAAGTGGCGGGCGGACAGCCGGAACCCGGCGCGCAGCACGATGTTCACCCCGCCGCGGCGTCCGAACAACCGGTCAACCACGAACCGGCCGACGGCAATACCGGGGAGCGAACCACGCCGACTTCGGAAGCCCCGCGCAATGATCTCCAGACCGGTGCGCCTGCCACGGGCGACGGGGGTTCGCGGAACGGCGACGCGGGCACCAAGCTCAATGACGCGGGACCGAAAACCAGCGACGCGGGCCCGAAAGCCAGCGATACGGGCCCGAAAGCCGGAGATACGAGCTCGAGACTCAGCGATACGGGCACAAAGCTCGGCGATTCTGGCCCGAAGCCCGGTGAGACGGGTACCAAGCTCGGCGAGACAACCCCCAAGCCGGCCGATACGGCCACACCGCGGGCCGGTACTCCCGCACCACAAGCCGGTGAGGGGCCACGCGCGACGACGGCTGCAACCGACCATCGTGGCAATGTCGCGGCGGGCGCCCAGGACAGAGCCGCGCCAGTGGGCCGCACCCCCGAGGCGCGGCCCGTGGAAGCCGCCTCCGACACCCAAACACGGGCAACCCCCACGGAATCCACCACGAAGCCGGAACAGTCTCCGACAGGGAAGCCGGCCGACCGCACCGTCCCCTCGGGTAAGTCACCCGAAACGGACCCGTCGCGGAGGGATACCGCGCCCGAAGGGACCCGGCCCGAGGATTCGATACCGGATCGGGCCGAGCAGACACCCAAAGAGCCTGAAGCCCAGCCTGAACCGCGAGAGAAACCGACGGCAGAGGTTCGGCGCGAGAACGAGCACCGAGACAGCGGACGCCCCGACGGCGGCGATGCGACGCCGGAAACTCCCACACCCAGGGACTCTCCGGTGCACGACGAAATCGCGCCCGCTCTCGTCGTGACAACGATGCCGGGTGAGCACGAGGCCAAGACGCATTCCCCTGACGCGGCGAAGTCCGATGCTCGCGACAGCGCGCGGGCCCGCGCCCACGAGAACTCGAAACCCACTGACCCGCAGGATTCGCACTCACCGGCCGATCCATCGAAACCTGATCCGGCAGAGGGTGATTGGTCGCCACGCCCCGAAGACGAGTGGTCGCACCGGGACAGCAACCAGGTCGCGGACGAACTCGCGAAGCGGTGGGACCTCGAAGTGTCAGGGTTCGACCATCCACTGCTCGACCCCGAGGTAGCGCGCGAGTTCGCCCGCGCCATCGACGAGATGCTGACCCGCTACCCCGACGTGGATCTGCGTAAGGTGTCGATCGACTCCATCGGCGACCCCGGCACCTACGCCGCGACATACGAAGGGCACAGCCCGTCGGGCCGCATGTACACCGACGAGGTGGTCCTGGACCGGGACTACGCGCTCGATCCCGAACGGATGGCCCGCGAGATCGCGGAAGACGAGGCGGACGGTCATCTGGTCCCCGGATCGGCTGACCGCCCGATCCATTCGACCCTGGTGCACGAGTTCGGCCATGTGCTCGCCATCGAGTCCCAGGAGCACGCCGAGCTGACCGCCTACAAGGCTCTGGCGGACCATTTCGAGGCCACCCGCGGCGGGATGGACAAGGACGCGTTCCACGAGTGGCTGGACCAGCTCAGCGGCTACAGCTTCGACGAGAACGGCAGATTCGACGGCCCCGAAGCGGTGGCCGAGGCGTTCACCGATGTCGAGTACCACGGCGAGGGCGCCACCGAGCCTGCCCGGGTCCTGTACCACCACCTCCTCGACAGCGCCCGAGACCACGGGAGCAAGCCGGACGGCTTCGAGCATCGTCCCGACGACGCGGTCCGGGACCCGCGTCCACGAAAAGGGCGGTCCCCCAGTTCATCCGAGCCGAACGGCGAGCGCGAAGGCCCCGCCACCGCGCCTGAATCGCCCGAGGCCGGTGGCCCCTCCGCACCCGATGTCGAGAGCTATCTGGAGCAGCCTCGGGTGTCGGCCGCATTGGACCGCGCGGACGAACTCGGCATCACCACCTCGATCGACGGTGTCGACACGCCGGTCAGCGCCGTCATCCGGGATCTGCTCCCTCAGCATCCCGAACTGGCCGACATGCTCCGGAGCAATGAGCACCTCGAACGCTCGCTGCTGGAGCGCCCGAAAACGCTGGCGTCGCTGCTCACCCACCCCGATGGTCTGCCGGTCCTGCACGATGCCGTCAAGGCGGTCGCGGAGCGCGGACCGGAATCAGCGCTGGCGGAACCGGTTCACATCGAGCCGACCCCGCTGACCCCGGCGGAGCGGGCGATGTCGCACGAGATCCGGGACGCGATCGGCGACGTGCCCGAATCGAGCCGCAGGCAGCCCGAATTCGACTACGGCAGGATCGAGGACCCGGAATACCAGCGCGAGTTCCTGCGGAAGCAGTACGACATCTGGCGGGCTTCGCAGGACGCGCTCAATGACGTCGTCCGGGACATCGCGCAGGAGACCGAGGGCACGCCCGGTTGGCGCGACGCCCCGAAGGACGAGACCCGCGCCTGGGACAAGATCAAGGGATACGACGGCGACGTCTCCCGTTTGACCGACCTGGTCGGCGCGAAGATCGTCTTCGACCAGGTCTCCGACGCCTACCGCGCGCTCGAGATGATCGAGAACGATCCCAGGGTGCGGATCGTCGAATTCGAGGACCGCTTCGACAGCCCCACGCCCTCCGGCTACCGCGACCTGCAGATGAAAGTCCAGCTGGAGAACGGTCACATCGCCGAACTTCGCCTGCATCTGAGCCACATCGACGCCGTCGCCAAGTACGAGCACGCGCTCTACGAGGTGCAGCGCGACTTCAAGGCCCTCGCCAAGGACGAGAACCGGGCCATGAACCCGGAGGAAGCCGCGCTCAGCACCGAACTCAAACGCACTGTGAGCGGGCGATTCTGGGAGGCGACGCAGCAGGGGCTCCCGGAAGAGCACGCGCCGGCGAGACCGGAACCCCCGGAAAGACGCGCCAGGGCCCGCAGCGGCATCCCCGACGAACCGACTCGAGACCCCGGGGCGACACCTCCCGATCCGGCCCGGCCCGAACAGCCGATCGGCGAACCGCCGCGCGACAGTGGCGAGCTGACAACGGAACTGCGCGAGAGCTTCGATAACCTGCGCAGCCTGGCAGCGGAAATCGATCGCGCCGCCGCCGATCCCGCCCGCGCCGACGAATCGGCGAACCTTCGTGAGCGATTCGCGGAACAATTCGACGGTCTCGGTCTGCGCGACACCGAGAACAGCGGCGCCATGTGGCAGCTGTTCGACCAGCATGACCCGGCGCTGTCCACCTACCTCGCGGAATACTCGCGTGACTTCCTGCCTCTCGCGGAGGAAGCCGCTCCCGGCCACGAGCAGCTGAGGGATCGATTCGAACAGGTCCGCGCGCACATCACCGACATCTTCGCGGCCGCCAACGATCCCGCCCGAGCTCACGAATTGCCCGGGCTACGTGCGAAATTCGGTGAACTCGCCGACAGCATCGGCCTGCGCGAACAGGACGACCGGGGCCCGGCGTGGCAGTCGTTCACCGAGCACGACGCGGCGCTCGCCGAATATGTGGAGCAGAACCACGAGCATCTGCTGCCCCGTCCCGAGGATCTCAACCCGCCCGTTCCCGAACCGATCAAGCCGCTCCCGGGATACCAAGGGAGCTTCCACCAGGACGCCCAAGACATTGTGAACGCGCTCGAGAACGCGGGGCGTCCCGACCTGGCGCAAAAGTTCACGGACCTGGTGAACCGCGAAGTCGACGGCGGCAATGTGGGAGGGCTCGAGGATTGGATGGGAGAGACCGTCCCCCGCGCCCGAGCCGGCGATATGGACCAGGTTCTCGACAAGGCCGCCGAGCTCACCGAACTCGACCGCTTGGCCCGCGAGATCGAAGGCCACCCGGAGCTGAGCGTCCGCTTCAATCCCGGTGTATCCGGCGACAAGTCGTTCGACATCCTCGTCGAACGCACCACGAACAATGGGGCGACGACGGTCGAACGACGCGTCGAGATCGAACGGATGAAACACCTGCCCGAGCAGGCGACGAGCCTGCACGGCGCCGCACTGCACGGCGCGGACAAGGCCGTAGCGCCGATGCCGGACCGGATACCGTCCGCCGAGACCACGGTGGTCATGCCCGAGATTCCACCGGAGGGGCGCGTCCAGCCGCTGGGCGGCGGCAACGAACGGAGGTTCGGTGCGAACGGATGGGACTATGAAATCGTCGACCCGAACGGCAATGTCCGCAAGACGGGGAACCTCCTCGACGAGCTGGCCCGGGGTTTCACCATGAACAAGAAATTGCACCCGAACCTGGCGAACCTCGATGCCGTTCGCTTCGTGGACGAGAATGGCAACCTGCTGGGACAGATCGTCCGAGAGGGTGATGGATGGAGAAAGGTTCAGTGATCGGATTCAGCGAGTATCGGCCGCATGGTGAGAGTTTGACCTTCACGCGCAGCTTTCCCGTGGACGTTGAGAGCTCCGAGGTGTTGTTCGCGGATGCGTTGCGCGTGCGCGACCATCTGGCGAATGTCGTGCGCCCCACGGGCTTCGATCTGTGGTTCACCTGCGCGATCGAGGACACCTACATCAATGTGGACGACCCGCAACCCTCCGACCAGTACTGGGAAGTCCTGCGGACGGATACGCCGCTGCCGCAGGGCGACGGCCCGCAACCGGCTGTCGTCACACGGTTTCCGGCCGTCACCGATGCGGACCTGATCGGCACTTACCGGCAAGCGCTGAATACGATCACTTGCCCGCCAGGGTTTTTCGTGATGTTCGAGAGCATCGCCCCACTGGGTGCGACCACCCGCTTCGTACCGACCGACGAATCACCCAGCTCGGACGTCCTTCCAGTCACATTGTGGGACGACACTCTGAACCTCCCCGTCACCACCGAGGCGGACGGAACCACATGGCTCGGCCCGCTCCCCGACGCGGCCCCCTACCTGCCACCGGTCACCTTCAGGATCTGGTTCGACAGCATCCTGGTCCTCACACTCGATGTGCACTGGGGACGGTGGCTCGAAGCGGGCAGCGCGGAGCACGCGCTGCTCCAGACGGCACTGGACGCACTGCTCGCCGACAACTGGCAGCTGACCTCCGGCGAGTCCCGGCACTTCACACTCTGAGATCCCGGAACACAAGCCGGGCACAGCGCGGGTATCGGGCAGCTCGATACGATGGCCCGGACGCCGAAGCAGAAGGAGACGGACGTGCGGCATGGCCGTCCCAGCCAGGAACAACTGAAGCTGAACTTCGAGAGCATGCTGGCGCGCGCGCTGGCGGGACAGGGGCTGCGCAGCTCGACCGGGCTCGACGAGGAGACCCGGACCGCGCTCCGAGCTGTCGCCCGCGCCCATCCGAATGCCACCGACGACCTCGTGGAGGCCGCGCGCCAAGCCTTCGCCGGCCAACTGGACGGCAGCAACGCCGCCCGGTGGCACGCGCAGGCGGACCAGATGCTGAGCGAGATGGAGTCCCGCTCACGCGAATCGGAGTGATCCCGCGGCCTGCACCGCGATCGGTCAGAGGTTCGTGAAGTCGGTCGAGTTGTCGGTTTCGACCTTGCCGAAGGTGGCGGCCTGCTGCCGCACGACGGCGGCCAGCTTGCGCAATTCGTCGATGCCGCCGCCACTCTGGTCCACGAAGGACGCGCCGACGGCGCTGAGGGTCTCGGCGGCCGACAGCGACACCTTGTCCGAGCCCGCGGCGGGCACGGCCAGGGCCTGAGCGTCCGCGCCGAGCGCCGCCTCCAGACGATCGGCCACGGCTTCCAGGTCAGCGGCGGCGGCCAGCACCGTGTCCGCGTCGAAACGCACACCGCCCAAGTTGAATTCGCTCATCGTCCCTCCCTTTCGCCGCGAATCCTACCGTGTCGCACCGACGGACACCGAGCCGGTTTCCGCGGTGTCGATCACCGGTCCGCGCTGTGGATCACTGTGCCGGGCGCGGGCCGTTGGTGCCGACCGCACCGATCACCGGCACGCCCGTGTAGCCCAGCTCGCCCACGACCTCGTCGCCGTGTTCACCGGTGACCAGGTTGGTGCGCACTTCCTCGTCGGCGTCGCCGGCCAGCCCGGCGCCCGCGCCCGCCGCGCCCATCGGCGGCGGCACCATACCCCCGCCCATACCGGCGCCACCGACACCCGGCACCGGAGCGGGCGCGGCGACCGGCGGGGTGGTGGTCGCGCTCATGGTCCGGGGGCTGGTCTGGCCCAGCGGGGCCGCACCCGCGCCGCCACCCAGGCCACCGATCGGCATGAGCCCGCCGCCGCCACCGAGTCCGCCCGGACCCGGCTGCGTGGTCTTCGGTTCGGTCTCCGGCACCGGCCGCACGGTCGAGGGCTGACTGATCGACTGCAGCTGCTGCAGGGTCTGCGCGCCCTGGCCCGCGACGCTGCTCAACGGCGCGATCGCGCTCAACAGCTGGGTGACCTGCGAGAGCGAGTCCACGCCCTTCGGCGCGTCGGTGACCTTCACCTTGTGCCCGGCCGTGGTCATGTTCGCGCTGTGCACGGTCATCTCGGTGCGCGTCTTGGCCACCACCGCGGTGGCCTCGGCGGCCGTCTCGCTGGCCAGCGACAGCAGGAACGCCTGGCCCGGCGGGGTGGCGATGAACGGGGCGGCCAGGGTGACGCCCGTGACGAACTTGGTGATGACGGCCGACATCATCGCGCTACCCACGGCCACCGAGCCCGCGGCACCGGCCATGACGGCCTTCTGCTGCCCGTTCTGGGTTTCCAGTTCCAGCGCATTGGTCTGGGCGGCCGCGCCCTTCTCGGCAGCGCCGGCCGCACCCGAACCCTCCCAGGAATTCGAGTTGGCCAGTGACATCACCGACTGCGCGATCGACATCACCTGCTGCAATGCCGAGGAGACACCCGAGAGCATCTGCGACGCGTCCAGACCCTGACCCAATTGGCCGGTGCCGAACGTGGAGGCCAGATCGGTGAGTGGCTTGGTGAGCGCGGTCAGATCCAGGGCCGGCAGCGGAGGCATGTCCGGCATCGGGGGCAGTGCTGGAATCTGCGGCAGCGCGGGCAGACCCAGCGTCGACAGCACCTCGGCGACCGGCGAGTCCAGCAGCGGCGCGAAAGCGGTGTCGCGCAGGGCATCCGCCACCGACTGCCCGCTCGCCACCGTGGGAGCGGCCTGCGCGGCTCCCGTCGAACCCTGGTCGAAGGGCGTGCTCACAGGTCCCGCGATAGCGACAGGAAGTCGACGCCCGCGGCGCCGTCGACGGCCTCGTAGGACGCCGCGGCCTCGTGCGCGGTGACCGCGGTCCCGGCGTGCACGGCCGCCAGCTCCGCCACCGACGACAGGTGATTACCCTGCGCGCCCGCGTAACTCAGCAGGAAGTCCTGGCCGATGAGGCCGAAAACCGGTACCAGTGCGGCGACCGTGGCGACCTGGTCGACCGCGGCGGCGCTCGCCACCGCGGTGGCCATGGCGGCCGAAGCATCGCCGTAGGCGCGAATCGCGTCCGGAGTGGCAACGAGATGGCTCATGAGACCCCCATCAGGAAGATCATTTCGGTTCGAACTATACAGAGCGGTGAATCGCCCGGCATAACGAAGAGTTCACTAATTGACCAACAGCCCGGTGAACACCGGGTATTCCCCAGGTGATCGAGGGTGCGGCGAATCAACTTGCCGCACTGTATATTTCACACGCGTATTCACACGGCTCAGATCGGGCGCAGCCAGCTGTCGGGCTCGGTCTCGTAGTCCTGCTCCTCGACGTACTCCTGCCTGGTCACATCGTCGGTGGTCGGCAAGCCGGTCAGCGCCAGCAGCTCCGGGGACAGTCCGGCGGCCCGCAACTGGGCACGTCGCTCGACGCCGGCGCGGGCCGCGGACTGCTTGCACAGGCGCAGAATCTCCGAGGCCAGCAGCTCCGGATCCTGGCGCAAGCGGTCCCGTTCCACCGAAATCGCCCGGGGCAGGCCCTGTTCGGTGGTGGTGACCACGATCGCACCGGTCCGCGAGGACAGGGTGAACTCGCTCGGGAATTCGTCGGTGGTCATCGGTTCGTCTCCCATTCGTCGGCGACGGCCAGGACCACTTCGGCGATCCGGGTGTTCACTTCGGTCACCACGCGGCGGTGATCGGCGGCCATCGCCACGGGTGGATGGTCGGCGGTGATCAGATAGCGGCCGTCCTCGGCGAGATCACGCCATTGCAGGTGATGCCGGGTGATGCCGCGCGGCCCGAAACGCGAACGGCCTTGCACCACATCGATGGTGCCGAGGGCGGAGGCGGCGACCGCCAGGAAGTCGGCGGCGCGGTCCACCACCCCGCCCTCCAGGGTCTCGTGCGCCGGGGACAGGCCGAAACCGTAGTCGGTATCGACCACGTCCTCGGCCTCGGCGAGCACCAGGTCGCCGCCGCGGCCCGCCGGAATCTCCGGCAGCAGCCGCACGACCTGCTCGGCGAGATCATTGGCCCAGAACTCGGCGACGGTGAATCCCGCTGCCCGGCCGATGGTTTCGCCCGGTTCCTGCACGACCAGGTATCCGGCGTCGCCGGAACGCACCCCGATCGCGCGGATGCTCGATTCGGGCGCGCGCCAGTCCGCGCCGTCCCAGCCGCGCAGTTCCACCCGGACATCAGGGGTGTGCAGCGCACGCAGCACCTCGTCGAATTCCGGGTCGTGACGGGCACGCAGGCTGTCGCGGGCGTGCGCCTTGCTGTCCTGGAACGCGCTCCACAACGGGGCGCGGCTGGTGAAGAACAGCGGATCGGGCAGGTGTTCCTCGCCGAGCGCCTCCCACAGCACCAGGAACTCCAGATCGGTGAAGGACCAGGACCGCACCGTCAGCCCTCGACCACCGGCTTGGCCACCACCGGCGCGGTGCCCATCGCCTCGTCCAGATACTCGCTGGAATCCAGGAATTCGGGGCGCTTGTGGTCCTTGCCGCCCTGACCCTGACCGCCGGCGCCGTGACCCATTGGGCCCATACCGCCACCGCCGCCCATTCCGCCCATACCGGTCGAGCCCGCCGCGACACCCGCGCGGGCCACGCCCATCGAGGTCGCTTCCGCGGTTTCCGCCAGCGCGGCGCGCGGGAACAACCGCGAGGTCTCGAGCATCGGCTTGGGCGCACCGCCACCACCGCCGCCACCGCCACCACCGCCACCACCCAGTCCCTTCTTCAGGTCCTCGAGGTTGGGCATGCCCGCCAGCGGGGAGTCCTTCAGCTTGTCCTTCAGTTCCTGCTGCTGCTTCTTCTGCTGCTCGGTGGTCTGCAGGCTCGTGAGGCCCTGCATGCCCTGCTGCAGCGCGCTCGACAGCTGCGACATGCCCTGGCTGGACTGGCCGGAGTTCGAGTTCGGGTTGGTCCCGGACGGATTCCCTTGCGGGTTGGTGCCGTTGGGATTGGTGCCGTTCGGGTTCGTCCCATTCGGATTGGTGCCGTTGGGATTCGTGCCGTTCGGATTGATTCCGTTGGGGTTCGTCCCATTCGGATCGATTCCGTTAGGGTTCGTGCCATTGGGGTTCGTGCCGTTGGGGTTGACGCCGTTCGGGTTGATCTTGTTGTTCGGCATGCTGCCGAGATTCGGCGCGCTGCCGCCACCGAGACGGTTCCGCGCGCCACCGCCGCCATTGTTGTTGTTCTGACCGCCACCGCCATCCGAACGCCGAGCGGGCGGATCCAGGTTGGGCTTCGCGACCGTCGCGTCCGACAACTTCGGGACCGCTTGGCTCGCGCCGATCAAACCCGGCACATACCAGTGCTGGAAGGCCAGCTGCGCGGCCTTGATGATGTTCTGCATGCGCTGGTAATGGTCGTAGTCGAAGTCGTTCGGCTTGTTGCGGGGCATCATCGCCTTGGTGTTGTCCAGCCAGCCCGCCACGTAGTTCAGGTTGGCCGCCATCGCACGCAGGTCGTCGGTGAGCGCGCTCGCCTGATCCTTGAAGGCATTGGCGGCGTCGACGGCGCCCTGCGCGCCCGCTCCGGTCCAGGCCTTGTCGGTCACCATCTTGCCGAGCTGCTTGTTCAGCGCGCCGAAGCTCGTGTCGACCTTCTCGGCGACCGTTTTCCAGGTCGCGCTGAAATCCGCCACCGTCTGCGGCTGCATGCCCGCGCCGGCTTCGTAGAACCAGTCGAGATCATTGTGGGCGAACGGGTTCTCCGGGTCGATCGCCTCGTAATGACCGTTCTCGTGGGCGATGTCGTAGAGGTTCGGATGCCCCTTCTTGTCCTCGTCGATGCGCGGCGTGGAATCCCCGGGCAGATCGAGAATCGTGCCACCGGTCATGACCGGTTCGACCGCACCGCCACCGGCCTCCCGTTTCAACCGGGTGAACTTGGCGGCCGCGTCCTCCTCGTGCGCGTCATAGGTCTTGTCGGCCTGAATCATGGTGTCGGCCATGGCATTCACCAGCTCGACGTAGTGATCCAGAATGGTGCCGAGGCGGCCGCCCTGGTCGTTGAAACGCGCCTTGAGGCTCAGGAGCTGTTCCAGTCGGCCGTTGTCGCTGAACCCCTTGTGCTTGGTGAGGAGCTCCACGTAGCTCTTGGCGAACGCCAGCGCATTCGCCGTCGCCGCCGCTACTTTCGCGGCGTCGAGCGCTACACCGTGACCCAACTGCAGTTGGTCCGCCTGAGCCTGCGGAACCAGCGCCAGCCAACGATTGTTCGTGTTGTTGCCGTCATCATTGCCCACGTCTCACTCCCAACTCGCGCGACATCCCGACGATAAGGCCCGGCACCGCCGATACTCCACTCGTCGGCCGCGATTCCACTACGAATGCCGTTGGCGGAAACGCTGTTCGAAACCGGACAGGTAGACCGATGCCGGAGTGCTGGAGGTGGCCGCTTCCAGGACGCCGTCATCGGCGACGTAGAAGAGCGCGCGATCCAGCACGACCTCCTCCGGCTCCACCGGAACGTACACCAGCCAGCCGACCGTAAGCCGTTCCGCGCGTAGGCGATCCGGCGGGAAGGCGGCGGGGTCGACGCCCTCGGTGGTGAGGTGGTGGCGCACGATCTCCAAGGCCTCGGACTGTGGAATCGGCTCCGGGCCCAGGCGTGCCACACCCGCCAGCGCCAGCTGGTAGTGCACGGCGTCCAGATCGGCCGCGTCGCCGAAGACCTCGTACAGCTGGGCGTGGGTGACATCACGGCGCTGCGCGGCATCGACGAAACTCGTGACCGCCGAACGCAATTCCTCCGAGGGGTGCTCGGTGAGCAGGTCGCAGATCACGTCGGCGGCGGTGCCGGCGGTCCAGATGCCGGGCACCGCGACCGCGACCTCGGCGCCCGACGGGGACTCGCCGCGGTACCAGCGGCCTCGCTCCCACCAGTAGCAGAAGCTCAACAGGCCGCCGCCCGCGCGGGTGTTCAGCACCGGGTTCGCCACCCATTCGGGGGCGCCCGCGTACAGGCTGGGCAGCGGGGTCTTGCGGTTGTAGGCGACATCCAGTTCCGGGGCGTTCCAGACACCGCCCGACAGCACGGCACGACCGCCGGGCAGCTCGTACAAGGACGAACCGGAACGACGGGAACCCTCGAACCAGCCGAAGGACGGCAGGACCCGCGGGCCCCACTCCGAGCCGACCGCCACGAACGCGGCGGCGATGGCCGACCAGCGCGACCACAGCAGCGGGAAGGGCGGGAAGTCGTCCTCGGAAACCACCGGAAGATAACCGGATTCGCGATCCGCGCGGGCCTGTTCCGCCGCCTTACGCGGGGAACGGGACTGGCGGTTGCCGTGGCCGACATAGGCGGCCAGCCAGGTCGGGAGGGACTCGCGCGGGGCGGCCTCGAGGTCGGCCAGGTATTCCTGCGGAGAGAACAGCTGGTCGTCCGGGAACGGGTCGTCGCCGTAGTCGTGGTCGACGCTCAGCGCGCCCTCGGAGGTGAGGTCCAGTTCCAGGCGCCACCAAGGGTCGCCGAGCTCGGCGGAGAGCAGGCGGTGGGAGACCACCAGGGTCATGATCGTGTCGGTCGCGGGGACCAGGGCCTGACGCTGATCGCCGTCGGAGTACAGGATGCGGGAGCGCTGGCCGGACGCGGCCAGCGCGAACGCGGCACGGACCCGGGTCCAACCCTCGGGGGCGAGCTCCTGGAGTTCGGCGGCTATGCGGTGGGCGAGGCGGCGGGCGCGCTCGGGGACATCGAGTTCCTCGGCGGCCATGCTGAAGCCCACGTCGGGGCTGGGTTCCCCTGCGGCGTCCGGGGTTTCGGCCGGATCCTCCCCCAGGACCGCGGACAGCGGGTGGATTCGCGGGCCGTCGTAATCGGCGGCCTTTTCGATGCCGGAATCGGCTGCGGTCGGGACGGAATCGGTTGCCGTCGAGCTGGGATCGGTTGCGGTCGGACCGGAATCGTCTGCGGGCGTGTCGGATTCAGAATTCGGATCGGAACTCGTTGCACCGGAACGATTTTCACTGAACTCGCGGGATACGGTCACGCGGGATCGCCGCTAACTGTCCGAAGTCCGCTTGCGCTCGGCGAACCGGCGCTCCAGGTCCGCGCGCCAGCGGGCGGCATTGCTGCCGTCGAGCTGACCCGTGAAGGACTCACGGGCGGCGGTCACCAGGTCCTCCGACACGTTCGGGTACGCCTTCGCGATCGCCCACAGGGCGTCCTCGGTCGGCGAATCCAGACCGGACGCGGTCCGGACGCCACGCCCCTCCCGCACATCGGCCAGGATCGTGTCGAAATTCCGCCGCAGCTGCTCTTCGCTCGGCCGCTCACCGCGCACGTCGAACCTCCTCATCCGTTCCGAAAACCAACTGTCAGCATCACATACCTGGGACAACCGTGCGGTTGCCGGAATCGTAAAACTCGGCGAACACCTCAGCGGCGATCATCCGAAGATCCCCAGCCGGCGCGACGAATCCGACAGCACATCGCGAATCAGCAAGCCCAGGTCCGCGTCGGCCGGGCGCTCGCTGTACCGCAGCTCACACCGCACATCGCCCGGACTGCCGATGACCAGACGCACGAAGCCCTGCCCCGAGCGCTCCCACAGCGCCCCCGCCGCCATCCGATCCAACTCGATCACCTGATCACCGACCCGCAGCACCAGCCCCGCCGCCGGATCGCGGTAGAAAACAACCCGCAAACCATCCAGCTCATCGAACACACCCGCGGGCGCACCGGTCCCGACCGGCGCGGCGCTCAACTGACCCGTCATCGGATCCATCAACGCGTACTCACCGAACCCGGAATGCGACCGCAGATAGATCTGGCCACCGGAAGCATGCCGCGCGGACGCCCGCGGGAACCGGCTGTTGCCACGCGAACCACCATTCCCGTTCCCGCCACCCGGCGCACCCTGCGGCGGCATCATCGGCGCGCCACCCGGGAACCCCTGTCCCGCACCGCCACCAATCCCGTTGCCGCCGTTGGCGCTCGGGTGCCCGCCACCGTTCACAGCCTGGTTCCCGGCATCGGGCGAATCCGCCACCCACCGCGGCATACCCGGATCGGTGTGCGGATGCCCCTGCTGCGGCGCCTCCGGCATCCCCGGCTGCACCGGTATCCGAGACCCCAGCGCATCCGTCAGCCACTGCGGCAAATGCGACCCACCCGGACGCCCAGGCTGCGACGACCCGGAATCCACCGGCCCATGCGGCTCACCGGAGTGGGTCGGTTGCTGCGAACCATTCTGCCCACCAACCTCATTCGGCCACTGCGGCGCACCATGATTCGACGGCTGCCCCGACGCGCCCGATTGCGACGGCACTCCTGGGTACTGCGGCACGCCAGGGTGCGAGGGCGACTGAAGCGGCGTACCGGGGTGTGTCGGCTGCTGCGGACCGGGTTGCGAAGGCTGCTGGGGCAGACCCGGATCCGTCGGCCACCGCGTCGGATGCGGCAGACCCGGATCCGACGGCTGAACTCCCGGTTGAGGAGGCAACTGCGGCCAGCCCGAGTTCGCGGGAACATGCGGCATTCCCGGATTCGTCGGCCACTGCGGCGCGTGCGGGGCACCGGGATCAGTAGGCCAATGCGGGGCGCTGGGGTTGGGCGGCAGCTGCGGCCACTGCGGCGGGTTCGGCTGCTGCGGGGTACCCGGGATGTGCGGAGGCTGCGGCAACCGCGGGGGTTCCGGCAGGTTCGGCGGGAACGGAATATGCGGCGGAGTCGGCATATTCGGCCGTACCGGGATATGCGGAGGGGTCGGCTGCGGCGGCGGAGTGGGGATACTCGGCGGCTGCGGCAGATTCGGCGGCTGCGGGATATGGGGCGGCTGCGGTGTATTCGGCGGTACTGGCGCCTGCGGCGGCGTCGGCTGATGCGGCTGCGGCGTCGGCTGATGCGGGGTCGGCTGGTGCGGGGTCGGCTGGTGCGGCGCCGGCTGCGGCTGGTGGGGCTGCGGAGGAGTGTGAGGTGGGTTGGGCTCCGGGGGCAGAGTCCACGGGGCGGGCTGTTCCGAGGGCTTCGGGGTGTAGTCGGGGAATTCCGGGTCGAACTGGTGCGGCACGAGGGGCAGGTGCGAGCGCCAGTTCGGGCTGTAGCGGAACGGGGTGTCGTCGCCGGTCGTGGCGTTGTCGTCGGAGCGGTCGCCATCACCCGCGTCCGGTTCCGAGGCCGAACCGGAACCCGATTCGTCCGAATCATCCGCATCCGAGCGCCCGGAACCGACATGCTCGCCGGTTCCGCCGGAACCACCGGACTCCCCCGCACCCGCGGGCTCGAAACCATCGCTCGCGCCGCCGGAATCACCCTGGCCCGGCTGGACCGGATCATCCGATGCACCTGATCCGTCAGGATCACCCGCCCCGACGTGCGAGGGGTCGCCAAACGCGTCGGCATCACGAGACCCGTCAGAGTCTCCCGACGCGGCCTTGGCCGGATCACCGAGCGCACCCGAGTTTTCCGAACCGCTGGAATCGTCTGTGGTCGGAGGCGTCGGCTTCGCGGGAACCGATGTGTCGCCGGAGGCCTCCGACGTTTGGGGAGCCGGAAGCGGGGAGGCACTATCGGCCTGCGGCTTTGCGGCGTCGTCGGTGCTGCCGGACTCACCTGCATCCGACTGTGCCAGATCGCTCGAGGCAGCCGACTCACCCGATTCGTCGGTGTCGGCGGCCTTCGCAGGCACGCCCGTGTCGCCGGTGTCCACTGGAGGCTGGATGGGCGGGAGTGAGGGGCCGCCGTCCTGCTGGGGTTCGGCGGAGCCGTCCGCGGGCTTCGGTGCGCCCGTATCGCTCGAGGCTGCCGATTCTTCAGGCAGGAGAGGCTGCGAAGTGTTGTCGCCCTGCGGTTTTGTGGCGTCTCCGGAGGTGTTGGGCTCCTCCGCACCAGGGTGAGCCGGGTCCTCCACCGACACGGGCTCACCCGCGCCGGCGGATTCACCTGTCTCCGTGTGCGTGGAGCTTCCGGGTGCGCCGTGGTTGTTCGAACCCTGCGGGGATTCGGCGGGCGGCAGCTGGGAGGCGTTGTCCGACTGCGCGTTTGCGGAATCTGGCGACGGATCGGTGCTTGTGGTTTTGGTCAGGTCGCCGGAGGGCGCCGGGTGCTGAGCAGGCGGAGGCGGAGTGGTGGTGTCCGAGTGCGGTTTTGCGGGTGTGGGTGGGTCGATGCCGAGGGACGGGCTGGGCGTGGTGACGGCGGCCGGAGGCGGGGTGGGGCGTGTCGGGGTTTCGGGGGTGGGGGTCGGGAGTGCTTCGGGGGTCGGGACGGACGGGAGGTGGCGGATGGCCCGGGCGTCGGTGAGGGTGCCCTGGATGAGGACCTGGGAGAAGAGGTCGTCGAGGTCGTAGGTGGGTTTGAAGCGCCAGGTCGCGCCTTCCGGGGGTGCGCCGGTGCGCCATTCCAGGATGAGGCCGTCGGTGCCGGCGAAATGCGCCGCGATGGATGGGCTGCGGCTCCAGGAGGTGGCGTCGCTCTGGCTGCCGAGGTGGGAGGTGTGGCCGTCGTAGTCGAGATCCAGGTCGCCGCGGGCGGGGGCGATGCCGCGCAGACCGTCGAGGTAGGCGGGGTTCACCGAACCGTCCGGCAGCAGGCGCGGAACGCCGCGGTACAGCGGTGCGGCGTCGGGACCACCCGGCAGGTTGCCCTCGAACAGGACGGTGCCGTGAATATCGGCTTGCGGCGTGGTCACCTCGGCGACGACCACCGCGGTCGGCGGCTCCGGCGTGGGCGAAGTCGACGCGGTCGGCTGCGAGCCGTGGGCGGCATCGCCTTGCCCGCCAGCGCTGCCCGATTCGATGGCACCGCCGGGTTGCCCAGCACTGCCAGGATGCACCGGGGCAGAGGATTGCCCAGAAGCACCGTGGGTCACGGGAACTCCGGGCTGGCCGGGCGCACCGGGATGCACAGGGGTACCGGGATGGCCGGGTGCTCCTGGCTGACCAACCGTCCCCGGATGGCCGGAGCCCCCGGGGTGGTCGGGGGTGGTCGGGGGCTTGGCCGGAGGGCCCGAGTGCGGGGTGGATTCGGGGGCGTGGGGTGGAGGCGGAGCGGCGAGGTCGTTGACGTGGACGATGCCGTCGAAATCGAGGGTCACCAATTTCGCCTCGAGCGGAATCTCGCCCTCGACAACGACTTTCGCGCCCTCCACACCCAGAACGGCGTAAGGGTCGGTACTCGACGAGACGACGAGGACAGTGTTGGGTTCGCCGTAGACGATCCCGACGCCGGGCGCGCGTATCGATGCTCCGTTGGCGGTGAGGATGTCCTGCACCGCCACGTCATAGACCGCCTGAAGGAGTGCCTTCGCCTCCTTCTCGGTCTGCGGGGCTACGCGGGTCGCCTCTTCGACTCGGACGCGGAACTCGGTCAGCTCTTTGATCCGCTTTTCCGCGGCCCTCATCTGGGCCACCGCTTCGGCAGGGCCCATCCCATTGGGCGTCATGCGGAGCTGTTCCTGGCGCTGTACCTCGGTCGCCAGCTGCGACAGCAGCAATTCCCGCAGTGGCTGCATGTGGTGCCGGTCCGGATCCACGCCCAGCTCCCGCGCGACCGCGTGCAGGTCATCGATAGCCAGATCATGCCGTTCGACCGCGGCGCGGGCCCGGGCCATCGCGCCGTCGGCCCCGTCCGCCAACCGCGGATCCGACCAGGCGTGAACGGCTCCCGGTTCGACGACCACCCAGTTCGACCCGGTCGGTGTGCCCGCGTTCTGTTCCGGCGCGGCATTCTGTTCCGGCACGGCGTGGGTCTTCTCGCCGGTCCCGTTCGTGCCGGTGTCGGGCTGCTTCGGGCCGGACTGATCCGAGCCGTTCTGGTGCGGGCCGGTGGACTCCTCCGATCCGGAATGGTTTGCGGTGGTGGAGGAATGCGTGATCGGCGTCGCCGGCTGTGCGACGGATTCGGGCGGCTTGGCCGTCGTGGCCGGGCCGGCGCCGGGTGTGGTGGGGCCGGGGCGGGCGGCGGCGCCGCCGGAGGGGTCGGTGGGCGGGGTGCCGGGGCCGAGGCGCTTCGGGCCGCCGCCGGGTTCGCCGCCGCCGGGCTCGATCGCGCGAACCGGGTCGGGGTAGTGGTCGTCGACCCAGTGGGCGACGGTGTCGGCGGCATGGAGGACCTCGGCCGCGGACTGAAGGCGGTCGAAGGCGCGGACCACGTCTGGAAGGTTGCCGCGGGCCTGGCCGAGCAGCTCGGTGATGGTGGCGCGCAGGCGATCCGGGGCCAATGCGGCTTCGGTGACTTCCAAGCCGGTGGCGCGCTGGAAGTTCTCGATGGCCGCGCGCAGCTCGGTGTGCGCCTCCTCACGGGCACGGTGCGCCGCCGTCTGGGGCGTGTCCGCGTCGGCGGCCGCCGCATCGGCAATGCGACGCTGCTCGGCCTCCCAGCGGGCGGCGCGGTCGGCGGCCGCGTCACGCCGGGCGTTGTCGCCCTCCGCCTCGGCGGCGGCGAGTTCGTCTCGGGCGGTGGCGAGTTCGCGGGCCGCGGTCTGCTCGGGCGTCTCGGCGGCGCGGGCAGCCGCGGCGGCGGCATCGGCCTCGGCGGCGCGGGCGGCGGCCAGGAACTCCTCGGCCCGCTGGTAGCGGTGTACGGCGTCGCGCAGCGGGACCAGCTCGTCGGTCCAGACGTCGCCCCAGGCCATCGGCATGCGGGACAGCTGCTCGATCTGGGCGATGGCGTGGTCGATGCCGCGGGGCGCGGCCGGGTCGGTGGCGACCAGCGCCTCCAGGTCGGCGCGCGCGGATTCGGCTTCTCGCTGCCAGGCGTCGGCGGGCGTCTCGCCGGGCTCGGTGGCCGCCTCCATGCCGCGGCGCAGTTCGGTCTCCAGATCCTGTACCCGGTTCTGTGCCCGGTCGAATTCCGCTGCCGCCGTGGACAGGTCATCGATTCGCTGCTCGTTGCCCGGCAGCTCGCCGCCCTCCGCGCGGTTGCGGTTGGTGAGATAGTCCTGCGTGCCGGGCAGATTGTCCGGGGTCAGATCGCTGTTGGCGAGCGGGCGGAATTCCTCCCCCTCGCGCTCACGCCACATGCGGCCCTTGACGTAGTCCAGGCCCTCTTCGGCGATCTGCAGCTCGTGGCGGGCCGCCGCGAGTTCGGGTCCGACCGTACGCGGATCCCGGGGCGGCGCTTCGGGATCCGGCGGGTTGGTGAGGTTGTGATGCTCGGCCGCGAGTCGTTCGAGCAGGTCGATATCGGCCTTGCGGGCCCGGATCTCCCCGCGCATGGCCTCGACCGCCTGGGAGAACTCCTTCGGGCTGAGCCGCTCGTGCTTCTCGATCTTGCCGTCGCGGTACGCCTCGTATACCTCGATACTGCGCGCCTTGCGGACGACCCGCACGATCTCCGAAACCTGTTCGGGGCTGAGGAGTTTCCGCGTATCGGTCACGCTGTCGCGGTAGCCCTGATAGGCCGCCGCCGAGTCACCGGCGGTGTCGGTCAGCGTGCGCAGCACCTCCCGCAGCTGCGCCGGGCTCATCCGATCGTGCAGGCTGCCGAGGCGTTCCTGGTAGATCTTGACCGTCTTGTCGATGCTGGAGGTGTCTACGCCCAGCAGACGCGACCAGACCTCTCCGGCCTGGATCAGCTCGCTCGCCGGCGGCGGCTCGCCGACGGAGTCGCCGTACAACGAGCTCAGCAGCTCGCGGCCCTTCGGATCGTGTACCGGCAGCTCGCCGTCGACGGCCCGCGGATCCGTATTCGGGTCGTAGCGCAGCCCCTCACGGTGCGGGTCGAGCGCGGCGATCGCTTCGATGTAGTCGGTCAGCGCGTCGATGGCGTGCGCCCGGCGCTCGTCCGGCCGGAAGGCCATGTTCTCGAAGGCCCTGGCGATCGCGTCCGGAACCGTGGTCTTCGAGTCCGGCTCGAACCCGATGATCTCGACCTTCTCGGCGTCCTTGACCGCCTTGAGAGCGTGCAGGTTCTCCCGATCGACGTCGAGCAGGCGCACCAGCCGATCCCGGGCGGCGAGCACGGCCGTCTCGTGCCCGTTCTTGCGCAGCACGTCCGCGTACTCGAGCAGGTCCGCGAACGCCTGATGCCGCCGCTCCCCCATCCGGAACCGCGGATCGCCGAACGCCTCGGCCACCGCACGCGGCGACAGCTGCTCCGGGTCCAGGCCGAGCCGGTTCGCGAGATTGCCCAGCGCGCCGTCCAGATCGTTGAAGGTGTCGATGGCATCCGACGTCCGGATGAAATCGGCCATGCCTTCCAGTTGCGAGGCGCGCAGCGAAAGCTCCTGCCGCAGCGACTCGATGGTGCGGCCCAGATTCTCGCCGAGGTCGAATTCCACCTCGAGCGACAGTCGGCGCGCCACCGCATTGCGCTCGTTCCGCAGGGTATCCGGATCGCGCGGTACGGCCGGTTCATTGCTCGCCTCGTGTGGTGCGGCGACCGGTTCCGGTGTGGGCTCCACCAGGCGCAGGCCCCGGCCGTCCTCACGCATGACCGCGACCGGTCGCGGGTGGCCGTCGACGTCCACGTCGTGGAACCGCACGGTGGGCGCGGCTTTCTCGACGAGGTGGACGTTGCCGTGCTCGTCGAGCCCGATATTGCGGTAATCCAGTTGCAGCTCAACGTGATTCAGCATTCGCCGCACGTCGGGGTGCGCGGCGAGCGCGTCCACCAGATGGGTGTCGTGCTCACCGTCGCCGCGAATCACCACGAGGCGTTCGGGGCCGCCGTTCTCGCCCGGGAGCAGCGCGACACCGTGTTCGCGGTCGAGCATGACGCCGCCATTGGCGTCGGCCCATTCCCGGGCCGCCCGATCGGAGACCTCGTGGACGCGCTCGCGGAGCTGGTCGTCCGCGCCGAGGAAGCGGTCGGCCAGGGCCGCGAACTCGAGCATCCGGGCGCGGCCGTCACGGACGCGCATGCGCTGATCCGAGATGACGTGGTCCAGATCCTCCTGGGTCTCGATCCGGTTCAGTCCGATATCGAGCAGCTGCGCCCAGTTCGAGCGCTCGTCCTGCATCTGGTCGCGTCGCAGCGCGTGCTTGAAGAGCGTGCCCTCGCGGGTTTCGACCAGCTCCTCGTCGACATCGTCGAAGTGCGGCACCCATTCGCCGCCATTGTTGACGCCCTCCACGTCGAGCAGGGACGGGCGGGGTTCGCGCGCACGGAGTTCCAGCGGCGGATCGTCGTGCCCGACGCCCGCCTCCTCGCGGCGGACACGCGCCTTCAGCTCCTCCAGCTCGATGCCGCGGGCATGGGCGAACTCGCGCAGGAAGCGGCCCAGCGGATCCTTGTCGAAGATGCTGACCTCGGGGCTGAACGGGATGACCTCGTTCTCGAGCAGCCAGCGCTGCCCGGCATCGCGCAGCGCCTCGACCGCACCACCGCGGCGCATGAGCCGGTACCTCGCCTCCTCGACGGCCGCCCGCACGGTCTGCGGATCGGCATCGGCGAGGGGGATGCGGAGCTCCCGGGCCAGGTGCACGAGATCCACCAGCGCGGCGTCGCGGACGTCCGCGGCGTCCACCAACGGCTGCGGGACATCGGTGCCCCACTCGTGCGGCTCGGGCTCGGCGGTCACCGGATCGACCGGTTCGTGCCGCAGCTCGGGCAGTTCCGACTCGATGGTCATCTCCGCCACGCGCAGCGACTCCTCGACCTCGGCCCGCAGCAGCGGATCGGCCTCGGTGACATGCGGACGGTATTCGCCCCCGTCCGCGGTGCGCATGGGGATCTGCGGCGGGGAGATGTCGGCGACCCGGCGGGTGAGACGACGCACGAACGGCAGCTCCTCGCGACCCTCCCACAGGGTCAGGATCTCCTTGCCGATGCGCACCGGGTTGAAGTTGGGCTTCATCCCGAGGAAGTCGTGGTCGTGGAGGACGTTGTAGCCGAACTCCAGTGTCAGCAGGGAGATTCCGGAGGAATCCAGGCGCGAACCGGACGGATACTTCGGCGACTGTCCGTGGTAGCCCTGCTGCAGGCGCTGCAGCAGGTTGTCGATCCAGCTCGGCGACGGCTTCGCCGCAGGCCGCAGCGGACCGAGCTCGGGCCGCGGGACCAGCTCGACACGCTTGGTGCCGTCCGGCGATTCGACGATGCGAGCATGCAGGCGTTCGCCGTCGGTCTCCAGGACCACATGCGCGTGTTCGGAATCCGGGACGTGCAGGGCGGCGACCATGAGGTCGGCGACATCCATCGCGCGGCGCAGGGTCTCGGAGCGGGCGGCGGCGAGCACAGCGTCGCGCTGCTCGCCGGTGGTGTGCGCGGGATCCAGCACGGATTCTGGGATGCCGAGCAGGCGCGCCCACTCGTCGCGCACCCGGGCCAGGTGCTCACGTTCGGCGCCGGTGGCGGCGTCGTGACTGCTCAACACATGGTCGAGCGCCTCGAGTCCACCGATCCGCAACATGTTCCGGAACTGCAGGTCGCCCGCGAGCTCCGGCAGGTTCCGCCGCTGCAGGTCTTCCGCCGAGAGGCCGAACTCGCCGGCGAGGCGTTCGCGGAGTTCGTCGAGGGTGAAGACCCTGGATTCGGCGCCGTCCGGATCGTGCGGGCGCTGCGACCAGGTTTCCAGCGGGCGTTCCCGGACCGGTTCGCCGCCACCCTCGGGATGCGCCGCGCTCGAGGGCAATTCGCGCCTCGCGGCGGCCGGGTCGAGGGCGCGGGTCGTCTCCCCTGCCTCGAGCTCGGCCAGCCGGCGGTCCAGGCCGGTCTCGCGCAGATGCGCTTCGATGGCGCGCAGCGTCTCCGGATCCGCCTCGGTGCGCCAGTACTCCTCGGAACCGTACAGCTCCTCGGGGGTCAGCGGCCGATAGTCGTCGGCCTCACGCATGGGCAGCGGCGGGGCGGCGTCATCCGGGTCGCCGAAGAAGCCGCGCGCCTTGGCCATTTCGGCGATCTCGCGGAAATGGGCGAGCGGATCGTTGAGGTGGGCCGCGGCGGTCTCGAGGCCGAGCGCGTCCATCAATCGCGAGGTGAACAGCACCGCGTTGACCTCGCGGCCGGGGGCCAGCGGGTCGTTGACGGCGTCCCGCAGGAAGCGGGCCGCCGCCTGCAGCGACGGGGAGTCCGCCACCGGATCCACCGGCAGCACTTCCTCTTCCACCCGTGGCAATTCGAGCGTCGCGGCCTCGCTCGGCCGGGTCAGCTCGACGGTCGGATCCTCACTGCCCGGCGGCTTGGGCAGCTCGACAGTCGGGTCTTCACTCCCCGGTGGCTTGGCCTCGCTGCCCCGCTCCATCCGCACCGTCGGGTCTTCGTTGCCTTCGAACGGCTTCAACGACGCCTCGCCGGGCGGGGGGTTCTTGACGGTCGGATCGTCGTTGCCTTCGAAGGTCCGCTCGCTCGAGGCGTTCTCGCGCGACAGGTTGACCGTGGGGTCGTCGTTGCCCTCGAACATCTTCGACGAGGACGCCTCGCCCGGCGCCGGGTTCTCGACCGTCGGGTCTTCGCTGCCCTCCGGCAGTTTCTTGGTCGAATCCTCGCCACCCGCCGACAGGTTGACCGTCGGGTCCTCGCTGCCCTCGGGCAGTTTCGCGGTCTGCCCGTCACCGGGCTTCGACGGCGGGGTGGAGTTCTGGTCGCCGTTTCGACCGGAATTGCCCGGCTCGTCCGGGTCGGGATTCGATGGGGTCGAGGAGTTTCGGTTCGGGGGCTCCTTGCCGCCGCCGCCCGAGCCGGGCGGGGTCGCACCGACCGGAGGGGTGGCCGCCGACGGGCTGGAGCCGGGCGGCTTCGGGTTGCTCGGGCGCGCGGGGGTGGGGCCCGGATCGCCCTCGTCGCCGGTGCGCCCCTCGTCGGAGGCCCGGGCATGACGCTGGACCTCGTCGAAGCGATCCATCAGGGCGCGGTGCCAGTCCTCGCGGCCCAGGGCGGCGAATTCGGGGGCCAGGCCCTCCAGGCGGGTACGCATGCCGGACATGTCCGAAGCGCTCAGATCATGGTCGTGCCACGTGATTTCGCCGTCAGGCCCCTCGGTCGCGTAGTGGCGGGCGAAGAGGCTGGTCGACAGTTCGTCACCGCGGCGGCCGCCACCGAAGGCCAGGCTGTGGTCGATACCGCTGATGTGCCCGTCCGCGGTGATCAGCCAGTTGGCGAGGTTGCGGTCGGGGATGCCGACGAGCACGTCGAGCAGGCCGAGCCGGCGGCCGTCGGGGGTCGCCAGCACCGCGTCCAGACCCGCGGCCATGGGCGTCGCGAAACGATCCCCTCCGGCCTCGCCGGGCATCACCTCCATGTACACCACTCGGTCCTCGACCCGGTGTACCTTCGGCACATTCGCGCCGACCGCCTGGCCGACCAGCGAGACCAGCGACTCGGCCTGCGCGTGCTGCGGATTGGTGACGATCTTGCGGATCAGCTGGGTCGGCGGCTCGGTAGCGAAGGTGACCAACTCGACCCGTTCGGCCATCCGCCCGATACCGGTGCTGAGGACCACCACCTCGGCCTCACCCGCCGCGATCGCTTCCTCCACGCGCCGCGCGAAGGAGTGATTGACGTCGGTCTCGCCGGAGTCGTTGTGCGTCACCGCATTCGATTCGCCGTCCTGACCATCGCCTTCCGGATTGCGGGCGGCGGAGGACGGGTCGGAGTTGGGCTGGGTCGGGCCTTGCGGGCGAGTGGGGGCGCCGGAGGCGCCGGGGTCCTCGCCCTCGCGACCGGTGTGGCCGGATTCCGGGAAATGGGCGTCGACCCACTCGGTCAGGGCGTCGGCGCGGTGCAGGGCGCGGGCCGCGTTCTCGAGTCGATCGAAGGCTCCGACCACCTCGGGCAGGGTGCCGCGCGCCTCGGGGAGCAGGCGGTTGACGGTGTCCCGCAGGCGTTCCGGGGCGAGTTCGGCCGCGGTGACGTCCAGGCCGGTGGTGCGGCGGAAGTCCTCGATCGCTCTGGTGAGGTCGTCGTGCGCGGCCGTGCGAGCGCGTTCGGCGGCCTGGTGCGGGGTGTCGGCCGCGTGGGCGGCCCGGGCCTCGAGGAGGCGGTGCTCGGCTTCCCAGCGGGAGACGCGGTCCTGCGCGGCTTGGCGATCGGCGGGGGCGGCGTTCGCGAGATCGTCACGGGCAGAGGTCAATTCGCGGGCTGCGGTCTGTTCCGGAGTCTCCGCGGCGCGTACCGCCGCGGCGGCGTCGGACTCGGCGGCGGCCAGGAATTCTCGGGCCTGTTCGTAGCGGTGCGCGGCGTCGCGCAGCGGGACCAGCTCGTCGGTGAACACGTCACCCCACTGCTGGGGCATGCGGGAGAGGCGTTCGATGTCCGCGAGCGTGCGGTCGAGGCCGTGCCGCGCCAAGTCGGGGTTGGCGGCGACCAGCTCTTCCAATTCGGCTCGTGCCGTGTCGACTTCGCGCTTCCACGCGTCCACCGGCGACTCGTCCGGGCCGATACCCGCCTCGACGGCGCGGCGCATCTCCGACTCGAGGGTGTGGACCCTGGACCGTGCGCCGTCGTGTTCCTCGACGGCCGCGGTCAGATCGGTGAGGCGCTGCTCCAGGCCCGGCAGCTGACCGCCCTCGTCGGACGGGCGGTTGGCGAGATAGTCGTTGGTGCCCGGCATCCGCTCGGGGGTCAGGTCGCCTTCGCGCAGCGGCCGGAAGCCGGGGCCCGGGTTCTCCCGATAGGCCCGGCCCTGCGCGTAGTCGCGTCCCTCGGCGGCGATCTGCAGTTCGTGCCGGGCGGCGGCCAGATCCGTGGCGACCGCGCGCGGGTCGCGCGGCGGGCCCTCGGGCGGACGCGGTTTGGTGAGCGCGTCGTGTTCGGCGGCCAGCTTCTCCAGCAGCTTGATGTCGGCCTCGCGGGCGCGGACGTCGGCGCGCAGTTCGTCGATGGTGGCGGCCAGTTCCTTGGCACTGAGCCGCTCGTGCTTCTCGATCTTGCCGTCGCGGTAGGCCTCGTACACCTCGGCGTAGCGCGCGTTACGGACACCGCGCACCAGATCGGCGAGCTGGTCCTTGGTCAGGATCTTGGCCGGGTCGGCGGCGCTGTCGCGATAGCGCTCGTAGGCCACCGTCGAGTCGCCGGTCTCGCGCAGCGTGGTCAGCACATCCGCGAACTGCGTCGGGGTCACCCGGTCGTGCAGGCCGCCGAGCTGCTCGGTGTAGATCTTGACCGTTCGGGCGAAGTCGTTCATGTGCACGCCGAGCAGGCGCGACCACACGGTGGCCGCCGCCGACGGGTTGTCGGACAGCGGCGGCTCGCCGATGGAGTCGTTCATGAACGCGCGCAGGGCCGCCGGAGCGTCGCCGTCGTGGATCGGCAGTTCGCCGTCGACGGCGCGCGGGTCGGTCAGCGGGTCGTAGCGCAGGTTCTGGCGGAACGGGTCCAGGTCGCCCAGCACACTGCTGTATTCGAGCAGCGCCGCCAGCAATTCCGGGCGGTCGGCGGAATCGCGCAGCAGATTGTGGATGGCGTCCAGTAGCGCGTGCTTGTCGGTGTTCTTCGAGTCCGTGGTGAACCCGATGACCTCGCCGTCCTCGGTCTTCGGCTTGCGCGGGGACAGGTCGTCCGGTTCCACGTCGAGCCGGTTCGCCAGCTCCTTGCGGGCCGCGAGCACCGCCTTCTCGTCGATGTTCTCGCGCAGGACCTTCGCGTACTTGATGAGGTCGTCGACGGCCTGCAGGCGGCGCACCTTGCGCACGTTCGGATCGGCCATCGCCTCGGCCAGCTTCTGCGGCGACAGCGTGTCCGGGTCGAGGCCGAGGCGGTGCGCCAGCTGTTGGAGGGTGCGGTCCAGGTCGTGGAAGTTGTCGATGGCGTCCGAACTGCGAATGAAGTCGGCCATGCCCTCGATCTGGGCGGCGCGCAACGCATTGTCGTGGTGCAGGTCGGCGATGGTCCGGTCCAGGTTCGCGCCCAGATCCATGTCGTAGACCGACAGGCGAGCCGCCACCGCGTTGCGTTCGGCGCGCACCACGGCCGGATCGCGCGGCGCGGCGGGCTCGGCGGCCGGTTCGGCGTGCGGGGCGCTGACCTCCGGTGTCGGCTGCACGGTGCGCCACGGCTCGAGACCGTTGCGCAGTAACGCGGCCGGTGTGCGCTCGCCGTCGACCTCGATGTCGTGGAATCGGATCTGCGGCGGATCCACCTCGATG
This sequence comes from Nocardia sp. NPDC004151, assembly GCF_042874235.1. Taxonomy (NCBI): domain Bacteria; kingdom Bacillati; phylum Actinomycetota; class Actinomycetes; order Mycobacteriales; family Nocardiaceae; genus Nocardia; species Nocardia sp. NPDC004151. The sequence goes on along the minus strand of NZ_JBIAMR010000021.1, from coordinate 92,722 downwards.
ACCTGGATCCGGTCGTTGCCGTCCAGGCCCACCACGCGGTAATCGAGCCGCAGTTCGCCGCGATTGAGCTGTTCCCGGATCTCCGGGTGGGCGGACAGCGAATCAACCAGGCGCACATCGTGATCCGCTTCACCGCGGATCACCACCAGACGGCGCGGCTCACCCGGGAGCACCGCCAGCCCGCGCTCGGGGTCGAGCATGACGCCGCCGTGCTCGTTCACCCAGTCGTGTGCGGCCGCGTCGGCCAGATCGGCGGCATGCTGCCGCGCCGCGGAGTCCAGGTCGATGAAATGCTTGACGGCCGCGTCGAGTTCGAGGATGCCGTCCGCCCGGTCGCGCACGCCCACCCGGGCCTCGACGATGGCCTCCCGCAGCTTCTTCTCGGTTTCGAGCCGGTCCAATCCGATGTCGAGCAACTGCGCCCAGTTCGAGCGCTCGTCCTGAATCTGGTCGCGGCGCAACGCGTCCTCGAACAGGCGGCCCTCGCGCCGGCTGGACAGTTCCTCGTCCGCGTCGTCGAAGTGGCGCGGCCACTCACCGCCATTATTGACGCCCTGCAGATCCAGGAAGGAGGCGCGCGGACGGCGGGGACGGAACTCCAGCGAATCGTCGTCCGGGCCGACGCCCGCCTCCGCGCGGCGGCGCGCGGCCTTCTCCTCCTCCGTGCGCAGCGCCTCGGCGTGCGCGAACTCGCGCAGGTAGCGGCCCAGCGGATCCTTGTCGAAGATACTGACCTCGCGGCTGAACGGGATCTGCGCGTCCTCCATGAGCCAGCGCTCGCTGACATCGCGCAGCGCCTCGATCGCGCCCGCGCGGCGCATGAGCTTGTAGACGGCCTCGTCCACCACGCGACGCAGGGTTTCCGGGCTGTCGTCGGGGATGTCGATCTTCAGCCCGCGAGCCAGGCGGACCAGATCGGCCAGGGCGGCGTCGCGCGTCGTGACCGCGTCGACCAGCGGCTGCGGCAGGTCGGAGCTCCACTCGCGGGGCGCCGGCGGATCGAGGACGGGGCCGCGGTCGAGCGCCTCGTGCTGCGGCTCCGGCATTTCCGACTCGATCGGCATATTCGCGCCGCGCAGGGTCTCCTCCACCTCGGCGCGAATCCGCGGATCGGCCTCGGTGACCCACGGGCGGTACTCGCCGCCGTCGCGGGTGCGCATCGGGATCAGGGTCCCGGCGACATCGGCGACCCGCGCGGTCAGATGCTTGATCAGCGGAAGACGCTCGCGCTCCTTCCACAGGGTCGCGGTCTCCTTGAGGATGCGCGCGGGGTTGAACTTGTCCTTGAGATGCAGCAGCGCCTCGTCGTGGGTGACGTAGCCGATCTCCATCGCCAGCATGGTCTGGCCCTTGGAGTCGTTGCCCGAACCGGACGGGTACTTCGGCGACTGACCGTGGTAGCCGTGCATCATGCGCCGCCACGTGCGCTTCAGCCAGCCGGGCTTCTTCTCCGGTTCCTTGGTCTCCGGCGGGGTTTCGCGCGGCAGGTCCGGGCGCTGGATGACCTCGGCGCGCTTGTTGCCATCGGCGTCCTCGGTGACGCGGATGTGGACGCGCTCGCCGTCGGCCTCCAGGACCACGTGGGTGTGGTCCGAGCCCGGGTGGTGGAAGCTCGCGACCATGAGGTCCGCGACATCGCTTGCGTGACGCAGGGTTTCGGCGCGGAGCTCGTCGAGGATCGCACGACGCTGTTCGGGGGTGGCGTGGGCCGGATCGAGGAGGGATTTGTCGACGCCGAGCAGCTCCGCCCAGCCGTCGCGGGTGCGGGCGGCGTGCTCGCGTTCCGGGCCGGTCGCGGTGTCGTGACGGAAGACCGCCTCGCGGAGAGCCTCGATTCCGCCCGCGCGCAGCAGGTTCCGCAACTGCTCGTCACCCACGATCCGGGGCAGCTGATCGTCCGGCGTGGATTCGGGCAGGCCGAGACGACGCAGAAGTTCGGTGCGCAGCTCCTCGAGAGTGAGCGTGCGCGGCTCCCCGCCCTCGGGCACGTGCGGACGCGCGCCGAGACCATTCGCCGGGTCGTGGAAGAAGCCCTCGGCCGCAGCGGTTTCGGCGAGATGACGCAGCGCGGACAGTGCGTCCGGGCGCTTGGCCAGCGCCTCGACCACACCGAGCGCGTCGGTGAGACGCGCGCCGTAGACCTGGTCCTCCAGGCTGCGCGGGCGCTCCCCCGCGACCGGATCCGCCGCACGCAGACGGTCCAGAGCCGCATGCAATCCGGGCGACGCCTCGGCCGGATCGGCGGGCGGCTTGGGCGACTCCGCCTCCTGGCGCGGAATCTCCACGGTGGGAGTCTCATCCGGGTTCGACTGCTCGGGCCGCTTCAGCTCAACCGTGGGCGTCTCGTCGGGGTTCGACTGCTCCGGACGCTTCACTTCAACCGTCGGCGTCTCATCCGGGTTCGACTGCTGCGGCCGCTTCAGCTCAACTGTCGGCGTCTCGTCGGGGTTGGACTGCTCCGGACGCTTGACCTCGACCGTCGGCGTCTCATCCGGATTCGCACCCGTGCGTTTCACCTCGACGGTCGGGGCCTCGTCCGGGTTCGCGCCCAGCGGTTTCGACCGGGGGCCGGTCTGGGTGCCGTCCGACCGGGCTCCGTCGCCAGAGCGCGGGGCGGTGGTGGAGGGCGACACGGGGGCGGACGGGCCGGGCGGGGTGGGGCGAGCCGAGCGGGACTGGTCGTTGGAGGAGCTGCTCGCGGGCTGCTTGGCTGTGGATTCGCCGGGGGTGGGTTCGGGGCGGCCGCCCGCGAAGTCCCACATGTACTCGGCGCGGAGGGCCGACAGGCGGGCCTCGGCGTCGGCCATGCGGGCCTCGAAGCGCGCCTCGCGCTCGGCCTGGCTGCCGGGCTCGAGCTGGTCGGCCATGTCGTGGAACCACTTGGCGCGCTCGGCATCCATGTGGGCGACCCAGTCGGCCTGGATGGCGCGCTGTTCGTTGAACCAGGCGTCCGGGTCGTCCGGCGTGGCTGCGGAGCGACGGGGCGGTCCATCGTTCGGCGGCTGACCGTCGCCCGCCGCGGCGGTCTCGGGCGTGCGGTCCTGACCGGTGCGCGGCTGCGTCGCGGGGTCCTGCTTTGCGCGCGAACCGGTTCCGGAATCCTGCCCCTTGTGTGGCCCAGGGCCTTCCTCACCGATGGGTCGGGTGGCCGGGGCAGGGTCGGGGCGGCCGCCGAGGTCCGCCCAGAGGCGGTCGGCACGTTCGGCGGAGCTGCGGGCCATGTCGTCGACCTCGCGGGCCTGCTCGCGGAACAAGCGTTCCTCGGTGCTGCCGGGAGGCGCGGAATCGGCCATCTCGTGCAGGAAGCGGGCGTGCTTGGCTTCCATGTCCGCGGCGAAGTCGGCGTGTTCGGCCATCCGCTGGTCGAACCAGCGTTCGTCGCCTACCGACGGTTCCGGTGCGGGAGTGCGGGATTCGGAAGCCGGGTCGCCGGTGATCGGGGTGATGGGCTGGGCCGGTTCCTCGGCACCGGTGGGCGGCTCATTGGATTCGCGCGGGTCGGACTGATTCTGGTCGGGACGCTGGGGCCGGTTCGGGTCGCGGGATTCCGACGAATCCCCGGACTGGTCACGGGATCCCAGTAGGTCGGGACGGCTGTCCGTGCCGGACCGGTCATCGGCATCAGCTATCGCTGGCTCGTGTTCGACTGGCGCGGGCTGACGCTCGGTTGGCACGGGCTGACGCTCGGCTGGCGCAGGCTGACGCTCGGACGGTGCGGGCGAATGGTCGGCGAGTGCGGACGGATGCTCGGTGAGTCCGGACCGGAGCTCGGAAGGCGCAGAATGATGTTCGGTCGGTGTGGACTGATGTCCCGACACGCCATGGGGCTGGAGGACTCCCGAGTCCTGAGCGGCGATGCGGAGCATCTGGTACATCACCTGTGACGGCTCGGCAGCGTTGCGGCCGTTCAGTATGACGTCGCGGAAGCCTTCCGCCAGCGCCTCGGCTTCGTGCAGGGCGCCGCTCTTGTCGAAGGCGTACTCAGGCAGCTGGTGCAGCCATTCGGTGAAGGCTTGGGCATCCACCGGAGCGCGGCGTGTGGCCTCGAAGTGCGCCGCCAGAACCTCGGTCAGCTCGTACCGGGCCTCACGTCCACCGGCGAGGTCCAGCACGTGCCCGTATTCGTGCACGATGGCCGAATACACCGGCCGCTCATCGGATCCCGCCACATGGTGGCCGCTGTCGACATTCGCGCGAATCAGCGCGTCGAGGCCGTCGGCGTCCATGGCCCATCGGGCGTTGAGCACGAGGCGATCCGCGACCCGTCGGCCGTCCTCGCGGCCCGGGTAGACGGCGGCGATGGCGTCGGGGTCCTCGGGGATGAAACCGATCTCGACCCGGTTGGGCTTGACGCCCGGGTGCCGGGCCAGCATGTCCTCGAGCGCGCGGCCGTATTCGCGCAGCGTTTCGACATCGCTCGCGTAGTGGAAGTCGACGGTCGGGATCTTCAGCTCGTTCTGAATGTGGTCGACGACGCCCTGGCGATCCAGGCCGGTCCAGTGGTCTGTGATCGCCGGGACCTCGGGCGGCTCGGGCGGCGACAGCACCAGATCGGGTTGTTGCGAAGGCTTTCCGTCGTCGTCGGACCGCATCGGCTCGGGGCGATCATCGGCCCGCACGGCGTCGCGGCGCGCATTGGTGAACGTGGTGTCGGATTGCTCGTCGCCGGTCCGCGTCACCGGTTCGGCGGGCTGCGCGGGCTCGCGGGTGATGTGCGCGTTCTCCGCGGCGCGGTCGGTCAGCAGGCGGTGGAGGACCTTGGCGGGTTCGGTGGCGTGGTCGAAGTTGAGCGTGACGTCGACGAAGGCTTCGGCCAACGCCTCGGCGTGGTTGATCGAGCCGTCGGCGTTGAAGCTGTAATCGGACAGCTGCGAGAGCCAGCCGAGATACTCGACGGCCGTGGTGTCGCCGTGTGTGCGCAGGTAGTGGTCCAGCAGCGCGTTCGCGAGTTCGGCGTGGGCCGCGCGGTCTCCGGCGTGGTCGATCGCATGACCGAGTTCGTGCAGGAAGACCGAGTACATCGGGCGCTCGCCGGCTCCCCTCGGGAACGAACCACCGGCCTCGCCGTTCCGCACGATTTCGGCCATCCGGGCCGGATCCAGCGCGTGTTCCAGACGCACCACGATCTTCTCGGTGACTATGTGGCCGTCCGGGGTTCGCACGCTGGTCGCCTCGGCGAGAGAGTCCTCGAAGACCGGCTCCCCGATCTCGATACCACGCAAGGTGAACTTGTTGACGGTCGTGGCATCGTCGAGCGCACGGGCGAACTCGCGGAGTACCTCCGGATCGACGGACGTGTTGTCCAAGCCCTCGAACCTGGTGATGCCGAACAGGTCCTTCATCTCGCGGATGATTCCGTCGCGGTCCAGCTCCGACCAGAAGTCGTCCGGACGCGGCGACCAATCCGCGGGCGGGTGGCCGGGGGCCGGATCGGCCGCGCCCTCGGGCGGTACGGATCCTTCCGGATCGGCCGGATCACGGTGGGTGGCAGGCTTTTCCGACGGGAGGCCGGATTCTTCATGGGAGCCCAGCTGGTCCTGACGGCTCTCTCCGGAGCCGTGCTCGGGCGGCGCGGCCGGGTCCTGCGCATGCAGGCCCGCGGCGTCGCGCGCGGCGGCGTGCAACCGGTCCACCATCATCTTCGACAGGTCGGAAGCGTTGTCGCCGTTGAGCTTCACATCGCGATACGCCTCGGCCAGGGCCTCCCCCGCGTCGAGCATGCCGTGCTTGTCGAGGGCGTATCCGGGCAGCTCGCGGTGCAGCCAGTCGCTGAACTCGGCGAAGTCGGCGCCGGCATTGGTTTCGACGTACCGGTCGGCCAGGGCCTTCATCAGGCCCTCGCGGGCCTCCAGCTGGCCGTAATAGTCCACCAGGTGGCCGTATTCGTGGACGATCACCGCGTAGATCGGCCGCTCGCCGGCGCCCGGCACATGGAATCCAGCGGCGACCGCCTCCCGAATCCCCTGTTCGAAACCCCTGGGATCCAAGGCCCACCGGTCGTTGAACACGATCCGGTCGGGCCGCCACGGTCCGCTGCCGTCCGCCTGCCGAACGCCGAACGCGCTGGCGATGACCTCGGTATCGCCGGGAATCGGGCCGATCTCGACGCGGCGCGGCTTGATGCCCAGGTTGTCGGCGATCCCTTCCTCCAGAGCTCGGCCGAACTCCCGCAGCGTCTCCACGTCGCCGACGATGTGGAAACCGACGGTCTCGATGCCGAGGTCGATCGTGATCCGATCCAGCACACCCTGACGATCGAGGGTGGTCCAATGGTCCACGACCGCGGGCGTTTCGATCGGCTCCGGCGGCTGCAGCACGAATTCCGGTTCACGCGAGGACTTCTCGCCACCCGCCCCCTCGTCGTCGCGGGGCGACACGTGCGGGCTCGGTTCGGACCCGCGGTCCGTATGCTGCGGTTCGGGTTCCGGCTCGCGGTCGCGGCGGGCGGCCGGGCCCGGATCCTCGTCGACCGGCCGGGAGCGGTGCTCGGGGGTTTCGCGCTCGTAGACCGGGTTGTCGGCGGCGTGGTCGCGGTAGGTCCGCTCCAGGTGATCGTGCAGGATCTGGGCGGGCTCACTGGCCAGATCGCCATTGAGGATGACGTCGGTGAAGGCCTCGGCCAGCGCCTCCGCGTGGTCGTACATGCCGTGCTCGTCGAAGCTGTAGCCGCTCAGCTCGTCGTGCAGCCAGCCCAGGAATTCTTCGGTATCGCCGCCGTACACGCGATCGAAGTGGCGTTCCAGCGCCTCGAAAGCGTCGACGCGGGCCTGCATCTGGGTGGTGAAGTCGATGGTGTGCGCGAACTCGTGCACGATCGTCGAATAGACCGGGCGGTCACCGGAACCTGGGACCAGGTGGCCGTTCTCCTCGTTGAGCCGGACCCGGCGGGCGAGGTCGGCGGGCTTCCGGGCGAAACGCTCGTTGAGCGTGAGGATGTCGGCGAAGTGGCCGTTCTCGTCACGACCCGGATCCACCTCGGCGAACACGCTGTCGTCATCGAGGCGGGCGATGCGGACTTCCATCAGCTCGGTGTCCGGGAACCGGCCGAACATGTCCTCGAGGGCGCGGGCGAATTCGCGCAGCACCTCGACATCGACACGGGTGTTGTCGAAGCCGGTGACCTCGAGATCCCAGTCCTCGTGCAGCTTCTTCGCAATGGCGTCACGATCCAGCTTCGACCAGTCGTCCTGAGGCCGATGCGACCAGTCGGGCGCGGTCTCGTCGCCGGAATGCCCTGCGCCGGAATCATTGTCCGCGTCCTGACGCTGCTGCGGCCTGCGCTCCGGCCCTTCGCCACCGGGTGCGGGCAAATCCCGCTGCCGCACCTTCAATCGCCGCAGCACCCGCCGCACCGCGCCCTCTTCCCGATGCGGCGTGCCGGTGCGAGTCTCGGCGGCCTCTGCCCGAGCATTCTCCGGCCGCGCGCCGTCCTCACGCGTCTCCTGCGGCCGCGCAACGTCCTCACGCGTATCTTGCGGGCGCACAACGTCTTCCCGCGTATCTTCCGGCCGGGCGACGTCCTCTCGAGTATCTTGCGGCCGCGCAGTGTCTTCCCGCGCGTCCTGCGGGCGCAGAACGTCTTCTCGCGTGTCCCGGGGGTGGACCGCTTCTTCACGGGTGTCCTGCGGGCGGGCGGAATCGCGCGACTCCGGGCGGGAGTCCTTCGGGCGCACCGTCTCATCACGTGCTTCTTGCGGCGGTGCGACGTCTTCCCGAGTTTCGTGCGGGCGGGCGATGTCCTCGCGGGTGTCCTGCGGGCGGCGGGCATCCTCGCGAGTGGGCTCGGGGCGGGCAGCCGCTTCGCGGGCGTCCTCGGGGCGACGCGAGGTGTCGGGGCGGGTGGTGGGGTCGGCGGACTCTTCTCGGGTGCGGGCGGACCGCTCGGTGTCGTGGGGCTGCTCGGTGTCACGGGGGCGCTCGGCGGCGGGGCGCTCATCGGGACGGGTCGGCTCATCGTCGCGGGCGCGTAGGTCGGAACGAGTGTGGTCGTCGTTGCCCGCGGGATCGTCGGTGCGATCCTTGACGGAGGGCGAATCGGCTGTCGGCCTGCGTGTTTCGGGGGTCGGCGAGTCCGTTCCGGTGACTTCGGGACGCGGGACTTCCCGGCGAGGCACCTCGGGGCGCGGCAGCAGGTCCGGGCGAGTGACGTCCGGGCGTCGCAGATCCGGGCGGGTGGTGTCGGCACGCGATTCGGGGTGGGGCCGATCGGAGGGGACGGCGTCGGGGCTGGTGCGGTGTGGACTCGCGGCAGGGTCGATCGGGACCACGGTGCCGCGAATACCGTAGTGGCCCGGACCGCGCGGTTCGACCGAGTCGATGTGAATGTCGAGGCCGTGGGCCATCAGCACCATCGGCAGGCGCTCGCCGTACCGGGACAGATCACCCAGGTGCAGGGCGGGGGTTCCGGCGGGCACGACCAATTCGATGTGGTGGTGGATGCCGTCGATCGACGGGACCGCACCGATCAAGGCGTTCACGTAGCCCGGCAGGTGCTGAACCGTCCCGGGTAGCTCGTGGACCGGCGCGCCGAACGGGTTGTCCCCGGCACTGAGCGTCACCATCACCGGCTCCGGCAACGGCCGCAGCGCGAGCGAATCGTCGATATCCCCTATGCCCTGGGCGATCTCGGGAGTCATCTCCCGGTCGCCACGCAGCGCCGCATCGATGTCCGAGGCGCTGGGCCGCGAAGAGTCCTCGCCCCCGTCGCTGTAGGCGCGCAGCGCCGACCGCTGCTCATCGGTCAGCTGGGCGTGGGCGTCCGACCAGACTTCCCGCCCGTACTCACCGGCCCGCACGAAATCCGGGACTATCTCGTCGGAGGTGCGCAGGAAGCGCACCGGATTCTCGGGACCCGTAGTATCGTCGCCCGGCGGCCGGTGCGCCTCACCGACACGCACATGCGCATCCGCCAGGTGCAGCAGTCCGGCCCGCACCGAATCCTTCAGCGGATGCCAGGCCTTGCCGTGGGCGTCGAACAGGATGGCGTGAACGCCCGCGGTCTCCTTGGGCACCTGCGGCGGGAAACCGTGTTCCAGACCGGCGGCCGGGTCCTTGACCACGATCTTGCCGCCCTCATTGGCCATCACGTAGGCGTGCGCGCCCACACCGTGCTCGTCGACGGGTCCGGCATAGCGGTCGACCACCAGGGCGGAGGCGCCGTCGCCGAGCTTCAGCAGGCGTCTCGCGACCGCGTCGTGACCGCTCGGCCGGTCCGGTCGATCGAGATTCTTCGGGAAGTCCTGCAATTTGCCGCCCGCACCCGACACCAGCTCCTCGAGGCTCATCCCCTGCGGGCCGACCCGGCGCTGGGGCGGGCGGATGGATTCGTTGCCGGTGATCTCACGCAGCAGGCGCAAGGCCAACTCGCCACAGCGGCCGCGGTTCTTCGCGCGGACGACGTCCGGATCATTCGGTGCGGGCTCGCTCGAATCCTCGCCACGGACAGGAGCATTCGAAGAATCGTCGAGAGTGCCGGGATGCGCCCTGTGACCGTCGGTGCGATCGGTCGGCGTGCCACGCCGGGCATCGCCGCGATCGGAGAGCCCCGGGCGGTCCTTTGCCGGGGCGGGGATTTCGTCGCCCCCGTGACGCTCGCCCGGGGTGCGGCGCTCACCCTCGTTGGCGCGAACCTCCGGCCCGTCGCCCAGCGGAATCGGCGCGACCACGAAGCCGTCTTCGGGCGTCGATCCATCGCCGGCGCGCCGGTCCCGATCCGACGGATGTGAATCACGTTCGGGGTCAGCCGATTCCGACTGCAACCGCGCGCCACGGTCCCGGCTGTCCGCATCGCGGTGCGCCGGGTCGTCGTGCACCGGTTCCGAGGTATCCGACGGCGACTTCTCCCCGGTCGGCCGCATCACTTCGGCCGGGACATCCTCGTGGCGGTTCGAATCCGGCTCGCGCACCGGCTCGTCGGCGGTTTGCTCCCGCCCGTCCCGCACCGGTCGATCCGCCGCATCCGAGGGGGTGTCCTCATCACGCGGCCTGACCGAGTCGTCGCGTGCGTCCTCATCGCGGGGACGCGCAGGGTCGTTGTCCCGAGCCGCGGGATCGTCCTCATGCCGTGCGACAGGCTCATGGCCGCGCTCGGCTTCCGGCTCACCATCGCGCCGGGCAGCGGCGTCATCACGCCGAGCTTCCGGCTCGTCCTCACGCCGAGCGTCGGGCTCATCCTCACGCCGAGCGTTGGGCATATCCTCACGCCGAGCGTTGGGTTCGTCCTCACGCCGGGCAGTGGGCTCGTCGTCAGGGCGAGCATTGGGCTCGTCTTCGCGACGAGTTTTGGGCTCGTCCTCACGGCGGGCAGTCGGCTCGTCCTCGCGACGGGTACCGGGGGTGTCCTCGTCACGCCGCGCACCAGGCTGATCGTCGTGGCGCGCCTCGGTCGGCTCGTCGGTGGGGCGACGGGACTCCGGGTGTTCGTCCGGGCGGTCGCGGTCAGCGGGCGGTTCGGCGGGCTGGTCGTCGACCGGCTTCCGGGATTCCGGAGGTTCACCAGCGCGGTGGTCGGCGGGGGCGTCCGGCTTGTCGGCGGGGTGGTCGGTGGTCGGGTCTGCACCTTCGCGCGGCGGCGTGGTGTCGGCGGGACGGGTTGAATCCGCACTGCCACTCGCCTTTTCCGACTCCGGCGCGGTGTCGTGGTCGCCCGGGCGAGTGGTGGTCGATTCGGACCGGTCGCCGTCTGGCCGCGGACCGGGGTGGGAATCCTCACCGGTGGACTCGGGACGCGGAGCGTCGGAGCGCTGCTCCGGGGTACCCGCGCGGCTGTCCGAGGCGCCGGTGCGACTGTCGGAACGCGGAGCGTCGGTGCGGGTGGAGTCGGAGCGCTGGCTGTCCGACCGCGGAGCATCCGAGCGTGGGGCATCCGGCTTGGAAGTGTCGGCTCGGGGCGTATCCGACTTCGGAGCGTCAGCGCGCGGCGCGTCCGTTCTCGGGGCGTCTGCGGCCTTCGGGGTGGTGGCCGCCTCGCCTGCACGGGGGGCGGCTGCGCGCTGGTCCGGTGTGGCGGTGGCGGATTGCTGTGTGCCGCCGGCGTGCTGGGTGGTCGAGCCCGGGGCGGCGTTGCCGCCGGAGGAGGCGGCGACAGGTGAGGACGAGGGCGAGCCGCTCGCGGAGGTCGCACCGGCGGGAGAGGAGGCTCCCGAGGCCGGAGCCGATCCGGCGGGCGTCGCGGACGGGGCACCGGCGCGCGCGCCGGTGGCGGACGGATCTGCCGGTCCGCCGGTCGATCCCGCGCGGGCGGGCGTGTCGGAAGCGGTCGAGCTGCCACCCGGGGCGGAAGCCGCGTGGGTAGCAGGTCCGTTGGCTCCCGGCGACGAGCCGCCGCCCGCGGTCGATGAACCGCCACCCGTATTCGCAGGGGCACCGCCGGCATTCGACGAGCCTCCGCCGGTATTCGCCGGGACTCCACCAGCATTCGACGGGCCCCCGCCGGTATTCGCGGGGGCTCCACCAGCATTCGACGGACCACCGACGTTCGACGAGCCACCGGTGTTCGAGGAACCACCGGCGTTGGACGAGCCACCGGCGTTGGATGCCCCACCGGACGTCGAGGACGCGGGGGCGGCCGAGCTTCCGCTATTCGCAGCGGCGTTGGAAATCGGTGCAGCAGAGGAGGTGTCGTGGATTCCGCCGCCTTGGATGCCGCTCTGCACCGGGGCCGAGGATTCGGGTGCTCCCGCCTGCGGATGGCTGACGGTCGCGCCACCCGCGCCGTTGGTGTCGGCGCTGATGTGGGTTTGCGGGGTCGATCCGGAGGTGTTCGACGGGCCGGTCTGGGTGGCGCCACCCTGGTCGGTGGGGGTGTTGCGATCGGCGGTGCGGGAATCGGTGGTGACGCCGCCGCCGTTGTGGCCGTTGGCGTCGGGGTGTGCGGTGCTGCCGTCACCGGTCGGACGGGCGCCGGCATCACCGGTCGGTTCGCCGCCGTCGACCGAGGCCGGGTGCACGCGGGTGCCGTCGGAGCCGGGAGCGCCGCCCTGAGCGTGAGAACCGTTGGAGCCGTGGGTTCCCGGGTCGTGGCTGCCGCCGGTGCCGTTGACGCCCGGAGTGTCCGGGCGCGACCCCACGAGGGTGAGATCACCGGGAGTGATACCCGCGTGCATGCGGGTGACCTTCGGTTCCCAAACAGTGTGCGCCCCGGTGTGATTCACACCCGATAACCCGCCTTGGAACATGCCGCCGGTGAGCATGCGGGGGTCGAATTGGGTGTTCTTCAGGTTCTCGACGGCATTGTCCCAGCCGTGCTGCGCCACGTCGAAACCGAACTGCGCGGCCGTCGCGCCGACGAAACCCGCACCGCCGCCGACCAATCCGGCGGTGGTACCGGTGATCATTCCGGTCAGATAGCGGTTCATGCCGCGCTGACCGAGCGAGTTGCCGATCGCACCGCCGATGGGACCCGCGACCGCGCCACCCACGGCGGAGCTGATCGACGTCACGCCGACCTGGGTCCAGTTGACGCTCTTCCGGTGCCCGGTATCGACCTGATACTGCTGAATCCCGTAGTCCTGCAGCGTGCCGAGCAGCGTGTTCATCACGATGTGGCGCATCGCGAACTTCACGACCGCGGTGATGCCCATCCGGGCCGCGATGGCGAGGATGCGGTCGAGCGCCGCGCGGCCGATCATCCGCACGGCGACACGCGTGACCGCGATGATCATCGCCTCCACCATCGGAGCGGTCGGCGGCCAACCCCACGCGGCGATGATCTCGCCGAGCGCCATCGCGATCGACGAGTAGAACATCAGCTTCGTGTACTGGATCTCGGTGCCGGTCTCCTCGACCGAATCACCCAGCTGCTGAAAATGCTGGGCCAGATCCAGAATCGAATTGCCCGTGCCGTCGCCACTCGCCGGTGCGGCCAGCTTGTCGAACAGCTGCGCCATCTCGTCGCGACCGTCGCCGTTCACATAGGCGGCCAGCGTCGCTGACTTGGCATCGGTGATGGACGGGATCTGATCGCGCAGGCCGGCGGCGGCATTGCGCCAATCCTCGGCCAGCGCCCACATCTGGTCCTCGTCGCCCTCGGGCCATTCCACGCCCACGAGGTAGCCGAGCCATTCGAGTTCCGAAGGCAGGTGGAGGGTCATGCGCCGCTAACCCACCGGTGCAAGCGGTGTCACCATCCGGAATCGGTGGCCCCACCACGATTTCGCCGCACATCATCCGAATCCGGGTCCGCGGCACGACGTTCCGGCGCCTTGGGCGGCGCGGTCGACACCACCGGCGGTTCCGGAATCCGCAGCGCCTCGGACAGATCCGGCATGTCCGGCACCAGCTCGGACAGCCTGGGCAGCCGATTGCGGTTCTGCGACACCGGGGCCATGATCTCCCGGCTACGCCGCGCCACCTCCGCGGACGCCTGCTGCGCCGCCTCGGTCACCGCCTTGGCGATCTCCTGATAGTCGAGATCGTCGATGTCCGAAGCGAATTTGGTCTCGATCACCGTGCCGTCGGCATTGACGGTGACCGTCACCCGCTTGCCGCGCACGCTCGCGGACGCGGTGATCGCCGCCCGCTGCTGCTGCAACTGGGTGATGGTGCGCATCTGATCGCGGAAGTCGTCGAGAATATCCGAGAAGTCGGCCTTGGCCCGCTCATTCACCATGATCGGTCACTCGAACCCGTCGCCGTTGCCGTGATCCATCTTCTTCAGCTCGGCGGCGGCCTTCAGCTGGCCGTCCGAGAAGTTGCCGAAGGTGCCGGCCATATTGTCCGCACCCTCGATGATGTTCTTGCGGCTGGCGAGGTACCCCTGCTCACCATTGGCGAAGTTGCCGCCGAGCGTGTCGTTCCCCCAGGGCGTTCCCCGCCCGTCGGCCGCGGAAGCCAGTGTGCTCACGACTTTTTCGATGCCGTCGCGCACCTTGTCCGTCTTACCAGCCGCCTTGGTCAACAGATCCTCGTAAGCTTCCAGCCGACCGCTCATGGGAGGAAACCCTGTCAGGCGTTGGCAACCGGGTAGTAGCCGGAAGCTGAACGGCGAGTGCCGATTCCAGCGGGGGCGCGGCAATGCGGAACCGCCGCGCCCCCATCCCGAATCACACGAATTCGTCCTGTTCACCACGGGATTCCATATGCTCGAGAATCCGCGCGATGCTGATATCGATGTAACCCGCGAGCTTTCGGCCGTCCATACCGATCGCGGACTTCGACTCCTGGTCGTGATCGATCACATAGCGGCCGTCGCCGGGCAGATCCCGCCACTCCAGCCGCGTCATCGCGACGCCTCGCGGACCGTACTTCGACCGCGCCTGCAGGATTTGCATCCGCCCGGCCTGATCGGTCGGGGTGGACAGAAACCGCAGACCGGGCGTCTCGACGGATTCCTCGAAACTGTCGAAGGCCGAAGCACGCGGCGCCTCATAGGGATCCACGACCACCGGCTCGTCCACGATCGGAATCGCGGGCGACCGTCCGCCCGGCACCTCCGGAAGCTGCGCCACCAACAGTTGCGCCAACTCCTCCGGCTCGCACTCGATCAGCGTGACGCCGGTGCTGTGCTCGAGCGACTCACCGGGCTGCTGCACGAGCACACAGGCGCGGCGACCACGGCGGACCCCGTGCACCCGCACATACGCCTCCGGGTTGTCTCGGTCCGCGTCCTTCCAGCCGTAAACCACCACGATCACCTCGGGGTGGGCGACCGCTTCGAACACAGGCCGGAACGTCGAGTCGAGTCGTTGATCGAGCTCGTCCTCCGCTGCCCACAGCTGCCGGCGATATTCGTCGGCATCACTTGTCCGGCAGGTGTACACGAACGGCGCGGGCGTCGAACCCTCCCGATACCGATTGCACAGCACCTTGAACTCGAGGTCGGTGAACTGCCAGGTCATGGCTCGACCACCGCGGACCCCTCAGCGGCCGGCGCGGCCGGATGCGCGATCTCGCGGAAGAAGTCCACCACCTCGCGTACCGGGTCGGTGCCGGCGACGGACGCGGACGCGGCCACCGCGCCCTCGGCGGACCCTGCCGCCACACCGGCCTCCGGCATCACGAAACCGGTGTCGACACCGGCCCGCGGGCCGAACAGATTCGTCAGACCTCCGAACGGATCCGCCATCGCGTGACCCACCATCGGGGACGCGGCGGCGCTACCCATCCGAGCGGTGTCGCCGGGCAACCCGGCCGCGGGGGCGGCGGGCGCGGCAGGCGTGTCCGGGGTCAGGCCGAGCAGGTGCGACAGCTGCGACAGCTTCGCCGGGTCCTTCTCGATCGCCGCGAACGCCGAGGTCACCCTGTCCTCCGGCACGCCCAGCAGATTCGCCAGCGTGGACATGTCGCTCGAGTGCACGGCGGCCTGCAACTGCTGGAGCAATTGCGGCAACTGCTGCGAGAGCGCCGACATACCCGTGGTCATGCCCGAAGCCAGCTGGGTCAGCGCACTGGTCAGCTGCGACATGTCGGAGTTGCCCGAGCCGTTCGGCGAAGTGCCCTGCGGCGTATTCGTGTTGGGGTTGCCGCCATTGCCACCGGAACCGTTCGGGTTCGAACCGTTGGGATTGGAGCCGTTGGGGTTGGACCCGTTCGGGTTCTGCTGGTTCGGCTTCTGCTGGTTCGGCTTCTGCTGGTTCGGCTTCTGCTGGTTGTTGCCGTTCTTGTCGTTCTTGTTGTGCTGGTCGTTCTTCTTGTCGTGGTTGCCGTTCCCGCCGCCCTGGTTGCCGCCACCACCGTGGTTGCCACCACCCTGGTTGCCGCCGCCTTGATTGCCGCCGCCCTGATTGCCACCACCCTGATTGCCACCACCCTGGCGATCGCCCGGCTTATCCCCAGGCTTATCTCCGGGCTTGTCCCCAGGCTTATCGCCCGGTTTATCGCCGGGCTTGTCCCCAGGCTTATCGCCCGGCTTGTCTCCTGGCTTATCCCCCGGTTTGTCCACCGGCGGGTTGACGACCGGCCAGGGCCCCGCAACCGTTCGCGGCGACGGCACGCCGGGCAGTGCACCGGCGGTCTGATCGAGGCCTTTACCGTAGTGCTGCTCGTAAAGGTCGCGCTTGTGCTCGAGACTCTGATCGCCGACCGCGCGATCCGGATCCGGAGGCGTCGGGCTCGTCGGCATCACGTGTTTGGTCCACAGCATCCAGCGGCTGACATACCTCATGACTTGGGCCGAGTAGTCGAGAGTGTCGATCAGGGGCTGGAAGTCCTCGTAATAGCGCTGCACAGCATTCTGCGCTTCCACGGCGCCGTCGCTGAACCACTCGCTCTGCAGAGCCTGCACTTCGGTCTTGTAGTTGTTGAGCGAGGTCTCGACGCGCGACTTCAACAGCTTGTACAGCTCATACGCGTTGTTGTACGGGTCCGGGGACAACGAGGTGCCGAGCGAGTACAGCATTCCCCATTGCATGTGGTCCTTGGGCTCCGCGGAAACCGAGACGGGATCCTTGGCCTTGCCCTTGTCCTGGACCCAGTTCTTCAGCTTGTCCGGGTAGTTGTCCTCGGCGGAGTTCGTACCCGCGTAGGGCGATGACTTGTGGGGAATGTCGATGCGCACGTCTTTCGACTGGTCCTTGGCGGGACCGTCCGGCGCTTTGGTGTTCAGGCGGCCCAACACTTCCGCCGACAGGTGATCGGTATTGACATAGGCCCGGCCCGCGGCGTTGAACGTCTCGATCATGTCCCGCAGGATCGCGACGTGGGTGGTCATCGCGTCCGAGTAGTGCTCGCCCATCTTCCCGAGGGCCGCGGCCAGCTTGCGCCCCGAGTCGAGATTGCCGATATTGCCGACGTATTTGAGATTGCCGTCGATGATCCCCTGGTAGTACAGCAGCTCTTCGATCAGCTTCGCCGCGGCTTTCGCGCCCTTCTCGGCCGCGCCCGGCTCGAACTCCAGCTTGCCGGTACCAGCCTTCTCCCACAGGCTCGGAAAAGCCGTGTGGTCCTTGCCCTTGTACTTCTCACTGTTGTCAGGTGCCATCGTTAACTACTGTCCACTCCGCCTCTGCCCGCTGAAGGTTCCAGCACAGCCTACGTTCGTGAACTCGCCATGGCGCGCAATGAAATTCACGGTCGGTCTGCCAAGATGGTTGCCGTGCGGATACTGGTGCAACGAGCGAGCGCGGCGCAGGTGACGGTGGACGGCGAGGTGGTCGGGCGGATCGATCCCGCCGCGCACGGTGCGCCGCACGGACTCGTGGCGCTGGTGGGGGTGACGCACACCGATACCGAGGCCACGGCGAAGGCGCTGGCGGACAAGCTCTTCCGGCTGCGGATCCTCGACGGCGAGCGTTCCGCGGCCGATCTGGGCGCCCCGGTGCTGGTCATCAGCCAGTTCACCCTCTACGCCGACACCACCAAGGGCCGGCGGCCGTCCTGGAATCAGGCCGCGCCCGGCGCGGTCGCCGAACCGCTCGTGCAGGTTTTCGCCGCGGCGCTGCGCGAACTCGGCGCCACCGTCGCCACCGGTCGTTTCGGCGCGCACATGCACGTCGAACTCGTCAACGACGGGCCGGTCACCCTCCTGCTGGAGGGCTGAAATCCGCGATCAGCGGACCCACTTGGAGGTCAGGCCCGCGACGATGGAGCCGTCGAGGTCCGAGAGGCTGTCGGCTACGAAGGAGCGGGCGTAGTCCGAGGTTTGCCAGCGGAAGACGACCGGATAGGCGGTGAGGGCCGACATGACGACGTCTGCGACCTGGGCGGCGGTTTGGGCGGTGCTGTACGCGCCGCGGGTGCGGTTGATGTAAGCCTGCAGTGCGGGGGCGTAGGGGCCGGCGGCGTCGATCGCGGCGGGGATGTCGATGCGGGCGTTGGTGACGAATTCCGTTGTCACAGCCCCGGGTTCGATGACGCTCACGCCGACGCCGACCGTGGCGGCCACCGGCTCGAGGCTCTGCATGAAGCCTTCGACCGCGAACTTCGCCGCGCAGTAGGCCTCGTTGAACGGCTGGCCGACCGCGCCGCCGACGCTCGTCACCGTCACCAGACGGCCCTTCGACGCGCGCAGGTGCGGCATGGCGGCCTTGGTCACCTCGACCACGCCGAAGTAGTTGACCTCCATGGACCGTCGGATGTCCTCCATCGGCAGGTGCTCGACGGTGCCCAGCACCGAGATCCCGGCATTGTTGACCACGGCGTCGAGACGGCCGTAGTCGGCGACCACGCCCGCCAGGCAGTCGGCGATGGAGGCCGAGTCGGTGACATCCAACTGCCGGACGTCAGCCTCGGTGTCCCGGACCGGCCCGGCTTTGTCCAGGTTGCGCAGGGTCGCGACGGTCTTGTACCCGGCCCGGACCGCCGCGGCGGCGACCGCCAGCCCGATACCGGTGGAAGTCCCGGTGATGAGAACAACCTTGTCGGCCATTGCCTCATAGAACCAGGGCCTGGACCCGACCTCGGGGTGCCACGCCCAAGGGAATCAGCGAGCGGCAGGTCCGAGGCGGCCGGTAGCTCAGGATTCGCGGGCCGGGGTCACCAGGGCGGCGATCAGACCGATGGCGCCCAGCACCAGGATCACGCCGGGCCAGACCCAGCTGGTGGTCAGCACCAGGGCCAGCACACCGAGCAGCAGGGTGAAGGCGGCCGGGACCAGGCTGCGGATATCGCGGTTCATGGCGTCACTTCCCGGACTTGAAGGAATTCGCTTGGCAGACAGCTCGAATCGAGACGGTAGCGGCGTCGAGTTCCTCGTCCTTGACCCAGTGGAAACCCGACCCGGTGAACCCTGACAACTTCTTGCCGTCCGCGCGGACACCCGACTGGTCGTCGCCGCGGAAGTTGCGGGCGGCGTCACGCAGATCCTTCACCGAGTGGGTCGACTTCTGCACCGCCGAAAGCTTGTCGCGCCAGCCGGATCACTGCGGGGGTGGGACGAACATGACCGTGCCGGCCACGAACGCGTAGACGGCTCGCGATCGCGGATCGACGGCCGAACCTACGAGCGACTTCATACCCGTCTCGATCGAGGCGTCGCTCAGGCGACGTTCCGCGAGTTCGACGATCAGCAACTGGTAGCCGTCCCGACCGTTGTCGGCGACATACGCGACGTGCCTCACGGGATCCACGCCGATCGAACCGGATGCGCCCACCACCCGGAGCGTGGCGTCGACGGTCCGAGTCACGGTATCGGCGAGACGGATCGCGTCACTGCCGACCAGGACGAGAGTATTCGCGGTGAGATCCGCGGCGATCCGGAGCAGACCGGCATCTGGGACGGTGATCTGTCCCGCAACCTGATTCGATGCCAAGTCGACCACGATGACGCCGTTTTCGCTCCCTCGCACCTGGTCGTAGCGCGACCCCGCGACATAGGCGACCCGGGTAGCCGGGTCGATCACCACCTCCCCGGCGGACGTCCCGAACTCGAACGACGCGACCACGGCCGCGGACCGCGGATCGATCACCGAAAGTGTCGCTGCCGCATTGATGTTCACCGTCTTCGGGTCCAGCTGGTACCCGAGAAACCGCTCATTCGTGACGTACACCCGGTGGGTGCCCGGATCGACCGCCACACCCCGCCCTTCCGCACCGGTCTCGATCGTGGCGACCACGCCGTTCGTCGTGGTGTCCACCACCCACAGCACCGCCCGAATCGTGGAATCCGCATGACCCCGATCACCCTGCGACTCCACGTACAGCCGGTGCAGCTCCGGATCGAGCGCGATCCCCACGATCTCGTCCTGGAAGGAAATCGTGCTGACCACGGTGCGATTCGCGGTATCGACCACCGCTACGGACTTGGCCATATCGTCCGCCACGTACAGCCGTCCGGCCGCGCTGTCGACCACCCCCTGCTTGGCCCCTGCCTCACGCCCCACCGAGACCGCGGGGTAGTCCGGCGCGGCACGCCGGCCACCACCCATGGCGACCACGACTCCGACGGCTACGACGATGACCACCAGGACCGCGAAAATGATCAGTGAGAGATTCGAACTCGAGTTCCGCCGACCCACCGGGCTCGCCGGTGCGGGACCCGCGAACGGAACCGGCTGCGGCACCGTCTGTTTCACGCGCTGGTCCGCACACAGGGGCCGAAATGCCTGCTGTACCAATGGATTGTGCGCGGCGGCCCCCGCCAGATACAGCGCATGGATGTCGTCCGGCGAGGTGATACCGGCGCCGCGCAGGACATCGACCGCGGCACTCACCACCGGCGGCAGGCCCGACTCCGTGAGATCCGCGGCGGAAACCGGTGGGAGGTCGCGAGAGTCGATCACCCGTGTCGAGCCATCCGCCGACACTGTCAGCAGCGCGACGGTCAACGCGGCCGAACCGAAGTCGATCACCGCGATCCGCGAACCCGCCGGGGCCGGAGCGATTCCGGCGGCCAGGCCGGACACACCGATACCCGTCAAGACAATCCCCTCCCCTGGACCACTGCGACCTCGATCGTAACCCGCGCAAACGACCGCACCCGCCTCGGCGGGGCCGAGGCGGGTGCGGAAGCGGATTGCGGCGGAGGGTTACTCCGGACGGAGCGTCAGGATGCGGGGACCGTTCTCGGTCACCGCGACCGTGTGCTCCCAGTGCGCGGCACGGGAACCGTCATCGGTGACGACGGTCCAATGATCGTCCAGCTCATGGGTTTCCGTGGTGCCGAGGGTGAGCATGGGCTCGATGGCCAGGACCGAGCCGACGCGCAGCTCAGGACCCTTGCCGGGAGCGCCCTCGTTCGGCAGGAAGGGATCCATGTGCATCTCACGGCCGATGGCGTGGCCGCCGTAGCCGGAGACGATGCCGTACTTGCGGCCGTGCAACTTCTCCGCGGCGTAGGTGCCCTGCTCGATGGCGTGCGAGACGTCCGAGAGGCGGTTGCCGGGGATCATGGCGGCGATGCCGGCCTCCATCGAGAGCTTGGTCGCCTCGCTGAGCAGGCGGTCCGCCTCGATGATGGTGCCGACGCCGAAGGTCCACGCCGAGTCGCCGTGCCAGCCGTCGAGGATGGCGCCGCAGTCGATGGAGACCAGATCGCCCTCGGACAGGATGTCGCCCTTGGACGGGATGCCGTGCACCACACGGTCGTTCACCGACGAGCAGATCGAACCCGGGAAGCCGTGGTAGCCCTTGAACGACGGGATCGCGTTGGCCTCACGGATGACCTGCTCGGCCACCTCATCCAGCTCCAGGGTCGAGACCCCGGGCTTGGCGGCAGCGCGCACCGCCACCAGCGCGCGGCCGACGATAGCGCCGGCCGCCGCCATGGCATCCAGTTCACCGGCGGTGCGGAAAGGCACCACCCGCTTGCTCTTACGGCCGAAGACCATTCAGCGGCCCAGGGCCTTGAGCGCGTTCGCGTTGACATCCTCGATCTCGCCGACGCCCTCGACCGACACGACCTGGCCGTCGTAGTGCACCAGCAGCGGCTCGGTCTCCTCGCGGTAGACGCGCATGCGGTTGCGGATGACCTCTTCGGTGTCGTCGCCACGGCCGCGGGCCAGCATGCGCTCGACCACCACGTCCTCGTCGACCACGAAGGACAGCACGGCGTCGAGCTCCTTGCCCATGCCCTTCAGCATCTTCTCCAGCGCCTCGGCCTGATCCACGGTGCGCGGGTAGCCGTCCAGGATGAAGCCGTTGACGGCATCCGGCTCGGCGATACGGGCCTCGACCATGCGGTTGGTCACGTCCGACGGCACCAGGTTGCCGGCGTCGATGTACCCCTGGGCTTCCTTGCCCAGCGCGGTCTGCTGGTCGATGTTCGTGCGAAACAGGGCTCCAGTGGAGATGTGCGGAACACCGAGCTTTTCCGACAACAGTTCGGCCTGGGTGCCTTTACCGGCGCCCGGCGGTCCGAGCAGTACGAGTCTCACTTCAGGAACCCTTCGTAGTTTCGGTTCATCAACTGGCTCTCGATTTGCTTCACGGTATCGAGGCCGACGCTCACAATGATCAGCACCGCGGTACCACCGAACGGCAGATTCGTCACGCCGCCGGAGGCCCCGATCCCGAGGAGCAGGTTCGGCAGAACAGCGACAGCACCGAGGTAGATGGAGCCGGGGAGGGTGATCCGGCTCAGGACATAGTTCAGGTAATCGGCGGTCGGCTTGCCCGGCCGGTAGCCCGGGATGAAGCCGCCGAACTTCTTCATCTCGTCCGCGCGCTCCTCCGGGTTGAAGGTGATCGCGACGTAGAAGTAGGTGAAGAACACGATCAGGGCGAAGTAGATCGCCACGTAGACCGGGTTGCTCGGGTTGACCAGATACTTCTGGATCAGCTCCTGCCACTTGGCCGGATTGCCCGTGCTCTTCTGGGTCAGCTGCGCCAGCAGGTTCGGCAGGTACAGCAGCGAGGACGCGAAGATCACCGGGATGACACCCGCCTGATTGACCTTCAGCGGCAGATAGGTCGAGGAACCGCCGTACATCTTCCGGCCGACCACGCGCTTG
Source organism: Nocardia sp. NPDC004151 (assembly GCF_042874235.1). Lineage (NCBI taxonomy): Bacteria > Bacillati > Actinomycetota > Actinomycetes > Mycobacteriales > Nocardiaceae > Nocardia > Nocardia sp. NPDC004151. Next base: position 70,397 of record NZ_JBIAMR010000021.1, on the reverse strand, counting down.
GCGTACTGCACCGGAATCCGGCGCTGGCCCTGCTCGACGAAGATGACGCCGACGATGACCACCAGGGCGGCCGCGCAGACCAGGGCGAAGATGCCCACGCCGCGGCTGTCCCAGATCATCTTGCCCTCGGAGGGGATACGGGCGGCGATACCCGCGAAGATCAACAGCGACATGCCGTTACCGATGCCGCGCTCGGTGATCTGCTCACCGAACCACATGACCAGGGCCGCGCCCGCGGTCATGACCAGCACGATGATGATCATGCCGAAGATAGAGGTGTCGTCGAGAATGTCCTTGGGGCAGCCACGCAGCAGCTGACCGCGGGAGGCGAGCGCGACCAGACCGGTCGACTGCAGGATCGCCAGCGCCACGGACAGATAGCGCGTGTACTGGGTCATCTTGTTCTGACCCGCTTGACCCTCTTTTCGCAGTTCCTCGAACCGCGGGATCACGACGGTCAACAGCTGGATGATGATGCTGGCCGTGATGTACGGCATGATGCCGATCGCGAACACGGACAGCTGCAGCAGCGCGCCGCCGGAGAAGAGGTTGATCAGCTGGTAGATGCCGGCGGAGTCACCGCCGTTGACCAGATTGACGCACTCTTGAACGTTCTTGTAACTGACGCCCGGCGAAGGCAGCGACGCACCGAGCCGGTAGAGCGCGATCAGTCCCAGCGTGAAGAGAATCTTCCGCCGTAAGTCCGGGGTCCGGAAAGCCGACACGAAGGCGGAAAGCACAGATCCTCCTGGCTAACGACATAGGTCAGGCCACGGATTCAGCGAAAGAACGCCGAGAACCATGACGGGGTGTTGGCAGACAACACTTGAACTTTAACAGCGGCACCGGGCGAGCTCGCGACTCGCCCGGTGCCGTTGCTACTTCAGGTTACCGTCAGGCCAGCTCGGTGGCAGTGCCACCCGCTGCGGCGATCTTCTCCTTGGCGGAGCCGGAGAACTTGTCGGCCGAAACCTGCACGGCCACAGCGATTTCGCCCTCGCCGAGCACCTTCACGAGCTCGTTCTTGCGAACGAGGCCGTTGGCGACCAGCTCGGCCTTGCCGATGGTTCCGCCCTGAGGGAACACGCGGGCGATGTCACCGACGTTCACGACCTGGTACTCGGTGCGGAACGGGTTGGTGAAGCCCTTGAGCTTGGGCAGACGCATGTGAATCGGCATCTGACCGCCCTCGAAGCGGACGGGGACGTTCTTGCGAGCCTTCGTACCCTTGGTACCGCGGCCCGCGGTCTTACCCTTGGAGCCCTCACCGCGACCCACACGGGTCTTCTCGGTCTTGGCACCCGGGGCAGGACGCAGGTGATGCAACTTGATGGTCATGCTTAGACCTCCTCAACTTCCACGAGGTGGCGCACGACGTTGATCAGGCCGCGGTTCTGCGCGTTGTCCTCACGCGTCACGGACTGGCGGATCTTGCGCAGCCCGAGGGTGCGCAGCGACTCGCGCTGATTCGCCTTGGCGCCGATGCTGGACTTGACCTGGGTCACTTTCAGCTGTGCCATATCAGACTCCCTGTCCCGCGCGCGCACGCAGCATGCCAGCCGGGGCCACGTCCTCGATCGGCAGGCCACGACGGGCCGCGACCTCTTCGGGACGCTGCAGCATCTTCAGAGCCGCAACCGTGGCGTGCACGACGTTGATGGCGTTGTCGCTACCGAGCGACTTGGCCAGAACATCATGGATGCCGGCGCACTCCAGAACGGCACGGCACGCGCCACCGGCGATCACACCGGTACCGGGCGAAGCCGGACGCAGCATGACGACACCGGCAGCCGCCTCACCCTGAACCGGGTGGGTGACCGTGGAGCCGATCATCGGAACGCGGAAGAAGTTCTTGCGAGCCTCTTCGACACCCTTCTGGATGGCCGCGGGAACTTCCTTGGCCTTGCCGTAGCCGACGCCGACGAGACCGTTGCCGTCACCGACGATCACGAGGGCGGTGAAGCTGAAGCGACGACCACCCTTCACGACCTTGGAGACACGGTTGATCGCGACGACGCGCTCGAGCTGGTTCTTCTCGGCGGCATTGTCCCGGCGATCGCTACCGCCGCGGCGGTCGCGACCGCCACCACGCTGATCGCGGTTGTCGCTGCCACTGTTCTGTCCGGCGGGACCGTTGCTTCCGCCGTCACGCCGCTGACGTCCCGGCATCAGACGTTCCCTTCGTTCGCAGTGTTGATCATCAGAACTTCAGCCCACCTTCACGGGCGGCATCGGCGAGAGCCGCGATACGGCCGTGGTAGTCGTGACCACCACGGTCGAACACGACCGCCTCGACGCCGGCAGCCTTGGCACGGGCGGCGATGAGCTCGCCGACCTTGGCGCCCTTGGCGGACTTGTCACCCTCGAGCGCGCGCACATCGGCCTCGATGGTCGACGCGGCGGCAATGGTCTTGCCGGCCGAATCGTCGATCAGCTGGGCGTGCAGGTGGCGCGCGGAGCGGTTGACCACCAGGCGCGGACGCTCGGTGGTGCCGACGACCTTCTTGCGCAGACGGAAGTGACGACGCGTCTTCGACAGGCGGCGCGAGGTCGAGGCGTCCTTGCCGATCGGCTTACGAGCGGCCTTCTGCTTTTCGGTTTGTGCCATGGCTTACTTACCCGTCTTTCCGACCTTGCGGCGAACGACCTCGCCGGCGTAGCGGATGCCCTTGCCCTTGTACGGATCGGGCTTACGCAGGCCGTGGATCACCGCGGCGATCTGGCCGACCTTCTGCTTGTCGATGCCGGACACCGAGAACTTGGTCGGGGACTCCACCGCGAAGGTGATGCCCTCGGGGGCGTCGACCGGAACCGGGTGGCTGTAGCCCAGGGCGAACTCGAGGTTCGAGCCCTTGGCGGCGACACGGTAACCGACGCCGAAGATTTCCATCTTCTTCTCGTAACCCTTGGTGACGCCCTCGATCATGTTGCTGATCAGGGTGCGGGTCAGGCCGTGCAGCGAGCGGTTCTGACGCTCGTCGTTCGGACGAACGACCTCGAGCTCACCGGACTCAGCCCGGGCGACGGTGATCGGCTCGGCGACAACGTGGGACAGGGTGCCCTTGGAACCCTTGACCGTCACGTTCTGGCCGTCGATGGTCACCTCGACGCCGGCGGGAACCGGGATCGGCTTCTTACCGATACGCGACATTGTTCCTACCTCCCTTACCAGACGTAGGCGAGGACTTCGCCGCCCACGCCCTGCTGCTTGGCCTGACGGTCAGTGAGCAGACCGGAGGACGTGGAGATAATCGCCACGCCGAGGCCGCCGAGCACCTTGGGCAGGTTGGTGGACTTCGCGTAAACCCGGAGGCCCGGCTTCGACACGCGGCGCACACCCTGCAGGGAGCGCTCACGGCTCGGGCCGTACTTCAGGTCGACGATCAGGTTCTTGCCGACGGGCGCATCTTCGACGCGGAAGTCGGCGATGTAGCCCTCGCGCTTGAGGATCTCGGCGATGTTCACCTTGAGCTTCGAGTGCGGCGCCTTCACCTGATCGTGGTACGCCGAGTTGGCGTTGCGCAGACGGGTCAAGAAGTCTGCGATGGGATCAGTCATGGTCATGTGTTTGACCGGTACCTTCCTGCCGCGGTTCCCATTCAGCACCGTCTGAGATCGGCGGTCGTGGGCCTACGACAATTCGGGGCGGTCCAGCCGGGAACGCCCGACCGGATGAATCGCTTGCGCCCGGAGCAACGCCGCACGCGAGAACGCGTGCGGACACAGCTGTGCCCGAGCAACCGGTCTAGTGTAGACAACCCCTGATCAGCGACCAAATCGAGGTCCGCGTCACATCAACGGGGCGACCCGAGGCAGTAGACCTTCGGCATGATCTCGCCGGCCTGTTGATAGGAGTAGCTGGCAATGGAGCCCGCGACGCGGTCGCAGAAGGACTTGTCGAGGACCGAGCTGAGGATCTTGTACTTGGCGTCGGGGGCGGTGCAGGCGGTGATCTCGACGTCGTTGGCGCCGGTCTTCTTCAGGCAGTCGCCGACCTTCGCGTTGTCGATCGTGCGCGTCGCGTCGGAATCCTTTGCGATCAAACAGAATACGATGCCCGTACCGAACGCACCGATGCCCTTCTTGGCCTCGAGCAGGTAGCTGTAGGTGGTCTGGGTGCCCGCGACGTTCTTGCACGCCGAATCGGTCATGAACTCGGAGCCGTCGGGGCGGGCCAGGACGCGGTAGACAGCGGTAGGGTCGGTGCACGGCGCCTTCTGCACGGCACTGCCCTTGGTGTCGGTGAGACAGTCACCCTTCTGAGCCGCATTCGCCGCGCGAGCCGGGTCGGCGCCCTTGATCCCGACGCAGATCGACCCACTGCCCTTGTCCGTATATACGTACTCGGTACCCGGCACATCCACGCACCGGTTGTGCGGCTTGTCGCTCCCCGCCCGGTCGAGCACCACGAACCCGGCGTCCGACGAGGAACACGACACCTCGTCGAACCCCTCGTCCCCGCTCTTCTTCAGACAGTCCCCCTGGCTGACACCATTCGCGGAGCCGTCGATCAGCCCGCACCCGCCGGTGAACAACGCCAGCAAGACGGCCGCCGCAGCCACGATCCAGCGCATACGGAACCCACCCCCGATTTGAAACCCGTCATTTCCGACGAGTCGTCACGGTAGCGCGCCGGTCCCGCGACGGCCAATCCGCGCGGGCGCCAGCGGGTTACAGGACCCGGCCGTCGGGGAGGATTCCCGGGCGGAAGGGCTCGACGCCGACGGTGCGGTGGATGCGGTCGGGCTGGATGAGGACCGCGACCCGGGTCTCGCCGTCGATCAGCCAGGGGAAGGTTTCGGCGTTCAGGTACTTCTGCGCCAAGCGGTCCATGATGTGGACCGCTTCTTGCCCCTCGATGAATCCTACTGCGCGGCCGCGGATTTCGACTCGGTCGTAGGGCTGGCCCGGGTCGAAGCTGGACAGGGAGAGGCGGGGGTCGCGGCGGAGGTTCTGTTCCTTGATGCGGCCTACGGAGGTGTTCATCACGATGTGCTCTGTGCCGTCGACGGTTTCGAGGCCGACCCACATGGGGGTCAGCTGGGGAGAGCCGTCCTCGTTCAGGGTGCCGACGGTCCAGAACCGGGGCTCCTCGAGCCATTTGCGAACGTCCCCAACAACTTCGACCGGCATGCCTGTGCGTCCTTCCACTCGAGCGATCTCGAGTGTAGGTCGCCGACGGCCGCCGTTCGGGAATCTTCGAAGATCAGGTCGCGGGGGTGGTGGGGAAGCACATGGCCAGCCAACCCGAGGCGGCGGGGATCAGGGATTCGCGCCAGGCTGTCATCGTGGCGTCCGCCGGGGTCCAGACCCGGCGGTCGCTCTCGGGGCGGCGGACGTAGACGTCGCCGGTGGCCCAGACGCGGCGGAAATCCGGGTGGCGGGCCGCCAGCTCACGGACGATGCGGGCGGTGACGCCGGTGTCGCCGGTGGCTCCGACACTCGGTGCGGCGACGTAGTAATGACGCAGGATACCCACCATGTACGCGGCCTCGGTCTGCCAGTCCGGCAACACCATCCTCGAACGCGGGTCCCCGAACAGCCAGTGGGCGATACTGGGCGCCTCGTCGATACCGGGCATGAGGTGGCGATAACGGTCGTTCGCGGCGACCACGCCCCAATCCACCACCCACGCAGCGGGAATCGAGGTGAGCTGATCGAGCAGCGCCGACATGTCGGCGGACGACGCGGCCCCGCCCAGCGCGAAGCCGGGGCGACCGCCCAAGGCCCGCAAATGCTCACGCTCGTGCTCGTTGTCGCAGACGGCGTCGGCCAGCGCCGACAGCGCGCGATCCCCCACGCTGACCTTGTCGCCCTGCTCGAGCTTCTGCACGGTGCCGATACCGAGGTGGGCGTGCTGTGCGAACTCACGCTGCGTCCAGCCGCGGCGCAGCCGCATGCGCTTCACGAATGCCGCCAGCGTCGGCATTTCGACGTCGGCCCCATTGTCGAAGTGCATGTGTGAACCCTTTGCGGCCGTGCGAGATCGAGGTCCCCCACATTGGGGGTAGAGCGCACGACGCTACCACCAGGTTGGGATAGCTCCTGATCTTGCTCCTGGGATCGGCCGATTGACAGGATTGACCCTCGGTGGCGCCCTGGCCGTCATTGGAGGGGAGGGTCAGGTCGTCCCCGAATCGTGCGGGTCAACGGGGACCTGAACGCCGAAGGCCCCCACCGGGACGAATCTCGATGGGGGCCTTACGGTCGAGTCTCGGGCGGATCGAAAGTAGCCGCACCGATGTCCGATTCGAATCGGCCGGGCAATCGGTCATCGCCGAGCCGGTCTCGGCCGGAATCGATGCGCGCCCGCCCGGCACTGCTAGGCTCCCCGGTCTGCCTATGGGGGAAGGACCGGCTCATGCCCGGAAAGATGGGGACGCCAACCGCTGCACCGCGCAAGCGCTCACTGCGGGTGTCATATCTGCTACCGGCGACGGTGGCGGCCGCGTTGGTATCGAGTGGGTGCGTCGCCGCCCCCTCCGAGCGTGCGGCCCCGAGCACCTCCCTGCCGCCGACCGCCCTCACGACCCTGCGGCCGACGACCGCCGCAGCGCCCCCGACCACCACGGTCCCGGCCGCCACCACACCGGCCCCGACCACCACCTCCGCGGATACCGAACCGACCGATGTGGCGATCTGCCTGGATCCGGAAACCAACGTCCGGGTCGACGATGACCTGTGCGACGCCGACGAGGACACGTATTCCCGCTTCTGGCTGCATCATTCCTCGGCGCTGATCTACCCCGCCGTCGGCGCGGTCGTGGGCCTGGCCCTGGGCAGCTTCATCCGGCCCACCGCCGGCCGCGTCCTCGACCGCGGCGTCCCCACGTCCGGCGGCCGGGTATTGCGCGGCGGATTCGGCGGGCATCTCCCGAGCGGCGGCAGCTGAAGCGATTAATTCGAGTGGTTCGCGTCGTCCAATGTTTCGAGGCCGCACCCACGCGGCCCGGGATCGAGAAACTCGGGAGACAGGACAAGACGATGAGCAACCCGGAAACCACCTTCACCGCCGAACCCGACAGCCATGTGGCCACCACCGTCGCCCTGATCGACGCGCCCAAGGCCGCCGTCTACCGCGCCTACACCGAAGCGGACCTGATGGTGCGCTGGTGGGGGCCGCGCGAGCTCACCAGCAAAGTCGAGCGGTTCGAGCCGGTGACGGGCGGATCGTGGCACATCGTGCATGTCGATCCCGCGGGCAACGAGTACGGATTCCGCGGCGTCTACCACGAGGTCGGCGCCGACCGGATCGTGAACACCTTCGAGTTCGACGGCACGCCCGGACACGTGTGCCTGGAATCGGTCACCTTCGAGGAGGAAGACGGCAAGACGCGGGTGACGGCGCTGTCGGTGTTCCAGTCCGTCGCGGATCGGGACGGCATGGCGGCCTCGGGGATGGCGGAATTCGCGCCGATCGGGATGGCGCAGCTGCAGGAGGTAGCCGCCGGCCTGTGACCGCCTGCGGCACAACGCCGAAGTCCCCCACCGGAGACATATCTCCTTGGGGGACTTCGTCTTTGGAGCCGCTCAGTTCGCCGGGGGAGCCGGGCGCCGGGCCCCCCATCGCCGCAGTCGGACGCGAATCGTGCTGTATGGCCCGGATATACGTGTCTACTCGAGTGGTGTGGTGGGCGCGCAGGTGCGGTCTTCCGCCGGGAAGGTTCCATCGCCGAAGTAGCGGTTGGCGGTGTCGAGGATGCAGGTGCTCAGACCCGGGCGAAGCACCATGTGGATCCTGGTGTCGATCAAGGTGATCAAGCGTGACCCCGACATTTGCTGGTGGAGCGCTACGGCATGGGGGTAGGGCGTCCGGTTGTCGCCGGCGGCCTGCAGGATCAGTGCGGGCACGGCGTTGTCGACCACGGTGGGCGGTTCCGGGGGCGGTGACCAGAATGCGCAGGGTTGAATATTGTTGGCCAGTGCGGCGAAGATCGGCTGGCTCGGACGCGCCGCCTGGATCGCGTTCCAATACCAGGCGGGGTCGGCGGGCATCGGTGCGTCCGCACACCAGATCTGCACCATAACCGAATCTTCACCTTGCTTCTCGGCCTCGATCTGCTGGTGCAGCTGTGGGGGCACCTGCGGCGTGCGTCCGTCGGCCGCGTCGGTGACGGCCCGTACCGATGACGCCAGAGCCTCGTTCAATCGCGCGTCCCGCAACATCGTCCACAGCAGGTTCGGCAGGAGATGATCGTCGAAACCGAAGCCCTCGACCACGATCGGCGACAGCGACGCACGGTCGATCAGGTCCTCGACTCCACGACGTACCGCGGTCGCGGAGTCGCCGAGGTGGTACTGCTGGTCACGAGCTGCGGCCCAGTCGGCCCAGTCGTCGAAGGCCGCTTCCACCGCCGGCCCCCAGTCCTGCTGCAACCCCAGCCAGTAGCGCCGCGGATCGATGACACTGTCGAGCACCATGCGCTCGGATCGATCGGGGAACAGTTGGGCGTAGACCGCACCCAGATAGGTCCCGTATGACACGCCGTAATAGCTGATGCGGTCCTCACTCAGTGCGGCACGGATCACGTCCATGTCGCGGGCGGTGTTGCGAGTGCTGAGCTGCCGCATCCAGTCCCGATCGCCCACCAGGCAATCGGCGGCCAGCTGTGCCTGCAGGACTGTTTCGGAGACGAACCCGGGGAACCCGACACCGGCCGAGCGGATCGAGCCGGCGACCGGCCATCCGCACCGCTGGTGCCGCCCGGACCGGGCGACTCCCCGCGGGTCGAATCCGATCAGGTCATAGCGGCTCAGCACATCCGGTTCGAGAACATCACCGACGAGATCGAACGCATCGAGCCCAGGCGTGCCCGGTCCGCCCGAGTTGGTCAGCAGCACACCGCGACGGTGTGCCACGTCGTGGGCCGGGATCCGCGAGACCGCAATGGTGATGCTCGGCCCGTCCGGCCTGCCGTAATCGAGTGGCACGGTGACATCCGTGCAGGCCGCGCCCTCCGCCGTCAGGGCCGCGTCCTCGCAGGTACGCCAGTCGAGATGTTGCTGATGAAAGCGCGCCAACGGATCTCCCGGTTCAGCGCCGGCAACACCCGAAGCAGAGGCCACCGTGACCGCGAGTACGGCGACGATCACCGCCGCGACAACACCCCACACATCATTCAGCGAACTTCGGGAGCGACGCTCAGGGGACGCTATCGAATACGGATCTCCAACACCCACGAGGACAAGACCTTTCAGCAAGTCGAGATCGAATCGCACCGGGAGCCAACGCCGCCAACCATCCAGCCGCGCAGAAATCAGTCCGGGTCAACCGTAAATCCGGGCAATTCCGGGAAACCCACGGAATTCCGCGGCCTCGGCCACGTATTTCGCGGTGGGTTGGCGAACCGAGTGTAGCTTCCGATCACGCAATGGCCGGCCAGGCGAAAAGTCGCGCCGAAACCGGTACCACCCCCAACACATCCGAAACCCTGCCCATAATCACCCTTTTCGGATAAATCGTCATATTTGGTGCGCCGGACGCGGCAACGACCAAATCCGAGCGGTTCAGTATTTCCGGACACCGCCGGCGAGTAAGGTGTCCGACTGCGTGTGGCGTACCACACACCGGCGAATTCGACGCCTAAGGTCTGGTGCGGTCCGCCCCATCAGGGGCAGCTGAGTGGAGGGATTCGAAGAGTGAAGTTCGAGAAGATCACCGCTGTCGTTTTCATGGCCATCTCGGCCGTGGGCATTACTGCGGCAACCGCCCATGCAGAGCCGGCCGTCGCCGAGCAGCCGGCTGCGGCGGACATGATTTCCGGTCTGGATCATGAAATCGGCTACCAGATCACCATTTCGCCGGTTGACAAGGTCATCACGACCACCGTTCAGAATGGCAAGTTCGAGATGGAGCGGAACGGCGCGGTGGTGCTCGAGTCCGGCAACGGAGCGGCGAGGACCGAAATGCCGCAACGGTTCACCGTCGAGGGGCGTTCGATTCCGCTCGTGCAGCACATCGGTGCGGACGGCCGCACCTTGACGCTGACACCGACCCCAACGGCGGAAGATACGGCGCAACTGAAGAACATCAGCTCCTACGACCGCCTGAAGGACCAGATCGACAAAAACCTGCCCGGCGTCGTCACCGGTGCCATTGTGGGCGGCCTCCTCGGGGCGTGCGTGTTCCTGTTGTGGGGGCTCACCATTCCCGTGGGCGCGCTGATCGGTGCAACCATCGGCGGATACATCACAGGCGGCCCGGAGTTCCTCGACGCCGTAACAGCGTGGGTCACCGCCCAGCCGTGATCACTGGCAGGTGAGTAAGGGGTCAACTGGTCGGGGAAGAGCTGCGAGAAATAGGGGTCGACGACAATGCCGAAGGCCCCCGCCGAATCGGAACTCGGCGGGGGCCTTCGGGTTCGGTGCTACCAGGTCACCAGGACCGGTGAGTCACCAGGACGACGTGTGGGCGCCCGGGGACTCGCCGCGGTGATCGATACATCTCGTCAACTCGGCTGGGCATCAAGTCTTCTTGCTGACCCAGACAGGCGATCCTGACCACCGTACCAATCACCACCGCAGTTCAGTATTTTGGCTGGCGAGGATCGCCTGGATTTCGCGATCCACACCGACCTCGAACCCGGACCACTGCGGCGGCTCCAGGTGACCGCCCCGGAGTTACAGACCCCGGAAGCCGGACGACGAGGCGATTACGAGCAGCTTGGCTACGGATTCCGATGCCTCGGCCTGCACCCTCACCTGCCGTACTGAGTCAGCGTTCCCAGATCCGGCTATCCCTTCCCACTGGATCCCCCGATCACAGGGGCTCAGGAAACCGATCCGGGCGTTGAAATCCATTGCGTTGGTTGGCCGGTCACGCCGGCGATGGTCTCGAAATCATGGTCGTAGTGGAGGATTGTGAGGTTGTGGGCGGAGGCGGTTACCGATACCAGGAGATCTACCACCCCGGCACTGCGATGCCGACCGGACTCGGTGAGGGATTGCTGAATGCGGTGCGCCCGGTGCCACGCGGCGTCGGGCGTGACAACCCAACCGAACAATCCATCGAACAGTTCTTTCTTGCGCAGACGATCAGCTAGAGAGGTCGCGCCGTACAGCAATTCCAGCTCGACCGCGTCGCAGATGGCGATCAACCCCGCATTGAGCGGCTCGTCCCATGCCTTACGGATCGAGGGATTCAGGAGCAGGCGCCCGACTGCGGACGTATCGATCAGGTATTCGATCACGAGCGATACCCCTGCTTGTCGAGCAGATAGTCGAAGTCACCTCGCTCGGCCATCTCGACTAGCTCGGCCAGTGCCTTGGCGCGCTTGATCCGCTTCGCGACTTCGATCAGAGCCGCGTTCACAGTGTCCTTCTTGGTGGCGGTGCCCAGCAGGCGCTGCGCCTCCGCGAGCGCCTCGTCATCGACGTCGATCAGCAGTTTGGACATCGAGACCACCTCCCATTGATATATGTAATAGCCGACCCAAATATACCGGATATCGGCCGCAGGTGGGCGCCGAACGCCGAAGGCCCCCACCGGGACGAATCACGGTGGGGGCCTTCGGGTGTGGAGTTGTCAGCTCACGAGGAGCTTCGGCTCACCAGGACGACTTGTGGACGCCCGGGAGCTCGCCGCGGTGGGCCATCTCGCGCAGGCACACGCGGCACAGGCCGAACTTGCGGTACACAGCGTGCGGACGACCGCAGCGCTGGCAGCGGGTGTAGGCGCGCACCGCGAACTTCGGCTTGGCGTTGGCCTTGTTGATCAGAGCCTTCTTAGCCATGGATCAGTTCTCCTTGAACGGGAAGCCGAGGTGCTTGAGCAGCGCGCGGCCTTCTTCGTTGTTGGTCGCGGTGGTCACCACGGTGATGTCCATACCACGCGGACGGTCGATCTTGTCGACGTCGATCTCGTGGAACATCGACTGCTCGGAGAGACCGAAGGTGTAGTTGCCGTGGCCGTCGAACTGCTTCGGCGAGAGACCGCGGAAGTCGCGGATACGCGGAAGCGCGATCGAGATCAGACGGTCCAGGAACTCCCACATCCGGTCGCCGCGCAGGGTGACCTTCGCGCCGATCGGCATGCCCTCACGCAGCTTGAACTGCGCGATGGACTTGGTGGCCTTGCGGATCTCGGGCTTCTGGCCGGTGATCAGGGTGAGGTCGGCGACCGCGCCGTTGATCAGCTTCGCGTCACGGGCGGCGTCGCCGACACCCATGTTCACGACGACCTTCACGACGCCCGGGATCTGCATCACGTTGGCGTAGTTGAACTCGTTGTTCAGGGCCGGCTTGATTTCCTCGCGGTAGCGGGTCTTCAGGCGGGGCTGAACCTTGTTCTCGGTAGAAGTCATCTCAGATGTCCTTCCCGTTGCGACGGGAGATGCGGACCCGCTTGCCGTTCTCATCGGTGCGGTAGCCCACGCGGGTCGGCTTGCCGTCGGAGTCGACGACCATCACGTTGGAGGCCTGGATCGGCGCTTCCTGGGTGACGATGCCGCCCGAGCTGGCGCCACGCTGGTTCGCGGAATCCGCGACGTGCTTCTTGATGCGGTTCACGCCCTCGACGAGGACCTTGCCGGTCGCCGGGAAGGCCTGGATGACCTTGCCCTTGGCGCCCTTGTCCTTGCCCGAGATCACGATGACCGTGTCGCCCTTGTGCACCTTCATGGTTACAGCACCTCCGGGGCCAGCGAGACGATCTTCATGAAGCGCTTCTCACGCAGCTCACGGCCGACCGGGCCGAAGATGCGGGTGCCACGCGGATCGTTGTCCGCCTTGATGAGCACCGCAGCGTTCTCGTCGAACTTGATGTACGAGCCATCCGGGCGACGACGCTCCTTGACGGTGCGCACGACGACGGCCTTGACGACCTCGCCCTTCTTGACGTTGCCGCCGGGGATGGCGTCCTTGACAGTGGCGACGATGATGTCACCGATGCCGGCATAGCGACGCGACGAACCACCGAGCACGCGGATGCAGAGGATTTCCTTCGCACCCGTGTTGTCGGCGACGCGCAGTCGCGACTCCTGCTGAATCACTTCAGCTCCTCCTAGACCTGGACGAAATGCACGCCGGATTGCCGACCCGACGAGCATGGTCAGTTGCCCTGCGACGCGCGCCTGCCAGCGGTTTTTCACCAAACTGGGAGAACAACCACTGTGGGTTCGCGGCCGAAGTGCGGGCATAGCTCCCGCAGGCAACCGCAACAGTCTAACGAAGGCCCAGGTCCTACCCAAATCAGGGGGTTCGGCGCGGATTCAGGGGTTCCTCAGCCGGGTCCGCTAGCGTCGGCCCGAGCAACGTACGAGCTATCCCGATTATCCGGTAGAGGAGATTCGCGTTGACTTCCGAGCGTCCTGTTCTCGACCGCCGTGGCTTCCTGATCGCGCTGGGACTGGTGCCCGCCGCGGCCGTGCTGGCCTCCTGCAACAAGAACGACGCCAATGCCGGGAAACCGGCCACGCTCATCGGGCCCGACATGGCCGGATCGGATCCGGCGATCCGGCCGCAGGACGACCTGTACCGGTTCGTCAACGGGAAATGGCTACGCGAGTACCAGCTGCCGCCGGACAAGGTGTCCTTCGGCACCTTCGACGAGGTGCAGGAACGGGTGGAACAGCAGCTCAAGGAGATCATCGAGGGCATCCACGACCCGAAGGGCGGAACCGACGCGCAGAAGATCCGCGACCTCTACGACGGGCGCATCGACAAGGACATCATCGAACAGCTCGGCATCACGCCGCTCAACGATCTGTTCGAGCAGATCGACCGGGCCGCGACCAAGGCCGACCTCGCCAGGGTGATGGGTTCGCTGCCCGGGGTCGGATTGATCGGGATCGGGGTGGGGCCCGACCCGAAGGACTCCAACGCCTACCTGCCCGGGGTCTCGCAGGCCGGGCTCGGGCTGGACGAGCAGTACTACCGCAAGCCCGAGAACGCCGACAAGCTCGCCAAGTACCGGACCTATATGCAGCGCATCGCGGCCGGCGCCGGGTTCGCCGATCCCACCGCCCTGGCCGACCGGGTGGTCGACCTGGAGAAACGGATCGCCGGATTCCATTGGGACAATGTGAAACTGCGCGACACCGACGCCACCTACAACCTGAAGACGTGGGCCGACTTGACCGCGCTGGGGCCGCAATTCGATTGGGACCCTTGGCTGGCGGGCACCACCGACCGACCCAAGGACCTGTTCGGCAAGGTCAATGTCGACGAGCCGTCGTTCGTCACGGGTGCCGCACAGCTGTGGGCCGAGGTCGACATCCCCGCCTGGCGTGAATATCTGAAGCTGGCGCTGGTGCGCGGCTTCGCCACCTATCTGCCCAAGGCCATCGCCGACCCGAACTTCGACTTCTTCGGCCGGGAGATGGCGGGCCTGCAGCAGCGGCCCGAACCGTGGAAGACCGCGGTGTCCACGGTCAACGAGGTGGTCGGCGAGGCGCTCGGAAAACTCTACGTGGACAAGCACTTCCCGCCCGAGGCCAAGAAGCGGGCGCTGGAGATGGTCGACGATCTGCGGGCGGCCTACCGGGACAACTTCAAGAACTCGACCTGGATGACGCAGCCCACCCGGGAGGCGGCCATCGCCAAGCTGGAGAAGATCGACGCCAAGATCGGCTACCCGGACAAATGGAAGGACTACGGCAAGCTCACCGTCACCCGCGACCGCCTGGTCGAATCCCTGCGCGCCTCCGCGGCCTTCGAGGCCAAGCGCATGTTCGACCGGCTGGGGACGCCTGTGGACAGATCGGAGTGGGGTATGCCGCCGCAGATCGTGAACGCCTACTACAACCCCAGCGGCAATGAGATCGTCTTCCCCGCGGCGTTCCTGCAGCCGCCGTTCTTCGACCCGAACGCCGAGCCCGCGGTGAACTACGGTGCGGGCGGCGCGGTCATCGGCCACGAGATCGGCCACGGTTTCGACGATCAGGGCGCGAAGTACGACGGGGACGGCAATCTGAAGGACTGGTGGACCCCGGCGGACAAGGCCGCCTTCCAGGCCAAGACCGCGCAGCTCATCGCGCAGTACAACGTGCTGGTGCCGGAGGGACTGCCCGCCGATCAGCATGTGAACGGTGAGCTCACCGTCGGCGAGAACCTGGCCGACCTGCGCGGACTGGAGATCTCGCTGGCCGCGTACCGCATGGTGCGGGAGCGCGCAGGGACCGCGACGCCCGACTACAAGCCGATGTTCGAATCCTGGGGCCGGACCTGGCGGACCAAGATGACCGACGAGTCGCTCGAACGGCAGCTCGCCAATGATCCGCACTCGCCGGCGGAATTCCGGTGCAACCAGGTGGTGCGCAATCTCGGCGAGTTCTACAGCACCTACGACGTGAAGGAAGGCGACAAGGCGTACCTGCCGCCGGACCAGCGCGTCACCCTCTGAGCTCGCGACACCCCGCGCGGGGCTGCCTTCCCCGGTAGCCTCGCGTCGGTATCGCAGCTTCACGAGAGGTAGTGCCTGTGACTTCGTCGGGTTCGGCGCGCTTGGATCGCCGCGCATTCCTGATCGCCCTCGGGCTGGTTCCGGCCGCGGCCGCCTTGGCGTCCTGCAGCAAGGATTCGACGGCGAAAACGTTGACGGGACCGGATCTTTCGGGAGCCGACGAGGCGGTCCGGGTACAGGACGACCTGTACCGGTACGTCAACGGCAAGTGGCTGCGCGAGTACCAGCTGCCGCCGGACAAGCCCGCCTTCGGTGCGATCAGCGAGGCCAACGAGCGCACGCTGAACCAGTTGCGGGAGATCATCGACGGGATCAAGGACCCGGAACCGGGTTCGGACGCGCAGAAGATCCGCGACCTCTACGACGCGCGCGTCGACTGGGACACCGTCGAGAAACTCGGGATGTCGCCGCTGCAGGAGCTGTTCGACCAGGTCGACAAGGCCGCGACCAAGCCCGATCTGGCGAAGGTGATGGGCGCGTTGCCGATCGGCGGGCTGATCGGGATCGGCGTCAGCATCGACCGCAAGAACTCCAACGCCTACATCCCCGGGATCTCGCAGTCCGGGCTCGGGCTGGAGGAGGACTACTACAGCAAACCGCAGTACGCCGAGAAGCTGAAGGGGTATCGGGTCTACCTGGAAGCGATCGCGAAGGGCGCCGGGTTCGCCGATCCGAGCGGAATGGCGCAGCGGATCCTCGACCTGGAGACCCGCATCGCGGCCGTCTTCTGGGATCGGGTGCGCCGCCGCGACGCCGACGCCTCCTACAACCGCATGACCTGGCAGCAGCTGACCGAACTCGGCCGCGGCTTCGACTTCGAGCCGTGGCTGGCCGGATGCACCGACCGGCCCAAGGACCTGTTCGCGGAAGTGATTGTCGCGCAGCCGTCCTACATCACCGCGGCCGGGCAGATCTGGGCCGACACCGATATCGCGATCTGGCGCGACTATCTGAAGCTGTCGGTGGTTCGCGCCTACGCGCCCTACCTGCCGATCGCGATCAACGACGCCTACTTCCAGTTCGCCGGGCGGGTCATGCGCGGACAGCAGGAGCGGCAGGAGCGCTGGAAATACGGCGTCAACCTGGTGAACTCCTCGCTGCCGGAATCGCTGGGGAAGCTGTATGTGGACAAGCACTTCCCGGCCTCGGCCAAGGACGAGGTCAAGCGGATGGTGGACGATCTGCTGAACGCCTACCGGGAGAACTTCCGCGCCTCGGCCTGGATGACGCAGCCCACCCGGGACGCGGCCCTGGCCAAACTGGACAAGATGCGAGTCAAGATCGGGTACCCGGACAAGTGGGACGATTACTCGAAGCTGACCGTCACCCGCGGCAAGCTCGTCCAATCCCTGCTCGCCATCAACGCTTTCAACAACAAGAAGGACTGGGACCGGCTCGGCACGCCGGTCGACAAGTCCGAGTGGGGTATGAGCCCGCAGACCGTCAACGCGTATTACTCGCCGCCCAACAACGAGATCGTCTTCCCCGCCGCGTATCTGCAGCCGCCGTACTTCGACAACGACGCGCAGCCGGCGGTGAACTTCGGCGCGGTCGGCGCGACCATCGGCCACGAGATCGGTCACGGGTTCGACGATCAGGGCCGTAAATACGACGGCGACGGCAACCTGCGGGACTGGTGGACCCCGGAGGACAAGGCCGCCTTCGAAGCCCGCGCGGCCAAGGTGGTCGCCCAGTACGACGGCCTGGTGCCCGAAGGGGTGTCGCCCGAGAACAAGGTGAACGGCAAACTCACGCTCGGCGAGAACCTGGCCGACCTGCGCGGACTCCAGATCGCCCTGGCCGCCTACCGGCTCGCCGAGAAGCGCGCGGGCAATGACAACCCGGATTACCGCACAATGTTCCTGTCCTGGGCCCGGGGCTGGCGTGCGAAGCAGACCCCCGAGCTCACCGCCGAGGGTCTCTCCGACACCCACTCCCCCGACGAATTCCGCTGCAACCAGGTGGTCCGCAACCTGCCGGAGTTCTACAGCACGTTCGGCGTCACCTCCGGCGACAAGCTCTTCCTGCCCGAGGACCAGCGCGTCACCTTCTGACCCACGCGGGACCCGGCCGCTCAGGCCGGGTCCGTCAACTCCCGGGGCGCGGCCTGCCGCCACGAGTCGGTGACGATGGCCTCCAGCTCGTCGCGATCGTCCAAGGCCGCCAGGCGAACCCGGACCCAGGCGTTGCCCGCCTCGTGCGGGGCGATCCAGAACTTGTCCGGCTCGGCCCGCACCAGTTCGTCGCGGTCGGCGATCGGGCACCGGACGGCCATCGAGGTCTCGTTCTCCGGCAGGGTCAGGAACAGTTTCCCCGCGACCCGGAAGGTCGGCATCTGCCATTCGAACTGCTCGGCGGTGCGCGCCAGCGAAAGCGCCACCGCCCGAACATCATCCCCGGTCACCATCATGTGATCGATCCTCCCAGGCGGGTCCGACAACCGGCTCAGGCGGCGGGGGTGCCCAGGATGACGCTGCCCACGTTGCATTCCTCCAGTTCGGAGACGCCGGTGGCGGCGGTGAACGCGGCGGTGTCGGAGAAGCCCTGGGCCACCGCGCCCAGACCCATGGCGGTGGCCGCCAGATAGAGGGTCTGCATGAGGACGCCCACGTGTTTGAGCATGTTGGCGTAGGCGACCGACTCGTAGGACCACATGACCCGGCCCGCGCGCGCCGAGATCAACAGCAGCAGTTGCGGTTCGGACGCGTTCGCCAGGGTCGCCGTCGTGGTGCGGAGCAGACGCTCGACCTCGGGGGAATCGGCGGGGGCCACGGGGCGCAGGACGTGCTCGAAGGAGTCGTAGTGGTACATGGCGGGGGGCAGGCCCTCGACAGTGCGGACCACCGGGTAGAGCTCCAGTTCGTGAACGCCGCCGCCCGAAGGGTAAGGGCGGGACGGGAGTTCGCCGCCGTCGGGCGTCCGTTCCATCGAGCGGGTGCGAGCGGTGCGGTAGAGCAGTTCCGCCAGCTGAGCCAGGGTGATCGGGTTGCTGTCATCGAAGGCGCGGCAGGAGCGGCGGTCCTCGACGGCGGCGGTCAGTGACAGGTCCGAGGCGCGCAGCGCGGCCAGATCGGGGGCCGGGAGCGCGATCGACTCGCCCGGGTAGGCCGGACGGTGCGCGGGGAGCTGCGGGAACTCGTCCTTCGCCCACGCCGTCGGACCGAAGTTGTCCCAGGTGACCGTGCGGGAGCCCAGCGTGCTGCGGCGGTGGAACCACAGATCGGGGGCGCTCCAGCTGCGGGTGGTGAAGTCGCCGGACTCGGTGGACGGGTCTGCGGTGAAGCCGCCCCAGGCCAGGTCGGCGGCGATGCGGGCCGAAAGATGCTCGGGCAGGCCGAGTTCGGACGGGCTCGCACCGCCCGCCACGGCGAGCAGGCGCGGGTCGTGCACCCGCAGGTCGCACCAGGAGGTGGGGTGCTCGAGCACCAGGCCCTCCGAATCACGGTGGATCACCGTGAATTTCGAAAGGGGGGCCGCCGCCGCGCCCGCCGGACGGGCGGGCGGGGTGGCGAAGGGCCGCAGGGTGTAGAGGTCCCGATCGCCGTCGCGGACGGTGACCTCCAGCCAGCCCGCGCCGGTCAGGCGGTCGAGCAGCGGTGTCACCGAATCGGATTCGGGCTCCAGCTGGGTGAGGGTCGCCGGGCCGCGATTGAGGGTCTTCAGGGCCTGGCTCTGGGGTGCGGTCAGGCCCGTCAGCTTCTCGTTGCGGGGCGGGTTCAGCAGGACCGCGCCGCCCGGCATCGTCAGGCAGGTGACGCCGGGGCGCAGCGCGTAGCGGTGGTCGGCGCGGGTCATTTGGCGGCGTTGGCCAGAGCCGGTTCGAGCTTGTCGAGCAGGTACGGCAGGGCCAGCGGGGTGGGCTGGTTGATGGCGCTGATCTCCTGGACGGTGAGGAAGACGATCGAGTTCTTCTTCACCGACGGCAGGTCGTTGTAGCCCGGCAGGGCGCGGTACTTCTCGTCCAGGCCGGGCGAGTAGCCGGCCAGCAGCAGGTCGGAGTTCAGTTCGTCGAGGCGCTCCGGCGACAGGGCCAGGCGGCCGCCGTTGCCGCCCTGCTCCACCAGGCGCTGCGGGATGGTCATGCCGAGCTGGGTGAACAGGCGGCTGGATCCGTCCTTCGGGTCGGTGAGGACCATCAGCTGCGACGGCCCGGCCAGCCAGGAGCTGATGAAGGTCTTGCCCTTCAGGCCCGGATTGCGTTGCGCGATACCGTCGATGCGGCCGTTGAGGTCGGCGACCACCTTGTCCGCGTCGGCGGTCTTGTGCAGCACCTGGCCCAGCGCGTGCACCTGGTCGGCCCACGGGGTCACGGCTTCCTTGGTGAGGCCGGGCAGGGTGGGCGCGACCTTGGACAGGTCGCCGTAGGTCTTGGCGTCGGCGATGAACGGGTCCGCCAGGATCAGGTCCGGGTTCAGCGCGGCGACCTGTTCGGCCAGATTGCCGGTGGTCGAGAGGGCCTTGGACTGCGACAACGTGGCCGGCTCCCAGGGCGGGGCGCCCTTGCTGAGCACCGCGATGTTGTCGATGTAGCCGACCGGGGTGACGCCGAGCGCCTGTGTGGTGTCGAGCCACTGGTTGCCCAGGGCGACGATGCGGGTCGGGGTGCCCTCGACAGTGGTCTGGCCGTGCGCGTGGGTGATGGTGACCGGGGCGCCGCCACCCGAGGCCGTGTCGTCGGAGCTGGATCCGCAGGCCGTGAGCCCGAGCGCGAGCAGGCCTGCGACTGCCGCCAGGGCGGCTTTTGCGGTGAACGACCGCGACTTCATCGTGCTCTCCTGTCTGCTCTGCCCGACCGGATCGACCGAGCGTGCCCGGCCGAAACGGTCGAGCGGTAGGTGAGCCTAGCCTAATTTTCTCCCGAGTTGCAGACCGTTGTCGCCGATTCGATCCCCGAAGGGGTGGCCGATCGTGCCCTTCATGGATTAGGTTAGGGTTGCATAAGTTAGTACTGGGGGTTTGGAACGATGGAGCGTGCGGTGCCGGATTCACTGTCCGCCGTCGAGCGTCATCGGCTCGCGGACGAATGGGCCAATGGGGTCGAACTGTACGACGTCCCCTCGGTTTCCATGCTCATCGACGGCGGACGCCGCGTGCCGTCACTGCGCACCGCCGTCCGCTGCGGCGGGCACATCCTCACCTACGCCGAACTCTACGAACGGCTCGACGGCGGCGTGACCGGCACCGCCGGACCCACCCTCGACGATCTGGCCCGCATCCTCTGCGATATCGCCAGCGCCGCCGAATTCGGCACGGTACTGGCCGAACTGGGCCCCACCGGCACCGGACTGAAACCGGTCGCGGTGGCCGCGGCCGCCGACGACCGCCGCGCGGTGGCCGCCGATCAGCGCTCCTGCCAGATCGACCGGGCCTACGGCTCGCCGGATTCGCGACTGCTGGCCACCCGCTGGGACACCACCGACGCCGCGGTCGAACTGCTGGCCGCGCTGGCCGACGGGGCGACGCTGGTCCTGGCCACGGCCCCGCAGCGCGCCGACGCCGGCGCCCTGGCCGAACTCATCGCGCTGAGTGCGGCGACCCACGTGGTGGCCGACGCCGACACCCTGGCCAACCTGGCCTTCCTGCCCTCCCCCGCGCTGCCCAGCGTGCGCCGCTGGGATGTGTTCGGAAACGACTGCCCGGCGGCGCTGTCGGCGCTGCTGCACGAACTGGCTCCGGGCTCCTGCACCGGATTCGCCTACACCACACCGGAATACGCGGGCGTGGCGGCGCGCGGACCTCTGGACGGTTCGGGGCGGGTGCGGCCGATTCCGGGCGCTCGGCTGCTGGTGCTGGACGACGCGCTGCGGCTGGTGCCGCCGGGCCGGTCCGGCCGTGTGTACCTGGGCGGCTCGGCGCTGGCGCTGGAATTGGACGGCGCCGCCGAAGGATTCGTCAACGACCCGTTCGTGCCGGGCGGCCGCCTGGCACGGACCGATATCCACGGCGGCTGGACGCCCGACGGCTGGCTGCTGCTCGATCTGGAGGGGTCCGTCGCTCCCGCGGCGTCATCGGCCATCGAGCGGCGGCTCTCCGCGCCGCGTCACGGTCACCGCGGCGAATCCGCCGCCGCCTGATTCGTTCCCATAGACGAACGGCCGCCGACCTTTTCGAGATCGGCGGCCGATATCGTCTCGTCTGCCGCTACGTGGCGGCTGCCAGCGCGGCCAGGCTGCGCTGCCAGAGTTCGGTGAGACGGGTGGCTTCCGCCTCGGTGAACAGGGTCTCGCTCCAGCGCCAATTCGTGGTCAGCTGCGGGCCTTCCGGGGTCAAGCCGATGCCCGCGATGACATCGAGGGCGTAGCGCAGCGGCAGGTCCGGTTCCGGATCCAGCGGCAGCGAATCGTTGAGCGGGCCGGTGAGCAGCGACCACGAGTCGGCGGCCTGGCCGCTGAGGTCCACGCGGCCCAGGTAATTGAACTCGACCTGCGGGTGCCGCGCGGTGGCCAGCTCCGGCACGCCGGTGGTGTAGCGGAGCAGACCGTAGTCCGAGCCACCGTTCGGGATCGCGGCCAGCTGCGCGGTCACCGCGTCCAGCAGGGCGCGCGCCGCCGCCGGATCCTGTTCGGCGCGTTCGATGTCCACCGTCGCGCCCGCGCCCAGGCGGACCGGGAACACGGTGGTGAACCAGCCGAGGGTGTTGCTGGTGTCGGTGCCGAGCAGGTCGTCGGCGCGGCCGTGACCCTCGAGCGCGATGAGCGCGCCGTGCGCGGGATCCTGGGCGCGCTCGCGCCGCCAGCTCGCCAGGGTGACGGTGAGGGCGGTGAGCAGGAATTCGCGCACGCCCTCGTCGCGGGTGAGGGAGGCCAGCACCCGTTCGGTCACGGGGACCGGGGTGACGGCCGTGGCGACCCGCAGCGACGACCAGGTGTCGGTGTCCGGATACGGGATGCGGCGGCCGATGGCCGGGTCGGGGGCGTCCAGCTGCTCACGCCAATACGCGCTCTGGGACAGGATTTCCGCCGACTCGGCGCGCTCGGCCATCCGCCGGGAGAACTCCCGGTACGAGGTGGACTCCGGCAGCGCGGCCCCTTCCCCGAGGGCTGCGATCAGCAGGTGCCACGACACCACGTCGACGGCCAGGTGGTGGATGGTGAGCAGCAGGACGTCACCCTGATCGGTGCCGGAGAACCAGGCCGCGCGCACCATATCGCCGGTGCGCGGGTCGATCTCGTCCATCAGGACCCGGGCCACGCCGTGCACGGCCTCGGCGGTGTCGGCGGGATCGGCGATGTGGGTGAGGATGTCGGCCGCCCGCACCGCGCCGGGCGGCGCGGTGATCAGGCGCGGGCCGTCGTCGGTATCGGTGAGGCTGGAGCGCAGCGTGTCGTAGCCGTCCAGTACACCCTGGAGTGCGGCCTCGATGGCCTGCCGGTCGATGCCGGCGGGCAGGCGCAGCAGCGCGGTCTGGGTGAAACGCCGGTAGTTGCCGTACTCGTACATCCACGACACCACCGGAAGCGGCGGTACCGCACCGTAATCCGCGACCTTCTCGGCGGCGGCGGTCTCGGCCGCGTCGAGGGCGGCGGCCAGTTCCCGGATGGTGGGGGTGGCCAGGACCATGCGCGGGGTCAGGGTGAGACCGCGGCGGCGGGCCTTGTTGACCAGGGAGATGGCGACGATGCTGTCCACGCCGAGGGCGAAGAAGTCGTCGTCCACGCCGGGCGCGCGGCCGTCGAAGAGCTCGGCCAGCAGTTCGGCGAGTTCCTTCTCGGTGGCGGTGCGCGGCGCGGTGTCGGAGCCGGTGTCGGCCAGGGCGGCCTCGGCCAGCCGGGTCAGGGCGGGACCGTCGAGCTTGCCGTTGGCGTTGACCGGCAGCCGCGGCAGCGCGAGCACCCGGGCCGGAATCATGTAGGCGGGCAGTCGCTCCGAGAGCGCGGCGCGGGTGCGCACCGGGTCCACGACCCGATCGGCCTCGCCGACCACGAAGCCCACCAGGCTCGCCCCACCCGCCCGGCGGACCACGGTGACGGCCGCGGTGTCCACGCCGGGCAGCCGGCGCAGCGCGGTCTCGATCTCACCGATCTCGATGCGGTAGCCGCGCACCTTGACCTGCGCGTCGGCGCGACCCAGGTAGCCGAGGCCGCCGTGCGGCAGGTGACGGACCAGGTCGCCGGTGCGGTACATGCGGCGGCCGGGCCGGAACGGGTCGGCCACGAAGCGGTCCGAAGTCGTTGCCGCGCGGCCGATGTAACCGCGGGCCAGCTGCGGACCCGACAGGTACAGCTCACCGACGACGCCGCCGGGAACCGGGCGCAGCATGGAATCCAGGACGTAGCCCGACATTCCGGCATTGGGGGTGCCGATGGTCGGGGTCTCGAACTCGGCGATGGGAGCGACCACGGCCTCGACCGTGGTCTCGGTCGGGCCGTAGCAGTTGTACACCGCGGTCCCGCCGCGTCCGCTGCCGGCGCTCAGGGCCAGCTCGCGTAGTCGCGCCCACAGGGCGGCGTCGATGGCCTCGCCGCCCAGTGCCAGCACCGGCAGTTCGCGGTCGACCAGTCCGGCGGCGTTGAGCTGCGCGAACATCGACGGGGTGGTGTCGATCATGTCGATGTCGGCGGCGATCATGCCCGCGCACAACCGGTGCGCGTCGCGCATCTCCACGGCGTCGAACAGGTGGATGGCCTGCCCGGCCAGCAGACCGACCATGGGCTGCCAGGAGGCGTCGAAGCTCAGCGACCAGGCGTGCGCGATGCGCAGCGGACGGCCCAGCCGCGCCGTGGCCGGGCGGTAGACGCGGTCGCGGTGATCGGCGAAGTAGGCCATGAGCGCGGCCTGGGTTCCGGCGACGCCCTTCGGTTCGCCGGTCGAGCCGGAGGTGAAGATGAGGTACGCGAGCTGATCCGGGTGCCGGACGACCCGCGGGGTCGCGACGTGCTCGCCCGAAAGGCCCTGCACGACCGGGGAATCGTCCAGCACCAGTACGGAACCGGTCAGCAGGGCGCCCTCTGGATCGAGGTCGTGGCGGGTGGCGGCGTCGGTGACCACCAGCGCCGGGTTCGCCTGCCGCAGGATCGATTCGATGCGGGAGGCGGGCAAGGTGGTGTCCACCGGCACGTACGCGCCGCCCGCGGCGAACGCGGCCAGCAGGGCGATGATCGATCGCGGCGAGCGCGGCATGACCAGCGCGACAACGCTTTCCGCGCCGACACCACGCTCGGCGAACTCGACCGCCTGCCGGGCGGCCAGCTCCCGCAGCTCCCGGTAGGTCAGCCGGAGTCCGGAACTGTCCTGGAGCGCAACGGCTTCCGGTGTCATGGCGACCTGCCGCTCGAACAGCTCCCACACCGAATCGGCGGGCTCGGCCGGGTCCACGCTCGGCGTCTCGGCGGCGGCGAACGCGGCGTGCTCGGCGTCGGTGAGCACGCTGAGCGCATCCGGTGTGGCCGACCCGATTCCGGGCAGCCGGCGCAGCACGGCCAGCAGCCGCTCGCCGAGACCCTCGGCGGGCAGGTACGGCAGGGCGGCGGGCATGGCCTCGAACTGGACCAGCAGTTCGTCGCCGCTCATGTGGGCGACCACGGTGAGCGGGTAGTGCGCGAGGGATTCCATCTCGACCGGCCGGAACCGGGCCCCGTCGGGGGCGGTGACGGTGCGGATGGCGTCGTCGATGGGCGCGTTCTCGAACACGAACAGGGTGTCGAAGAGCGTGCCGTGCCCAGCGGCGCGCTGCACCGACGACAGGCTCACGTAGCCGATGTCGCGCATGGACGCGCATTCGCGCTGCAGGCGCGCGCACTGCTCGACCACCGACAGCTCGCGGTCCAGGCGGTGGGTGACCGGCACGGTGTTGATGAACAGCCCGACCATGCCCTCCACGCCCGGAAGCTGGTCGGGGCGACCGGAAATGGTGGTGCCGTAGACGACGTCACGACGGTCGGTGAGGCGGCCGAGCAGGACCGTCCAGGCGAACTGCACCGCGGTGTTGAGGGTCAGGCCGTGGGCGCCCGCCCAGGACCGGACGGCCGCGGTGTCGGCGGCCGACAGCAGCAGGCGGGTCTTCTCCGGCACCGCGTCGGCGGCGATCGGCGCGCCGCCCGCCAGCAGCAGCGGGCCGGTCAGCTCGGCCAGGTAGTCGGTCCAGCGCTGGGTGACGGCCGCGGTGTCCTGCGCGCCGAGCCAGGCGATGTAGTCGCGGTAGGGACGTGGTTTCGGCAGTGCCGCGACGGATCCGCCCGCCTGGTAGACGGCCAGCAGCTCGGTGAAGTAGATCGCCACCGCCCAGCCGTCCATCAGGATGTGGTGGGCGGTGAGGATCATGCGCCGCGCGCCGGTCTCGGGCACGGTGAGCAGCAGCACGCGCAGGGCGGGCCCGCGGCTCAGATCGAACGGGACGCGCCGTTCGGCGGCGGCGAGGTCGTCGAATTCCTCGGGCCGCGCGTCCTGTTCGGTCCACGGCATCTCGGCGTGGGCCGGCACGATCTGCACCGGCCGCGGCACGTTCTCGTCCCAGAACGCGGCACGCAGGTTGGGGTGCCGGTCCAGCATGGCCTGGGCGCTGCGGCGCAGCAGGCCGGTGTCGAGCGGGCCGTCGATGTCCACCACGAATTGCATGGTGTACAGGTCGATTCCGTCGCCGGCGAGCCGCGACAGCGAGAACAGGCCCTCCTGCAACGGGCTCAGCGCGAGGACGTCCTCGATCCGCGGCGGTGCGGCGCTCGGGGTTTCAGCGGCGGCGGTCATCGGGCTCCCCAGGAGGCGGTCAGGGCGGCGAGGGCGGCGGCGTCGAGGCCCGAAGCGCTCATGGGTGCGGATTCCTCCTGCGGAATCGACTCCGCTTGCGCGGCGACGGGTTCGGCGGCATCGACCGCGGCGGCCAGTTCGGCGATGGTGAGGTGCTCGAACACCAGCTGCGGGGTGAGCGCCAGGCCGAGCGCGGTGGCGCGGGCCGACCACTGGATGGAGATGACGCTGTCGCCGCCGAGAGCGAAGAAGTTTTCGTCGGCCTCGACGTCGTCGATCTCGAGCAGCTCCTCGAGCAGGTCGATGAGGGCGCGTTCGGTGGCGGAGTGGTCGCCGGTGGCCACGGAGAGGGTCCGCGCGGCCGGCGCGGGCGGCGCGAGCAGCCGGTTCAGGTCGGCGACCGGCAGCACCTCCAGCTCGACCACAGTGCGGTCGGGCGCGGTCGCGTACGCCTCCAGGGTGGTGACCAGCGCGGACCCGATGAGCCGCACGGTCTCCGGCTCGTACAGGTCGGCGTTGGCGACCACGCGCACGGCCAGTCCGCCATCGCCGGTGACGTTCACCGAGATATTGAGATCCAGGAACGACACGTCGAAGTCGACGGGCAGCACGGTGGCGGTGGTGGCGCCGGCCACGGTCACCGTCGCCGGGGCCCAGTCCGCGCCGCGGAAGTGCAGCATGCTCTGGAACAGCGGATTGCGGGAGCGGGAACGCGCCGGGTTGAGCGCCTCCACGAGGCGTTCGATCGGCAGTTCCTGGTGCGCGTGGGCGTCCAGCACCACCTCGCGGCCCCGGCGCACGGTGTCGCGCAGGGTCGGCGTGCCGGACAGGTCGTTGCGCAACACCGCCATATTGGCGAACAGGCCGACCAGCGGCGCGACGGCCGGGTCGACACGGCTGGCCACCGGGGTGCCGAGGGCGATGTCGGAGCCGCCGCCCAGCTTGTGCAGCAGGGTCGCGACGGCGGCCTGGTAGACCATGAATTCCGTTGCGCCACACGACTCGGCGAGGGTCGCGAGCCCGGTGCGCAGGGCCGCCGGAGCGGCGAAGGTGGCGACCTCGCCGCGCTTGCCGAGCACCGCGGGGCGGGCCCGGTCGGGCGCGACGTCGATCTGGTCCGGGACGTCGGCCAGCGCGCCGCGCCAGTGTTCGAGCTGCGCCCGGCCGTAGTCGCGCGCCGCGGAATCCGTTCCCGGCCCGAAGACGTCGTGCTGCCACAGCACGTAATCCGCGTACTGCACGGCCAGCGGAGTCCACTCCGAAGCCCGGCCGCCCTCGACGCGGGCACGGTAGGCGGCGATCAGGTCGTCGAGCAGAATGCCCAGCGAGGCGTGGTCGGCCACGATGTGGTGCACCAGCAGCGACAGCACCTGGGTGCTCGGGTCGAGCACCAGCAGCCGGGCGCGCAGCAGCGGCTCGGATTCGACGGTGAAGGCGTAGTGGCCGATCTCGGCGAGTTCGTCGGCCAGCAGTTCGGGGTCGACGCCGGTCACGTCGAGCGCGACCTCCCCGGCCGCTCGGATCTCCTGGTACGGAATGCCGTCCCGCTCACCGAATCCGGTGCGCAGCGCCTCGTGCCGGGCCACCACGTCGGTGAGCGCGGCGCGCAGCGCGGGAATGTCGAGGCCGCCGTCGAAACGCACGGCGAAGGGCAGGTTGCCGACCGCGCTGGGGCCCTCCATGCGGTACTGGAACCACATGGCCAGCTGCGAGTACGACAGCGGCAGCCGCTCCGGGCGCTCCCGTTCGGCCACGGCGGGACGGCCGGAAACCGGTGCGGGGACCACGGTTTCGACCGGCTCGGCGGTCTCGTCCGCGTCGTCCATGGCGTCCAGGTCGATGCCGAACTCGTCACGGAACCGGTCGACCAGACCGGCCGCGAGACCGGCCGGGGTCGGGGTGTCGAACACGATGCGCACATCCAGTTCGACACCGAACTCCGCGCGGATCTGCGCGACCAGGCGGGCCGCCAGCAGCGAGTGGCCGCCGAGTTCGAAGAACGAATCGTCCGCGCCGACGACCGGGACGCCGAACAAGTGCGAGTAGATCCCGCACAGGCGGCGCTCGGTGGCGGTGGCGGGCGCGCGGTGCACGCGCTCCACGGCCGGGGTCGGGGCGGGCAGCGCGCGCTTGTCCAGCTTGCCGTTGACGGTCAGCGGGATCTCGTCGATCACGGCGAAAGCGCTGGGCACCATGTACTCCGGCAGCGCGGCGGCGGCCTGAGCGCGGACCTGCTCCACGTCCACGGTCGCGCCGACGGCGGGCACCAGGTAGGCGGCCAGCTGGGCGCCGACGGCCGGGTCCTCGGTCACCACGACCACGCAGTGGCCGACGGTCGGGTGCGCGGCCAGCGCGGACTCCACCTCGCCGAGTTCGATCCGGAAGCCGCGCACCTTCACCTGCTCGTCGGCGCGGCCCACGAAGTCGATCTCGCCGAACTCGTTGCGGCGGGCCAGGTCTCCGGAGCGGTACAGGCGCGCGCCCGGGGTGAACGGGTCGGCGACGAAACGGCTCGCGGTGAGGGCCGGGCGGCCCAGGTAGCCGCGCGCCAATTGCGCACCGCCCAGGTAGATCTCGCCGACCACGCCCGCGGGCACCAGTTGCAGGGCCTCGTCGAGCAGGTAGGCGTGCACATTCCGATTGGGGACGCCGATCGGCACGATCCCGGTGCCCTGCGGGCCCGACACCGGCTGATGGGTGGCGCACACGACGGCCTCGGTCGGGCCGTAGTGGTTGCGCAGTTCGGCGTCGAAGACGGCCGCGAACTTGTCGGCCACCTCGCCCGGCAGCGCCTCACCGCCGACCGGGACGTGACGCAGCGCCCGCCATTCACTCACCTCGGGCAGCAGCAGGAAGGTGCTGAGCATGGACGGCACCATGTGCAGCACGGTGACGCCGCGGCGGGTGATCAGGTCGGCGACGTAGCGGATGTCGCGGAACGCCTCCGGCTTGGGCACGATCAGGCGCGCGCCCAGCGCGAGGGTGACGAAGATGTCGAGCAGCGAGGCGTCGAAGGACACCGAGGACGACTGCAGCAACACGTCTTCCGACGTCATGCCCCATTCGGCGGTGAAGCCGACCACATGCTCGGCGATCGCGGCGTGCGAGACCGGGACGCCCTTGGGCTTGCCCGTCGACCCCGAGGTGTAGATGACGTAGGCCAGGTTGGCCGGGAGCAGCGGGCGGACGCGATCGGCGTCGGAGGGGTCGGTGTCGGGCAGCCCGGCGGCGGCCTCCTCCGCGGCGTCGAGCTCGACCCGGCCCAGCACCAGCCGGGGGGCGGCGTCGGCGACCAGATAGTCGATGCGGTCGTCCGGGTAGGCGGGGTCGATGGGCAGGTAGGCCGCGCCCGCCTTGAGCACGGCGTAGACGGCCACGATGAACTCGACCGAATTGCTCATGCGCAGGGCGACGATGTCCTCGCCGCCCAGGCCCTCGCGAATCAGCCAGTGCGCCAGGCGGTTCGCGCGGCGGTTCAGGGCGGCGTAGGTGAGTTCGGTGTCGTCCGAGACCAGGGCGAGGGTCTCGGGTCCGGCGGCGACAGCGGCCTCGAACAGGTCGACCATGGTGGTCTCGTCCGAGGGCACCTGCGCGCCGCGCGACTGCTCCAGGATCGCGGTGCGGTCGTCGCCGCCCAGCATGTCGAGGTCGGCGAGGCGGGCGGCGGGCGCGCTCAGCGCCCGATCCAGCAGGCGCACGAAATGTTCCAGCATGCGCCGCACCAGCGGCTCGGACAGCACGTCCACCTGGTACTCGGCCTCGAGCACCGCGCCGTGCGCGCTCTCGGTGACGACGGCCAGGGCCAGCGGCACCTGTGCGGTCGGCGCGCCCAGCTCGTCCAGCTGCACCGAGGAGACCCCGCGCAACGCGAAACCGTCGGCACTCTTGCGGACGCTGAAGCCCAGCCGCACCAGCTGATCCATGCCGTCGCGGCCGGCGACCCGCTCCGGATTCACCTCGCGGACGACGCGGTCGATGCCGACGGCCTGATGGGCGAACGCGTCCAGGCAGGTGCGCTTGGTGGACTCGACCAGACCGGCGAACGTCTCGGTGCGGGCGAAGGTCTCGCGCAGCAGCAGGGTGTTGCCGAAATAGCCGATGAGCTGTTCGGCGGCGGCCGAGCGGCGGTTGGTGACCGGGATGGACACCAGGAAGTCCTCGGCGGCGGTGTAGCGCTGGATCAGCGCGGCGTACCCGGCGAGCAGCACCATGAAGGGGCTGGCCGCGTGCTCACGGGCGAAGGCGTCCACCCGGCCGAGCAGGTCGGCGGGCAGCGCCACGGTGCAGCGGTCGGCGCGCTTGGAGGGTGCGGCCACGGCCGCGCCGGGTAGCTCGAGCGGTTCGGGCAAGGGGCGCAGGGTGTTCCGCCAGTAGGCGATGTCCGCCTCGTCGTCCGCGAGAGCGTCGAGGACCTCGAGGTCGACGAACTGCGCGGGCGGGGTGGACCGCGCGGCGCCGTTGTAGGCGGCGTTCAGGTCGGCGAAGAACACGCCCCAGGCGTCGTCGTCCCAGCAGCCGTGGTGCGCCGACAACAGCAGCACCCACTCCTGGGTTCCGGTGCGCGCCAGCGTGATCCGCAGCGGCAGTTCGGTGGCCAGATCGAAGGGGCGGCCGAACTCGCGGCGAGCCAGCACCTCCACCCGCACCTGGCGGGCGGACTCGGCCAGCTCGGTCAGATCGTGCGACTGCCAGGGCAGGGCGATCTCGTCGGTGAACACCTGGAAGGGCTCGCCGTTCTCGTCCACACCGAAGGTGGTGCGCAGCACGTCGTGCCGGGCGAACACCGACGCCACCGCCTGCCGCAGCCGCTCCTCGTCCAGCGGGCCGGTCAACCGGTACGCCACGCAGATGTTCAGCGTGGTGCCCTCGGGGTCACGGGTCTGCAGGAACCACATGCGGCGCTGACCGGCCGACAGCGGCCGCCGCTCCCCCGCCGCGGTGCGGCGCACCGGGGCGGCGGTGTCGACGGCCAAGCCCTGCTCGGCCAGCTTGCGCCGCAACAGTTCCCGGCGGCGGTCGGCGACGGAGGTTCCGGCCACGGTCACGGTGGCATCGGTGTCTGACATGAGATCTGGCCCCTAGCCCTTAGTTGGTGTTCGCTGCCATGAGCAGCACGACATCGTCGAGTGACGCACCGCCGAGAATCGCGGCGACCGGCAGATCCCGGTCCAGCGACGCCTGCACGCGCTTGCGGAAGTCCAGGGCCTGCAACGAATCCAGACCCAGAGCGACCAGCGGCACCGAACGGTCGATGCTGTCGCCGGTGTCGATGCCCATGACGCGTTCGAGCTCGGCGAGCACCTGATCCGCCAGCGGACGGCCGGCGACGACCGGCGCGGGCGCGGCGGGCTCCGGCGCGACGACCTCGGCCGCGACGGGCGCTTCCGGTTCCGGGGCGGCGATCGCCGGAACCGGTTCCGGCTCCGGCACGTCCGACAGCACCGACGCCTGACCGAACGCTCCCATGACATCGCGCAGGAACGGCCAGTCCGCGGAGATGACGATGGCGTCCGTCGGCTGTCCGGTGAATCCGGCGGCGATCGCGTCGGCGGGATGCATCGGGAAGACCCCGGCGCCCTCGACCCGCGCCATGCCCGCCTCGTCCAGCGGACCCGCGACACTCCACAGCCCCCACTCCAGCGACGAGCAGTCGATGCCACGCTCCCGCACACGACGGGCAAGCACATCCAGCATCCGGTTGGTGACCGCGTACAGGATCTGCCCGCGCCCACCGAGAGTCGCGGCCATGGACGAGCACAGCAGCACCCGGCCGGTCGCGGTCAACGGCACCGCGTCCAGCACGGCTTCAAGGCCCAGCACCTTCGACGCGGCGGCGGTGGCCACCATGTCGGCGGTGATCTCCTCGATGCCCGCGTCCACATAGTTGACGGCGGCGTGAACGAGCAGGCTCACCGGCCGCTCCCCCAACCCCGACGCCAGGCGCGCCACATCGTCGGCGGCGTTCACATCACAGGCCTCGACCACGATCTCGGTGGCTCCGGCGGCCCGCACCCGCGCCAAATCCGCGGCGGCCGCACCGGATTCGCCGGACCGGCTGACCAGGGTGACCCGGCCCGCGCCCTGCCGGGCGAAATGCTCCGCGAACAACAGGCCGAGCTTGCCGGTGCCGCCCACGATCAGCACATGATCGAGATCGGCGGCCGCACCCGGCTCGGACTCGTCGGCGACCAATCGCTTGACGAAGACCTTCCCGCCGCGCAGCGCCACTTCCGGCTCACCCGCCGTGTGCAGCGCCGCCACCATCCGATTCGACTCGGCGGTCCCGGCGTCGGCCGCCAGATCCAAGTGCCGGAACAGCACGCCGGGCTTCTCCACACCGACACACCGGAATCCGGAGGCCACGGCACCGTGGAACAGCTGCGGCACCGCATCTCCCGGCACCACTGTCTCGCCGCCGACCGTCACCAGCCAGAAGTCGCCGCCCGGCCGCACACCGGCGACCGCGGGCAGCCACGCCCGCCCGGCGAAGAATTCACTCAGCTCGGCAACGGCATCCACGGTCGCGCCGGCCGCCAGCGCGGGCCACAGGATCACGACGCTGTCGAAGTCCGACCCGCCGTCCGGCGCCTTGGCGGGCGGCGTGGCCCGGTTCGGCACCGCAGCGATAGCGGAGCTGTTGGTTCCCTTGCCGGGCACAGGGTTCGGCGCGGTCGCACTCGAACCCGCACGAGTCGGCGCATCACCGTCGGCGGCAGGCGTGGCCACCGTGGCATCGGACCGCGCACCGGGCGTATCCACGACCAACGTGGTCGCGGTCGCACCGTAGCGGTCGGCGGCGGCCAGGAGCGCAGCCAGCTGGTCGGCGCAACGGCCGGTGGGGTCGACGAAGGCCAATCGGCGGGGCGCGGTCAGGGAGCGCCGCTCCCAGGTAACCCACTTCTCCACCAGGCGTTGGGGTTTTGGCACGGCCGGGGCCGGGGCGGTCACCTTGTCGGGGGCGTAGCCCGGGTTCGCCCACAGGCGCTTGGGGTTCATGACCGTGTGCGGGAAGTCGCGCAGCGGGAGCGCCGGGACGGCGTCGGTGCGCAGGGCATTCCAGTCGTAGCCGAGGTCGTGGACCGCGACGGTCGCCAGGTTGCGGGTGAATTCGCGCAGCGTGGTCGCGGTGCGCAGGGAGGTGCCGAGGACCTTGAAGTCGCGGGGGCCGCGGGCCGGGTCCGGCGGGACCAGGGTGAGGTTCTCCTGGAGGGCCAGCTGCAGCACCGGATGCTCGACGACCTCGATGAGGGTGTCGATGCCGTCGCGGGCCGCCGCCACCACGGCGCGGTCGAAGCGGACGCGGT
The DNA here is from genome assembly GCF_042874235.1 of Nocardia sp. NPDC004151. Taxonomy (NCBI): domain Bacteria; kingdom Bacillati; phylum Actinomycetota; class Actinomycetes; order Mycobacteriales; family Nocardiaceae; genus Nocardia; species Nocardia sp. NPDC004151. Next base: position 37,010 of record NZ_JBIAMR010000021.1, on the reverse strand, counting down.
TGCGCAGGTTCCAGTACCAGTACTGTTCCTGGATCAGGTCGGCGGTGATGGGCGCGCCCAAGGTCGCTCCATAGCACTGGATTCGAGTGTCGAGGAAGGTCGCGCTGCTCATCTCGCCGCCGAGGAAGCCCTCGAACTCCTCGCGCAGCTCGGCCACGATCGAGGTGTGGGCCGGGTAGGCGACACCGATCTCGCGGGCGAACTGGCCCTGGGCGGTGGCCGCGGCGACCATGTCGGTGATGGTCTCGCGGTCACCGGAGATGGCCATGATGTGCGGGGCGTTCACCACCGACAGCTCGGCCCAGCCGGAGTTCCGCGCCAGCAGCGCCTCGCAGTCCTCGCGGTCCATGGCCAGCACGGCCATGGAGAAGCCGCGCGGGGACAGCCGCTCCACCAGGCGCGCGCGGTGGGTGACCACCAGCACGGCGTCACGCACCGACATCACCCGCGAGACCGCGCCCGCGGCCAGCTCACCCTGGCTGTGTCCGACGGTGGCGGCGGGCTCGACGCCCGCGGCCCGCCACATGGCGGCCAGACCGGCCATGTGGAACATCAAGGCGGGCTGCACTTCCCACACCGTGTCCTGGTACTGCCCCTCGGAGCCGAGCAGGTAGTGCAGCGGCTGGTCGTGGCCGAAGCGTTCGGCGTGCAGGCCCGAGCACTCGTCGACCGCCGCCCGGTAGGCCGGGGACAGCTCGTAATACAGCTTGCCCATGCCTGGGCGCTGACTGCCCTGGCCGGGGAACACGAACCCGATCCGGCGCGCGGTGGCGGGACCGTCGCCGGCCACCACCGCGGCATGCGCGGTCCCTGCGGCGACGGCGCGCAGCGCGTCGAGCAGTTCCTCACGTCCGGTGACCATGGCCAGGGCCCGGTACCGGCGCGCGGCGCGAGTGCGGAACAGCATGTCCGCCACCCGTTCCGGGGTGACCGCGGGCCGCGACTCCAAGAATTCCAGAATGCCCGCGGCCTCGGCGCGCACGCCGTCGGCGGTGTCGGACGAGAGCAGGACGGGGATGCTGCCATCGGGCAGCCGGTGGCTACACATCGCTTTCCTCCAGCTCGGGCATGGCGACCAGGGCGTGCGCGTTGGTACCCGCGACACCGAACGAGGACACGGCCGCGTAGCGCACGCCGTCCGCGGCGGACCACGGTTCGAGTTCGGTGGCGAGCCGCAGACTGGTGGCGTCCCAATCGATTTCGCCGGTCGGACGCTCGGCGTGCAGGGTGGGCGGGATCTGCCCGTGCATCCCAGCCAGCAGCACCTTGATCAGGGCCAGCAGGCCCGAGGCCGCCTGCGCGTGACCGGCGTTGGACTTCACCGAGCCCAGACGCGGGGTGTCGGCGCGCTCGACGCCGTAAGTCGCGGCGAGAGCGGCCAATTCGAGCGGGTCGCCGACCGGGGTCCCCGTGCCGTGGCCCTCGATCAGCCCGACCTGTTCGGCGGTGATGCCGGACACCGCCAGGGTGTCGCGGATCAGTCGTTCCTGCGCGGCCGCGCTGGGCACCGCGATCGGCGCGCCCTTGCCGTTGTGATTGACGCGCGAGCCCAGCAGCCGTCCGTACACCCGGTGCCCGAGCGCGCGCGCCCGTGATTCCCGTTCCAGCACAACGACTCCCGCGCCCTCACCCCACAGTGTTCCGGTGGCGTCGGCGGCGTAGGAGCGGCAGTGGCCGTCGGAGGCCAGGGCGTTGTTCTTGGAGAACTCGTAGAACGCGCCCGGCGAACCCATGACGCACACTCCGCCCGCGAGCGCCCACTCGCACTCGCCCGCCCGGATGGCGGCGGCGGCCTGGTGCACGGCGGTGAGCGCGGACGCGCACGCGGTGTCGACGCTGATCGAGGGCCCGGTCAGGCCCAGCCCGTGCGAGATGCGCCCGGCCACCGCGCCCAGCGCGGTCCCGGTGACCCGGTAGCCGCTGTGCTCGTTGACCGAGGCCACCCGGGGCCCGTACTCCATCACGGAGACGCCCATCCAGCAGCCCGCCGAATCGCCCTCCACCGCGGCGGGATTGATCCCGGCCTGCTCGAGCGCTCGCCAGGCCACCCGCATGCCGGCCCGCTGCTGCGGGTCCATGGCGACCGCCTCGCGCGGGGTGATGCCGAAGAACAGGGGATCGAACGCGGTCGCGCCGGTGAGGAAGCCGCCCGCGTCGGGGACCGCGCCCCAACCGTCCTGGGCGCCCAGGCTCAGCAGTTCCGCCAGCGGCCAGTCCCGGTCCCGCGGGAACGGTCCCAGCAGTTCACGGCCCGAGGCCAGCGCCGACCAGAATTCCGCGAGGGTGTCCACGCCACCGGGCGCCTCGATGCCCATGCCGACGATCACGATCGGATCGCCGGAGTCCACTCGGGTCACGCGACGACGCTCTTCTCCGCGACGAGCAGTTCGGCGATGCCGTCCACGTGCTGGTCCAGATAGAAGTGGCCGCCCGCGAACATGGTGACCCGGATGCCCGCGCGCGAGTGACACTCCCACGCGAACAGGTCACGCGGCGCGACGAATTCGTCCTCGTCGCCGCCGAGCACGTGAATGGGGGCGTCCACGGCGACCTCGGCCGGGCAGGAGTAGGCGTCGAAGGCGCGGTAATCGGCCTTCATCACCGGCAGCGCCATGCGCAGCACGTCACGACTGCCCAGCACCTCCGCGCCGGTGCCGTTGAGCGCCGACATGTGGTCGAGCAGCGCCTCGTCGTCGGTGGGGTGGTTCGGCAGATCGGCGATGCGCGCGGGAGCGGCGGCCGAGGAGGCGGCCAGCAACTGCACGGTCAACCCCGCGGCCTCGGCCAGCCGGGCGAATTCGAAGGCGACGATGGCGCCCATGCTGTGGCCGAAAATGGTCAGCGGCGCACCGGAGTCGTGCGCGGAGTCCCGGAAGGCCTCGAAGGCTCCGGCGGCCATGTCCTGCAGCGTCTCCGCCGCGGCCTCGCGGGCGCGGTCCTGCCGGCCCGGGTACTGGAAGACCACGACGTCGAATTCGGCGGCCATCTTCTTGGCGAAGACCCGGTAGGCGGAAGCGCCCGCACCCGCGTGCGGGAAGATCAGCAGCGGTGGCGCGGATTCCGCACTCGGGGCCTGAAATTGCCTGATCCAGCCGAGTTCCCGTGCCATGTCCGCATCTCTCCTACGACCCGCCCGACCGCATCAGCCGCCGGTTCCGCTTGTCCCCCTTGCAATGTCCGGGCAACCGTAACACCGCCTAGTTAGTATAGGCTAGCCTTACCAATCAGGGTGATCAAGCTAACCGACGAACGGAGCGCCACAGCGATGAACCGGACGACCTACGTCCTCGCGCGCGAACTCACGGACCTTCCGGACCACATCCGCAGCGCCCCCGCACCCGTGGTGCCCGAGTTCCCCGCGCCGTTCACGCTGCGCCTGGTGGACGTCGAATCCGGCGATCCGGAGACCATCACCGAATGGATGCACCGGCCGCACCTGCTCGAGACCTGGGAACAGGCCTGGGACGCCGACCGCCGCCGCCTCGACTGCGCGACCCAGCTGGCCGGAACCTTCTCCCGCCCCTGCGTTCTCGAATACGACTTCACCGCACTCGACCGGCCCGACCTGGGCAATCGCGAGGTCGCCTATGTGGAGTTGTACCGGCCCGCCAAGGACGAGATCGCTCGCCTCTACGACGCCGACGCCCACGACATGGGCTTCCACATCGCCACCGCCGACACCGCCCTGCTGGGCCGCGGCGTCATGTCGGACTGGATGCGGCAGCTCGGCCGGGCGGTCCTGGCGGCCGAACCCGAATGCCGCCGGCTGCTGTGCGAACCCGATCACCGCAACGCCCCCATGCGGAAGGCGTTGGAGAAGATCGGGTGGCAGCACCTCGGCGACTTCGACATTCGACCGGACCGTCGGATCTCGCTCTACACGCTGCCGCGGACCGCGGCGGACCTGCCCGAGATCCGGTAGCGCGGACCGGGATTCACCACCGGCTGCAGGATCCGGTCCGACAGCTCGCCCAGGCAGCTGAGATTCGGGAAACCCGGACCCTGCGCCATGGCGGCCATATTCGGCAGATACAGCTTGGCGTCCAGCCCGGACACCGCCAGGTCGTAACCGATGGCCGCCTCCAGCCGCCCGTGCTCGAGCGGACCGCCGACGGCCAGCTCCAGCAGATCGGTTGCGGCGGAATCGAACAGATCCAGGAACCACAGCGGCTGCCCGCCCGTGGCGTCCACCACCAGATCGAAGGTGTGCACCTGATCCGGGCGCAGATCGTTGCGCAGGGTCAGGGCGACCCGATCGTCCTGCTCGGCCAGGCTCACGACGCGGCCCTGCAGGTGATGCACCCGGTTGTCGCCCAGCAGGCTCTCCTGCACGCGCACCGAGAACACGCCGCGATCGGTGCGGCGGATGACATCCCGACGCTCGGCCATGCCCAGCCCGGCCCACTTGGTCGGATCGCTGTAGAGCGAGTTCTCGAAATAGCTTTCCCCACGGGTGTACAGCGTGGCCTTGGGCGAGATCACCGAGACCGTCAGCATGTCGTGGTTGATCAGCTCGTCCAGCGCCGAACCCGCGGTCTCGCCACCGCCGATCACCGCGACGCGCGAGGACGGCGGCAGCTCGCGGCGGCCCGCCAGCTCCCAGAACTCGGAGATGCTGAGCACCTTCGGATGCTCGGCCAGGGCGCGGTCGCTGCGGCCGGGACCGGTGATCATGACGGCGTCGCAATCGATCTCGTCGACCCCGCCGTCGGCGTCGGTGACCGAGACCAGCCAGCCGTCGGCCGCGGCGGCGATACCGGTCACCGAGCCCTGGACCAGGTCCATGTCGCAGCGCTTGGCCACCCACCCCAGATACTTGGCCCACACGTGATGCTGCGGGCTGGGACGGCCGCGGTCGATCCACTCGGCGTAGGTGCCGTGCTCGACCAGGAAGGCGGTCCAGCTGAACGCCCGCATGGCCTCGTCGATTTCGCGATTGCGGCCGCGGGCCCAGGTGGAGTGGTACGGGAAGCCGACATCCTTCTCCGGGCTGGTGCCCAGGCGGTGCCGTCCGTCGGTCCAGCCACCGGTCGGCAGCCAATTGCCGCCCACCGTCCGCGCTTCGACGACGGTCACCCGCGGCGCGGGCAGGCCCAGGTCCCGCAGCACCCGCGACTTGGCCGCTACCGCCAGGGCTTTCGGCCCCGCTCCGACCACCAGAAGTGTCTCCACCGCTCTCCGTCCCAGTTGCTCACTTGTCGCCTGCCTCGCACAAACCACCAACGCTTAGGTTTGCATAGCCTTACCTTATATTGCTTAGGCTTCGCTTGCGAAGCGCTCGAGACGAAAAGATTGGACAGAACACATGCCCCGTGGCCGAGTGCACCGTGGCCGGCGTCGCGATGCTGCCCTGCAGCCTCTGACGATCGGATGGTTCGCCCGCACGAACGGCCCCGGACCCCAAGGGATCCGGGGCCGTTTCGCTAGGCGGAGACCCGAGCCAGACGCCAGCCCGACGCCCGGGTGCGCTCGTTCCAGAAGGCGGCGTAACGGCCGTCGAGGGCGATCAGCTCCGCATGGGTGCCACGTTCGACGATGCGACCGGCGTCCATGAACAGGATCTGATCGGCGTGCGCGATGGTCGCCAGCCGGTGCGCCACCACGAGTACCGTTCGGCCCCGGGTGAGTTCGTGCACACCGCGCACCACGGCCGCCTCGTTGTGCGGATCCAGCGCACTGGTCGCCTCGTCCAGCAGCACGATCGGGGCGTCCTTCACCAAGGCACGCGCGATCGAAACCCGTTGGCGCTCACCGCCGGACAGCGCCGAACCGCCTTCACCGACCGCGGTCAGCCAACCATCGGGCAGGCGCTCGGCAATCTCGTCCACCCGTGCGGTGCGCGCGGCCGCGAGGACCTCGTCGTCGGACGCGTCCGGGCGGCCCGCCCGAATGTTCTCCAGCACGGAGCGATCGAAGAGGTAGACGCTCTGGAAGACCAGGGCCAGCCGGCTCAGCAACGACTCGGCGGGCTGGTCGCGGACATCGTGGCCGCCGACCGAGACCCGGCCCGAATCCGCGTCGTGGAACCGGGCCGCCAGGCGCAGCAGCGTGGACTTGCCCGCGCCGCTGGGACCGACGATCGCCGTCGTCGTGCCGGGAGCGGCGGTGAACGAAATGTCCTCCAGGACCGTCTTGCCCGGGCCATAACCGAAGGTGACGCCGTCGAACTCGACCCGCGCGGCAGCGTGCTCGACCGGGGAATCCGGCTGCGCCAGTCCAGGTTCCGCCAGCAGCGCGCTCACCCGATCGGCGGCGGCCGCGGCCGTGCGCAACGCGCCACCCAGCTGGGCGGCCTGGGTCAGCGGCTCGATGAAACGCGCACTCACCGCGATCAGGGCGATCGCCGCGGCGGCCGAGATCGCGCCGTCGGTGGCCCGGCCCACCACCAGGTACACCAGCACCAGGAAGACGGCCTGCACCACCAGCGCGAAACCGATCAGACCGGGAACCGCCGCGACGAGCAGACCGTTGGCGGCGGTGCGCTGGCGCGCCAGGGCCGCGTCCAGCGCCCGATTGCCCGCGCCGACCGCGCCGAGCGAACGCAGCATCGGCTGCGCCTGAGCGAATTCCAGCACCCGGGCGTTCGCCTCGGTCGCGGCCTCGTGCATGCGCTCGTCGGCCGTCACATAGGAACGGTTGGCCCACAGGTTCACCAGGAACAGCACCGGCGCGGTCACCAGCATGGCCAGCGAGATCCGCCAGTCCACGAACAGCATGCCCAGCGCGACACCCAGCGGAACCAGCACGCCGGTCAGCATCTTCGCCAGCAGATAGGCGATCAGGCCCTGCACCTCGCGAACGTTCTCGACCATCACCCGCGACAGCTCGCCCGCGTGCCTGTCGTCGAACCAGCCCAGCGGCAATGCGTTCAGATGATCGCCGAGCCGGGTCTGCAATCCGTGCTGCATGCCCACGCCGACCCGCAGGCCCAGCACCGACTGCAAGTAGCCGAACACCACGACCCCGGCCACGGCCAGCGCCAGCCACAGCGTCCACCACCAGGCCCGGCCCAGATCCTGGGCGAACAGGGCCTTCAGCACGGGCACCAGCTGCACGTACGCGGCCGCCTGCGACAACGCCTGAGCCACGATGGCCAGCAGCAATCGCGGTGTCAGCGCGGCGAATTCGCCCGGCACCAGGCCGAGCACCTTGCGGATCATCGGAGGGCCTCCTCGGCATCGGCGCGAACCGGCTGGGCGGGACGGTCGGTGGCCGCGACATCGGCCAGGGCCGCCGCGTTGATTTCCCAGAGCCGCTGGTACAGGCCGCCCGCGGCGTGCAGGCTCGCGTGGTCGCCCTGTTCGACCAGGGTTCCGTTCTCCAGCACCAGGATTCGGTCCACACCGGTGATGGTGTGCAGGCGGTGCGCGATCACCAGGACCGTGCGGCCGGCCACCAGCTCGGCCAGCGCGTCCTGGACGGCGGCCTCGGATTCGGGGTCGGCGAAGGCGGTGGCCTCGTCCAGCACCAGGATCGGGGTGTCGGACAGCAGCGTGCGGGCGATCGAAAGCCGCTGCGCCTCACCGCCGGACAGCACGACATCCGCGCCGATCTCGGAGTCGTAGCCGCGCGGCAGCTCCGTGATGCGATCGTGGATGCGGGCGGCACGCGCCGCGCGTTCCAGCTCGGCGATGTCGGCCTCGGGGCGGGCCAGCCGCAGATTGTCGGCGATGGTGCCGCGGATCAGGCGCACATCCTGGAAGACGAAGCCGACCGTGCGATACAGCTCCGCACTCGGGATGTCGCGAATGTCCCTGCCGCCGATGGTGATCCGGCCGCTGTCCACGTCGTAGAAGCGCGGCAGCAGCTTGGCCAGCGTGGACTTGCCGGAGCCGCTCGGGCCCACCAGGGCGGTCATGGTGCCGGGCGCCAGCTCGAGGTCGACGCCGCGCAGCACCTGATGATCGGCGCGGTAGCCGAAGCTCACGCCCTCGAAACGGATCAGGCCCGCGGGCACGTCCGGCGCCGCGGATGCCCCGGTGCCGGAGGCCAATTCCGGGGTCTGCATGAGTTCGTGCAGACGCAGCGCGGCGTCACCGGCCGTGCGCAACGCCTGCGTGCCGTAGCCCAGGCCCAGCAGCGAACTGCCCAAGCCCAGCCCGACCAGCAGGAAGGGCAGCAGGTCGAGGGGCTCCAGCCAGTCCAGGCCGACACCCGCCAGCCCGGCCACCACGACCAGCAGCATGACGAACACCGGGGAGACCACGGTGTCCGAGATCGACTGCACCGTCATGACGGGCAGCTTCAGCCGCCGCAGCCGGTCGGTCTGCTCCTCGACGGCCGCGCGGAACTCGCTGTGCGCCTTGCCCGCTCGCCCGAAGGCCCGCACCACCTGGATGCCGTCCACGAACTCCACGGTGGCGGCACGGGTGCGCTGTTCGGCGGCGTTATAAGCGAGCAGCCGCTCACGGCCGGGCTCGTCCAGCATGGCGCGCATGCACAGCGCGTACACGATCAGCGGGATCAGCAGGACCAGGGTCAACCGCCAGTCGACCGTGGCCAGGTACACCAGGGTCACCAGCGGCGCGGTCACCGAACCGATGAAGTCCAAGCGCGCGTGCGCCACCAGATAGTGCAGCGCCTCGACGTCGTCCTGCAGATACTTCTTCACGTCGGCGGAGGCGCGGGCGCCGAACCAGCCCAGCGGCACCCGGGTCAGCTTGTCGGCCAGCAGTCGGCGCAGGGTCAGCTGATAACGCGCATCCACGGCGTGCGACCAGGTCAACGCGACCGCCTGCAGGATCGCGCGGGCCACCAGGACCAGCACCGCGATCAGCAGCAGCCGCCACACCCGATCGGTGTCGGGGACCTCCCGCAGCAGCTCCCGGCAGGCCGAGACGATCAGCAGGAACGGGACCACCGAGCAGACGGCGGCCACGGCCACGATCAGCCCGGCGACCGTGAGCGGCCCGCGCACCGGCGCGAGGATCTCCTTGCGGGCGGCGGCTTCCGCCTGCCGCCGCGCTTTCACCTCGGCCTTCGCGTCGGGCCCGCTCGGCTCCGGGCCCGCCTCGACCGCGGGCGGTGACTCGACCGTCATCAGTCCGCCTTCCACCTTCATCCGTCCGGCGCTCCCACGAACACCGGCGAGAAGATAGGTTAGGCTAACTTTGGCTTGCCGACCACACCGAGGGTCAGCGCGGCACCTTCGTGGTCAACTTCGAACCGTCCGCGTTATGCACCATGCAGGTCGCGCGGCCGTTCGACTTGTTCCACTGCGTCTCGTTCGCCGGATACAGGATGAACGACTCCAGCTGCTCGACCACCGGGCTCGAGGCCAGCAGCTTGTCCAGCTGCACCTGGCAGGCCTCGCTGGCCTTGTCGAAGGACGCGTCACCCGAACCCGGCCACGAACCCGGCAGGTGCACCTGGGTGATCACCTCACCGTCGTGCGGAGAATCGCAGGACAGCACGGTCACCTTGCGAATGTGGTTGTTCTCCTCCACCGTCTGCACGCAGTCACCGGTCTTCACCTCGTCGATGGAGATGGAGGTCGGCGAATCCGACAGGGCCGAGGTGCGGGTCGTATTGTCCTGCGCCGCCGTGGTGTTCGAATCGGTCACCGCGCCGATCGCGACCAGCACGACGGAGAACAGCAACCACAACCCCGCCAGGATCAGCCCGGCAATGGCCAGTCCCCGGCCGCCCTGATTACGCTGCTTGGTCTGATTCAGCGCAATGATGCCGAACGGCACCGCGAGCAGGCTGGTGCAGCCGAGTAGACCGAAGATCAGCGCGGCGATCGCGAAACCATTGGTGCCCTGCGCGGGCGGCGGCGCCACCGGATAGCCAGGCGGCATCGGCTGATACCCGGGCTGGCCGTAGTCGGGCTGACCGTAGAAGGGCTGCTGCTGCCCGTAGTCCGGCTGTCCATACGCGGGCTGGCCGTATTCCGGCTGCCCGGGCTGCGGGTAGCCGTACTGGCCCGGCTGCGGCTGACCGGGCTGGCCCGGCACACCCTGAGGCTGTTGGTCGTTCGGATACACGAGACCCCCGATCACGGCGCTGACCCGGACATTCCGGGCGTCGGCCCACCGTACCCCGCAATCCGGACATACCCGGGGGCTAGGGTTTCCCAGGTGAGACGCAGGCAGCAACCACCGCTACCGAAGCGGCACGGATTGGATCCGGCCCGGTTGCGGCTACCCGAGGAGGGCGACTGGGCGACCATCCGCGACCACCTCGTGGAACGGCTGCCCCGGGTCCGGCCCGAACGCATCGACGAACTGCTGCGCGAGGGCGGCATCGTGGACCTGGCGGGACCCATCGCCCTCGACACCCCCTACATACCCGGCGGCGCGGTGTGGTTCCACCGCGATCTGCCCGAGGAGACCGAGGTCCCCTTCCCGATCGGCATCGTCCACCGCGACGAGGACATCCTGATCGTGGACAAACCGCACTTCCTCTCGACCATCCCCCGCGGCCAGCACATCCTGCAGACCGCCCTGGTGAAGCTGCGCCGCGAACTGGACCTGCCGGATCTGGTGCCCGCGCACCGGCTGGACCGGGTGACCGCCGGCCTTGTTCTCTTCATCATCAATCCGGCTCGGCGCGGGGCGTATCAGACCATGTTCCACAAGCGCCTGGTCCACAAGGAGTACGAGGCCATCGCGCGCTTCGATCCCAGCCTGGACCTGCCGCGCACGGTCGTCAGCCGCATCGTCAAGGAACGGCAGGTGCTCAAGGCCTACGAGACCGAGGGCGAGCCCAATGCCGAGACACTGATCGAACTCCTCGACCACCGGGACGGGCTGGGCCGCTACCGGGTGCGGCCGCGGACCGGGCGCACCCACCAGATCCGCATCCATATGAACAGCCTCGGGATCCCGATCCTGGGCGACGACTTCTATCCCGAGCTCACCGACAAGCCGGTCGACGATTACACGCGGCCGCTGCAGTTGCTGGCGTCGGCGCTGGAGTTCCCCGACCCTGTCACCCGCGAGACCCGGCGTTTCGAAACCGCGCGCACCCTGCGAGCCTGGGACGACCCCGCGGGCTGGGCGAGCGATTAACCACAATCGAGGCGGATTCCAAGAATTCGCTCGTACACTGGCCAGGATGTCTCGAAACGATAACGGCGCGGCGGCGGCATCGCCGGAAGCGCCCACCTCGCCCGGCCACAAGCTGCACGCCTACGTGGACGTTGCCGTCGTTGTCGTCGTTTTGACCTGCACCAACCTCATCGCACACTTCACCAACCAGTGGGCCAGCATCCTCTCGGTGCCGATTGCCGCGGTGGTGCTGGTGGCCATGGTCCGGCGTCGCGGACTGGGCTGGGCGGAGCTGGGACTCTCCCCCTCGCAGTGGCGGCGCGGCTCGCTCTGGGCAGTGGCGGCGGTGGGCGTGGTGCTGGCGGCCGTGGCCATCGGCGCGGCCCTGCCCATCACCCGGCCGTTCTTCCTGAACGACCGCTATGCCGCGGTCTCGGGCGCGCTCATCGCGTCCATGATCGTCATCCCCTTGCAGACCGCGATTCCCGAGGAGCTGGCCTTCCGCGGCGTGCTGCACGGCACCTTGGACCGCGTGGTCGGCGCGCGTGGCGTATTCGCCGCCGGGTCGATGTTGTTCGGGCTCTGGCACATTGCCTCATCGCTGGGATTGACCAGCGGCAACAAGGGCCTCACCGGATTCCTGGGCAGCGGCCCGGCCGGGCAGATCCTCGGGATCGGGCTCGCGGTGCTGGCGACGGCCGGGGCGGGCATGGTCTTCACCTGGCTGCGGCGGCGCAGCGGGAGCCTGCTCGCGCCGATCGCGTTGCACTGGGCGGTGAACGGCGCGGGCGCGCTGGCCGCCGCGGTGGTGTGGCACGTGACCGTGCGCTAGCGGCGGCCTCTCCGACGAAAGAAGAGGAGGCCGGCTGACCTGGGAACAGAGGATTATGGTCAGCCGGCCCGGGGTCGGTTCGGCGGGTTGGGCCACGCCGAACCGAGTCTGTGCGTCGGCCCGAACTGTATCGGTTGTCCAGTTCACCGCGAGGCAGTTTCGCGAAAAAAGTGAAACGCGTTTCTGTCAGACCAGATCAGGCCGGGCGATTCCACCCCAGATCGCGGCCCAACAGCTCGAACAGCTCCTCGTTGTACGGGCGGTAGAACTCCCGCAACCGGGCCAGCGACTCGACCTCGGCGGGCGGGTACTCCAGCGGATTGCGGTTCACCACCTCCGCATGCAACTCCGGCTCCACCGCGGGCAGCCCGAGGAACTCGTGGATGCCGCACACCGTCTTGGACACATCGGCGAAGAAGTCCTCCGCCGCGACCAGGTGCACGTTCTCGCGGCCGTAGGTGTCCAGCCAGCGACGCACCGAATTCACGTAGATCCCGGCCGCCAGCATCGGCATGGTCGGCAGCATGGTCGGCGGCGGCGGACCCGGGAAGGCCCCCAGCGCCAAGGACACGTAATCGCCGAAGTTCTCGCCGTATCGCCCACTGCGCAAACCGTTCTCACCGCTGAGGAACAGATCCCACTTGTAGTGCGAATAGGCCCGCCGCACCGGATCGCGCAGCATGATGATGACCTTCGCGCCCGGGCTGGACTCGCGGAGATTGTCGATCAGCGGCACATCGTGCAGCAGCGGATCGAAATGCCCCACCAGCGCTCGACCGGTGCGCTCGGCGACCGCCGCCTTCTCCCGCTCGGTCGGAAGGTACGGCCCCCAGGCGGCCGGGAAACCGTGACCGATCTCCTTCGTCAGCGGCACCACCACGCTCGGATGCTGCATCAAATAGGCTGCCAGATCGGTCGTTCCGCTCTTCAGTGCTCCCACACACGTGAAGTCGGGCAACGCGCGCGGTCCGCCGAAACGGGACCGCCACCAGAGCCGAATCGGTGGCACCGCACCGAAATAGTGATTCAGCGTCAGGTACCGCCAACCCAGGCGCAGACTGCGAACCGGATGCTTCAGATGGCGCTCATTGTGGTATCGCCGCAACTGCCATTGCTCGAATACCTGGAAGCCCTCCGTATACCGGTCATCGCCGGTACAGGCCCCCTCCTGAACAGCACTGTCGGACTTACTCATTCACTTATCCCCTCACCAGACGATCCCACTGCCACCGGGAATCGACTGGCGGAGACGGTATCAGCGAACCGGCCCGCTTCTCCAACGGAGAAGCGAGCCGGCCTATTCGGATACCTATTCGGATACCTATTCGAAACTCAGTGTCGCGACTGTCCGCTTACCACATCGGTTTCCGACCATTCGGTATCCCATACCGGCGGTTGTTCGGCATCCCCGCCATGTCCGGGCCACCAGGCGAAGCGGCCGACCAGAGCCGTCACCGCGGGCGTGAAGAACATCGCCATGACGAACGCCGCGATGGTGATACCCAGCGAGATCGCGAAACCCATCTGGGAGAGCACCGAATTGCCCGCCAGCATCATGGAGGCGAAGGTGCCCGCCAGGATGACACCGGCCGCCGCCACCGTCGGACCCGTGTGCCGCACCGCCAGCGCCGCGGCGGCGTGCGGATCGTTGCCCTCGCGGGCCTCCTCCCGCAGACGGGCCACCATGAGGATGTTGTAGTCGGTGCCCAGCGCCACCACGAACAGGTACATGATCAACGGCAATTGGAAGATCAGACCCTGCTCGCCCTGGATGCGCTGGAACACCAGCACCGCGGAACCCAGCGTCGCCGCGAAGCCCAGGAACACCGAGGCCATCAGGTACCAGGGCGCGACCACACTGCGCAGCAGCAGCGCCAGCACGATCATGATCAGGATGCCCGCGACCGGGAACACCACCATGTAGTCACGGTTCATGGCGTGCTGGAAGTCGACGAACACCGAGGTCATACCGCCCACCACCGCGGTGGTGCCGGCCGGGGCCGAGGCGTGCGCGGTATCGCGCAGCGGACCCTTCACGGTCTCCAGCGCGGCATCGGATTCCGGCTTGTCGGCGAGGGTCACCTGGAACTCGGCCACCGCGCTGTCCTTCGACAGCGTCGCCGACGACACCTGGCCCACACCGCTCACGCCGGTGAGCGCCGTCCGGAAGGCGTCGAGCTCACCCTGGTTCAGCGTCCCCTGCTCGGCGCGCAGGTAGACCTGCGACGGCTGGGTGCTGCCCGCGGGCATGCCCTTGAGCAATTCCTTGCCGTACACGGTGGATTCGGCCGCGTTCGAGGTCGAACCGGAGCTCAGATCGAAGGTCGGGTTGAAGCCCAGCGCGAAGACACCCAGCACCAGCAGCACGCCGCCGGAGACCGCGGCGAACACCGCCGGACGCTTGCCCAGCGCATTGCCGACCGCCCGGAACCGCGCGCCCTCGGGTTCGGTCTGCCAGGCCTTCGACGGCCAGAACACCTTGGTGCCCAACAGCGAGACGATGGCCGGGACCAGGGTCAGACCCGCCAGCAGCGCCACCGCCACCGCGATGGCCAGCGCGATGCCCATCGACCGGAACATGCCCAGGGTGGACAGGGTCAGCGCGCCGAAGGCGATGATCACCGCCGCCGCGGCCGAGGTGATGGCCTCGCCGACCCGCTCGACCGAACTGACCATGGCCGTCTTCGGGTCCTCACCGGCGCGCAGGCGCTCCCGGAAGCGGAACATCAGGAACAGGATGTAGTCGGTGCCGACGCCGAACAACACCACGACCAGCAGCGACTGCACCGAGTTGTCGATCTTCAGGTCGAATGCCGCACTGGCCGAGGCGATCACGCCGTTCGCCAGCGCGGACACCATTCCGATCACGATGATCGGCAGCAACGCGATGATCGGACTGCGGAAGATGACCAGCAGCAGCACCAGGATCAGCACCACGGTCGCGATGCCGATGATGGCCAGGCCCTTCTCACTGGAATCCTGCTGATCCAGCATCTGGGCCGCGGTGCCGGTGACGCCGGCCTTCAGATCGGTGCCGGAGACCTGCTCCTTCAAGGCGTCACGCAGCGCCTTGACGGCGTCGGTCTGGTTCTTGGCCGCCGCGTCGGTCGCCTTCTCCATGGCGACAGCGACCACGCCGATCACCTTGGTCTGCGACGGAGGCAGCGCCTGGACGGCGGTGACGTCCTTGATGTGCTTGTCCGACAGCTTGGTCGCGGCCGACGAGATGACGGCCGCGTCCTGATCGGTCAGCGGGGCCCCGTCGGAGCGCTCGAAGACGATCAGCGCGGCGGGGGTGTTGCTGTTCGGAAAGGCCTTCTGCTGCAACTCCATCGCCTGGACGGATTCGTAGTGCGAAGGCAGGAAGTCTGATTGCTCGGTGGTGGCCGTGAGCTTGGGGGCCGTGGCGACGACCGCCACGATCGCGATCAGCCATGCGCCGATCACCAGCCACGGGAAGCGGACGACCAGGCGTCCTAGTCCGGAGAACATGCGGGAGAAGTCCTTTCGGGGTTTCGGCCGCGCGCTGATCAGATGTCGAGGACCTGGGATGCCGGGTTCTCCAGCGCATCAGCGACGGTCCGGTAGACCTTCGCTGGAACAAGATCACGCAATTCCCCCGGCGAGTCCACGATGTCGACGGTGAAGTCGCCGTATCCATCCTTACCCAACTGAAGGAATTCCCGCCACCCCCCAAATCCTTTGAGCCATTCGGCCATCAGCGAGAGATCCGACCGATCGGAACCTTTCCGGACGGTCAGGTACTCGTCCTTCCGCTCCTCCGCGACCGTCCTGGTGGCACGCGCGAAGTCGGTCCAGTCGAGGAAGTGCCGGTGGACGACCAGCTTGCCCTTGCGACTCAGGAAGACCTGGACCGATTCGCTCCCCTCCCCGGTGACCTTGCGACCGTCGGCCAGCGGGCGGCCGACGAAGCGCTGGGTGCGGCCGCCGCCGGGGCCGACGCGGAGGGTGATCTCACGCATGCCCTCGGGCTGCGGATCCGGGACCAGGTCGGTGGCGGGCTTGTCCATTTCGAGGGCCATGAGACGCTCCGAATCATTCGTAGATGCTTATATGGGCATGCGTGTACGACACGACACCCCGGATCTCACATCCGGTGCGCCGCTATCGATCTCAGCGGTTCCCGACGGCGGAACGCCGTCTTACGTCACTATAAGTAGACGTATACGTATAGAGCAACCCTGAGTCGACCCTGAGATTTCTCCAGGTCGACCCCTGAAACGGTCAGCGACCGCGCCGCTTACCCGGCTTCCGCGCGGCCCCCTGCTTCGACTTGGCCGCGGCCGCGGGCTTTTTCGCGGGGGCGGGCTTGCGCTTCGGCGCGGACTGCTGCTTGGCCTGCTTGTCCGGCTGCTGCCCCGACGGCAACCGGGAACTGCGCTGGGAGCGGCCGCGGACCACACCGACGAACTCCTCCACCAGCTCGGTGGTGGCGGCGGCCGGCCAGGCCAGCGCGATCTCGGTCTCGGCCACATCGGTGACCGTGCGATAGACCAGATCCTTGCGGTGGTGCAGGCGGGCGATCGAATGCGGGACGATGGCGGCGCCGCTCACCGCGGCCACCAGTTCCATGGTCATGGCCGCGTCGTCCAGGTCGGCGGCGTCCTGCATGCGCTCGTCGGCCAGATCCGCGGTGGCGACCTGATCGAAGAGGGCGATCGGGTGGTCCTTGGGGACCACGACCACCGGGACCTCGCGGTAGAGCGGGATCGCGCTCATGCCGTCGCGGTCGATGGGCAGGCGCACGAAGCACATGTCGACCGCGTCCGTGCGCAATGCCGTCTCCTGCTCCTTCATCGGAACCGGGATCAAGTCGAGGGCGACCTCGGGGAAACGCTCGCCCCAGATGCGCTCCCACTTGGTGACGGTCACGCCCGGGACGAAACCGACGCGCAGGCGATCCACCGCCTCCGGCGCGGCGACCGGTTCCGGTGGGGCGGCCGCGATCAGCGCCCGGGCCTGCTCCAGCACGGCGCGACCGTCCTCGCTCAACTGGGTCGGCTGCGCGCCCGGCACGAACAGCTTGATCTCGAGCTCTTCCTCCAGCTCGATGACCGTGCCGCTCAAACGCTGCCGGGAAATGCCCAGGCCACGCGCCGCCCGGGCGAAGTGCAATTCCTCGGCAACCGCGACGAACCAGCGCAGACGCGTGACGTCGATGGACTCCAACCGGCCCTGACCTGTCATGGGGTCCAGGTTATTGCACCGGCCAGCGGGTTCTCCCCACCCGCCCGATACGCTGGACCGGTGAGCCCGGACAAGAACACCCAGACCATGAAGCCGCTGACCGCGGCGAACAAACTCGGCATCTACCTCCCGGCTACCCCGGAGGAGTTCCAGAGCTCACCCATCACCCGCGCCCAGCTCGAGGAACTGCGCGCCAACCCGCCGCAGTGGCTGACCGACCTGTACGCCAACGGCCCGTTCCCGCGCGACGTGGTGGCCCGGAAACTCGGCATCTCCAACTCCGGCCTGGGCCGCGCGGGGGTGTCCGACGCACTCACCGCCGAGGAGATCACCGCCCTCCTCGCCGATCCGCCGGAATGGCTGGTCCGCGAACGCGAGAACCTGGTGGCCGTCCGCAAGGAAGCCGAACGGGTCAAGGAGAAGGACGCCGCGCGCCGCGCCGCCAGCAACCGTCCGCCCAAGAACCTCTTCGGCCCCAAGTAGGGATTCACCCCGGCCGAACGCTCGTCCTCGGCCAGCAGCGCGCCGAACAAGGT
Source organism: Nocardia sp. NPDC004151 (assembly GCF_042874235.1). Lineage (NCBI taxonomy): Bacteria > Bacillati > Actinomycetota > Actinomycetes > Mycobacteriales > Nocardiaceae > Nocardia > Nocardia sp. NPDC004151. Next base: position 19,443 of record NZ_JBIAMR010000021.1, on the reverse strand, counting down.
CGAGGCCGGGGCCGGGACCTGGAGCGCGCGAATCATGGTGCTCAGCACCGGGTTCCGCTTCCGCGGCATGGCCGAGGACTCCCCGTGGCCGGGTGCGGCGGGCTCGGTCGGTTCCGCGGTCTGGTCCCGGGACCGGGAGATCACGTCGACGGCCAGCTTGCCCAGGGTGCCCGAGGTGACGGCCAGATCGGCGATCGGGCGCGGCCGGAGCGGCCTCGGCAAGATGGCGCTGGGTGAGCACGACCGCGTGCAACCCGCGCAGTCGCTCCCTGGTGCTGAGTTCCAGTTCCTGGAAGCCGCCGGGGCCCTCGCGCATATCCACCACGGTTGCCGCGATTTCGCGGACCCGCACCTATTCGGCGTATCGATCACGGGTGCGTTCGAAGGCCCAGCGCAGATAATGGCCATAGAAGGCGCGTGGCGGATAGGTGTCGGGGGAAATCCGCACGGCCACACCGAAGGCGGTGGTGGGCAGGCACGCGAAATTGCCGATCTTGGCCAGGAAGTTCGACCACTCGGAATGGATGGGCCCCGGTCGACCGGACCCGCCATCTCGATGGTGCCGTCGGTGGATATCGTGACCTGCTCGGCGACGGTGTTCACGAGCAGGTGTGACGACTGGTCGGTCCGCCAGGCCGAGCCGGTGCCGACCCGATTCGAGTCGATGACCACCAGCTCGACACCGGCGTCGATACCTAATTGGCGTGCATTGGCGCAAACACGTTCGAAAACATTCAGACCTCAAGGACCGACCCAACGATGGCGATCCGTAAAACATTGTCGAGCATGCAGACTCACCGATCGCGCTCGATTAGCCGTATTCGAATCCGGATACGCCGCCGAGGCTAGCAGTGGGTGGAACAGGCCCTCGAGAATAATCGGTGCGGAACGTCTGCTCAGCCGGAATTGTCAACAGCGCCGGAATTCTCAGCAGTAGTAGCAGACGCCATTGGCCGGGAGCTCGGTGAAACAGTTGACACACACGGCCTTGCGCGCCTCCGGCTCCGGCTTTGCCACCGGCGCCGCGGCCGCCGCGGTGACCCGGCGCGGCGCGCCGCCATTGCGCGGAATCAGCGGCGGAATACCACCGTCGGTCGGAATGTCCGCGCCGTAGGCGGCGTAGCACTGCCACCGGGCGTAGGCGGCATGCACCTCGAGATCGGCGGGAATCGGCAGATGCGCCAGCTCCAACACGTACTTGTAGCTGTCGCTGACCTTGTGATTCTGCTTGACGCACAGGGCGGTCAGCGGCGGTTCGCCGGCATTGTGGCAGCGCCGCGCGACCTTGCGCAGGATGGCGTCCATCCAGGTGCGGGTCGGCGCGTCGGTGCGAATGCCCGACATCTCCTGAACACGCTCGGCCAGTTCGTTCACTGTGACGAAATGTCCGTAGCCGGAAGCACATTCGGCCAGTACCTCGTGGGCGGCCAGGGACCAGGCCACGGCCGCGTCGCGGAAAGTCACCGCGGTCCGGTCGTCGATCCGCCAAGCCCCGGAAGTTGTTGTCGCAGCATCCCTCATAGCTCGTACACGCTAACGCTTCTGCCGGGCGACACGCCAATTCCATTTGGACATATGGGGTTTCAGTTTGGTCACACTCGTCCAGGTTTGGCATTACCGGCCAGTACCCGGACAAAAAGAAAGGAACCGCTTCCCGAATGGCAAGCGGTTCCCGCACTCTCCCTCCGAAAACACACCGGTCCGCTTCCCCACGGGGAAGCGGACCGGTGATCAATGACTTGGTTCAAGTCATGGAGCAGGCTACTTGGCCTTCTCCAGCACCTCGACCAGACGCCACCGCTTGGTGGCGGACAGCGGACGGGTCTCCATCAGCTGCACGCGGTCGCCGACACCGGCGATCTCGTTCTCGTCGTGGGCCTTCACCTTCGAGGTGGTGCGGATGATCTTGCCGTAAAGCGAGTGCTTCACGCGATCTTCCAGCTCGACCACGATGGTCTTGTTCATCTTGTCGGAGACGACGTAGCCGATGCGCGTCTTGCGCTGGCCCCGCTCCTCCTGGGTGGCCGGCGTCTTGGCCGGGCCCTTGGCGTCGCTCATGCGGCGTCTCCCTTGCCTTCAGGACCGGAGGCCAGGCCGAGCTCGCGCTCACGCATGACCGTGTAGATGCGCGCGATCTCGTGGCGGACCACGCGCAGGCGGCGGTTGTTCTGCAACTGACCGGTCGCCATCTGGAAGCGCAGGTTGAACAGCTCTTCCTTGGACTCGCGCAGCTTGGCGACGAGCGCCTCATTGTCGAGCTCGCGGAGCTCTGCAGTCGGGTTGGCGGTAGCCATCAGAACTGCTCCTCCCTGGTCACGATCCGGCACTTCATCGGGAGCTTGTGCATCGCGCGGCGCAGGGCCTCACGAGCGATCTCCTCGGTCGGGTACGACAGCTCGAACATGACGCGTCCGGGCTTGACGTTCGCGATCCACCACTCCGGCGAACCCTTACCGGAACCCATGCGGGTTTCGGCCGGCTTCTTGGTGAGCGGGCGGTCCGGGTAGATGTTGATCCAGACCTTGCCGCCACGCTTGATGTGGCGGGTCATCGCGATACGAGCCGACTCGATCTGACGGTTGGTGACGTAGGCCGGCTCGAGAGCCTGGATGCCGTACTCACCGAACGTCACCGCGGTGCCGCCCTTCGCCATGCCGGAACGGCCGGGGTGGTGCTGCTTACGGTGCTTGACCTTGCGGGGCATCAACATAGGTCAGCCCTCCTGATTCTCTGCCGGAGCCTCCGCCACAGCGGTGGCGGCGCGGCCGGCCTCAGTGCTGGTCGCGGTGGTGCCCTGGGCACCGCTGCGACGGGGGCGGCTCGGACGCTCGCGACGCGGGCGGTCGTCACGATCGCGGCCGGACGGGGCCACAGCGGTGACCTCGCGCTTGCCGCCGACGATGTCGCCCTTGTAGATCCAGACCTTCACGCCGATACGGCCGAAGGTGGTCTTCGCTTCGTACAGGCCGTAGTCGATGTCGGCGCGCAGCGTGTGCAGCGGCACGCGACCCTCACGGTAGAACTCCGAGCGCGACATTTCCGCGCCGCCGAGACGGCCGGAGCACTGCACACGGATGCCCTTGACGTTCGGCGAACGCATGGCCGACTGGATGGCCTTGCGCATCGCGCGACGGAACGCCACACGGTTGGACAGCTGCTCGGCAACACCCTGAGCAACCAGCTGAGCGTCCGACTCGGGGTTCTTGACCTCGAGGATGTTCAGCTGAACCTGCTTCTTGGTGAGCTTCTCCAGCTCGGCGCGAATGCGGTCGGCCTCGGCGCCACGACGGCCGATCACGATGCCCGGGCGCGCGGTGTGGATGTCCACACGCACGCGGTCACGGGTGCGCTCGATCTCGACCTTCGAGATGCCGGCCCGCTCCATGCCGGTGGCGAGGAGCTTGCGGATCGCGACGTCTTCCTTCACGTAGTCCGCGTACTGCTTGTCCGCGTACCAACGCGACTTCCAGTCGGTGGTGATACCGAGGCGGAAGCCATGGGGATTGATCTTCTGTCCCATTTACTTTGCCCCTCCCTTCCGGCGGCTACGAGTGGCAGCGCCGGCGGTGGGCACGCTCTCGACCTCGATGGTGATGTGGCTGGTGCGCTTGCGGATCCGGAACGCGCGGCCCTGGGCACGCGGCTGGAAACGCTTCATGGTCGCGCCCTCGTCGACGAACGCGGTCGAGATGACGAGGGTGGCCGGGTTGAGGCCGAGGTTGTTCTCGGCGTTGGCCGCCGCCGAGGCGACAACCTTCGCAACCGGCTCGCTCGCGGCCTGCGGCGCGAACTTCAGGATGTTCAGCGCGTCCTGCACGCTACGGCCACGGACCAGGTCCACGACGCGACGCGCCTTCATCGGCGTCACGCGAACGTGCTTGGCGGTCGCGCGCGCGGTCGGGTTCTGAGTTTCAGTGCTCATCGCCGCTTGCTCTTCCGATCTTCCTTGACGTGGCTCTTGAACGTGCGGGTCGGCGCGAATTCACCGAGCTTGTGTCCAACCATGTTCTCCGACACGAACACCGGCACGTGCTTGCGGCCGTCGTGGACCGAGAACGTGTGGCCGATGAAATCGGGGATGATGGTGGAACGACGCGACCAGGTCTTGATGACCTGCTTCGTGCCCTTCTCGTTCTGGACGTCCACCTTCTTGAGGAGGTGTTCGTCGACGAACGGGCCCTTCTTCAGGCTGCGTGGCATGTCTAACCTCCTCCTTAACGCTTCTTGCCGCGGCGGCGGACGATGAGCTTGTCGCTGGGACGGTTGGGCTTACGGGTACGGCCCTCGGGCTTGCCCCACGGGGAGACCGGGTGGCGACCACCGGAGGTCTTACCCTCACCACCACCGTGCGGGTGGTCGACCGGGTTCATGACCACACCACGGACGGTCGGGCGAACGCCCTTCCACCGCATACGGCCGGCCTTACCCCAGTTGATGTTCGACTGCTCGGCGTTGCCGACCTCGCCGATGGTGGCGCGGCAGCGCACATCGACGCGACGGATCTCACCGGAGGGCATACGCAGGACGGCGTAGGCGCCTTCCTTACCCAGCAGCTGGATGGACATGCCCGCGGCACGAGCCAGCTTGGCGCCACCACCCGGACGCAGCTCCACGGCGTGAACCGTGGTACCGGTCGGGATCGAGCGCAGCGGCAGGTTGTTGCCGGGCTTGATGTCGGCGCCGGGACCCGACTCGATCTTCGTGCCCTGGGCGATGCCCTTGGGCGCGATGATGTAGCGCTTCTCGCCGTCGGCGAAGTGCAGCAGCGCGATGTTGGCGGTGCGGTTCGGGTCGTACTCGATGTGAGCGACCTTGGCCGGGATGCCGTCCTTGTCCAGGCGACGGAAGTCGATCAGACGGTAGGCGCGCTTGTGACCGCCACCCTTGTGACGGGTGGTGATGCGACCCTGCGCGTTACGGCCACCGGTCTTGGTGAGCGGACGCAGCAGCGACTTCTCGGGGGTCGAGCGGGTGATCTCGGCGAAGTCCGAGACCGAGGCACCGCGGCGGCCCGGGGTTGTCGGCTTGTACTTACGAATTGCCATGAGTTCTTCTGCCTTTCTGAAGTCCCCGCCGCTTACGCGACCGGGCCTCCGAAGATCTCGATGGGCTTGCTGTCGGCCGAGATGGTGACGAGCGCGCGCTTGGTGCTCTTACGCGTGCCGTAACCGAAGCGGGTCCGCTTGCGCTTGCCCTGACGGTTGGCGGTGTTGACGCTGGTCACCTTGACGCCGAAAACCTTCTCGACAGCAATCTTGATCTGCGTCTTGTTCGAATCCGGGTGCACGATGAAGGTGTAGGTGCCCTCTTCGATCAGTCCGTAGGACTTCTCGGAGATCACCGGCGCCAGCAGAATGTCGCGCGGGTCGGCGATGGTGGTCACTTGCTCTCCTCCTGTGCAGCTTCGGCGGGGCCGTGCACGAAGGCGTTGAGCGCCTCGACCGAGAACACGATTTCGTCGCTCTTGAGAACGTCGTAGGTGTTCAGCTGGTCGGGGGCGATCGGGTGCACGCCCTGCAGGTTCGCCACGCTCTTCCACGTGGTGACATCCTCACGGCCGACGACGACCAGGATGTTCTTCCGCTCCGACAGCTCGGCGAGGAAGGACTTGGCCGCCTTGGTCGACGGGGTCTGACCCGCCACCAGCTCGGTGATCACGTGGATGCGCTCGTTGCGAGCCCGGTCCGACAGAGCGCCACGCAGCGCGGCGACCTTCATCTTCTTGGGCAGACGCTGGGTGTAGTCACGCGGCTGCGGGCCGTGGACGGTGCCACCGCCGGCGAACTGCGGCGCACGGGTCGAACCCTGGCGCGCACGGCCGGTGCCCTTCTGGCGGTACGGCTTCTTGCCACCACCGCGGACCATGCCGCGGGTCTTGGTGGCGTGCGTGCCCTGGCGAGCCGCGGCCTGCTGGGCCACGACGACCTGGTGCATCAACGCGATGTTCGCGGTCACGTCGAAGATCTCCGCGGGGAGCTCGACGGTGCCCTCGGTCTTGCCGCCAGCGGCCTTGACCGTGAGCGTCAGGTTGGTCTTGGTCTCGGTGCTCATGCCCGGGCACCACCCTTCACTGCACTCTTGACGATCACGATGCCGCCGGTGCGGCCCGGGATCGCGCCCTTGATCAGCAGCAGGCCGTTCTCGGCGTCCACCTTGTGGACCGAGAGGTTCTGCGTGGTGACGCGGTCGTTACCCATACGGCCCGACATGCGCATGCCCTTGAAGACACGGCCCGGGGTGGAGCAACCACCGATGGAACCCGGACGACGGTGCACGGCCTGCGCACCGTGCGAGGCACCCTGACCACGGAAGCCGTGGCGCTTCATGGTGCCCGCGAAGCCCTTGCCCTTGGAGGTGCCGGTCACGTCGACGTAGCTGCCCTCTTCGAAGGCGTCCGCGTTGATCTCCTGGCCGACCTCGAAGGCGGCGACGTCGGCGACGCGCAGCTCGGCGATGTGGCGGCGAGGGGTGACACCGGCCTTGGAGAACTGACCGGAGACCGGCTTGTTCACCTTGCGGGGGTCGATGGCGCCGTACGCGACCTGGATGGCGGCGTAGCCGTCGCGCTCCTGGGTACGGATCTGGGTAACGACGTTCGGGCCCGCCTTGACGACGGTCACGGGAACGACGCGGTTCTTCTCGTCGAAGACCTGGGTCATGCCGAGCTTGGTGCCCAGGATGCCCGCGGCCGGACGGCTCTTGTTGTCAGTCATATTCGAAGTCCCCGTCACTGAATGTTGACGTCGACGCTGGCCGGCAGGTCGATACGCATCAGGGCGTCAACCGTCTTCGGCGTCGGGTCGAGGATGTCGATAAGCCGCTTGTGCGTACGCATCTCGAAGTGCTCGCGCGAGTCCTTGTACTTGTGCGGCGACCGGATGACGCAGTAGATGTTCTTCTCGGTGGGCAACGGCACCGGGCCGACCACACGGGCACCGGTACGGGTCACCGTCTCGACGATCTTGCGCGCGGACGCGTCGATCGCCTCATGGTCGTAGGCCTTGAGCCTGATGCGGATCTTCTGTCCCGCCACGCTGAGTGTCCTTTTCTCCGCTTGCGTTGTGGCCCAGGAGCTTTCACTCCCGAACCACCCTCATTTGCACTGCCGAACACACGAAGACGCATCAGCCACCACACGACCTAGGCCCTCGGGCCCGATCCATCGCCGCTGTTCATCTGTCATGGTTCATCCGGTCCACGCGGTCGGGCGTGTCGCTCCGCCGCTCATTCCTCGGCCCCGGACCAAAATCCTTACAAGCCTCGGAACATTGTTCCGGACGCACCCACGCCGCAAATCAGCGGGGTGCAAAATTGGGTCTTGCTCACCCACCACCAGCGCCGATCCAACGGAAAAGACGCAACCCGGTGTGGGCAACCCGAACAGTATGCCTCGAGCCCCCGCCCCACTTCAAATCGCCCCCTCCCCCACCCCCGAGCCAATGGCCCTGGTCACACCCGGTCGAGCCCCCCGGCCCGGCCCGCGTGCCGGCCGGTGCGGAATTCGGTTCGCGCACCGGCCATTTCACCCTCAGTTGTCGTGCATGTGGCGCAGGTAATAGTCCCAGCCGCCGAGATCCTGGAGCAACAGGAAGTTGCCGCCGCGGAACCGGGCGGGGTCGACCAGGTACAGGCCGACCTGCCCGCCCGGTACATCGGCGGCCTCGCCGATGACCTGGGTCATGTTGCCGTGCGGGCGGCCGTCGACCACCAGGTCGGAGTAGTACGGGTCGGGGGCGATCATATTGTGACCGCCGTTGATCTGGGTGATGGCCGCCGGGATCCAGGTGTTGGACAGGGCCACGGTCTCATCGTGGGTCAGGTCCACGCCGAGGATGATGCCCTCACCCGGGTTGCTGTACGGCGTGAAGGCGGCGGCCGAGCCGGCGGACGCGGTGGCGGCGGCCGCCCCCGCGAGTGCGATGCCGACAGTGGCCACCGCGGTGCGAATACGCATGATGTCGAGAACTCCTATATTTCCCCGATAGCCGGTCCGGGGTGGTACCGGCTCCCAGCCGCGCTCGTGGCGCAGCCTTCCCAGATAACTAGCAACCGGCTGGTTTCGCGCGGCCAGGCAACCTGCCGACCGATCCGATGACCTATACGACACGGCACTTCCATGGAACTTACTTTTGAGTAAGATACGGGTCATGGGTAAAGAGACCGCTACGTATCGCGGGTGGAAGAAGCTTCCGGACAACCGGATCGGGCACACGCTGTTCTCGCTCGGGATGGTGGCCCGGGTGCCGTACTTCGGCACCGTGCTGCCGAGCGTGGTACGGCTGGAACCGGGGCTGTGCGAGGTGACCGCGCCCAAGTGGTTCGGCATCCACAATCACCTGGGGACCTTCCACGCCATCGCGGCGTGCAACCTGGCCGAGGTGGCGATGGGGATGCTGTCGGAGGCCACCGTGCCCGACACCCACCGCTGGATTCCCAAGGCCATGAACGTGCAGTACCTGGCCAAGGCCAACTCGGGCCTGCGGGCGGTCGCGCAGCTGGACGAGGTGCCCGATTTCGCGCAGATCACCGAGGGGCGCGAACTCGTGGTGCCGGTGTCGATCTACGACCGGTCCGGGCTCGAGGTCGTGCACGCCGACATCACCACCTGGGTGACGCCCAAGTAATCGGGTGCGCGAAGTCGGGACCGACCTGGCGTGCACGGGTCCCGGCTGTTTGAATGCGGGTATGAGTGGCCGGGAGGTCGGCAGGGCCGCCGACGTGTGTGTGGTGGGGCTCGGTCCCACGGGGCGGGCATTGGCGCACCGCGCCATGGTGGCGGGCCTGCGGGTGGTCGCGGTGGATCCGCGGCCGACGCGGCTGTGGGCCCCGACCTTCTCCTGCTGGGTGGACGAACTGCCGCACTGGCTGGGGCACAGCGCCATCGCCAGCCGGATCGAGGCGCCCGCGGTGTGGACCACCACCGAGCACCGCATTCCGCGGCCCTACTGCGTGCTGTCCAAGCAGGGCCTGTTCGACGCGCTCCCGCTCGACGACGCCACCGTGATCACCGGTCGCGCCCGCACCGTGGAGGCGCACCGGGTGGAGCTTGCCGACGGCACCGAGGTGCGCGCGGCCACCGTCTTCGACACCCGCGGCCAGGCCACGCCGGGCGCGCGCCGCACGGCCAGCGCGCACGGCATCTTCGTGGACGAGGACATCGCCGCGCCCTTGGTCACCGCCGGTGAAGGGCTGCTGCTGGATTGGCGCGACGAGAACGGCGCGGGCCCGGACGAGCCGCCGTCGTTCCTGTACTCGGTGCCACTCGGCGACGGCACGGTCATCTTCGAGGAGACCAGCCTGGGCCTGCGCGGCGGCATGCCGCAGCACGAATTGCGGCGGCGCACCCTGAATCGGCTGGCGGCGCACGGGATTCGGCTGCGCGGCGACGAGCCGACCGAGGCCGCCCACTATCCGCTCGACGAACTGCCGCCGAAAGCCGGTCGTGGCGCGGTGATTCCGTTCGGTTCGCGCGGCGGCATGATGCATCCGATCACCGGGTACTGCGTGGCGGATTCGCTGGCGCTGGTCGACACCGCGCTGGACGCGGTGCAGCGCGGCACCGATCCGATCGAGGCGCTGTGGCCGTGGCAGGCGCGGCTGGTCTATTGGATGCGCATGCGCGGCGTGTACGGGCTGGGGCGGCTCACCACCGCGCAGTCCATCGCCATGTTCGAGGCGTTCTTCACCCGGCCGCCGCGGCAGCAGCGCGCCCTGCTGTCGGCGCACGACGACTACTCGGCGCTGGGGACGGCGTTGTTCATGACGGTCGCGACCACCTGGCCGTTCACGTGGCGGTACGACCTGGTCGGCTGGACCAATCGAAACCGCTGGGTCGGTTGGGATTACGGGCGGGCCCGCACACTGGACGATCTGCTGCTGCCCCCGGACAGCCTGCTGCCCGGGGACGACACGCCCTGAGGCCGCGGCAGCCACGACGCGGGCTCGCGCGCCTCAGACCCAGTTCTCGATCCAGTACTTCCACACCACCCCGGCGTAGGCGGCCAGCGGCGGGACCTTGATATCGGTCCCGGCGAGAGCGGCCGCGGCATTGTGGGAGTCGAAGCGGCAGGCGAACTCGCAGTCCTCGATGACCTCCATCGGGATGCCGATCTGACGCAGCGCCCACCCCATGCCGGGCACCCGCAGCGTGACGTCGAGGGTCTGCTTGGGCATCACCTCGATCAGGTGCGGGGCGCCGGCCTCGTCGGCGAAGAGGTTGAAGGCCTCGGCGACGCTCTGCTCGCGCGGGTCCACCAGGTGGTAGGTGTCCGGCCCGTCGCCGTTTCGGTGCGCGATGTGGTCGAGCGCGCGGACCACGAAATCGACCGGCACCATATTGGTTTCGCCGAGCTGGGGCGCCACCACGGGCAGGATGCGCGGCAGTTGCGCGGCCATGCGCAGCAGCCGGAAGAAGTAGTAGGGGCCGTCGATGCGGTCGATCTCGCCGGTGCGGGAGTGGCCGATCACAATGGCGGGGCGGTAGATCCGCCAGGGCACCGCGGTCTGGTCGCGCACCTCCTGTTCGGCGCGCAACATGGCGCGCTGGTGAGGGGTGGGCAGTAGCTGGCCGACGTCGGTCATGTCCTCGGTGAACACGCCCTCCCAGGCCCCGGCCACGCGCATGGTCGAAACATGGTGCAGTCGTCCCGCTTCCAGCGCGCCCGCGAGTTCGGCCACCCGGAGGGTGCCGCCGCCCGCGCCGGTGGCGTCGAACCCGGCGGCCAGGTGGAAGACGTGGTCGATCGAACCGCGGTGCGCGGCAATCCAGCTCGCGTCGACACCGAGGCCGGGCGCGGCGAGGTCGCCGCGGACCGGGTGGACCCGGTCGCGGTCGCCCCAGTCGCGTAGGCAGCGGTTGTAGCGCAGCACCGAGTCCTCGCCCGGCCGCACCAGGACGTGAACGTCCGCGCCGCGCTTCAGCAGTTCGGGTACGAGAAACCGACCGATGAACCCAGTTGCCCCGGTCACCAGGTATGACATGGGGGCCACCTTAACGTGACGCACGCCACTGGAACCCTGAGGGTCACACCCGGGGGGAACCGGTCGGGCGTGTCCGCCCGACCGGTTCCCGGCGTGTCTAGGCTCCGGTCTCGGCCGCGCGCCGGTACCCGCGGATGGCGGGGTAGGCGAACACCACGATCATGCCGATCGCCCAGGCGGCGGTCTTCCACAGCGGGGTCGCGATGGGCCCGTCGTAGGACAGGCCGCGCATGGCGTCGATGGCCGTACTCATCGGCTGGTTCTCGACCGTCTTCTGCAACCACACCGGGTAGGCGAAGACCGGCACGAACCCGGAGTTGAAGAACATCAGCAGCGTGTTGATGATGCCCACCAGCGACACCAGCATGACGCCTTCGGTGAGGGTGGCCAGCGCCGTCACCAGCACCGCGAATCCGAGTGCGAACAGCACCGGAATCGCCAGCATGGCAATCGAAGCCGCGGGCCCGTACCAGAACCGGAAGCCCAGCGCGACGCCCACCGCGAGCACGAACAGCGAGGTGATCACCACGCGAATGGCCTCGGCCATCAGTCGCCCGGTGAGCCCGGCGGCGCGGTGGATGGGCATGGTGTAGAACCGCCCGAGCAGACCGGTCGCCTTCTCCACCTTGAAGCCGAGCGCGCTCACCACCGATCCGGACATGGCCGCGACCAGCATGACCATCGGCACGGTGCCGTAGATGCTGGGCATGCCGGTGGCCATGGTGATCGAGTCACCGAGCACGATCCGGAACATGATCAGCGTGGCCGCCGGGTAGACCAAGGTCTGAATGGTGGTGGCGGGGTCGCGCATCCAGCCGATGAGCATGCGCTTGCACTGGATCACGCTCTGCTGCGCCCACACCGAGAGCGCGCGCTCCGAGCGGGGCTTCACCACGGGCAGCGGCTCATGCCCCGCCCACGAATCGAGTTGGGTCACCGGGTCCCCGGATTTGTCGACGGCCGTCTCGGCCGTGGTCGCCGTGCTCATGACCGCCTCACGCTCGCCCAGACCGCCAGCGGCAGGAAGACGACCAGCAGGCCGCCCAGCCACACCAGCGGCACCCACAACACATTCCAGGTCACCCCGTGCTGAGCCATGTCGCGCAGTGCGAAGGAGAACTGCGAGATGGGCTGGTTGCGCACGAACGGCCGCACCCAGACGGGGAATCCGTTCTCCGGCACGAAGCCGCAGGACAGCATGCCGAAGATGAGGGTCGGCAGGGTCAGGGCCTGGCTCAGCGATTCGGGGCTCTTGGTCAGCGACCCGAGCCCGTCGGCGCCGATGGCCAGGATGGTGCCGACGGCGAGGGAGAACCCGCAGAACAGCGCGGCTTGACCCCAGCCGGCGACGAAGTGGAATCCGATCAGATGTCCCCAGCCCAGCGCCGCGATCAGCGAGACCACCGAGCGCACGAAGCCCGCGGACAATCGCGACACCAGCGGCACCATCTTGCCGATGGGCATGGTCTGCATGCGGGTGTTGAGTCCGGTCATGGCTTCGAACGCGGCCAGCTGCGCGTTGGACATCATGGTGAAGGACATGGTCTGCAGCACGATGATCGGCATGACGAACTGGGCGTAGTCGATGCCCTGGAACTTCATCACGTAGCGCAGCGGCAGGTAGAAGCCGAGGGTGAAGACCAGCGGCACGATGACCGCGATGAGCATCTCGCCCTTGGTGAACATCACCCAGACCACGCGCCCGGTCAGGGCCCGCCACTGCGCGAAGCTGTTGGGCCGGGCCGGGGGTACCCCGGCGAAGAGATCGGCGGCGTTCGCCGCGAGCGCGGTCACGCGGCGCCTTCCGCGCCGACGGTCTCCTTGGTGCCGGAGTGCCCGGTGAGGGTGAGGAAGACGTCGTCGAGCGAGGGGCGGCGCAGGCCGATGTCGGCGAGCTTGACGGCCGCGCTGTCGAGCCGGCGCAGCGCCTCGGAGAGGGTGGCCGCGCCCTCGGGGGCGGGGATGGACAGCCGGTCGCCGGAGAGTTCGGCGCGGACCGCGGCGGGCACCAGGTCGCCGAGGGCGTCGGCGACCTTGGTCAGCTGGGTCGGGTCGAGTGGCACGACCTCGCAGTAGCTGCCGCCGGTCTTCTCCTTGAGGGCGTCGGCGGTGCCTTCGGCGATGACCGTGCCCTTGTCGATGACGATGATGTTGTCGCTGAGCACGTCGGCCTCTTCGAGGTACTGCGTGGTCAGCAGGACGGTGATGCCCTGGGTCTTGAGCGCGGTGACGAGGTCCCAGACGCCCTGGCGCGAGCGGGGATCCAGACCGGTGGTGGGTTCGTCGAGGAACACCACCTCGGGCCGGACCACGAGGCCGCAGGCGATGTCGACGCGGCGGCGCATACCGCCGGAGTAGTGCCGGACCGCGCGGCGGCCGGCGCCGGTGAGGTCGAATTCCTCGAGCAGGTTGTCGGCGCGCTGCCGGGCGGCCTTGCGGGGCAGGCCCATGAGGCGGCCGAAGAGTTCGAGGTTCTCGCGTCCCGAGAGGTTTTCGTCGAGGGCGGCGTACTGGCCGGTCATCATGATGGACCGGCGCACGGCGGCCGGATCGGTGCGGACGTCGTGCCCGGCGATGCGGGCGACGCCGGAGTCCGGGCGCAGCAGGGTGGACAGGATCTTGACCGTGGTGGTCTTGCCCGCCCCGTTGGGGCCGAGGATACCGAGGACTTGGCCGCGGGCGGCGGTGAAGCTGACCCCTTGCAGCGCGTGCACATCGCCGAAGGACTTGCGAATGTCTTCGACGAAAACGGCCGGATCGTCGGCTGCTACGGGTTCCGGTCTGTCCAAGCTGGGCATCAACTCTCCACTATCGGCTGGTCGGGCTGAACGATGTCGCCCCGGGGCGGCGGGTCCCCACATCGCGCGGGGGCGGTAGTTACCGCCCGCCGGGATGATCCACACCGCCGGCCGTGATGTTACCGGCGTGCCGCGCGGGAGGCCGTTTCTTTGCCGAAGCAGCGAATTTCAAACTGTGCCCTTGGTCACAAATCGAGGGCCGGCCGAATAGCCGCTGATCCAGGCGCAGACCGGGCGGTATGCGGCGATTTCGCTACCTTGTCGCATCTGCGCCTCGAACCATAGTCTGGCCTTGGCGGGGAGAGACATTCACAGGCCACGAGAGGTTGACCATGGCCGAGTCGGCGCAGCCGGCAGCAGGACGCGCCGGCGCGCGCAGATCCAAGGTACTCACGTCCTATGACCCCAGAACCGGGGAAGTCGTGGGCGAATACGCAGGCATGGGGGCGGGCGAACTGACCCGCACCGTGCGCTCCGCCCGCAGCGCCGAACAATGGTGGGCGGCACTGGGATTCGATGCCCGCAAACGCTGGCTGCTGGACTGGAAACGCAGCCTCGCCCGCGGCACCCGCGACCTGGTGGAACTGATCAGCCGCGAGACCGGCAAGCCGCGCATCGACGCGGCCATCGAGGTCACCCTGGCCGTCGAGCACCTGGATTGGGTTGCGCGACATGCCGAACGGACACTGGGCCGCACCACCCGGCTGGGCGCCACACTGCGCCGCGAACCGACCGGCACCATCGGCTACCTGCCGCTGGGTGTGGTCGGCGTGCTGGGGCCTTGGCACAATCCCGTTCTCACCCCGATGAATTCGATCGCCAGCGCGATGGCGTCGGGCAACGCGGTGGTGTTCAAGCCCAGTGAACTCACGCCCGGCGTGGGCGCGTGGCTGGCCGACACCTGGAATCACCTGGCCCCGAATCAGCCGGTGCTGCAAGTGGTCACCGGCGACAGCGGCACCGCCGCCGCCCTGTGCCGCGCACCGGTGGACAAGCTCGCCTACGCCGGGTCGGGCGCGGGGGCGCGCGAGGTGGCCGCGCTGGCCGCCGAGGCGTCCACTCCCCTGGTCATCGAGCCGGGCGGGCGTGGGTCGATGGTGGTCCAGGTCGACGCCAAGCTCGACAGCGCCGCGGCCGCCGCGGTGTACGGCGCCATGGCCAATTCGGGCCAGCAGCCCGCCGGGGTGCAGTGCGTGTACGTGGCCGACTCGGTGTACGAGCCGTTCCTGGAGCTGGTCGCCGATCAGGCCCGGCGGTTGCGGCCCGGCGCGGACCGGCGCGCCTCCTACGGGCCGATGATCGTGGACGCCCAGATCGACGTGGTGCGCCGCCAGGTGCGCGACGCGGTGACCCGGGGCGCGCGGCTGGTGGTCGGGAGCCTGGAATCGATCCGCGAGCCCTACATCGAGCCGATCGTGCTGACCGAGGTGCCGGAGAACAGCGCCGCGGTGACCGGCGAGCCCGTGGGGCCGGTGCTGGTGGTGAATCGGGTGGCCACGATGGACGAGGCCGCCGATCGCGTGAACGCGGATCGGAAGCCGCGCACGGTCTCGGTGTTCACCCGCGACGTCCGCTCGGTCCCGGAGTTCGCCGCCCGGCTGCGCAGTGAGCTGATCACGGTGAACACGGCCCCGGTGTACGGCGTGAACGGTCCCGGACGGATCCGGGATCCGCGCACGCTGCGGGAGTTCACGCGGCCGCAGACGATCACCGAGAAGCACCCGCCGGACCAGATCACCTCGGGCACGTTCGAGAAGCATCCGCGCCGGTTGCGGGTGGCGCGGGCGCTGTTCCGGATGCGGCACCGGGTCTGAGGATTCGGGAGGGCCTGCCGCCGAGGCCGATTCGGCGGTGGGCCCGACCTGTTCGCCGGACCTATTCGGCGGCGGGTGCGCCCAGCAGCACCGCGCGCATGAGCGCGCTCACCCGGGCCAGGTTCTCCGGCCGTCCGTCGAATCGGATGCGCCGACCCACGTCGATGACCTGGGCGATGGCGGCGTGCACCCGGAAGCGGGCCTCGACCTGGTCGCCGTCGAGCAGGTTCGCCCATTCCAGGACGTTCTGCCGCTGCACGGACCGCAGCCGATGCTGTTCGGAGGCGGGCAGATTGGAGAATTCGGAGAAGTAGACCGGCAGGATCTCCGGCATGGCGAAGGTCATGCGGGCGAAGCGGTCCGCGATCCGCACGGCGGCGTCCGAGCGGCTGGTGGCCTCGGCGAGGGCCTCGTTGTTGGCGATGGCGACGCGTTCGCCGGTGCGGTGGAAGGCGGCGGCGAGCAGGTCGGCCTTGCTGGCGAAGTAGCGGTAGACGCTGGAGGCGTTGATGCCCGCGGCCGCGCCGATCTCCTCGATGCTGGCCTCGTGGTAGCCCTGCCGTCCGAAGATGCGGATGGCCTCGGTGAGCAGCTGCTCGCGCTTGGAGATGACGGGCAGGCCGCGCACCAGCGGCTCGCCGGTGGCCGGGGCGGGCGCGGGCGGCAGGTCGGCGCGCAGGATGTCCCAGCAGATCTCGGTGAGCAGGTTGACCAGCCGGGTGGTGGACAGCGCGGTGCGGTGCGCGGTGATGGATCCGATGGCACTGAGCAGGGCGGCGGCCCGCAGCTGGGTGTCGGCCGGATCGGCGTCGGGGTAGAGCGCGGCGATGGCGGCGGCGACGGTGTCGTGCAGTTCGGTGTAGATGACCCGGATGCGGGCGCGGTCCTCGCGTTCCAGGTAGCGGCGTTCCCACCGGTACAGGCCGCCCTCGCGGCGCACGTCGATGGTGTACTCGGCGATTCCGCGGATCAGCGCGGTGAGTCGTGGTTCCGGTTCCAGGTCGGGATTGTCGGCGGCCTTGGCGGCGTCGAGCAATTGCTGCGCGCCCATTTCGGCGGCGGCGACCAGCAGGGCGTACTTGTTGCGGAAGTGGCGGTAGAGGGCGGGGCCGGAAATGCCGACCTCGGCCGCGATCTCGTCGACGCCGACCGGGTGGTAGCCGCGTTCGGCGAAGGCTCGCGCCGCTACTCGTACGATTTGCGCCTTGCGGTTCTTGGGGCGACGGCGGGGGCCGGATTCCCCGTCGGGAGTACCGGCCGGTCGCCCGGTAGCGAGGGCGGCCTCGCTGCGATCGGCGACCATACAGTTTCTCCTTCTCGATGACACCGGCTGTTGACAGTGCCGGACGAACGCTCCTAAGTTAACCACAATTCGCAAAGCCGAACACACAGCCTGCGGCCAGGCCGCAGATATATCTGGGGAGCGCCCGATGACCACGAGCACGCCGGGGTACACCGCGATCAAGGACGGGCGCATCCTGCGCATCACCATCACCAATCCCAAACGCAAGAACGCGCTCAGCTACGACACCATGGCGGGCCTGGGCGACGCCGTGCTGGCGGCCTCGGCGGATCCGGCGGTCCGGGTCATCGTGCTGACCGGTGAGGGCGGCGACTTCTGCACCGGCGCCGACCTGTCCTCCGCCCCGGAGGAGAAGGCCCGCGGCATCACGCCCGAGATGACCATGGACGTGGCCAACCGGATGATCCGCGCCATCGTGGACGCGCCGATCCCGGTCGTCGCCCGGGTCAAGGGCGCGGCCGCCGGGGTGGGCGTGGCGTTCGCGCTGGCCGCCGATCTCGCCTACGCCGCCGAGGACTCCTACCTGCTGCTGGCCTTCATCAATATCGGCCTGATGCCCGACGGCGGGGCGGCGGCGCTGGTGGCAGCGGCGGCCGGGCGGCCGCTGGCCGCCGAGATGGCGCTGCTGGGCGAGCGGCTCCCGGCCCGAAAGGCCCTGGAGCACAGTCTGATCGCGGGCGTGTACTCCGACGAGGAACTGGACGCCAAGGTGGAGGCGGTGATCGCCAAGCTGGCGCACGGCCCACGCCGGGCGCTGGAGCTCACCAAGCGCGCCCTCAACGCGGCGGCGCTGACCTCGCTCGAGGCCGCGCTGGCCGCCGAGAAGACGGGCCAGTGCGAACTGCTGGGCTCTGGCGATTTCGCCGAGGGCGCGGCGGCCATGCTGCAGAAGCGCACGGCCGTCTTCGCCGAGTAGCGCCCGGCGTCAGCCCTTTCCGGTGGCCGTCAGGTAGATCAGCACCACGTTGAGCGTGGTGATGATGGCGGCCACCAGCCAGGCCAACCCGGTGGTGACGCGGTGATTGACGTTCTCCCCCATGAGTTCCGGGTCGCTGGTGAACCGGACCAGCGGGATGAGCGCGAACGGGATCCCGAACGACAGCACCACCTGCGAGATGATCAGCGCCCGCGTGGGATCGATGCCGACCGCGAGCACCACCAGGGCGGGGATCAGCGTGATCACGCGGCGCACCACCAGCGGGACGTGCCGGTGCAGCAGACCCTGCATGATCATCGCGCCCGCGTAGGCCCCGACGGAGGTGGACGCCAGCCCGGAGGCGAGCAGGCCGACCGCGAGCAGCAGTCCCGCGACGGGACCGAGCACGTCCTGCACCGCGGCGTGCGCGCCCTCGATGGTGTCGACGCCCTCGCGGCCGCGCAGGGTCTTGGCGGCCATGAGCAGCATGGCCAGGTTCACGGTGCCCGCGAGCAGCATGGCCAGGGCGACGTCGTAGCGGGTGATGCGCAGCAGGCGATTTCGAGCCGCGCCGACCTCGGGGTGCCCGTGCCGGTCACGGGCCATGCCGGAGTGCAGGTAGACCACGTGCGGCATGACGGTCGCGCCGATCATGGCGGCGGCCAGCAGCACGCTGCCGGAGTCGGCGAAGCGGGGCACCAGGCCGCCGACGGTGCCGGACGCGGAGGGCGGTGAGATGACCACGGAGGCAAGGAATCCGATGGCGATGATGCCGAGCAGTCCGGTGATGACGCGTTCGAAGGGCCGCTGCCCGCGATGGTTCTGGATGAGCAGCAGGATCATCGATACGAAGCCGGTGATGATGCCGCCGACCATGAGCGGCAGTCCGAACAGCAGGTTGAGCGCGATGGCGCCGCCGACGACCTCGGCGAGATCGGTTGCCACCGCGACGGTCTCGGCCTGGGCCCAATAGCTGAGCCGCACCCAGCGACCGGCCTTGGCGCGCACCACTTCCGGGAGGGAGCGGCCGGTCACCAGGCCGAGTTTCGCGGACAGGAACTGCACCAGCCCGGCCATGATGTTGGCCATCACCACGACCCAGACGAGCAGATAGCCGTATTCGGCGCCGGCGCTGATATTGGAGGCGACATTGCCGGGATCGACATAGGCGATCGCGGCGACGAAGGCGGGGCCCAGCAGCACACTGGCCGACCGCGCTCGCTGGAACGGGGTGCTGCTCTTATCGGCCACGCTGGTACTCACAAGATGAGTTTACGGGTTCCCGAACTTTTTGTTTAGCCCTTCCGTGCACCCTGTGACCACAGCCATAACGGCGAACGGCCCGGCACCTTCCGGTGCCGGGCCGTATCACGTTGTGCGCGTGGGTCTCTAGATGCCGAGACCCTGGGCGAGCAGCGGCCACGACGCGATGAACTCGTCGTTCCAGTAGCCCCACGAGTGGGTACCGGTCGGCCGGAAGTTGTAGGTGGCCGGGATGCCCAGCGAGTTCAGCTTGTTCGCGAGGTTGTGGCTGCACAAGTTGGTGCCCGCCTCGATGACGCCACCGATGATCATCTGGTTGGCCAGGCCGTAGGAGCCGGGCAGCGCGTAGGCGCCGTTGAGGGTGTCGTA
>NZ_JBIAMR010000020.1:0-145423 GCF_042874235.1 Nocardia sp. NPDC004151 | reverse complement strand
GAGCCGGAGCCCGCTCCGGAGCCGGTCAAGGCCGCGGTCGCGGTCGCCGAAGCTCCGGCCGAGGCCGCTCCGAAGGCCGCTCCGGCCGGTGGCGGACTGGGCATGAAGGGTGGCCTGAAGCCGCCGGGTGGCGGTAAGGGTCTGGCCATGAAGGGCGGGCTCAAGGCCCCGGGCGCGAAGACCGCCACAGCTGCCGCCGAAACCGCCTCCGCTGCTGAGGCTCCCGAGGCCGAGACTCCGGTGGCCCCGACCGCCAAGCCGGGCGGACTCGGAATGAAAGGCGGCCTCAAGGCCCCCGGCGGCAAGGGTCTGGCCATGAAGGGCGCCGCCAAGGCCCCGGGCGCGAAGGCCGAAACCGCTTCCACTGCTGCGGCTCCTACCGAGCCGGAGGCTCCGGCCGCCGAGGCCAAGCCGTCCATCGCGCCCAAGGGCTTGGCCATGAAGTCCGGTCTGAAGCGTCCCGGCCCGAAGGCTCCGGGCGCCGCGGCCCCGGCCGCCGCCGTGGCTGCGGGAGCGCCCGCTGCTCCGGCTGATTCGGCTCCGGAGACGCCGGCCGCACCGGCTCCGGCCGCCTCGGAGAGCAACGGCACCCCGGACGCCAACGGAACGTCCGAAGGCAATGGCGCTGCCAAGCCGCCCGCCGCCAAGCCGGGTGGGCTCGGGTTCAAGTCGGGCATGAAGGCGCCGGGTAAGAAGAGCTAGGGCGGGCTGAAACACCGGGCAGTTGAACCGGATGGACGTGGGCGGCGCTACCGATCGGTAGCGCCGCCCACGTCGTTTTCGTCGCCAGGATCAGGGGAATCGCTTCGCGATCGCGGTTGCGATCTCGTCCGGTGCGTGTTCCTGGATGAACTGCTGGGCGCGGGGCAGTTCGACCACCTCCAGGTCGGTGAATATCGCTCGCATGCGGGGGATGTGGCCCTTCGGGCGATAGACCATGTCTCGCATGCCCCACACCAGCAGGGTCGGCTTGTCCGCGAGGATGGCGGGGACGTCGCGGGAAAGCTGCTCCAGGAGCGGGCGGGCGTCGCGAATCTGTTTGGCTATCACGCCGAGTCCGCGTCGGGCTTCGGTCCCGGGCTGCACCGAGCGGTAGTGATCGATCTCCGCGGGGGTGAGCTTCCGGCCCAGCTCTCCGAGGAGGACACGCTCGACCAGGAAGTTCTTTTCGAGGACTTGGCGCTGCATCATCGGGGTGCGGATGAGCCTGCTGAAAATCTGGTTCGCCGTGGCTTCGGGTGGCCAGAAGGTGGTGTTGCCCAGCACGATGCCGCGCAGTCGATCCGCGCGGGTGGTGACGGCGCCCAGCCCGATGGGTCCGCCCCAGTCGTGTCCCATCACGATGAAGTCGTCGAGCTCGAGGTGATCGATCAGCTCGCCGAGGATCGCGGTGTGTTCGGCGACCGTGTAGCCGAAATCGTCCGGGCGCTCGGACAATCCGAAGCCCAGGTAGTCGATGACGACGCAGCGGTACCGGCTCCGCAGTTCCTTCACGACGTGGCGGTAGAGGAAGCTCCACGTCGGAACGCCATGGCAGAACAGGATTGTCGGTCCGGAGCCCTCGTCGATGTAGTGCACCCGGCCGGCGGACGAGTCGAACCAGCGGGACTCGAAGGGGTACAGATTCTTGTCGGGAACGAAGTCGATCAGCATTGCAACCTCTCTGCGTGACGAGACACTGTCTGATATACCCCGCCCGCGGGTAATCACGTGAATTGCCCACGGTTTTGGTTGTACAAAAGCCTGTGCAACTGACGAAGGCAGCGGTTGAACACCCTTGGGCTACACCGGATTTCGTTGTAGGCTCGCAGCACTGGAATCGCGATACGCCGTATAAGATCGATGGGGTGTGCTATTTCGATACCGACACTTGACGAATTTCTGGGCAAGCCGGCAGAAGAGAGACTCGATTGGGTAAATGAGTCCGAGGGGCTGACGGCAGGAATTCGAGCACGGCTCGAACTGTTTCTTTCATTCGCCCGCCCGCGCACCTGCTTGCCGGGAATGCTGGCGTTCTGCCTTTCTTGCAAAATGCTGGGCTTGTCGATCGACGTGGACGTTCTGATCGGCTTCGTAATCACCTTCCTGTACAGCGCGGTCGCCAATCTGTTCAACGGCTACTCGGACGTCGCGGAAGACAACGAGAACCTTCCGGCCCGCCTGTACCTGCTCGGTCTCTACGGCCGTCGGCGGCTGCTGCGCAGCGCCTATGCCGTATGCCTGATCATGCTGGCCCTGGCGGCGCTGGTGAGCCCGATTTTCGTTGTGCTGACCGCGATGTGCGTGGTCATCGCACACCAGTACTCCTTGCGGCCGTTCCGGGTGAAGGCGCGGCCGGTGTCGTCGATCGCTCTGTTCGCGCTGGATGTCGCCTTGCCGTTCCTGATGGCTCCCGCGGTGGCGAAGCATGGCCCGGCGGTGCTCGGGAATTGGCCGTTCATCCTCATGGCCGCGTATCTGTTCCTCTGGTTCGCGGCCAAGGGATTGGTGAAGAACCTGCCCGACTACTACGGCGACAAGAGCGCCGGACTGAAGACCTCGGCGACACTCAGCCCAACGCGGAAGCAAGCGGCGATCGTGGCCGCGGCAGGCACGATCGCCGTCTACGTGGGCCCGGTGTTCCTGGTGGCCAGTGGACAATTCGCGGCGAAATACCTGCTGACCCTGGTGTGGCTCCCGATTGTCTGCGTTCAATGCGCGCGGATGATCCTGCGCGATGACGCCCACTCGGCGAACAACATGCTGCGTGCCGACATGGTGGTATCAACGGGATATCTGTCGACCTGGATTCTGCTGGTGGACCCGTCCATTTCCTCGATCAGCATCGTGCTGGGCTCGCTGATCATCATTTTCCTGATGGATGCGCTGAAGCTCGATACCCGCAGAAAGAAGGATGTTGTCTGATGTGGAGCGAGTATCGCTCGAACGAAGAGACCGAGTATTCTGCTGTCGCCCTGGACCTTTCGAACAATGCACTGCCTTTCGCTCCATTGCCGAGCGTCCGCAAGGCAATTGAGGCCGAAGTGGATCGCGCGGCCGACTACCCTGCGGCCGCCTACGGATCGCTGCGGAATGCCATCGCCGACTTCGCGGGCTTCGGCCCCGACCAGGTCATCGTCGGCCCGGGCAGTGTGGGCGTGCTCGGATACATCCTGCGACGGGTCGCCGGTGCTGGCGGCCGGGTTGTCTTCGCGGTTCCGGCCTTCGATGCCTACGAGCGCGTTGTGGTGGACGCCGGTGGAACGGCAGTTCCGGTGCGGGGCACCGAGAGCCGGTGGCAGCCGGTCGAAGCGATGGTGGCGGCGGCCGGGGACGATGCGGCCGCGATCCTGATCTGCTCGCCCCACAACCCGACGGGTGAGCGAGTGTCGCTCGACGAGATCGGGATGGTCCTGAGCGCGGTTCCGCGGCACACGGTCGTCGTGGTGGATGAGGCCTATATCGACTTCGATCGCACCGTCGATGCCTCGGCCACCTTCCGGCTGACTTCCGCACACCCGAATCTTGTTGTTCTGCGTACCTTCTCGAAGGCGTACGGTCTGGCGGGTCTGCGCGTGGGATACGCGGTCGGAGACGCGGGATTGATCGGCGCCTGCCGAACCGTCGCCATGCCTTTCGGGGTGAATCGACTGGCGGTGGCGGCGGCCATCGCCTCCCTGGATGTCGGTGATGAGCTGGCCGATCAGGTCGATCGGGTCGTTCATTGCCGATCACAATTCAGCGAATCGGTTCGCGCGCACGGACTTTCCGTCCCCGAATCGCACGGCAATTTCCTGTGGGTGCCGATGCGGCATCCGGCCCCGCTCGTCGACTGCTTCTCCCGCTCAGGGATCGCGGTACGTGAATATCCGGACCTCGGCGTCCGAATCACCGTGCCCGCACCGGAACACATGGATCACGTTGTCGAAGTCCTCGCGGATGGATACAGCCGAATGGAGGCAAGCGCATGCCACAGATGAATCCGCACCTCGGGGCCGACCTCATGGGCCGGCCACGGTTCGCCGACGCACTGGTGGATCGATTGGTCCGAAACGATGTGCGCTACATCTTCGGAATGCCCGCGGAATCGGTGAATTGCCTTGTCGACGCGGTTGGTCGGCGAGAGGAGATCGGGCTGATCGCGGTTCGTCATGAGAGCGCGGCCTCGTGGATGGCCGTCGGCTACGCCCGCCGGTCGGGCACCGTCGGAGTGTGCTTCGGTACGGCCGGTCCCGGTGCGACGCATCTGCTGCCCGGCGTCTATGACGGGCGCTACGACCGCGTGCCGGTGCTGGCGATCTCCGGACAGGTGCACCTGGGTGATATCGGGACGCAGTCGTTCCAGGAGATCGATTCCTCGCGACTGTTCGCGGACGGGACGTGGCGATCGGCGGACATCATGTCGGCCGACCAGATCGGCGTCTTCGACCAGATCATGCTCGGAATCCGGCTCGAGCAGACCTCGGCGCACGTCGCCATCCCCTCGGACCTGCTGATCGCACCGGTCGGCGAGCGGGAACAGCCGAGCCCGTATCGGCTGGACCGGCTCAGCCCGACGAGGGTCGACAAGAAGCGCATCGACGACCTCGCCGACCACCTCTGCGCGAACCCGACGCCTATCGTCTTGGGTTCCGGCAGCGGGAAATCCGTCGAGCAGGCCCGGTTGCTCGCACAGGCACTGGATGTTCCGCTGCGGGCGCTGCCCGAATCCGGAATCCCGGAGGCGCTGGTATCTCCCGTCGACGATGAGCGAACCGCGGCAGCAGACGACAGCGTTGTGCTGATCGGCCGGCCGACCGTCGGTGTGGAGCGCTACTACCCCTCGGCGCAGATCCTGATCGAAATCACCGATCTCGCGACGTCCGGGTTCGACACCGGATGCCGGAGGATCGGCATCGCCGGCGATATTCCGGCGATTCTGGAGTCCCTGACCGAGGCGGTGTCGAGCCGCAGGGGAGCACCGGCAGCATCGGAGCGGCCGTCGGGAATCCCGCAGAACGCGGATGCGCCCGCGGGATGGGCAGTGCTCGCGCGACTGCTGGCGGGAGCGGCTGTCGCCGTCGATCCCGGTCCGATACAACGACTTTCGCGCCGATACCTGAGTGAGCACGCGGACATCCACAGTGCGTGGAATCTGGCAGCCGAGGGTTCGGCGCTGCCGATGTCGATGGGCCTGGCGCTGGCGGTCGGCGATCGCGCCTACGCGCTGACCGAACTCACGTCGCTGGACCAGTACATCGCGGAGCTGTCCACCGCCGCGCGATACACGGTTCCCGTCACGGTGATCTGCGCCGCGGAATCCGGCGCGACGATCAGCGATCTGGCGCGAGCCTTCGGAATCCCGGTGTCCTGGGCGGGCAACCCGAGCGAGCTGGCGTCGCGATTGGCAGCGGCCGGGCAGGCCGAGGGACCCGCGGTGATCCTCACCTCGGCGCTGGACATGGATGCGGCGCTCACCGATACGACGCCCCGCACCGACGCCGTCGAGTTCGCGAGCGATCTGCTCGGCGCGATAGCCGACCGCGGCATCGACTCGGTGTATCTGACGCGAACCAGCTGCGCGCGACTCGGTCTGACGAGTGCCGCGCGTCCGGACCTGGACCTGCGGACCGTCGCCGACACGCAGGCGGCGGCCATGCGGGCGACCGCCGCGTTCAAGGCCGCCGGCACGACCGCCTGCGCCCTGGTGACCTCTCCCGCGGAACTGCTCGCGCAACTGAACGGGCTCTACGACGCCTCGTTCGACAGCGCCTCGGTGCTGCTGATCTCCTTCGAGATCGACCGCTGGTTCCTGGATCCGGTCGACGTGCTGGGGGAGATCTCGGCGATATCGGTGGTGCTGGACGGCACCGAGCAGGATTCGACGCGCCTTCGAGACGCGTTGCTGACCGTCGCCGGTGGCGGCAAGGGCGTGACGCATATTCACGTTTCCCATGCGGCGCTGTCGGCAGGCAACAGTGCGGCGCTCGTGAACAGCGCCGGCGCACTGAGCATTCCGACGTCATTGATCGGACTTCCCGGCAGCACGATGGCCGCACCCGAAGAGATCGCCCGAGCGGCGGAACTTCTCGCGGCGGCCGAGAACGTCTCGATCATCGTCGGCCGCGGTGCGGCGGGCGCACGACGTGAACTCCTCGAATTGGCCGCCCGCACCCGAGCCCCGCTCTACTGCACGATGGGCGCGCTGGCCGCGGATGTCGTCGGGGATCATTGCGACGGACTGGTCGGCACGTCCGGCCACGACGTGGCAATGCAGAACATTCGTCAGAGCCAGGTCGTGATTCTGGTGGGTGTGTCCTGGCGAGGCTCCGCCTTCGAGCTCGCCGGAGACGGCCCGGTGATCTCCATCAATGCCGACGCGCTGACCTTCCTCCGCCTCCCGCCGGAATCGATCGGCTTGCTCGGCGACGCGCGCGAGGTGCTGGAGGCGTTGATCGGGACCGCGAATGATCCTGTCGACGTGGACACTGTCGTCCGTATCGGCAAGCCCCCATCGAAGGGGCCGCGGGAGAGTTCGCGTCAGCTGCTCGCGGTGACAGCGTCCCAGATCATCGATCATGAGCTCGCGCAAGCGGATCGGGCTTCCACCCTGAGCGTCGATGTCGGCATCAACACCCTGTGGGCGTACCGCCACATCCGGTCGGCGACCAGATATCTGTGGACCGCGTCGTTCGCCACCATGGGCTTCGCGGTGCCGGCGGCGGTGGATGTCGCGGTGCGCAATCCGAAGGACATCTCGGTGGCGATCGTCGGCGACGGCGGGATCGGCATCACGCTGGCCGAGCTCCGCAATGTCGCGAAGGCCGAATCGACCACGGTCATCGTCGTTTTCAATAACGGCGCGCTCGCGGCCATCAAGTTCGAGAGCTGGATCATGGGCTGGCCGGACACCTCCTCGGAGTTCGCGCCCTTCGATTTCGCGAGCTTCGCGCGGCATTGTGGGCTCACCGGGGTGACGGCGCGGACGTCCGAGGAATTCGGGGCCGCGTTCCGAGCCGCGCTGCGCGCCGACGGCCCGACGCTCATCGACGCGCGCATCCCCGCGGTGGAGGCCCCCGCGCTGGCCGGGCGCATCCATGTTCGTCAGGTCGTGGGTCTGCTGTCGGGCTGGATCCGGGACGGCAAATCCGCGAGATCCGGGGCCTGGTCGATGGTGAAGGCCGTCGGCGCCGACGCGGCTGTTCAAGCCATGCGCCGGGTCGGGCGAAGCGAATGAAGTGCCCAGTCGATCGGAGAGGAGGGATTTGAATGGTTGGGACACGTCCTGCCACGCCTCAGGCAATGTTCACGAAAATAGCCCCGCGCTATGACCTGGTCAACTCATTGATGACATTGGGTGGCGACAAGAGGCTGCGCCGCGCGGCGGTCCGCATGCTCGGGCTCGAGGCCGGTGCGAGGGTGCTCGATGTCGCCGCGGGGACGGCCGAGATCGCGTCCGCGCTGGTCGCGGAGTATCGATTCCCGATCTCCTACAGCGCTGTCGATCTCAATGAGCAGATGCTGGAGGTCGCCGAACGCAAGCTGGCGCGGCTGCGGCGGGAGCACCCCCGCAGC
Organism: Nocardia sp. NPDC004151; assembly: GCF_042874235.1. Lineage (NCBI taxonomy): Bacteria > Bacillati > Actinomycetota > Actinomycetes > Mycobacteriales > Nocardiaceae > Nocardia > Nocardia sp. NPDC004151. Next base: position 137,890 of record NZ_JBIAMR010000020.1, on the reverse strand, counting down.
GAGTTCGACCAGATGTGCGGCAGCGCGGAGGCTTTGAGCTTCGAGTCGTCGACCTTCGACGCCGTCGTCATGTGCTTCGCACTCGACGATATGGATGACCCGGCGGCCGCGCTCGCGGAGACGACCCGGGTGCTCCGCGTCGGCGGACGCTTTCTCCTGATCGAGCTCGCACTGCCGGACAACAAGCTGCTGCTCGAGCTCATGAAGCTGCGCTTGCTCGTGATCCGCAGGGTCGCAGGACTATTCGGTCTGGATCCCGTCGCCCACATGACCGAGGAAGTGGAATCGGATCGCGGCGCGGAGTACACGATCTCCCGCTGCGAGAGCGCCGGGCTGACGTTGGACAACCGAGCGCGGTACCACGGCGGCCTGGTCCGTGCGTACGTCTTCCGCAAGTAGAAGGATTCTCCATGGCCAATCAATGCCCGCATGTCGAGGCACCGAAGGTGCACTCCGTCACCAGCATCACCAGCCGTCGTCTCTCGAATGGGCATCTGCCTGGCCCGCCGGGCCACCGCATCATGGGCTCGTACCCGGAGTTCTCGAAGGATCGCAACAAGTTCCTGCGCGAGGCGGTCCGGCAGTACGGCGACGTCGTCCGGATCAAGCTCCCACTGCGCGACCTCGTCGTACTTGGCAATCCGGAAGACGTACACAAGGCGATGGACGACACGTCCGGCGACTACAGCAAGTTCGGAAATTATCATCCGGCGCTGGCGAAGCGGCAGAACGGGCTGTCGTTCATCGAGGGCGAGATCTTCCGAGAGCGTCGGCGCATCGTCAGTCCGCTGGTCACGCGGGACGGCCTGAAGAACACGTTTCAGGCCAACGTCGATGCCTATCTGCAGACCCTGGATGCGAATATCGCCGCGGCGACCGACGCCCAAGGCGTCACCGATCTGCAAGAAGTGATCTTTCAGACGCTGCTGCGAGGTGTGCTCGCGCAGACGTATACCGAGCCCTTCACCCCCAAGGAGATGAAGGAGCTGCACGAGGGCATGGCGACCTTCACCAAGTTCCTCGGATCGACGCTGAAGATCGCCGATCCGCCGAATCTGGTGCGGCCGTGGGGCCCGTACAAGATCCGGCCGTGGACGGTGTACTCCGCGGCGATGATCGTCAAGAATCGCGTTGTCGAGCGCCAGAATTCACCGGCCCTGGGTACCTATGGCGATGTCCTGGACGGCATGATCCTCGGGTACAAGAAGCTGAAGACCCCCATGACGTTCTGGGACCTCTGCTTCGACGTGGCGACCATGACCAGCGCCTCGTATGGCACCACCGCCGGTGCGATCACCCAAACGGTTGTGCGCACCCTCCTCGACCCCGAGGCGACCGATCGCCTGGTAGAGGAGTGCGGCACGGTCGATCTGTCACAAGCGACCATCGAGTCGGTGCGCAGCCTGCGTTGGGCGAAAGCCTGTTTCGAGGAATCGATCCGGATGCAGGGGTTTCCGCTCCTGCTGCGCTTCACCGCCACCGGGGCGAATTTCCAAGGGCTCGATATCGCGCCGAACACGATGCTGGGAGCCCCCATCTCGACGATCCACCGGGATCCGCGCTGGTGGACCGATCCCGACACTTTCGATCCCAATCGGTTCTACGACCACAGCAAACGGGTCGATCAACCACGTCTGCTGCACTTCCTCGCGTGGGGCGCGGGCCCGCACCGATGCACCGGCGCCCAACTCGGATACCTGATCGCGCCCTACCTCGTCGCCCTGATCCTGAGCCAGTACAAGGTCGATATCCCGCCGAACTTCGTGATGCGCGAGGACACCGGTCTGGCACCGACATTCAAGGGCGGCTTCCGCGTTCGATTGACGCGACGTTAAAAGCCTTCAGCTGGAAAGAATCTGAGAGAGGACTAGATCAAAGTGGCAGAGCGGTACGATATTGCGGCGCCCATCTACGACCGGACCGCGTGGGTCCTGTCGCTCGGCGGCATCGACAAGCTGCACCCGGCCCTGGTCGCCGGACTGGACCTGTCCGGTAAGACGGTGGCCGATCTCGGATGCGGTACCGGACTTGCCTTCCCGGCGCTGATCGAGGCGATCGGCCCGTCGGGCCGGGTCGTCGGGCTGGACAACAACGCGGCCATTCTCGCCAAGGCGGAGAAGCGGGTCGTGGCGAACGGGTGGAACAACGTCAAGCTCGTGGTCGACGACATCGCGACCACGCCGCTGCTGCGTGACGTCGATGTGGTCTTCAGCTGCATCGCGATGAGCTGTGTTCCGGACCCGTCGCAGAAGCTGGCGGAACTGCTCGCGAACCTGAAGCCGGGCACCACTGTTCGCATCATCGACGCGCTGCCGCGGACCGGTGGATTCGGGTACCCCGCCATCAATGGCTACAACTTCCTGAAGTCCTTCATCGTGGGCTCGCACTACAAGAAGCTCGAGCCGTTCGAGCGAGTCTTCCGTGACGGGCTCAGCGACGTCGTCGTCGACAGCGTGCACGGCGGCATGTATACGCGGCTCACCGGCGTGAAACGTGCCTGAAGTCCGGGAACTGACCGTCGAACACGGAACGAAGAAGTTCGGCGACCATCTCGTGCTGGACAGCGTGGACATCGAGGTCGAGCGCGGTGAGTTTCTCGCCGTGCTCGGCCCGAGCGGCAGCGGAAAGTCCACGCTCCTGCGGGTTGTGGCAGGGCTGGAGAGTTTGACCTCGGGGTCTGTGAGCTGGAGCGCGGACGGCGGTCGTCCGCGCACCGGGGTGGTGTTTCAGCAATCCCTGTTGCTGCCGTGGCTCACCGTCATCGAGAACATCTCGCTGGCAAAAAGATTCACCGCTCATCGCGACGAGTTCGACGATGCGTATCCGATGACGCTGCTGCGGCGATTCGGGTTGGACGGCCTGGCCGGCCGCCATCCGGACGAGTTGTCGGGCGGCCAGGCGCAGCGCGTGGCGGTGCTGCGGGCGGCCGCGACCCGGCCGCGGCTGCTCCTGCTCGACGAGCCGTTCAGCGCCCTGGACCCGGCGACTCGAATCGATCTGCAGCAGTGGCTTTCCGAGCTCGTCGCCGAACTCGCGGCCACGGTCGTGCTCATCACGCACGACGTGGAGGAGGCGATCGCGCTGTCGGATCGGATCGTGCTGCTCGATCACGGCCGGATCCGCCGGGAATGGCGGGACGTGCGGACCGGCGGCGATACACCGGCACTGCGTGACGACATCCTCCAGCAGTACCACCCGGACGAGGTTGCGGTTCCTTGACAGATATTTCGAGACGGTACCTGCTGGCCGGGGCGACAGGACTCACCGTCGCCGCCGGGCTGTTCGGTACGGCGGACCTCGCCCGCAGCGCGGCGACCGCGGGGCGGCGGCACGAGGATGCGCTGCGCATCGGTTATCTGCCGATCACCGATGCGGCACCCCTACTGATCGCGCACTCGGCGGGCCTCTACTCCTCCGGGGTGAGCGGTGGTAAGCCCGTGTTGTTCCGAAGCTGGGCCGGGCTGGCGGAGGCGTTCGTCTCCCGACAGATCGACGTCGCCCATCTGCTGATGCCGATGGCCCTGCAACTCCAGCGCGTGCTGGGGGCCGGGGTGCGAGTGCTGGGCTGGAATCACACCAACGGCTCGGCACTCACTGTCGCACCGGACATCACGGATCTCGAACAGCTGGTGGGAAGCCAGGTCGCGATCCCGTTCTGGTGGTCGATTCACAATATCGTCCTCCAGCAACTGCTGCGGGCGCACGACATCACGCCGGTGGTCCGGCGCAGTGCCTCGCGAGCCGAACGCACCGTCGAACTCATCGTCATGAGTCCGTCGGACATGGTTCCCGCCCTGGCGAATCGGTCGATCGCGGGATACGCGGTGGCCGACCCGTTCAACGCCATCGCGCAGATCAAGAAGATCGGGCGAATCCACACCTTCCTGGGCGACGTGTGGCGTGACCACGCCTGCTGTGTCCTGGTCACCAGGGACGACGTGATCGCCGAGCGGCGGGCCGCGGTGCAGGCGGTGACGGATGCGGTGGTTTCCGCGCAAGCGCAGATCAGTGCGGACCGGAATCGGGCTGCCGGAGCGTTGACCTCCGGCGGCTACCTTCCCCAGCCCCTACCGGCGGTGCGCACCGCGCTCACCTACCCCGCGCCGCCCTACCCATTGCGGCATCCCGACTGGTCACCGCACCTGGTGGGATTCCAGCCGTACCCCTATCCCAGCTTCACCCGGAAGCTCGTCGAGGCCATGCACGACACGGTGGTCGACGGGGACCGCCGCTTTCTGGACGACCTGGATCCGAACACGGTGCACCGGGCGCTGGTGGACGACACCTTCGTGCTGAATTCGATTGCCGCGCACGGAGGAACACAGGCCTTGGGGCTGCCCGCCGACCTCGTGAGAGCTGAACAGGTGCAACTGCTGTGACTTCGACCCTCGTTCCCTCGACTACCACCGTCCGCGTGGCATCCCGATCGGCCCTCGCCAAGGCGTGGCCCGCGGTGGCGGCGATCATCGTCACGGTCTTGCTCTGGTGGCTGGCGACATCGGTGCTGTCGGCGGAGCATTCGCTGCTGCGTCAGACGGCCCCGCAACGGGTGTTGCCTGCGATCGTCGATCTGTATCGGCGCGGCGTGCTGGTATCGGATGCGGCAATCAGCCTGTGGCGCTTGATCATCGGGTTGGCCATCGCCACGGTGATCGGCGTGCCGATGGGTCTGCTGATCGGACTGAACACCCGAATCGAACAGGCGTCCACGCCGGTGGTGCAGTTCTTGCGCATGATCTCTCCGCTGTCGTGGACGCCGATCGCGGTGGCGCTGTTCGGGATCGGCAATCAGCCGGTCTACTTCCTGGTCGCGGCCGCGGCCGTGTGGCCCATCCTGCTGAACACCGTGTCCGGGGTGCACGCGATCGATCGCGGCTTCCTGGACGTGGCTCGGTCCTTTCACGCGACGCGCGTGGAGCAACTGCGCGTCGTGATCATTCCGGCCGTGCGCGATCACGTCCGCACCGGCCTGCGCCTGGGGCTCGGCACCGCCTGGATCGTGCTGGTTCCCGCGGAGATGCTGGGTGTGCGTTCGGGGCTGGGCTACCAGATCCTCAATGCCCGAGATCAGCTGGCCTACAACCAGGTTGTGGCCATCATTCTCGTGATCGGCGTGCTCGGGTCCGCGGTGGATCTCGTGGCGAGCCGCCTGCCCGGGCGGACCTTCAACAATCGCGCAGTCGCATGAAACCGATGAGTAAAGGGTGATGATGTCCGAAGTACGTGCGGCGTCCGATCGTCGCTGGTGGGCGTTGCTGGTGTTGTCCATCGCGCAATTGCTCGTCGTCCTGGACGCGACGATCGTGACGATCTCGCTGCCCTACGCGCAGGCCGACCTCGGCATCCGGGACGCCGACAAGCAGTGGGTGTTCACTGCCTACACGCTGATGTTCGGTGGCCTGCTGCTGCTGGGCGGTCGCCTGGCGGACTATGTCGGACGCCGGCGAATCTTCCTGATCGGCCTGGTCGGATTCGCGGCGGCCTCGGTGCTGGCCGGTGCGGCGATGAGTCCCGGCATGCTGTTCGCCGGACGGGCGCTGCAGGGTCTGTTCGCGGCCTTGCTGGCGCCCTCGGCGCTGTCGCTGGTGTCGGTGACATTCACCGCGGCACAGGAGCGGGCCAAGGCTTTCGCGGTGTTCGGCGGCGTATCCGGAGCGGGATTCGCGGTCGGGCTCATCGGTGGTGGAGCGTTGACGCAGTACGCGTCCTGGCGCTGGTGCCTGCTGGTGAACATTCCCATCGCACTGGCCACCGCGGCGGCGGCCGCGCTGGTCGTCGTCCGGGACGTGCCCGTGCGGCGGGCGGGCGGTTACGACCTGCCCGGCGTGGTCGTCGTGACCGCGGGACTGGCGAGCGTCGTGTACGGGTTCAACCGTGCGGCGCAAGCCGGTTGGGGCGCGGCCGGCACCGTCGCACTGCTGGTGGTCGGTGTGCTCCTGCTCCTGGCCTTCGTCGCCATCGAGGCCAGAGTCACCAATCCACTACTGCCCCTCCGTATTCCGGGTGAAGCCAACCGGGGCGGGTCATTTCTGGTCGCGCTCCTGGTTCCGGTCGCCATGTACGCGGTCTTCCTGTTCCTGAGCTACTACTTCCAACAGACGCTGGGCTATTCGCCGCTGAAGGCGGGAATCGCGTTCCTGCCCTTCCCGTTCGGCATCGTTTTCTCCGCCGGAGTCGCCAGCAAGCTGCTACCCAAGGTCGGACCCCGGGTCCTGATGCTCGCCGGCGCCCAACTCGGCGCGGGCGGCCTGATCTACCTGGCCCAGCTGCGCGCCGGCCAACCCTACTGGGCGGCGGTGCTTCCCGCCGAGATCATCATCGCGCTCGGCATGGCCCAGATCTTCGTGGCCATGCAGGCCACCGCGCTCTACGCGATCGACGACAGCGACGCCGGCGTGGCCAGCGGCCTGTTGAACGCGGTCCAGCAAATCGGCGCCTCGATCGGAACCGCCCTGCTCACCACGATCGCGGTACAGGTCTCGACCCGCTACGCCCAGAGCCACCCCTTCACCCCGGACCTGCCGGCCCGCGCGGCGATCCACAGCTACGACGTCGGATTCTATTGGGGCGCAGGCTTCTTCGTGATCGCGGCCATCGTGGTCGCGCTGACGATCCGAGTCCGAAAGCTGGACCCGGTCACCGACCCGGACCGGGCGGCGACCATGCCGGCGTAGCCGGTCCACCATCGATGAACCCGGGCGACTTCCCCGACGATGAATTCGGGGGAGTCGCCCGGTCCTGACGCCATCCCCTCGAATCCCCCGAATCCGCCACCCGCTGACTCCGATTCCGGCAATATTCGCTGGATCTCGCGCGTTGTACCCCCTACCGTGTTCGAGTCCACGGATCAGCACCACTTGGGGGGAACCCATGAAGACCGCGCCGCCGGGCAAGCCCGCACCGGCCGCTGCCGCCGAGCGGGCCGAGCGCCCGGATCTCACCGCCTGGCGGCAGCGCCACGAGCTCCGCAGATCCAATGCTTCCCAGCCGATTCCGAGCGGCCGCCGGTACCGGCGCACCACCAAGCATCGCGATCGTTCCCGTGACGATTAGCTGATCATTTGACGCCGCCGCTCGAGCATGCCGAGAGCGTGCTGCTGCCCGACTGACAGGCGAAGCGCCGCACGGCGTCCTGGTTGCGCCGGATGAACGCCTCGGGCGAGTTGTTGTCGATGATGGGGATGGTGACGGTGTGGGTTCGGCTGCCCTGCGTGACGGTGACCGTGTTCGAGCCCGCCGTATCGGGAATCCACTGGTAGACCAGAAAGCCGAGCCCCGGGGTGCCCCCGCTCGGCGCGGGTAGGGCGGTCACCATGGTCTTGCCGTTGATGACGATCGAGACGGGCGTCGTCACGTCGTTCACCTCGACGTCGATTTCGCATTTCAGTGTGGTCGCCTGGCAGGCGAGCGGGTCGGCGCCGGCGCCGAACCAGATCGGGATGGTGTCCGCGGCCGCCGTGGCCGACCCGGCGGAAAGCTGCACCGCCGCGGCCGCGAGCGCGGCCCCCAGTGCGGCGCGGTGACCGATCTTCGTGATGTTCATGGGCGAGAAGTATTTTTGAATAACCCTTGTTTCACAAGGATTTTCAGGGACCCAGGTTTTCGGGGGATCGCTCATCCGCCCGCGGTGTGATGCCGGGTGTAGTGTCCGCTGCAGCCCGGATGACACACCAGGGGGAGCCATGCGGATACAGACCGATCATCCGATCGTCGATGCCGTGCTCGACCGGCACCGCGACCAGCTCGGCGCGTCGTTCCCCGCCTACCGCAATCACGTGCTGCGCAGCCTGAACTATCAGCGGCTGCTGCTGGGGGAGCCGGTCCCCGATGTCGCCGCCCTGGCGTGGGCCGTGCACGATCTCGGCGTCTGGACCGCGGGGACCTGGGACTATCTCGCGCCGTCGGCCGACCTGGCCGAGGCGCACGCCGCCGAATTCGGCGTCACCGATATCGCCGCGGCGCGCCGGCTGGTGCTCGACCATCACCGGCTCCGCGCTGTCGACGACCGTCTGGTCGAGACCTTCCGCGTCGCCGACCGCATCGACGCCAGCCGGGGTCTGGTCCGTCGTCCGCTGACCCGCGCCGACATCGAATCCGTTGTGGCCCAGCTCCCTTACGAGGGCTTCCACGCCTACCTGGCCCGCCGGGCGGTCGCGTACGCCATCGCCCATCCGCTGCGCCCGTTGCCCATGGTGCGCTGGTAGCCCGCTCAGCAGATGGTGCCGCGGCTGGCGGCCGTCGCCTCCAGGATGGTTCGCAGCAGGTCGAAGTCGACGGCCTCGGGTTTGCGGAAACGCAGGCAGCCTTTGCCCATGTCCTTGGTGTCGAGATGCTCGGCGAACGTCTCGCGCAGATCGCTGCGCATCAGATAGAAGGAGATGTAGTGCTTCTGGCTGGCGAAGGCGATCTCCGCGGTGCCGTCGCGCTCGTAGACGGGCATGCCGTAAGCCATGGCCTCCCGGAATCCGGTGAGGGTGTCCCGGCACAGCTCGCGCAGCTGGGTCACGACAGGTCGTCGGTCCTCCGGTAGCTCACCGAGATAGTCGTCGACGGTGCTCGCAGTACTCCGTGGCATGCGCCCAGCGTATGCCGACGGATAGCTGAAGCCGGTTACCGGTACGCGTCCGGCACCGGGAAATCGAACTTCGCGGCCAGGGCCCGGACGTCGTGGAGGTCCTTGGCGGCCGGGGGATAGGCGGTCTTGAACGTGAACATCCACCGTGGGGCGATGCAGTCGACCCGCTCGCCGTCGATAGTGCCGGTGCCGGTGAGGGATTCGGCGGGATAGGCGATGCCGTAGATCACCGCGCCGTCGGCGTCGTGTTCGAAGACGTGTACGTCGACCGAGGTGTCCGGGCCTTTCGTCATGACATGGTTCCACGGGGTGTCGTCGGGTCCGGGGGATGCGAGATAGCCCAGATCCGTGAGGATTTCGTGGACTCGCTCGGCATCGCGGCGGTGGACCGCGATGTCGAGATCATGGTGCGGGCGGGTCTGCTCGCCCAGGAGGGCGTCCACGCACCAGCCGCCGTCGATCCAGACGGTGAGCCCGGATCGAGAGCAGGCGCGGTGCAGGGCCAGGACATCGGCGGCGCGCATGGGATGCAGCGTAAGGGGCGGCGGCTCAGTTGTAGTCGGTGACGAAGCCGAAGGTGAAGTGGTGTCCCTTCGAGGTGCAGGAGATCGCGGCGCGGAAGCCGCTGCCGCTGCAGGTCGCGCCACCGTAGGAGAGGGTGGCGTCGGGGCCGTAGGGGGAATTCGAGCCGGGGGTGGGGCCGCCGCCGGAGAGGGCGGGGCTGCCGGAACGGCCGTGCACGCCGATGGGGCCGATCGCGGGGTGGGCGGGCAGGAAGGCGGCGTCGATGGAGAGGTTGGTGACCGGCAGGCCGTACCAGCGCAGATCGTAACCGGTGGCGTCGCAGCCGACGTCCCCGTTGGGCTTGATGGCGCAACTGGCGAGGTTGCCGTAGCTGAAGTACACCGTGTCGCCCACGAGGTAGGCGTTCGGATCGGCCACCACGGCCTCGGCGGACGCGACCGCGGATCCCGAGATCGACACGGCGGCCGCGGTCAGGGCGGCCCCGGCGAGGGCGGTTCCGATGCGCACGGATGCGGACATGGCACTCCTTCGATAGTGATCTTGGTTGTTCATTCCACTATCGCGCGCAGCGCTTTTCGGGTTACCCCCGCCGCCGCCACCAGAAATGGGGGCCTCAGGCCGGCGGGCGGAGGGCCGCGAACTCGTCGGTCACCCGGATCTCGGAGTCGGTGAAGCGGTAGACCGCCGCCGGACGGCCGCCGGTCCGGCCGGGGGAGGCGGTCTCGCCGGTGGGCGTGATCACCTTGCGGCGGGTCAGAACGCGCTGCAGATTAGTGGTGTCCACATCGTATCCCAATGCCGCGCAATAGATTTCGCGCAGCGTGGACATGGTGAAGGTGGCGGGCGCCAGCGCGAAGGCGATATTGGTGTAGGAGAGCTTGGCGGCCAGCCGGTTTCGCGCGTGCCGCACGACCGTGCCGTGGTCGAAGGACATGGTCGGCAGGTTCGAGACCGGATGCCAGCGGGTGTCGGGCGGCAGTACCGGTTCGGCGGTCAGCGGCACCAGCCCCAGGTATGCCGAGGCGATGCGCCGGTCGCCGGGCACCCGGTCGGGATCGCTGAACACCCACACCTGTTCCAGATGGGTCAGCTCGCGCACGTCGACCTTCTCGGCGAGCTGGCGCGCGGCCGAGGCGTCGAGGTCCTCGCCGTCGCGCAGACGGCCGCCGGGAAGTGACCAGGTGTCCTTGGCGGGGTCGAGGGCGCGCTCCCACAGCAGCACCGCGAGTTCGGTGCGCTGGCCGGGCGGGCACCGATCCGTGACCGCGCTGCGCCGGCCCCTAGCGCTCTCACCTGCACTGATGGTTTCCGGGAAGCGACGAACCTGGAACACGGCGGTGAGCGTTTCGTGGATGGTGCTACGATGGGCCACGTTTTCGATTCTAAGTCGAAAACCGTGTGGATGCGAATCGGCGAAGTTGCCGGGCGCATGAGAGAAGGAGCCATGCCATGGCTGCAGCAGTGGGCACGCTGACCGAGCGCATCGCCGACGGGCCGTCGGGGTACACCGGTGTGGACGCCACCCCCGACTGGGCGGCGGAGATCAAGCGGCTGGCGCGCGAGCGCAATGCCACCATCCTGGCGCACAACTACCAGCTGCCGGAGATCCAGGACATCGCCGACCACGTGGGCGACTCCCTGGCCCTGTCCCGCATCGCCGCGGAGGCGCCCGAGGACACCATCGTCTTCTGCGGTGTGCACTTCATGGCCGAGACCGCCAAGATCCTCAGCCCGGAGAAGACGGTCCTCATCCCGGACGAGCGGGCTGGCTGCTCGCTGGCCGACTCCATCACCGCCGACGAACTGCGCGCCTGGAAGGCCGAGTACCCGGACGCACTGGTGGTCTCCTACGTGAACACCACCGCCGCGGTGAAGGCCCTGACCGACATCTGCTGCACCTCCTCCAACGCCGTCGACGTGGTCGCCTCCATCGACCCCGACCGCGAGGTGCTGTTCCTGCCGGACCAGTTCCTGGGCGCGCACGTCAAGCGCGTGACCGGCCGCGAGAACATGCACATCTGGATGGGCGAGTGCCACGTGCACGCGGGCATCAACGGCGACGAGCTCAACGAGCAGGCGCGCACCCACCCCGACGCCGAGCTGTTCGTGCACCCCGAATGCGGTTGCGCCACTTCGGCTCTCTATCTGGCGGGCGCGGGTGAGTTCCCGGCCGACCGCGTGCACATCCTGTCCACCGGCGGCATGATCGACGCCGCCAAGGCCGCCAAGTCCAGCCAGGTGCTGGTCGCCACCGAGGTCGGCATGCTGCACCAGCTGCGCAAGGCCGCCCCCGGCATCGACTTCCAGGCCGTCAACGACCGCGCGTCCTGCAAGTACATGAAGATGATCACCCCCGCCGCCCTGCTCCGCTGCCTGGTGGAGAACCGCGACGAGGTCCACGTCGATCCCGAAACCGCCGCCCTGGCCCGCAATTCGGTGCAGCGCATGATCGAGATCGGCAACCCGGGCGGCGGCGAGTAGCCACGCCCGCCCCGTCGGGGGAGGGATGAGCAATGGTGAACACATCGATTTCGGTCACCTGGGAAGCCGAGGCCGACCTCGTGGTGGTGGGTGGTGGCGTGGCCGGGCTGACCGCCGCGCGCACCGCCTCCCGGCACGGGCTGCGGGTACTGACCCTGAGCAAGGGCGGACCCACCGACACCTCGACCCAGTACGCGCAGGGCGGGATCGCGGTGGTCGCGCCGCACGGGGATTCGGTGGAATCCCATGTGCACGACACCGTGGTCGCCGGGGCCGGACTGTGTGACGTCGAGGCGGTGCGGTCCATCGTCGAGGGCGGTCAGCAGGCGGTCGACGCGCTGACCGACCTGGGCGCGGTCTTCGACCTGGGCCGCGACGGCGAGGTGTCGCGCACCCGCGAGGGCGGGCACAGCACCCGCCGCATCATCCACGCGGGCGGCGACGCCACCGGCGCGGAGGTGCAGCGGGCCCTGAACGCCGCCGGACTGCCGGTGATCTTCGGGGCCGCCGTCCTCGACATCGTCACCGGACCCGCGGGCGTGCGCGGCGTGATCGCGCTGTCGGACAAGGGCTTCGGCATCGTGCACACACCCGCGGTCCTGCTCGCCACCGGCGGCCTCGGCCAGCTCTACGCGTGCAGCACCAACCCCGCGGGCGCGACCGCCGACGGCATCGCGCTGGCGCTGCGGGCCGGAGCGCTGGTCTCGGATCTGGAGTTCCTGCAGTTCCATCCGACCGTGCTGTTCACCCCCGGCGGTCTCGGCCGCCGCCCGCTGATCAGCGAGGCGGTGCGCGGCGAGGGCGCGACTCTGGTCGACTCCCGGGGCGATTCGGTGACGGCCGGCGTGCACCCGCGCGGCGACCTGGCCCCGCGCGACGTGGTCTCGCGTGCCATCGCCGCCCGCATGCAGGAGCTCGGCGCCGACCACGTCTACCTCGACGCCCGCGCGATCGACGGCTTCGCGCAACGCTTCCCGAACATCACGGCCTCCTGCCTGGCCGCGGGCATCGACCCCACCACCGACCTGATCCCGGTCGCCCCCGCCGCCCACTACCAGTGCGGCGGCATTCTCACCGACACCTCCGGCCGCACCACCGTCCCGGGTCTCTACGCCGCGGGCGAAGTGGCCCGCACGGGTCTGCACGGCGCGAATCGCCTGGCCTCCAACAGCTTGCTGGAGGGCCTGGTCATCGGCGAACGCGCGGGCGCGGCGGCCGTGGAACGCAAAGGTATGGCGGCACCGATCACCGAGGTCGGCCCGCTGCGTTTCCCGCACGCGGACCGGAAGCTCTTGCAGGAGCTGATGACCGAGCACGCCGCCGTGGTCCGCGACGGCGACGGCCTGCGCGCCGCCATCCTGCGCTTGGTCGGCCTGGTCGCAGACAACGACGCCCCCGAGATCACCGTCGACTGGGCGCTGAACCGCCCCGCGACCACGCCGGACGGCAACGATGCGGCGGCCACCATCATCCGCCAACTCGAGGATTCGGCGCTCACGCTGACCGCCCGGGCGCTGCTCGTCGCGGCGGCGGCGCGCACCGAGAGCCGCGGCTGCCACACCCGCTCCGACTATCCGGAACCGCGGGAGGAGTTGCGGCGCAGCACCACCGTGCGGCTCGGCTCCGACGGGCGGCCCAAGCTGGTCCCCGATGGCGCGCCGACCCCCTCATGGGACGAGGTCGCCGTCCCGGCCGCGTCGTGAACCACGCCGGAGCACCGGGCCGGACGGCCGCCGCCGCCGCGAACAACACTGCCGCTCTGGGCGATAGGACCCGGCGCGGAGGACAACTCATCGATCTAGGAGTGCAGTAATGGCTCTCGACGCCGGACTGGACCGCGACGAAATGATCGCGCTCATCCGCACCGCCCTCGATGAGGACCTGCGGTACGGGCCCGACATCACCACCCTGGCGACGGTGCCCGCCGACGCGGTGGCCAAGGCGGGCATGGCTTCCCGGCAGCCGGGGACCGTCGCGGGGCTGGACGTCGGGCTGCTGGTGCTCGACGAGGTGCTGGGGGCGGGCAACTACGAGGTGACCGGGCGCGTGCCGGACGGCACCCGGGTACAGCCCGGCGACACCGTGCTGAGCCTGGTCGCGCCGACGCGCGGGCTGCTCACCGCCGAACGCACGCTGCTGAATCTGGTGTGTCACCTGTCCGGCATCGCCACCGCGACCGCCCAGTGGGTGGACGCCGTCGAGGGCACCGAATGCCGGATCCGCGACAGCCGCAAGACATTGCCGGGCCTGCGCGCACTGCAGAAGTACGCGGTGCGGGTCGGCGGCGGCGTGAACCACCGCATGGGTCTCGGCGATGCCGCGCTGATCAAGGACAATCACGTGGTGGCCGCGGGCTCGGTGGTCGCCGCGCTGCGCGCCGTGCGGGAGCTGGACCCGGACATCGAGTGCGAGGTCGAGGTGGACAGCCTCGAACAGCTCGACGCCGTGCTCGCCGAGGATGTGGAACTGGTACTGCTGGACAACTTCCCGCTGTGGGCCACCCAGGCGGCGGTGCAGCGCCGCAACACCCGGTCGCCGCGCACCAAACTCGAGTCCTCGGGCGGGCTTTCGCTGGACATGGCCGCCGACTACGCGCGCACCGGCGTCGACTACCTGGCCGTGGGCGCGCTCACCCACTCGGTCCGGGTGCTCGATCTCGGACTGGACATGTAGCGCGGACACCACTGCGCCGACGCGGCCCCGGGGTGCCACTCGCCCGGGGCCGCATCGCTGTTCGGAGCCGATTCAGCGCCGGTGAACGGGCGGGTCGACGAGCCAGCCGATGCCCCCGCAACCGGTGCACAGGATGGCCGAGCCCGCTTCGGAACAGCCTACGGCCCCGGTGCCTTCGCACCACGCGCAGTACCGCCAGCCCCGATTCGGGTGGACGGTGTCGAGCAGGATATTGAGAAACCCTTGGATCGCCATGCAGAGTGGATCCCCTCGCTGGGCAGCAAACGCCCCAAGAATGCGGGACGGCTCCGGGCAATGTCCAGCAAAAGCCAGGGGGGCTTTACAGACCGAATTCGCGGGGGTCCATCCGCAGCACCTGACATGCCTCGCGAATCACCGTGGCGGCGTGTGCTCCGAGTTCGCCGTCGGTTCGCCCCACCGTCAATCCGATGCGCAGCACGGCGGCGGCCTGGTCGGGATACTCGGTGGCCTTGGCGATCTGGGCCATCACGTAGGCGTGGCCGAACGCCGGATCCATGATGAGCCGGGCGCAGTTGTCCTCGAAACGGTTTCGCAGGTCCTCGGCGTGCCGGCGGCCGAGAACCTCGTGCTCCCCGGTCATCTGCGCGACGCGCATCCGGGCCGCCGGATCGATGCGGCCGTCGGTCGCGGACAACACCGCGCACATGCCCAGCGCCGCATCGCGGAAGGCATCGCCCCACTCCTCGTCGCGCCCTCCCGGCAGCCCGGTGAGATGCGGTGCGAGCCGTGCGTCCGGGGATCCGGCGGGCGCGGCGGCGGCCGGATCGGTGCGCGGGGCAGCCGGGGAGACCAGCCGATTCGAGAACGCCATGACACACACTCCGAAGAAATGGCCGAACCCGTGGACCTCCCGCGTTCGCGGAGTGAACCGAAGGTTCAGCCGGGCCCGGATCGTGCGAACAACACCGTCGACAGTAACAGTCCACCGCGGCGGCGCCCGCAGAAATTCTCCGAATACTCGCGCACAGCAACCGCGTTCGGCGCGCCCGTGATCATCGGGCGCGCCGCGCGCGGGGGCCGGACGGTCAGGCGGACAGTTCGCGTTCGAGCGGAGTGCGGAAGCGGGGGATCGGGCGGACCTCGCCGTACCAGCCGCGCAGCCGGTCCGCCTCGGTGGCGATGGCGCGCTCGGCGTCGGCGCCGACATCCTCGAGCAGCCGCCAGGCGATGTCGCCGTCCGGTCGCTGTGCCCAGCCGCCGACGATGCGGCCGTCCCACCACACCGACGGGCCGATATTGCCGTTGCGGTCGAACAGGGCGGGCTGATGCGGTCCCAGGTACCAGTCGCGCGATTGCCAGCCCATCGGCGTGGGATCCAGCGCGGGCAGCAGGGCCGCCCACGGTTCCGGGGCGGGCGTGGGCTCCAGATCGTCGGCCAGTACCAGGCCGGTCTCACCGCCCAGGTCTACCTCGACGGTGTCCACCGGCGCCAGTGCCTTGCGCACCTCGCCCAGCGTCCAGCCGGTCCACCATTTGAGATCGCTCACCGGCGCGGGACCGAAGGCGCGCAACCACTTCCGGACCAGCTCGGCGCGAGCCTCCTCGACCGGCATGGCCGTGATCCCGTCGGGCAGCCAGGATTCGATGGGCGCCCAGGTGTACTGGCTGCTGGACCAGCTTCCATTGGGCCGCCCGCGCACGATCCGGCCCTCACAGCCGAGTGTGACCAGCACCCAGGTGGTGATATTGGTGGGTTTGGAATACGGCTTGCCCGGCGCGGTGTCCACCTGGGTCCGCAGCTCGGGCACCTCCTTGCTCAACTGCGCCCCGGTCGCCGCGCCGCGGCTCAGCAAGGCGTCGTGCGTCTTCGACTCGACCGCGTTCCACCACTTCACGACATTGCCGGGCACCGCGCCGGACTGTTCGACATAGCGCCCGTAGGTCTTGCGCTGCTTGTGCGCCAGCGCGTCGGCGACCGCGGCCTGCAGCACCGGCACCAGCTCGATGGGCGCGACGAACATGGTGCGCCGCATGGCCAGCATGCGCAGCAGGGTCCGGTCGTCGTAGAGCGCCTTCTCCACGTGGCCGGTCTCCAGGTCCGCCGAGCGCGCCGCGACGGACAGGTACACGGTGGCCGGGTCGGTCGCGTGCAAGACGACCAGGGACCGCACGATCGACTCGACCGTGTCGCCGCGCTCCGCCGACGCCAGCCGGTGCCGCACCCCGAGTCGAGCCCGCCGCTCCGCGGCATCCATCGAACGCATGGTCGAATCCTAGCCGCCGGCAGCCTGATTCGGGCACACCCCGCGACATCCGTGCCGGCGCGCCGACCGGCCCGGCGTGGGTTCCCGACCGGGCCGACCGGACGTGCGACGATGCCGGACGTGCGTGCTCATCGGCGAGGGTTGCGGGTAATCGGTGCGGTCGTGGGCGTGGTGGCGGCGGTGATGGTCGGGCTACCGGGAATCGCGGGCGCGGCCGACGGCGGCGTGTCCATGCGGCCGATCAGCCTCACCGTCGACGGCGAGACCGCCACCGGCCGCGTCTACGAACCCGAGGGCGGGGCCCGGGCGCTCATCGTGGCGGTGCACGGCCACGACGGCAGCGCGAGCGACTTCCCCGACTACATGGCCTCGATCGTCGAGAACACCGGCGCCGCCCTGGTCACCATGGACCAGCGCTCCGGCAACAGCACGTGGCGCACGGGCGAGTGGAACGTGTGGGCGGGCTGGCGCGACACCGTCGCCGCCACCCAGTGGTATCGCGGCGAACACCCCGGCCTCGGCCCCACCGTGCTGTGGGGCTGGAGTCAGGGCGGCATCACCAGCGGGCTGGCCGCCGCCTACGCCCCGCCCGGCACCTACGACTACTGGGTCGACACCTTCGGCCACGCCGGGGATCTCACCGCCTGGCTGGAAGCCGGCCTGGCCGGCAAGCGACTGCGGCCGGAGATCGAACGCGATGCGGGCGGCTGTATTCCGCTGACCTGCCCGCAGGCCTACATCGATCGCTCCCCGGTACTCATGCCCGGCCGCATCGACGTCCAGCGGGCGGTCCTGGTGCACGGCACCGCGGATACGGTGGTGCCCTACACCAGTTCGGTGGAGATGCGCGCCGCGCTGATGCTCGCGGGCAAGCGGGTGTCCATGTACACCGTCGTCAGCGGCCGCGATCTCGACGGCCGCGTCGTGCCCGGCGAACACGGCATCAATCCGGTGTTCTTCGAATCCGGTTGCGCCGTCATGCGACTGCTGCAGGGCACCGAACCTCTCGGCGGCGATCACGACTACACGATCGACGTCGGCGCGGGAGTCAACACCGCTCCGCCGGCCCCGGCGAACGCCAAATGCGCCGCCTGACAGCCAGTCCCGCGCGCGACCGGTCGCCGTACCCGCCGCCGCGCCCCGCGCGGGCCGACCGCCGTGCCACACGATCGCGCGCCGAACACTAGGCTCGGGCCCGGCATCGGCAGGGCGAGACGGGATGAAGCGCAATGAAAGTCGTGGTGGCGGGAGCGACAGGGGCGATCGGGCGGCCATTGGTGACGGCGCTGCGCGCCCGCGGACACCAGGTGTACGCGCTCACCCGCGACGGCCGCGGCGCGGAGGTCGCACGGACGCTGGGAGCCACCCCGCTGGTCGCCAATGTGATGGACCGCTCGGAGCTGTTGCGCGCCACCGAGCGGCTCACCGCCGACGCGGTCATCCACGAGCTCACCGCCTACCGGAACTCGCCGCCCACCCACTACCACTCGCCGGGCCTGCTGCGCACCAACGCCTTACGCGAGACCGGCGGCAAACACCTGGTGGAACTGGCCCAGCGCGCGGGCGCGCGCCGGTACCTGACGCAATCGGTGATCTTCGGCTACGGCATGCGCGACCACGGCCCGCGGCCGGTGACCGAGCAGGACCCCTTCGGCCGCATCCCCGGCGACGTCAACGACGGGCTCATCGGCGCGCTGCACGAGGCCGAATGCCACGCCTGGCGGGCGCCCGGCATCGACGGAATCGCGCTGCGCTACGGCGTCTTCTACGGGCCCGGCGCGTCCGCGTCCTTCACCCGCGCCCTGCGGCGGCGATTGTTCCCGCTGCCCAGCACGACCACCGGGCACACCGGCTTCGTGCACGTCGAGGACGCCGCCGCCGCGACCGTGGCCGCCCTCGAACGCGGCGTTCCCGGCCAGGCGTACAACATCGTGGACGACGAGCCCGCCACCTGGGAGGCCATGTTCGCCGCCGCCGCCGAGGCCGTCGGCGCGCGGCCGCCACTGCGGGTGCCCCCGCGCCTGATGCGCATCACCTCCCCGCTGACGGCGGCCCAGATGCTGGACTTCTCCCTCCGCCCGTCCAATGCCAAGGCCCGGGCGGAACTGCGCTGGGCGCCGCGCTATCCGAGTTACCGCGAGGGTCTGCGCACCCTCGCGCGCGTCCACGCCTGACCCGGCGGTCCGATCGCGTCGGAACACAGCCGCGCCCACTACCGTTGATCACCTCGGAAGACGGATGATCCACGCGAATCGGGCGCGAAGGAAGGCAGTGATGAACACACCGGCGGACCCCACCTACACCTGGCTGGGCGCGGAGCTCGACCTCGACGCCTACCTGGACCGGATCGGGTTCACCGGTGCGCGCACGCCCACCCTGGAGACCCTGCGCGCCCTGGTGCGCGCCCACACCACCACGATCCCGTTCGAGAACCTCGAGATCATTCTCGGCCGCGGCATCCCCCTGGACTCGGAAGCGCTGCAGGACAAGCTGATCCGGCGGCGGCGCGGCGGCTACTGCTACGAGAACGTCGGTCTGTTCGCGGCCGCGCTGGAACGGCTCGGCTTCGAATTCACCGCCATGTCCGGCCGGGTCACCCTGGGCGCGGCCGGCCTGCGCCCGGCCACCCACGCGCTGCTGCGGGTCGAGGCCGCCGACGACGGCCGGCTGTGGCTGTGTGACGTCGGTTTCGGCTGGGGTCCCCTGGAACCGATCGAACTGGCCCCCGGCCGCGGTGAATTCGGTGCGGGCGCATGGCGTTTCCGGCTGGAGCGGAGCACCGACGCCGTCGGCGGCGAGCTGTGGACGCTGTACCAGTTCGGGAAGGACGGCTGGGTGGATCGGCACACCTTCGCCATCACCCCCCAGTACCGCGTCGATTTCGCGGTCGGGAACCACTACGTGTCCACCGCGGCGCGTTCACCGTTCACCATGCGGCCCTTCGTGCAGCGCTTCCTGCCCGATGTGCACCACCAGCTCGACGGCACCACCTGGACCACGCACCATCCCGATGGTTCGGAGGAGGTGCGCGAGCTCGAGGTCGCAGAGCTGCCCAAGGTGCTCGCGGAGGTCTTCGATATCGAGCTCGATGCCGCCGACACCGCCCGGTTGGTTCGCGCGCAGTGGCCCGCGGCGGTGAAAAGTAGCTGAACTCGGTCGGTGTGCGGGAGCAAACACACACCAAACCGATCGGTATATGTCTGGTCATGCATGGGCCGCGACCAGCGTATACGTCAGCTGGGTCACGGGCCGGTCGCTGACGGGCGGCGCAGATCTCATCGAGATCTCCGCCATATCTCACGCTGACGTCGGCGATCCGCGCGTCGCCCGCTACACTCGTGCGGGGAAACGCGCGGGCAACCGCATTGTCACAGTCATCTCGAAGAACCTCGGAGTAGTGCCATCGAAACCGGCCAAGTGATCGCAGGGCATTACCGCCTGGTCGAACGGATTGGTAGCGGCGGCACAGGTGTCGTCTGGCGAGCCGTCGACCAGCGGCTGGAACGATCCGTCGCGATCAAGCAGATCCTGACCCAGCCGAGCCTGTCGGATGCCGACAAGGACATCGTCCGGCAGCGTGCGGCGCGCGAGGCGCGCAACGCGGCCCGCTTTCAGCATCCGAACGCCATCGTCGTCTTCGACATCACCGAGCACGAGGGCGACCCGTGCTTGATCATGGAGTACCTGCCCTCGCAGAGCCTCGCCGTGGTGCTGTCCGCGCAGGGCACGCTGCCGCTGCCGCAGTGCGCGCGCATCGGCGAACAGGTGGCTTCCGCGCTGATCGCCGCGCACCGCGCCGGCATCGTGCACCGTGACGTCAAGCCCGGCAACATCCTGCTCGGCGACAACGGCGCGGTGAAGATCACCGACTTCGGCATCGCCAAGTCCAAGGGCGACGTCACCCTCACCGCCACCGGGCTCATCTCCGGCACCGCCGCCTACCTCGCCCCCGAGGTCGCCCGCGGCGCGGAACCGACCCCGGCCGCCGACGTCTTCGCCTTGGGCGCCACGCTCTTCCACGCGCTGGAAGGTGAACCGCCCTACGGCACCAACCCGAATCCGCTGGCACTGCTCTACGCCGCGGCCAACGGCCAGATCAGCGAGCCGCGCAATGCCGGGCCGCTGTCGGACCTGCTGCTCAGCCTGCTCAGCTTCGAGCCGGAGGACCGGCCGAGCATGCTCGACGTGCGCGACATCATGGCGGAATTCGCCGAGGTCGGCCCGGACGCCGAGGCCGCCCGGGTGTTCGCCGGCCGCCGCTCCGGCCCGGTCACCCCGCAGGGCGGCACCGCGCCGCGCCAGCAGACCCGGCAGATGGAACGCCGTTCGTCGGCCAACGCCGACATCCCAACCGGCGCCATGAGCCAGGCCCAGCTGCTCGAGACCCCGCCGCCGCGGCCGGTGCCCCACGGCGGCCCGCCGACCCGCAATCACCCCGCGCCGGAACCGGATTCGGAGCCGGGCGGCAAGAAGAAGCTGGTGTGGATCCTGCTGGCCGCGGTCGTCGTGGTGGCCGGCGGCATCGTCTACGGCATGATGGGCGACTCCGGCTCGGGCGACTCGCCCGGCGCGGGCGGGACCACCACCTCGGTGAAGGCCTCGACCTCGGCCAGCTCCACCAAGGGCACGCCCTCGGGCCTGGGCCAGACCAAGAGCGCCTCGACCGTGAGCGTGGGCAACGGCGCGGACGCCGTGGACAAGTTCTACGACGCCCTCACCTCCCAGCGGTACCAGGAGGCGTGGACCCGGCTCACCCCGGCCGCGCAGCAGGTGTACGGCAGCGCGTCGGCGTTCCAGACCTACTGGACGAACAACCCGGTCAGCCGCTACTCGACCATCGAGGGCGCGCGCGGGACCGACAGCAACAATCCCGATGGCTCCGTGGACATCTCGCTGGCCAGCCTGAGCACCAAGAACAGCGGCAGCAAGTCGGTGACGCTGCGGGTCGTCGACAGCGGCGGCTCCCTGCTGATCGACAGCGACACCAAGTAGGCCGATCGCTCGAACCACCTGCGCCGCACCGGATCACCGGTGCGGCGCAGTGCTTTCCGGGTCGTGCCCGGGTCGGCTAGTGGCGGGTGGCCGGATCCGCGGCGAGCGAAGCCAGCAGGCGCAGGGCGTCGGCGCTGGGGGAGCCCGGCTCGACGTGGTGGGCGACCAGGGCCTGATCGGGATCGTCGGGCAGGCGTAGGGTTTCGTAGCCCAGATCGAGGCGGCCCACGATCGGATGCCGATAGATGTGGCGGCCGTGCGTCTTGTCCTTGAGCTCGTGGCGCTCCCACAGGGCGGCGAATTCCGGGCTCGCGGAGTTCATTTCGTCGATCAGCGCGGTGATGCGGGGGTCGCCGGGATTGCGGGCGGCGTCCACCCGCAGATACGCCACCGTATCGGCGGCCTTGTCGTCCCAGTCCTCGTAGAGCTCCTTCGCGCCCTCGTCCAGGAACACCAGGTGCAGGAAATCGCGCTGCTCGGGGGCGATCGCGCCGAAATCGCCGATCAGGGCCGCCGCCAGGCGATTCCACGCCAGCACGCTCACCCCGCGGCCCACGATGTAGGCGGGCACGTCGTGCGCGGCGTCCAGCAGCCGCCGCAGACCCGGGCGCACCCGCTGCGCGGCGGGCGGCTCCTCACCCGACCACGGGCGGGCCAGCAGGTAGAGGTGATCACGCTCGACCTGATTCAAGCGCAGCGCCCGCGCCACCGCGTCCAGCACCGACTCCGAGAACTGCAGACTGCGTCCCTGTTCCAGGCGCACATAATGATCCACGCTGACCCCGGCCAGCAGCGCCAGCTCCTCGCGCCGCAGCCCCAGCACCCGGCGGCGGGCCCCATGCGAGACCAGACCCACTTCCTCCGGGCTCAGCCGGGCGCGGCGGGAGCGCAGGAATTCACCGAGTTCGGCGCGACGGTCCAGGGTCATGGAACCAGGTAACCACGCGGACCCCGGGTTTCATCCTGGTCATGCGATGCCCAGGCAGACGCCGCACTGTCTACCCCTCGCGGATCGGACGACTGTAGTGCTCAGCGCCGCACACCACGGCGGACACCGACTCCCGAGGAGCACAGCATGACCTCCCTTCCCACCCGTCAGCTCGGGACCACCGACATGCGCATCAGCCGGATCGGCTTCGGCGCGTGGGCACTCGGCGGCGCGGGCTGGCGCTACACCTGGGGCGCACAGGACGACGCCGGATCGATCGCCACCCTGCACCGCGCCCTCGACGCGGGCGTGAACTGGATCGACACCGCCGCCGTCTACGGGCTCGGCCACTCCGAGGAAGTGGTCGGCAAGGCGATCGGTCAACTGCCCGAAGCCGACCGGCCCTTCGTCTTCACCAAGGCGGGACTGGTCTGGGACGACGACGACCGCGCCGCCGCGCCCCGGCGGATCATGGCCGCGGCCAGCGTGCGTCGCGAGATCGAGGACTCGCTGCGGCGACTGGACGTCGAACGCATCGACCTCTACCAGGTGCACTGGCCCGACACCGGTGCCTCCCTGGACTTCTCGGACCCGGACGGCGTGGCCGACGCCGTGGTCACCCCGCTGCACGAGTACTGGCAGACCATGGCCGACCTGGTCACCGAGGGCAAGGTCCGCGCCATCGGCCTGTCCAACCATGACGTCGGACAGCTCGAAATCGCCGAATCCATCGCCCACGTCGACGCCATCCAGCCCCAGTTCTCCCTGATCAAGCGCGCCGCCGCGGGCGAATTGGCCTGGGCCGCAGCCCATCACACCGGCGGCATCGTCTACCAGCCGCAGCACTCCGGCCTGCTGACCGGCGCCTTCTCCGCCGAACGCGTCGCCGCCCTGCCCGACGACGACTGGCGCAAGGGCTTCCCCGAGTTCACCACCGACCTCGACCGCAACCTCGCCCTGGTCGAGGCGCTGCGCCCCCTCGCCGCCGCCCACCACACCACCGTCGGCGCCCTCGCCATCGCCTGGACCCTCACCTGGTCCGGCGTCACCGGCGCGATCGTCGGCGCCCGCACCCCCGACCAGGTCGACGGCTGGATCGACGCCGCCACACTGGAACTGACCCCCGCGGACCTGGACGCCATCGCCGCCGCCCTGCGCGCCACCGGCGCGGGCGAAGGCCCGATCACCCACTGACACACCCCACACCGAACCCGAGGAGCACACCATGACCCTGCACGTCGTCGCCGAACTGCGCGTCACCGCCGGAAACGAGGACCGCCTGCGCACCGCCCTGGAAGCCATGATCGAACCGTCCCTGGCCGAACCCGGCTGCCTGTCCTACCAGCCCTTCACCAACCCCAACGACCCCGCCCACATGGTCGTGGTCGAGGAATGGCAGGACGCCGACGCCCTCGAGAAGCACTTCGCCACCGACCACTTCCAGCACGTGGCGGGCGTTCTGGATGGCATCCTCGCCGAGCCCATGATCATCCGCCGCCTCATCGCCGAATAGCCTTTGCGCCGGCCGTGTCCCCGCGCCCCACCGCGGGGGCACGGCTGTGGCCGCACCGGCTAGCGAGCCCACATCTCGGGATGTATCTGGAGAACGCCCTGTAATGGCACCCCTCTATGTCAAGACGTCGGTGTGGGTGTGGGGTTAGCCTGTTTGTTGGGTCCGGGATGTGGCTTGTCCGAAGGATCGGTGTGCGGGTTGGAACCGGTCGCGCTGGAGTGAAGAGTCGTTCCCGATTGCCCTCCCGGGCCTGCCAATTCACGACATCGTTGATCAGCGAGCATCCGGGCGTAGATCACGTTCGAGAGCCGTCGTTTGAGCGCGCGGACCGCTTCCATCGAGGTCTTCCCGCCCGCTCTGCGGCCGTCGTAGTAGACCGGCCCGGCGTGCGGTTGCGTAGTTGAACGATGGCCATGATGTGCAACACCCGGTTGATCTTGCGGTTGACGGCGCGCGAGAGCCGGTGCCGCTGTTGATCACCCGAGGACGCGTCCAACGGTGCGGTGCCGTTCCAGGACGCGAACCGATCCTGGTCCCGAAACCGGCGAATATCACCTGTATCGGTTAAAAGCCGTGCCGCGGAAGACGGTCCGATCCGGTGAAGTTCCATCAGCGTGGAGCCGCGTTCGGTGACCAACTGCCGCAGTTCCTTGTCTGTGGCTTTGGTCTTGCGGTCGATGGTTTCCAGGTCTTCGATCAACTCCACGACCAAACGCAGCCGGACCCGCGCGGCCGCATCCGACGGCGTGATCGGGGCGATCAGTTCGCGGGCTTGACGGGCTGACAGGAATGTCTTGGCGCCACCGGGGATCAGTTCGAGCAGCAACCGGTGCAGGCGGCAGACGGTTTCGGTGCGGGAACGCCCGAGCTCGTCGCGGCGGTCGGCGAGCATGCCCAAGGCGACCAGCTCCGGATCGGCCTCGACCCGCCGCAGATTCGGTGCGCGCAATGCGGCCAGGGCCACCGAGTGGGCATCGACCGGGTCCGTTTTGCGGCCGTTGCCGGTCGCGAAGACACGCACCTGCGCCGACAGTTTCGCCGGCACGTCGATCACGGTTTCCCCGTCGTGGACCAGGCGGTGCGCGAGGTGCCGACCGATGCCGTTGCAGCCTTCCACCGCCCAGATCCGGTCCGGGAATTGTTCTCGGCAGTGAGCATTTCCGCATAGCCTGCGTTGTCGGTGGTGTATCTGCCGGTGGCCAGAACCTTGCCGGTCGGGTCGAGTGCTTCGATGGTGGCCGAGCGTTTGTGTGGGTCCATTCCGATGATGACGGTCATCGCCGTGCCTTCCCGCGTCAACGAACCAAGTGGTGTCCGTGCGGGAGGGCACCGCTAGTTCGAACTTGGGGCAGGCCCCTCTTCAGCCACTCCCTGCACGGCACCCGGTGGGAAGCAAGCCATTAGAGAGCCACACCAAACCAGACGGTGGGCAGCCGAATATTGGGAGCATCCCACCGGGCACCTGGATCAAATCCTGGCCGGGACCTGATCCTGACAGCAAGTGTCTAACTAGCCGAATGGCGAACGTTCAGGATGTCGCCTCCGGCAGCGTGATGCAGCGGCTCGTCGACGAGAAGATTGTTCACGATCTGCCGAATCGCCTCTTGAACCACCACTTGAGATCTGTCCAGGGTGTCCACGGGGTGTGCCAGTTCTTTCGGTCTTCGGGATCCCAATAGTCGCGCAGGTCCTCCTCCCAGTCGTCGTCCTGATGCCGCTTCCAGGCAGCCATGTCCGGAAACTCGCTACCGCAGTATCGACGAGCTATGAACTGGGCGAGCTCCTCTCGTTCTGAGTCGTCGGCAAGGGTGATGGACTCGCGGCCCGCGTGGATCTGGAGGTTGCCATCCGGTCCGCGGCTGCTCTGCGCCCGGGTTTCGCTCTGCTCGTCTCCGTCGACTGCCATCCGATACACCGAATAGATTGCACGGTAAGCCAATTCGCCTATTGCATCGTGGAAATCATGGATCTGGTCCAGCCAGGAATCGAACTTCTCCATGGGCGTATTAGATCATCGGGTGACCGTAAGCGGATCGCTCGCTGAATACACTCATCTGCCGCGTACCGCGCTGACCGAACCAGCCAGCGCGGATCGGTGGAAGGCCAACCGGGTGTGACGATCCGAAGCTGGCGTAATGTCCGCAGCTGCCGAATCGCGCTCATTCCGAGGGTGATCTACGCTCGTTGAGCGATCGTTTGCGCTTGCGAATTCGGGGTTGTTCGAGGGGAACGGAATCTCGGGTGCGCGCCCGCGGGTAATGGTGAACCGGTCGACACCGCGACGGAGTGAACTACGGATTCCCAACGGTTGGAAGAATTCCCAGAACTGACCGTGGTGTGTGACAGCCTGTATCGCGCTGGGCGGCCGAGGATGTGGTCGCGCGGTCTCGATGATGCGGTGCGCGCGGTCGACGAGACCGACCTCGATGCAGCTATTGACGAAGGTCGTGGATCAGGACGTCGAACTGCGGCGCGTCCGGCCAGCCTGGGCGGAGCCTGCCGACGCGGTACCAACCCCACCGCAGGTAAGTCTGATAGGCGCGAGTGTTGTCGGGCCGGACAAGCAGTGTGGCGCGCTGCTCGGGTCGCGATCGGAGCAGCGAGTTGTGAAGGGTGCGCGCAAGGCCTCGGCCGGTCATGTCCTTCTTCACCATGAGCTCGCTCAGCGCGAAAGTGCGTGTGCCGTCCTCAACCGTGAAGTCGTCGTGAACTTGCGGCTCGTCGAGCTGTAGGCCATTCCACCATGCGGTTTCCTTGGACAGCGACCATCCCCACACCTGGCCGACGGGCCGCCCGCTGATCGAGACGATGATCTGCTCGAATTCACCGGGTCTATTGGGCGCGGTGTAGGCGTCGAACCGCTGCATGAACGCCACCGGATCCGTGAATGGTGCGCCGGCGCGAATCGCGTCCACGTACGCGCCACGGTAGATGTCCTCGACCTCGGTACGGTGCGTGCGCGCCTCCGCCGCGGTTAGGTGCTCGAAATCCACGCTCGTCATACACGCGCCGCCTTCTTTGCCAGGTCGTCGAACTGCAGACCGAATGCGCTGTCTGGCTGGACAGCTGATCGAACAGGCTCGAGGACACACAGCGTCCGAGTGGACGAAACCGCCTGCAACTGCTCGAGTGCGGGCAACCCGACCGATACCGCCTCAGTCAGATCCCCCACTTCCGCAAGCGCTCTCGCCCAACCGGCCCTGTAGTTGATTGCGTTTCGCGCACCGGCGGTCTCGAGGGCCAAGGCGCCGGACAGATCGGCTGCTTTGGCTCTGTCTCCCAGGTCGCCGTGGGCGCGGGCTTCGTGGCAGCGCACCTCGGTCGAGGTCACGAAACGCAGCCAAGTAGCGCAGTCCGCGAGCGGTTCCTGGTCGATCGCGAAGTCGAGTTCCCGCCACGCCGTCGCGATCGCTCGCCGGAAGTTCATGCGGTCACCGAGCACGCCATAGGCCTGCGCCGCCCGGGTCGCGATCAATGCGTGTACACGCCCGGACGGTAGCCCATGGGTGAGCTCACGCGCCCTGCTGATCAAGGCGAGCGCCCGATGCGGGTTGCCGAAACCTTGACGGGACACGGTGATCGACTGGTGCGCAGCCCCGAGGCAAACGTGCACCGTGAGCTCGTCGTCGCCGGCCTGGTTGGCCAGAGAGAAAGCGTCGCTGTAGCAGCTGCGCGCGAGCCGGTGCTGATCGGCGTCATAGGCGAGCCACCCTGCGATGGTCGCGAGGTTTCCTGCGGCACTGGCGAACGCCTTTCCGGCGCTGCCGGTGAACGAGCAGGTTTCGAGCAGTTCCTTGGCGACCTCGAGTTCCCGCACCGCGGTCTCCACCAGGCTTGCGCCACCGAGACGCTGATCCTGTTCGGCAAAGGTGGCCACGGCGCGCGATACCCGCTGTGCGTCAGCGACACCCATCGACCGGTTGCCGGTCGACAACAGCGTCGCCCCCAGCAAGATGCCGAACTCTCGCCGCTTCACCACATCCTCGACTTCGCTGTGATCCGAACCCCCATTTGTCAGGCTATCCCTCACCGCGGGGCCGGCCACGGCGATCGGCTCGATCGCCAGCGCATCTCGGAAGCGAGATCGCTGCGCGTCATCGAGCCTGGCAAGCACCGTGTCGAGAGCCTCCGCGGATTCGCCGCGAACTGGCCGAGCGGCGGTCGCCTTCTCCCACTTCCGAACGGTGGGCGACTTGAACCCGGTCGCTGCGGCGAGTTGTTCCTGCGTGATGCGCAATGCGGCCTCGCGAAGCGCGCGAACTTCCGCACCCGTCCACCTGCCGACGATCATCGACGCCCCTCGTTGTTCCCCGCAACGCCTCGTATCGGAAGCGTATTACTTGCGTGCGGTTCTGTGGCTGGGAACGGACCGTCGAACGCGCGAGGCTCGATATGCCCCGGTGCAAGGTGCGAAGCCCCAAAAGCCCTGGCGCCGGGTGCACTCCACGTCCATCAAGGGAGCTGGAGGCACCCGACATGGGAATCATCCTCGCAATCACACTGTCAGCGCTCGTGTTGGTATTCCTCGCGATACGCGTCATCGACAACCCGCCGGAACGAAAACTCACGGTTGCCGACATCCAGGCCCGGCTCGCCGCCGAGCGGCCGCGCACCCGCGACCACATCTCGACCCGCCTGAGGTGGACGCGATGAGTTTCAAATTGCCGTCCGCCATCGGGTTCCTGCGCAGCGATATTTCGGGTTGGAACCAAGTTGAGGATGAGCTGCGAATCCGGACCGCCGCCAAGCGAACTGGACACGACCTGCGCAAGACCATCGTGTTCACCAAGCGCACTGAGAACCGACTGCATCGCCTGCGTGTGGCGATCGACCGCCTGGGCGTCGAGGCCGTGATCGTGCCGAGCGCTGCGCATTTCGACGAGCGGTCGATCCCTGCCGAGGTGCTCGAGATGGCGGCTGTGATCACGGTGTCGCCCGGGCGCACGACGCCTCGCACCCGCCCCGCCACCAGTTAGGCGATGCCGTGTCGATCATGGATGTTCTCGCGCTGCTGGCCGAGGAGCGGCCAGCAGGGTGGGTGGGCTACAAGGACGGGTCATGGGCCCCGCTCGGCCGGGACGGGTGGGTTGGTCCGGTGATCACAGCGACCGACTTGATCGAGGTCGCGCACCACGACCTCGCTGCGCTCGAGGCGGCCGGGTTCATCACGGAGGTAATCGACGTCGAGCCGCTCTCAGTCGTCGACACCGAGTATCCGGGAGGAGGTCAGGCAAGCCGGCCCGCTCTCGCATCGGGGCCGGTAGACCCGCCCGCTATGGCGGAACCGATTTGAATAAGGGGATTCAGATGTCAATTCGCAGAACAGCATCCGGCGTCGTTGGTCTGGCGCTTACCGCCGTGTCCGTGTCGGTGCCCGCCGCCGCGGATGCGCCGGCACCCGACGCTCTCGCCAAGTCGTGCGGCTTCGAGTTCACCTGGACCCAGCCGACCGTGCTCCCCGCACAGGCGCAGATCCTCGGACGGGGCTTCGCACAATGCGATGTCCGCCCCGATGAGCACGTTCTCACGCTCGGGTTGGAGTACAAGCAAGGCGACAAATGGGTGAATGCCGCGAGTATTACCGACCGCACGCCGCCGCCCGTGCCGCCTGGTGTCCAGACCTACGACGTTTCCGCAGCCTGCTACTCGGGTACGTGGCGAATCAGTGCGGGCGTGACCGGATCGCTTCAGGGGGTACCGTTCGTGTTCAGCGACCATTCCCGCGAGCGCGACGTCCCCACCAGTCAGTGCCCGAGCCGATGAGAGGAAGCTCCCGATGGCCGATTTGGACGTGACTACATCCCGCGAGCTACGGGACCGGATTCAGCCGATCTACGAGCGGGTCGCCGACCTGCTCGGCGCCGAGCACCCGGCGGCGGTTTCGCTGATGCGCGCGGCGCACGAGCTCGCCGTCGCTGCGCCGGGACCGCGCCAGTACGGCGAATACACCCCGATGGCTGGATAGCAGCCGGCCTGAAATGCAAGAAGCGCCTCGGTACAAATGCCGGGGCGCTTCGCGCGTTTACTTGGCGATCCCAGCCCGGGTGGTTTCGATCCCGGCTCCGGCTGCAGAGGTTCGGCCGGAGATTCCCGCGCCCCGCGATAACGGCTCGTGCGGGCGCTGTCGTGTGGTGGATGCGATAGCCGCCGGGCGGTTGGGCTTCTGCCCGGTGTCGTGGGGTTCCGTGGTGCGAAACACAGGGTGCCGCGGGGGAGGAACGCGGGTACTGTCGGGCGCATGATCACGCGGATTCGGACGGCGGCGCTGCTGGTGTGCGCGCTCGTGGTCTCCGCGTGGGCGGTGCTGTATCTGGGTGCCGCACATCCTGATTCGCTGATCGTGCTCGGCGCGGTCGCACTGGTCGCGGTGACCGCGGCGGTGTTGTCCGCGCGCGGGCCGCTGCGGGCGGCCGGGGTGAGTGCCGGACCGGCGGAATCGGCGGGGAAGCGGCGGCGGGGAGCGTTTCTGCGGCAGAGCAATCCGGATGCGCCGGGTCGGCCGCGGCCGCGGGCGCCGGGGGTTCTCGCGGCCTGACCCGCGTACGGCCGTGCGGTCGTAGCCGGGGGTCGGGTGCTTCGCGATCCCGAATTCCCTTCGCCCGCACGTGTGTGCGGGTGCCGCGCAGCGAGGTTCTCCCGTGCTCGATTTCATCTATTACCCCGTGTCCGCCGTCCTGTGGCTGTGGCACACCGCCTTCGCGTCCGTGCTGGGCGCGACCAGTGGGCTGGCCTGGGTGCTGGCCATCGTGTTCCTGGTGCTCACCCTGCGAGCACTGCTCATCAAGCCGTTCGTGGCGCAACTGCGGTTCTCGCGGAAGCTGGCCGAGATGCAGCCCCAGATCCAGGAGATCAAGCGCAAGCACGCGGGCGACCGCGAGCAGCAGGCGCTGGCCATGCAGGAGTTGCAGAAGGAGTCCGGGGTCAATGTGCTGACCGGGTTCCTGCCGATCATCGGCCAGGCGCTGGTGTTCATCGGGCTCTACCACGTGCTGCGGTCCTTCCAGCCCGGTCACACCCAGAATTACGTGTTCGGCGCCGGGCAGGTCCAGTCGTTCCTGGACGCGAAACTGTTCGGCGCGCCGCTGGCGGCCACGCTGTCCGGGGCGGGTTCGGACTTCGGAACCATTGCCGCGGTCGCCATTCCGCTCATGGTGATCGCCGCCATCGCCACCCACTTCACCGCCCGCGCCGCCATCGCCCGCCAGCCCGCCCCGGCCGACGGCCCCGCGGCCTCGACCGCGCGCATCATGAACACCCTGTCGCAGTGGGTGTTCCCGGCGGGCGCGCTGGTGGTCGGACCGGTCATGCCGATCGCGATCCTGCTGTACTTCGTCACCCAGAATGCCTGGACATTCGCCCAGCAACACGTGGTGGCGACCCGCTTCGGCGACGACCGCGCCGAGCGGGGCGGACGCGGCGAAAGCACCGGGTCGGCGGCGGTCGCCCACGAATAGCGGGCGCTCGGGTGATGCGCGGATAAAGCGGTGGCGGTGACCGGATAGGCTGGTAGCTGGTCGCAAGCGGTTTCGGCTGCGTCGCGAACCCCCTCGAATCAGCACAGACAAGGACTGCACAGCGCTATGACCAGCCGCATCGAGCTCGCCCGCGTCGACCTGCGCGGACGTACTCCCACTGCTGCCGAACTGCGCGCGGCTCTGCCGCGCGGGGGCGTCGACGTGGACTCGGTGCTGCATCATGTGCGGCCCGTCGTGGAGGCGATCCGCGATCGGGGCGTCGAGGCCGCGCAGGAATTCAGCGAGAAGTTCGACGGCGTGCGCCCCGCCTCGGTGCGGGTGCCGGCCGCCGAACTCGAGCGTGCTCTCGCCGAGCTGGATCCCGCCGTGCGCGCGGCCCTCGAGGTCGCCATCGAACGCACCCGCAAGGTCCACGACGACCAGCGCCGTACCGACAAGACCACCCAGGTGGTGCCCGGCGGCACCGTCACCGAGCGGTGGGTGCCGGTCGAACGGGTCGGCCTGTACGTGCCCGGCGGCAATGCCGTCTACCCGTCCTCGGTCGTCATGAACGTCGTCCCCGCGCAGGCCGCGGGCGTGGAGTCGCTGGTCGTGGCCTCCCCGCCGCAGGCCCGGTTCGGCGGCCTGCCGCACCCGACCATTCTGGCCGCCGCGCAGCTGCTGGGCGTCACCGAGGTGTGGGCGGTCGGCGGCGCGCAGGCCGTGGCGCTGCTGTCCTACGGCGGCATCGACACCGACGGCGCGCAGCTGGAACCGGTCGACCTGATCACCGGCCCCGGCAATATCTACGTGACCGCCGCCAAGCGGCTGTGCCGCGGCCTGGTCGGCATCGACGCCGAGGCCGGGCCCACCGAGATCGCCATCCTCGCCGACACCACCGCCGACCCGGCGCACGTGGCCGCCGACCTCATCTCCCAGGCCGAGCACGACGTGCTCGCCGCCAGCGTCCTGGTCACCGACAGCGTCGAACTCGCCGACGCCGTGGACGCGGCGCTCACCGCGCAGATGGCCGTCGTCAAACACCACGACCGGGTCGCGGAAGCGCTGTCGGGCAAGCAGTCCGGCACCGTGCTCGTCGACGACATCGAGCAGGGCCTGCGCGTGGTCAACGCCTACGCCGCCGAGCACCTCGAGATCCAGACCGTCGACGCCGCGGGCGTGGCCGCCCGGGTGCGTTCGGCCGGAGCGGTTTTCGTCGGCGCCTGGTCCCCGGTGTCGCTGGGCGACTACTGCGCCGGCTCCAACCACGTGCTGCCCACCGCCGGATGCGCCCGGCACTCTTCGGGATTGAGCGTGCAGACCTTCCTGCGCGGCATCCACGTCGTCGAGTACACCGAGGCCGCGTTGAAGGACGTCTCCGGACATGTGGTCGCACTGGCCGATGCCGAGGACCTGCCCGCGCACGGCCAGGCCGTGCAGGCGCGATTCGGAGAGCTGCGGTGAGCGCCCAGGCCGGCCTGGAGGAAGGCGCCGTGACCGTTCCCGGCTCGACCATCTCGCTCGACGACCTGCCGCTGCGCGACAACCTGCGCGGCAAGAGCCCGTACGGCGCACCGCAGTTGACGGTGCCCGTCCAGCTCAACACCAACGAGAACCCGCACCCGCCGAGCCAGGACCTGGTCGACGACGTCGCCGAGTCCGTGCGCGCGGCCGCCGCCGACCTGCACCGGTACCCGGACCGCGACGCGGTCGGCCTGCGCACCGACCTGGCCGCCTACCTGACCCGGCAGACCGGCGTCGCGGTGGACGTGGCCAATGTGTGGGCGGCCAACGGCTCCAACGAGATCCTGCAGCAGCTGCTGCAGGCGTTCGGCGGACCCGGCCGCAGCGCACTGGGTTTCGTGCCCTCGTACTCGATGCACCCGATCATCTCCGAGGGCATCGACACCGAGTGGATCGAGGCCAAGCGCAATGGCGACTTCTCCCTCGACATCGACTACGCGGTGCTCACGGTGGGGGAGAAGAACCCCGACGTGGTCTTCGTGACCAGCCCCAACAATCCGACCGGGCACAGCATCCCGATCCCGGACCTGGAGCGCATCCTCGACGCCGCCCCCGGCATCGTGGTGGTCGACGAGGCGTACGGCGAGTTCTCCTCCGCGCCCAGCGCCATCAGCCTGATCGACAAGTACCCGACCAAGCTGGTGGTCAGCCGCACCATGTCCAAGGCGTTCGCCTTCGCGGGCGGCCGGCTGGGCTACCTGGTGGCCGCGCCCGCGGTCATCGACGCCATGCTGCTGGTGCGCCTGCCCTACCACCTGTCCGTGGTCACCCAGGCCGCGGCGCGGGCGGCGCTGCGGCACGCGGACGAAACCCTCGGCAGCGTCCACGAATTGGCCGCGCAGCGCGACCGCGTGATGGCGGCGCTGACCGGGCTGGGCTACGACGTGATCCCGTCCGACGCCAATTTCGTGCTGTTCGGCCGCTTCGCCGACGCGGCGCGCGCCTGGCAGCACTACCTCGACGAGGGCGTGCTCATCCGCGATGTCGGCATCCCCGGCTACCTGCGCACCACCATCGGCCTGGCCGCCGAGAACGACGAATTCCTGCGCGTCAGCGCGAAACTGGCGTCCGAGGAGCTGATCGCCCGATGACCATCGAACGTCCCGCCGACCGCATCGCCCGGGTCGAGCGCACCACCCGCGAGTCCAGCATCGTGGTGGAGCTCAACCTGGACGGCTCCGGCAAGACCGACATCTCCACCGGCGTCCCGTTCTACGACCACATGCTGACCGCCTTCGGCCAGCACGGCAGCTTCGACCTCACCGTCCAGGCCAAGGGCGACATCGAGATCGAGGCCCACCACACCGTCGAGGACACCGCCATCGTCATCGGCCAGGCCCTGGGCCAGGCGCTCGGCGACAAGAAGGGCATCCGCCGCTTCGGCGACTGCTTCATCCCGATGGACGAGACCCTCGCCCACGCCGTCGTCGACGTGTCCGGCCGGCCGTACTGCGTGCACACCGGCGAGCCGGATCACATGCTGCACACCATCATTCCGAGCGTAGCCCCGACCGCGTCGTACTCGACGGTGATCAACCGTCACGTGTTCGAGTCGATCGCCCTCAACGCTCGCATCGCCCTGCACGTGCGCGTCCTCTACGGCCGCGACCAGCACCACATCACCGAAGCCGAGTACAAGGCCGTCGCCCGTGCCCTGCGCGCCGCGGTCGAATACGACCCGCGCGTGTCCGGGGTCCCGTCCACCAAGGGTTCGCTGTGACCAAGAAGATCGCCCTGCTCGACTACGGCTCCGGCAATCTGCACTCCGCCGGCCGCGCCCTCGCCCGCACCGGCGCCGAGGTCATCATCACCGCCGACCCCGAAACCGCCTTGAACGCAGACGGTCTCGTGGTCCCCGGCGTCGGCGCCTACGCCGCCTGCATGTCCGGCCTGCTCGCCGTCCGCGGCGACCGCATCATCGGCAAACGCCTCGCCGGCGGCCGCCCCGTCCTGGGCATCTGCGTCGGCATGCAGATCCTGTTCGAGCGCGGTGTCGAGTTCGGCGTCGAGACCGACGGCTGCGCCGAATGGCCCGGAACTGTCGAGCGTTTGAACGCGCCGATCCTGCCGCACATGGGCTGGAACACGGTCAAGGCTCCTGCGGACAGCGTCCTGTTCGCGGGCATGGACGCCGACACCCGCTTCTACTTCGTCCACTCCTACGCGGCTCAACACTGGGGCTGGACCGACGACGGCGGCGGCCAGATCGCCCCGGCCAAACTCACCTGGGCCGAACACGGCGTCCCCTTCCTCGCCGCCGTCGAGAACGGCCCGCTCTCCGCGACGCAGTTCCACCCCGAGAAGTCCGGCGACGCCGGAGCCCATCTCCTCCGCAACTGGGTCGACTCGATCTGATCGACCGCGCTCGCCCAACCCCCGGGTTCCGCGGCGAATCGGTCAGAGCGCCCGCTTCAGCCCGACGTGACTGTTGTCGTACCCGAGCCGCGCGTAAAAGGCGTGAGCCCGGGTGCGGACCCGGTCCGTGGTGACCTGCGCGAGTGTCGCACCTCGGTGCCTGCCGTGGTCGTGCGCCCACTCGAGCATCGCGGTCCCGATGCCGCGAGAGCGTTCCGAGGCGGCGACCCGAACTCCCTCGATCTGGAGGCGGGTGGCGCCGCCGCGTGACAGGCCCGGAATGATGGTGAGCTGCATGGTACCGACGATCCTGTCGCCCTCGTCCCGGACCACGGCCAGATAGTGCGAGGGATCCCTGGTGATGGCGTCGTACGCCTCCTCGTAGCGGGCAATGTCGGAACCTTCGCGGGCACGGCCGATCTCGTCATCGGAGAGCAGCGCGACCAGCGCCGGAACGTCGGCACGCGCCGCCCGCTGCACACGATAGATCCGGTCGCCGAGTCGGAGCCGGCCGCCGACCGAAGCCCGTGCCCGTGCCTGCAGCCGGGCGATCAGCGTGTCCAGCCAGGCGCCGACGTGTTGCCGGGCCTCATGAGTGTCCGGGTACCGGCAGCGCAGGTGCAGCCCGGTCTCGTCGAGGACGAACCAGAGCATCACGCCGTCGGTCCGAATCGTCGCGCCGACGTATTGCGCCTCCAATCCGGTCGCGTCGACTCGCACCGGCAGCCGGCGCAGGTCCAGCCACGAAATCGCGAACATCCCCGGCGCCTCGGGCATCCCGCCCCACGGACGCAGGATGTCCTCCAGTGGCCAGGACCCCATCCGGACGGCCTCCTTCACCGCCTCGGCACTGGCGCGGGGATCGGAGTCGGCCGACTCGAGCACCGAGTTGGTGATGAACCACCCCACCGAGTCGTGCCAGGTGGTGTCGTACCGACTGTGCACCGGAAACACCGCTCGCAGTGCGGTGCCGGCCAGCTCGCGAGTCACCTCGGTCATCGCCCCCACCACCAGCGCCAGGGTCGAGACGCCGTCGTCGCGGGCCTGCGCCGAGAAGGCGGCGCTGTCGTCGACGTCGAGGACATCGCGCACCTCCACGCGCTCCTGCTGCAATGTCGCCTCACCCAGCGACAGCGGGAACCGTGGCATCACATCGCCGCTGCCCGCCAGCACCTCTGCCCAGCGGCGGTGCACCTCGGCGGGCGCCGGCGGGCGGTCCCGCAGCGCGCGGGTGTGCTCCGCGAAGGCGGGTACGGGCGGCAACGACGGTGAACGACCCTGCTGCACCGCGGCCAGCGCGGCGAGCAGGTCACGCGCGATCACCAGCATCGACCACATGTCGACGTGCGAGTGGTCGGCGGCGACCACCACGGTCGGCCCGACCGCGGTCTCGAGCACACAGAGCCGATGCGACGGACGACTGTACGGTGAGCAAGCACGGTCGAGCACGGCGCGGAGCGCATCGTTGACCGCCTGCCCCGGAGCGATCACATGCTCGACCCAGCCGCCGGGGAGGATATCGACCTCGTACAGCTGAGGCTCGCCGTCCGCGCCCGGCACGAAGACCGACCGCAGCGTGCCGTGCCGCTCGATCACCGCCAGCCAGGCGGCCGCGAGCTCGTCGGGCGGTACCGGCGCGGAGAGCTTGAAGGACAACGCCATCCAGGATCCCGCTCGGTCGCCGGCACCGACATGGCGTCGCTGGTCGAAGGACACGGGAAGGGATCGGCCCACCCGCCCCACGGTGACGTCGAAGCCCAGTAGGCGGCCGAACGGCAGGCGCAGGTGCGCGACGTTGGTCAGCCGCATGACGGTATCCTAGGCTCCTTCTCGAGCGATCGCCGTCTCACCAGCACACTGGAGCCACCGTGCCGACCTTCCGCGTTTCCGGCGCCGACATCGACGTGGAATTGAGCGACGAGGGTGGCCACCCGGTCGTCCAACTCCACGGCCTCACCTCCAGCCGTCACCGCGACCGTCTGATGGACCTCGATCTCGGCCGCGGACTCAGCGGAACCCGATTGCTGCGGTACGACGCGCGCGGCCACGGCCACTCGACGGGTCGTGCCGTCCCCGAGGACTATCGGTGGCCGGTTCTGGCCGATGACCTGCTGAACCTGCTCGACCACTGGTTCCCCGGTGAACAGGTGCACGGTGTCGGTCCGTCGATGGGTACCGGGACACTGCTGCATGCCGCTGTCCGCGATCCCGGCCGATTCGCCGGCCTCACCCTGCTCGTGCCCGCGACCGCTTGGCGCACCCGAGCCGCGAAGGCCGACATCTACCGCAAGAATGCCCGCTTGATCGAAGAGCAGGGACTCGCCGCCTTCCTCGGCGCCGATCTCACCGCGCCTCGCCCGCCGGCCACCGTCGGAACGCCGGAAACCGTGCCGGATGTCGCCGAGCACCTACTGCCCGCGCTGTTCCGCGGGGCAGCGATGAGCGACCTGCCCGCCCCCGAGGCGATCGCCGCGATCGACGTGCCGACCACGGTGTTGGCCTGGATAGACGACCCCGCCCATCCGGTGTCGACCGCCGAGGCGCTGGTGGACCTGCTGCCGAAGGCCACTCTGGAGGTGGCGCACACACCGGCCGATCTCGCTCGCTGGCCGAGCATCCTGTGCGACGACGTGGCACGACACGGGTAGGCACGACGGCAGCGCTACTCGGGAGTCCGGCTCCACAGCTCGACGAGTGGTGCGTCGTGGTCGCGGCGTCCCCATTGCTCGGTGAGGCGGTGGAGGCGGCCGGGGGCGCCGATGCCGTGCAGGGCGGCGATCTTGTCGTCGCGCAGTTCCAGGATCGTGACGCTGAGGATTCGGTCGGCGAGGGTGATGAGCATGGCTGGGCAGCCGTTGAGGATGGCGGCGTGAATTGTGGGGGAGCCGTTGAACTGGCGGAGTTTGGCGGGTGTGGGGGTGAAGCCGGCTCGGACCGCGATGGCTACGCGTTCGGGGGTGAGGAAGTGGATCAGCTTGGGCGCCGAGCCGCCCGCGCCGTCGGACGTGGCGGTCGCGTCGGCGGTGAGCAGGGATACGAGGTAGTCGGTGCGGCCCGAGGTGGCGGCCTCGACGAAAGCCTGGACGATGCTGCGGGCGGCGGCGGGGTCGCTGCCGGTGTTGTCGGCGGAGACGGTGATTCGGCGGCGGGCTCGGTGGGCATGCTGCTGACTGGCGGATTCGGTGATGGCGAGGATGTCGGCGATTTCGGCGTGGGTGTAGGAAAAGGCCTCGCGCAGAACGTAAACGGCTCGTTCGAGCGGGCTCAGGCGCTCCATCAGCAGCAGGACCGCCACGGTCACCGATTCGCGTTGTTCGGCGGTTTCGGCGGGGCCCAGCATCGGGTCGCCGTCGAGCAAGGGTTCGGGCATCCAGGCGCCGACCGCGCGTTCGCGGCGGACCCGCGCCGAGCGGAGACGGTCGAGCGCCAGATTGGTGACGATTTTCGTCAGCCACGCCTCGGGGACCTCGATGTAGTCCCGGTCGGCCGCCTGCCACCGCAGGAACGCGTCCTGCACCGTGTCCTCGGCGTCGGCGGCCGAGCCGAGCAGACGGTAGGCGAGGGAGGCCAGCCGGTTGCGACTGGCCTCGAAACACGCCACGGTGGCGGCATCCATGAGCTTCACCCTATGTGGTGACCACATCGACGGGGTGCGGGCGGGCCGGCGCCAAGCGGCGTGTGCGGCTTGGCATTCCGAAGGTCGGGTGGCTGATGCTCCAGCCGCTGCCCGCCACGATCGCCGCCTTGACCAGCGCCGCCGGTCGGCCGCACAGGGCCCCGGGCTTGGCCTGCGCGGCACCGTCGACCAGCTGGAAGATCGCGTCCTCACGGCCGAGACTGATGTGGTTGCCGACGTAACTCAGGGTGGTCGCCTTGACGGTGCGCCCGGTCCGGTCGCCGAGGATCGCGGCCGCCGCCTGCATACCGGTGAATCCCGCCGACGCGCACGACATCGGCAGTGGACGACCGTTCTCGCCGATGACGAAGACGCAGTCACCCGCGGCGTACACCTCCGGGTGCGAGACCGACCGCATCTGCCGGTCGACCGTGATCTGCCCGTTGGCTTCCACCGCCAGGCCACTGTCGGCGGGGATCGGATGGACGGCGAAGCCCGCGGTCCACACGATCGCATCCGAGGCGAAGACGGTCCCATCGTCGGCGACGGCCCGCCGCGCCTCGACCCGCGCGATGGCGGTGTGCTCGTGGATCCCGATACCGAATCGATCGAACGCGCGCAGCAGATGACGGCGGGCCTTCGGGCCCAGCCAGCCGCCCAGTTCACCGCTGGTGGCCAGCTGGACCCGCAGTCCTGGTCGGGCTTCGGCGATCTCGGTGGCGGTCTCGATCGCGGTCAGATTGCCACCGACCACGAGCACCGTGCCGTGCTCGCCGAGCTCGTCCAGACGGGCGCGCAGAGCCAGCGCGGACGGCCGTCCGGCGACGTCGAACGCGTGCTCCGCGGCACCTGGAACGTCGTGCACGGCGGCGGTACTGCCGAGCGCGTAGAGCAGAGTGTCGTATTCGATGCGGTGTGTGCCGTCGGCGTCGGCGATGGTGACGCTGCGGTGGTCGGCGTCGACACCGATCACCCGCGCCACCCGTAGCCGGATGCCGGTGCCCGCGAACACCTCCGCCAGCGGCCGGTGCGGCAGCGCATGTCCGGCCGCGAGCTGATGCAGCCGCAGTCGTTCGACGAAATCGGGTTCGGCGTTGACCACGGTGATCTCGAAGTCGCGGGAATGGAGGGTGCGGGCCAGGTATCCGGCGGTGAAGGCGCCGGCGTAGCCGGCCCCCAGGACGACGATGCGGTGCTGCATGATTTCGCTCCTGTCTGGTTCGCGTGCCCTCTGAACGAGACAGCGCGCGGATTCCTGACAGCACCGCCGGTGAGGTGGGTCACTCCCGCGTCGGGCGGGCGCCGACGGACCAGACGGGGGAGGAGGCGACGCCGGCGAACTGCCAGCCGTCGGGGGTGCGGGCGGCCTCGAAGCGGTAGACCTCGCCGAGGGTGAGGCGGGGTTGGGAGCCGAGGGTGGGGTCGTGGGCGGGGCCCCAGGCGAAGACGGCGAGGAGGTTGGCACGCACGCGGGCGGTGTCACCGTCCAGGTCGACGATGATTCCGGTGATGATGTGCTGAATGTGCTTGTCGGGGGAGTGGTTTCGGCTGGCCTGGGTGACCAGGGCGGTGCGGCCGACGGCCAGGCCGCCCGGGGTCTGGGCGGTGGCGTCGGGGGTGTAGAGCGTGGCGAGTTCGGCCCAGTCGCCCTCGTCGAGGGCGCGGCCGAGGCGGTGGACGAGCTCGGTGATCTCGAATTTGTCGGCCAGGTCCTGGATTCGGCTGGTGCTGATGTCGATCGCGTTCATGGTGAGAGTCTTTCGACGAGATTGTTGGTCAATCCAACGTTGGTGAAACCAATGTAACTGATCGTGGGTGCTCCCAACAAGTGTTGGTAGATTCGCTGTCATGGACACCGCGCCCGAAGGAGCCTCCGGCCGGTTGCGCGCCCTGCCCACCCGCCTCCTGGGCCAGGCCGCGATCATCGCCAACCGCTGCACCGAGAAGGCCCTGGAACCCACCGGTTCCCGTCGCTACCACTACGCCCTGCTCGCCACCCTCGACGAGCACGGCCCGCTCAGTCAGGCCGAAGCCGGACGTCGTACCGGCATCGACCGCAGTGACGTCGTCGCCGCGGTCAACGACCTCGCCGACCGCGGGCTGGTCACCCGCACCCCCGACCCCGCCGATCGCCGCCGCAACACCCTCACGCTCACCCGCGCCGGCCGAGCCCACCTCACCGAGCTCGACGAACGTTTGGAAGCGGCGCAGCAGGAACTCCTGCCCGGGTTCACCGCCGCCGAACGCGCGAACTTCGTCCTGACTCTCAATCGCATCCTCGAATCGCACGCCGGAGGCAGCTGAACAACCGCTCGGTGGGATGGTGGAAGCCGAGGCAAGCGCGACAACGGAAGGAGCGGACATGAAGATTGTCGTCATCGGCGGCACCGGCCTGATCGGGTCGAATGTCGTCAACCGTTTGGGCAAGAGTGGACACCAGGCAGTTCCGGCCTCACCGAGCAAGGGCGTCGACACGGTGACCGGTGTGGGCGTGAAAGAGGCGCTGCGGGGCGCGGACGTCGTCGTCGACGTCTCCAATTCGCCGTCGTTCGCCGACGACGATGTCATGGCGTTCTTCCGCATCTCGACCGCCAACCTGCTCGGCGCCGCGCAGAGCGCGGGCGTCGGCCACTACGTCGCGTTGTCGGTGGTCGGCTCGGGCGACCTGCCGGAATCCGGGTACCTGAAAGCGAAGGCGGCGCAGGAGGAACTGATCCGGAGTTCCGGCCTCCCGTACACGATCGTGCGCGCCACGCAATTCTTCGAATTCGCCGGTGGCATAGCCGATTCCGCCACCGTTGACGGCGTGGTGCGGCTGTCCGACGGCGGCGTCCAGCCGATGGCCGCCGACGATGTCGCCGCCGCGACCGCGCGGGCCGCGCTGGACTCGCCTCGCAATGGCGCGCTCGAGGTCGGCGGACCCGAGAAATTCGGCCTCGACCAGTGGATTCGCACCGTGCTGACCGCCCGATCCGACCCCCGCGAGGTGGTCACCGACCCGCAGGCCCGGTACTTCGGCACCCTCCTGGGTCCCGACAGCCTGGTGCCGGGCCCCGGCGCGGAACTCGCCCCGACCCGGCTCGCGGACTGGCTCGCCCGGCGGTGAAATCGCGACGGAGGGCGGCCGAGCGCGGTGGCCGCCCCGCCGCGACTCGGTTCACCCTGCGAACGGTGTGACACCGGGCAACCACTAGGCTTACCCCGTGAGTCTTGTGCTGCTACCTGCCGTCGATGTCGCCAATGGTGAAGCTGTACGCCTGGTTCAGGGAGAGGCGGGCAGCGAAACCAGTTACGGTTCGCCGCGCGACGCCGCTCTGGCCTGGCAGCAGGCGGGGGCGGAGTGGGTGCATCTGGTCGACCTGGACGCCGCGTTCGGCAAGGGGTCCAATCGCGACATCATCGCCGGGGTCATCGGCGAACTCGACGTGAAGGTCGAGCTGTCCGGCGGCATCCGTGACGACGAGTCGCTGAAGGCGGCGCTGGCCACCGGCTGCGCGCGCGTCAACATCGGCACCGCGGCCATCGAGAACCCGGAGTGGTGCGCCCGCGCCATCGGCGAGTACGGCGACAAGGTCGCCGTCGGCCTGGACGTGAAGCTCATCGACGGCGAGTGGCGGCTGCGCGGCCGCGGCTGGGTCACCGACGGCGGCGACCTGTGGGAGGTGCTCGAGCGGCTCGAACGCGACGGCTGCTCGCGCTACGTGGTCACCGACGTGTCCAAGGACGGCACCCTGACCGGGCCGAACCTGGATCTGCTCAGCCAGGTCGCGAACGCGGCCGAGGCGCCGGTCATCGCCTCGGGCGGCATCTCGGTGCTCGAGGATCTGACCGCCATCGCCACCCTGGTGGACGAGGGCGTCGAGGGCGCGATCATCGGTAAGGCCCTGTACGCGGGCCGGTTCACCTTGCCCGAAGCCCTGGCCGCGGTTCGATAACCGCCGATGCCCGCCGAACTCGCCGAACTGCT
Organism: Nocardia sp. NPDC004151; assembly: GCF_042874235.1. Lineage (NCBI taxonomy): Bacteria > Bacillati > Actinomycetota > Actinomycetes > Mycobacteriales > Nocardiaceae > Nocardia > Nocardia sp. NPDC004151. The sequence continues at coordinate 95,041 of NZ_JBIAMR010000020.1, read as the reverse complement.
CGGCATCGCCAGCGCGGTGCTCGACTCCGCCGCACCGCGTTTCGTCGAGGGCATCGGGGCGCCGAGCGCGGTCGAGAAGGGGCGCAACGACTTCGCCACCGAACTCGACCTGGAACTCGAGCGCACCATCTCGCAGCGACTGGCCGAGCGCACCGGAATCCCGGTGCACGGAGAGGAATTCGGCGGCCCGCAGTTGACCTCCGGCACCGCGTGGGTGCTCGACCCGATCGACGGCACCTTCAACTACTCGGCGGGCAGCCCCATGTGCGGGATGCTGCTGTCGCTGGTGCGTGACGGCGTCCCCGTCATCGGCCTGACCTGGCTGCCGATCCTGGGCCAGCGCTACGCGGCCGTCGACGGCGGGCCGCTGCTGCTCAACGGCACCCCGCTGCCGAGCCTGGCCCCGGCCAAACTGGCCACCGCCATGATCGGGTTCGGCAGTTTCAATATCGATGGGGCGGGCCGGATTCCGGGCATCTTCCGCTTCAATCTGCTGGGCGCGCTGAGCCGGCTCTCGGGCCGGCAGCGCATGTACGGCTCGACCGGCATCGACCTGGCCTACACCGCGTCCGGAATTCTGGGCGGGGCCGTGGTGTTCGGACATCACCCGTGGGACAACGCGGCCGGCGTGGCGCTGGTCCGCGCCGCGGGCGGCGTGGTCACCGACCTGCTGGGGCAGCCGTGGACCATCGAATCCGGTTCGGTGCTGGCCGCCGCGCCCGGCGTGCACGAGGAACTACTGGAACTGATCGCCGACACCGCCGATCGGGTCCGAGGAGAGGCAGAACAATGACATTCGAGGCGGAGAAATGACACTCGCGGTACGCGTGATCCCGTGCCTGGACGTCGACGCCGGGCGCGTGGTCAAGGGCGTCAACTTCGAGAACCTCAGGGACGCGGGCGATCCCGTGGAACTCGCCGCCACCTACGACGCCCAGGGCGCGGACGAGCTGACCTTCCTCGACGTCACCGCCTCCACCGGCGACCGCGGCACCATGATCGATGTGGTCACCCGCACCGCCGAGCAGATCTTCATCCCGCTCACCGTCGGCGGCGGCGTGCGCACCGTCGAGGACGTGGACCGGCTGCTGCGCGCGGGCGCGGACAAGGTGTCGGTGAACACCGCCGCCATCGCCCGCCCCGAGGTGCTGCGCGAGATGTCGGAGCGGTTCGGCTCGCAGTGCATCGTGCTGTCGGTCGACGCCCGCACCGTGCCCGCGGGCCAGGACCCCACCCCGTCCGGCTGGGAGGTCACCACCCACGGCGGCAAGCGCGGCACCGGCATCGACGCCGTGGAATGGGCCGTGCGCGGCGCCGAACTGGGCGTCGGGGAGATCCTGCTGAACTCGATGGACGCCGACGGCACCAAGGCCGGTTTCGACCTGACCATGATCCGCGCGGTGCGCGCCGCGGTGTCGGTGCCGGTCATCGCCTCCGGCGGCGCGGGCAAGGTCGCCGACTTCGCCCCGGCCGTGCAGGCGGGCGCGGACGCGGTGCTGGCCGCCAGCGTCTTCCACTTCGGCGATCTCACCATCGGCGAGGTCAAGGACGCCATGCGCACGGAAGGAATCACGGTTCGATGAGCGGCCTGGATCCGGCGATCGCCGCGCGCCTCAAGCGCAATGCCGACGGCCTGTTCGCCGCCATCGCCCAGGAGAAGAGCACGGGCGACGTGCTCATGATGGCGTGGATGGACGACGAGGCGCTGGCCCGCACCCTCGACACCCGCAAGGGCACCTACTACTCGCGCTCGCGGCAGCAGTACTGGGTCAAGGGCGAGACCTCCGGCCACACCCAGTACGTGCACGAGGTGCGGCTGGACTGCGACGGCGACACCGTGCTGCTCATCGTCGACCAGGAGGGCGCGGCCTGTCACACGGGCACCCACACCTGCTTCGACACCGACGTGTTGCTGTCGCAGGGCGATCGGCTGCTGTCCGACGAGGGCTGAGCCTCAGTCGGATTCGGTCGGATCCAACGCCAGATGCGAGCTGGGCCGCCCCGAGCGGCCTAGCCCGCGGGTCATGCCCTTGTCGAGCTGCGCCACCAGGGTTTCACCGAGTGTCAGCAGCTGTTCGGTCTGATCGGCGTCGAGGCCGTCGAACACCAGGCCGCGCACGCACTCCAGATAGCCGGGACCGGCTGCGCTGACCTTGCGATATCCCGCGTCGGTGAGCACCGCCTGGGCTCCGCGACGGCCGGTCAGCGGCATGCGTTGCGCCCAGCCGAGTCGTTCGAGTTTGGAGACCACGTGCGAGAGCCGTGATAGCGACGCGTTTGCCTTTTGCGCGAGGTCGCTCAGCTGCAATCGGTGATCGGGTTCTTCGGAGAGCAGCGCCATAACGAAGTATTCGAAATGGGTAATCCCGGACTCGCGTTGCAGCTGGGTATCCAAAGCGGCGGGCAGTCGGGTGGTGAGCGCGATCAGGGTTCGCCAAGCTCGCAGTTCTTGGGGATTCATCGACTTGGTCACCGTGCGCGCCCTCTCGTACCGGCCGAGTGACGGTTGGTCCCCGACCGTTCGAGAGCCCGTGTCACGGCATCGAACAAGTCACTCGCACGTCAAAGTTTGCCACGACTTCGCTCGTCAGTCACGGTGTTGCTGATTGACGTGACATCGATCACCGTGTTGGCGCGGAATTAGTTCGTGCCGACTTCGGGAGGATTTGCCGGAGTTTCCGGCGGTACGCTCGGCTTTTCCGGTTCGTTTCGCTGCTTGTCGGCGCGGTGCCGGCGGAATCGCCTGCGCACCAACAGAAATGCGACCAGCAGGAACAGCAGGGCGGCGATGATCGCGCCCGCCAAACAGGCGCCGCGGAATCCCGGGGCGTCGACGTCGAGAATGCGTTCCCCGGCGTGCGCGGCATTGGAGTTGCCCCACACGATGGTCAGCGTCATCAAATTCGGGATGGCGAGGACCAGCGCCAGCACGGCGGCCCCGCCCGCAACGAACTTTCCGGCCCGTTTACGCCAGGACAGGCCCGCCGCCAGGAACAGGAACAGTGGCGCCGCCGTGCATATCAGGCCCATCAACAGGCCATACCAGATGCCCTTGGCGAAACTCGAACCGACCATTTCCCCCAGGCGCTGCGCCCACCACCGCGGAATGAACGCGGCCAGGATCAGATAGGACAGCCACAGCACCGCCAGGGTCACGACCGCGGCGATGATGCGATTGCGCCACGTGACGAAGGTTGAAGACTTTCGCTCCTGCTCGGTGCCGGCCGTAGTCATGCGCTCAGCGTATGTCCGAATTGTCGACGGGCGAAGCACCGACGCGACGGGGTCGCGCCGCCGGGACCGAGCGGGAGCGGTCCGTCAGCGTTCGCGCAGGAACTTCAGGGCCTCGTCGGCGTGCACGTTGGCGCGCATCTCGCTGTTGATCACCTTGGCCACGGTCCGATCCGGGTCGATCACGAAGGTGGTCCGCTTGACCGGCACGATCGCGCCCAGTAGGCCGCGCTTCACGCCGAACTCCGCGGCGATCTTCGCGCCCGGGTCCGAGAGCACCGGGTATCCCAGTCCCTGCTTCTCGGCGAATCCCGACTGCACCTCGACCGAATCCGCGCTGATGCCCACGCAGCTGGCCCCGGCGGCCTTGAATTCCGTTGCCAGATCCCGGAAGTGACACGCCTCGGCGGTGCACACCGGCGTGTTCGCCGCGGGATAGAAGAACAGCACCACCGGGCCGTCCGCGAGCAGTGACTCGAGCGAACGCGGGGTGCCGGACTGATCCGATAGTTCGAAATTGGGTGCGAGCTGACCGACCTTCATGCCCGTACCCTACCCCCAATTCATCGTGCACGAGCTATCCGGGGACACGGTCACCGTCCGGCCGGAATCCCTTGCCGGGCACGGGGCTTGGCGGGTCACTGCCGCCGGCCGGTCGGAGCCTTCCCTGCCCGGGGGTCCGGGAGTCGGTCCCCCGGAGCCCCAACCACCCCCGACACGCGGTGTCGGTGCGGCGTCACGCCCCGATCAGGGCGGCGACCTCCGGGTTCTTGATGTGCATGACGTCGAGGATGCCGTGGGCGCGCAGGAACGGCTGCAGTTCCTTGATGCGGTCGGTGTGCTCGGCGTACTCATCGGGGAAGTTGCCCGGATCCAGCGACTCCAGCGCCTTCACGTATGTGACGAACGAGGAGATGGCGGAGTACTTGCCGCCGGGGTTCATATGCATCATCCGAGGCGGCTGGCCGGGCATGAGGCCCGGGGCCATCTGCGGAGCTGCGTGCCGTGGACCCTCCGGAGCCACCGGTTGCGAGGGGTACATCTATGTTGATCTCCTCTCGATAATGGGGGATACCGCGTGCTACCGCCGCGAGCGTGGTGAGACCGCTTCAGGTATTCGCCGCAGCGGCCCGGTCGGCTGGGCGGGGAGAGCGATTTAGATCCCGCCCGGTGGGCCTGGAATGATGGGGCAATGCACGGCGCCCACGGTTTGCCAATCGACACCACCACCTCCCGGGAGCAGTTCCGGTCGCTCGCGGCCGATCACCGCGTGGTCCCGGTGATCCGAAAGGTGCTGGCGGACTCCGAGACTCCGCTGTCCGCCTACCGCAAACTGGCCGCTGACCGGCCCGGCACCTTCCTGCTGGAGTCGGCGGAGAACGGCCGCTCGTGGTCGCGATGGTCGTTCATCGGCGCGGGCAGTCCCAGCGCGCTCACCGTGGTCGACGACCAGGCGGCATGGCTGGGGCAGACCCCGGCCGACGCACCGGTCGGCGGCGACCCGCTGGAAGCGCTGCGCGAGTCGTTGCGGGTGCTGCGCACCGAGCGCCTGCCCGGCCTGCCGCCGCTGACCGGCGGCCTGGTCGGCTACCTCGGCTACGACACCGTGCGCCGGCTCGAGCGCCTGCCCAGCCTGGCCACCGACGACCTCCAGGTCCCCGAGATGGTCCTGATGCTGGCCACCGACCTGGCCGCCTTCGATCACCACGAGGGCGCGATCACCCTGATCGCCAACGCGGTGAACTGGAACGGCACCGACGAGCGCGTCGACGAGGCCTACGACGACGCGGTCGCCCGCCTGGACCGCATGACCGAGGCCCTGGCCGCGCCCGCCGAGTCGACGGTCTCGGTCTTCGACCGGCCCGAGCCCGACTACCGCCGCCAGCGCACCTCCGAGGAGTTCGGCGCGGGCGTGCGCCGCCTGGTCAAGGAGATCGAGGCGGGCGAGGCGTTCCAGGTGGTTCTCTCTCAGCGCTTCGAGATGGACTACCACGGCACCCCGCTGGACCTCTACCGCATGCTGCGCGCCTCCAACCCGAGCCCGTACATGTACCTCATGCACATCCCGGACGGCTCCGGCGGCACCGCGTTCTCCATCGTCGGCTCCAGCCCCGAATCGCTGGTCACGGTGAAGGACGGCGTCGCCACCACGCACCCGATCGCGGGCACCCGCTGGCGCGGGTCCACCGAGGAGGACGACCTCCTGCTGGAGAAGGGCCTGCTCGAGGACGCGAAGGAGAACGCCGAGCACCTCATGCTCGTCGACCTGGGCCGCAACGACCTGGGCCGGGTCTGCGAGCCGGGCACCGTGCGGGTCACCGAGTACCGGCACGTCGAGCGGTACTCGCACGTCATGCACCTGGTGTCCACGGTGTCGGGCCGGTTGCGGGCGGGCAAGGTCGCGCTCGACGCGGTCCAGGCCTGCTTCCCGGCCGGGACGCTCTCCGGCGCGCCCAAGGTCCGGGCCATGGAGTTGATCGAGGAACTCGAGCCCACCCGCCGCGGCGTGTACGCGGGCGTGGTCGGCTATCTCGACTTCGCCGGTGACGCCGACACCGCGATCGCCATCCGCACCGCGCTGCTCAAGGGCGGCACCGCCTACGTGCAGGCCGGCGCGGGCATCGTCGCCGACTCCGACGCCGAGTACGAGGACGTCGAATCGCGCAACAAGGCCATGGCGGTGCTCAAGGCCGTCGCCGCCGCGGAGACGGTCCGCGCCTACCGGCCGAACGGCGCCGGGCAATGACCGACCCGGACCCCGATCGGCCGTCGAAAACCCCCGCCGTGCCGCCGGGAGGCGACGCGATCGCCGGGAAACCGGTTGCGCCACAAGCTGATCAACGGTCCGGCGGAGCGGACGCGGCAGACCGGGCAGAGGCCGCCGCGGACGCCGCGCAGGCGGTGGCCGATGCGCGAGCGGCCGAAGCGGACGCGCGGGCAGCCGAGGCCGATGCCCATGTCGCGGTCGCTGAGGGCGCGCGTAAGCGGCCCCGGCCGTTCGCGGCTGTCGCCCTGCTGGCGGTGGCCGCCGCCCTGCTGTGGGCGGCCTCGCGGATGACGTGGGTGACCCTCGAGGTGACCAGCGAGCTCGGCCCGCCGCGCACCGCCCACCTCAACGGCAGCACCTGGTTCGGAGCGCTGACCCCGCTGGCCCTGGTCCTGCTGGCCACCATCGCGGCCGTGTTCGCCACCCACGGCTGGTGGCGGCGCGGCGTGGGCGTGGTGGTGGCGGTGCTCGCCGCGGTGGCCGCGGTGCCCGCCTACGCCCTGCTGATCCATCAGGGCAGGACCGGTGACCGGGCCGCCCGGCTGGCCGAGCTGCGGGCCTGGGAGCACCCCGGAACCGTCACCACCGCGTCGCTGCCCGCCGTGCTGACGCTGGTCGGGGCGGTGGCCGCGTTCGTGGCCGGCCTGCTGCTGGTGCGCATGCCCCGCGAGACGGCCCGCATGTCGGGCAAGTACGACAGCCCGGCCGTGCGGAAGTCCGCGGCGGCCGAACAGGTTGCCCAGCGTCACGCCGACCGGGGACCCGCGGAATCCGGGTCACAGCCGACGTCCCAGGAGCAATTGTCGGGCCGCGTGCTGTGGGACGCGCTCGACGAGGGCCTGGATCCGACCGACGACGACGCCGATCACTCTGCCGCGCAGGACGATCCGGGTTCCGGGGGTACCCGCGGGGAACGCCACTGAGCTGGGCCGGACAGCGGCAGCGTCGCCGCTTCCAGCCCCGCCGTCAAGACCGGGAACATAGCCATTTACTCTTTATCAGCAGCGGTGAGACAGCGCCTGGGGGGATTCTCAGGCAGCAAGTCCGTCTCCCCAGAAAGGATTCGAGCCAGATGACGGTACTCGACTCGATTCTCGACGGGGTCCGTGCGGACGTGGCCGCGCGGGAAGCCCTTCTGGATTTCCAGGCCGTGAAAGCGGCCGCCGCGGCGGCGCGCTCCCCGCGTGACGCCAAGGCCGCCCTGCACGCCGAGGGCATCGGCGTCATCGCCGAGGTGAAGCGGGCCAGCCCCTCCAAGGGTGCGCTCGCCGACATCCCCAACCCCGCCGACCTGGCCCGCGCCTACGAGGACGGCGGCGCCCGCATCATCAGCGTGCTCACCGAGCAGCGTCGCTTCGGCGGTTCGCTGGCCGACCTGGACGCGGTCCGCGCCGCGGTCGACATCCCGGTCCTGCGCAAGGACTTCATCGTCGGCCCGTACCAGATCCACGAGGCCCGCGCGCACGGCGCGGACGTGATCCTGCTGATCGTGGCCGCGCTGGAGCAGGACGTGCTGTCCGCGCTCATCGACCGCACCGAATCGCTGGGCATGACCGCGCTGGTCGAGGTGCACACCGAGGAAGAGGCCGACCGGGCGCTCGAGGCCGGGGCCAGCGTGATCGGCGTGAACGCCCGCAATCTGAAGACCCTCGAGGTGGACCGGGATGTGTTCGCGCGCATCGCCCCCGGCCTGCCCAGTGAAGTGATCCGCGTGGCCGAGTCCGGCATTCGAGGCACCGCCGACCTGCTGGCCTACGCCGGGGCGGGCGCGGACGCCGTGCTCGTCGGCGAGGGCCTGGTGACCAGCGGCGACCCGCGCGCCGCGGTGGCCGAGCTGGTGACCGCCGGAACCCACCCGTCCTGCCCGAAACCGGTTCGCCGGGGACGGTGAAAGAAGCGATGACTCAGACCGAAAAGCTGTCCGGCAAGAACACTCTCGGCCTGCCCCAGGCCAGCGACGGTGTCGCGCACAAGAGTCACGAACCCGACGTGGGCGGCCACTTCGGCGTGTACGGCGGCCGCCACGTGCCCGAGGCGCTGATGGCCGTGATCGAAGAGGTCACCGCCGAATACGACAAGTGCCGGGTGGACCCGAACTTCCTCGACGAGCTGGACCGGCTGCAGCGCGACTACACCGGGCGCCCCTCGCCGGTGTTCGAATGCAAGAACCTGGCCCGGCATGCGGGCGGCGCGCGCATCTTCCTGAAGCGGGAAGACCTGAACCACACCGGTTCTCACAAAATCAACAATGTGCTCGGCCAGGTGCTGCTGGCCAAGCGCATGAACAAGACCCGCGTCATCGCCGAGACCGGCGCGGGCCAGCACGGTGTCGCCACGGCCACCGCGTGCGCGCTGCTGGGCATCGAGTGCGTCATCTACATGGGTGCGGTCGACACCGTGCGCCAGCAGCTGAACGTGGCCCGCATGCGCCTGCTCGGCGCCGAAGTCATCAGTGTGACAACGGGTTCGCAGACGCTGAAGGACGCCATCAACGAGGCGCTGCGTGACTGGGTCACCAATGCCGAGCAGACCTACTACTGCTTCGGCACCGCCGCGGGCCCGCACCCGTTCCCGCTCATGGTGCGCGACTTCCAGCGCATCATCGGCATCGAGGCGCGCCAGCAGATCCAGGCCCACATCGGCCGGCTGCCCGACGCCGTAACCGCCTGCGTCGGTGGCGGTTCCAACGCGATCGGCATCTTCCACGCCTTCATCGACGATCCGGGCGTACGCCTGATCGGCTACGAGGCCGCCGGCGACGGCGTCGAAACCGGCCGCCACGCAGCCACTTTCACCGGTGGCACCCCCGGCGCGTTCCAGGGCGCGTACTCGTACCTGCTTCAGGACGAGGACGGGCAGACCATCGACTCGCACTCCATCTCCGCGGGTCTGGACTACCCGGGCGTCGGCCCGGAGCACGCCTACCTCAAGGACACCGGGCGCGCCGAGTACTACCCGATCACCGATACCGAGGCCATGGACGCGCTCATGCTGCTGTCCCGCGCCGAGGGCATCATCCCGGCCATCGAGTCCGCGCACGCGGTCGCGGGTGCGATCAAGCTGGGGCAGGAGCTGGGGCCGGAGAAGGTCATCGTCGTGAACCTGTCCGGCCGCGGCGACAAGGACATGGACACCGCCGCCCAGTGGTTCGGGCTGTTCGACAAGCCCGAGGGGGACGACAAGTGAGCCAGCAGTCCCGTCTCGCGAACACCTTCGCGGCCTGCCGCGAGGAGAACCGCGCCGCGCTCATCGGCTACCTGCCCGCGGGTTACCCTGATGTGCAGGGCTCGATCGACGTGTGCAAGGCGATGGTCGAATCCGGTTGCGACATCATCGAAGTCGGCGTCGCCTACTCCGATCCGGTGATGGACGGCCCCACCATCCAGCGCGCCGCCGAGCAGGCGCTGGCCGGTGGCGTGCGGGTGCGCGACGTGTTCAAGGTCGTGGAGGCCATCTCCCAGGCGGGCGGCAAGGCCGTCGTCATGACCTACTGGAATCCGGTGCTGAAGTACGGCGTGGACAGCTTCTCCCGCGATCTCGCGGCGGCGGGCGGTCTGGGCCTGATCACCCCCAACCTGATTCCGGAGGAGGCCGACGACTGGTTCGTGGCGTCCTCCACCCACAACCTGGACCGCATCTTCCTGGTCGCGCCGTCCTCCACCGAGGAGCGGCTCGTCAAGACCCTCGAGGCCTCGAAGGGCTTCGTGTACGCGGCCTCCACGATGGGTGTCACCGGCGCGCGTGACGCGGTGTCGTCCATGGCTCCGGCGCTGTGCGCCCGCATCCGCGCCCACTCCGACATCCCGATCGGCGTCGGCCTGGGTGTGCGCAGCGGCGCGCAGGCCGCCGAGATCGCCTCCTACGCCGACGGCGTCATCGTGGGCTCGGCCCTGGTGACGGCGGCGGCGCAGGGCCTGGACGCGATCCGGGCGCTGACCGAGGAGCTGGCGCAGGGCGTTCGCTCGGCGGCGGTCGCTTCCTGACCGAGGGACCTTCTCGAAAGGTGTGTACCGAATTCGGTATACACCTTTCTTTTCGGCCGCGGATCACTCGGTGGTTCGCGGCCAGTCTCGCTCTGGACTGAGCGGAGGGCAGATCAAACACTGCTACGGTGGGGACTCGTGACCTTACGAGCCCTTGCCGAGAGCACCGGCGCCGATGTCCTGGCCTACATTCCCAGCCCGCCTCGCGGCGTGTGGTACCTCGGGCCGTTCCCGCTGCGCGCCTACGCGATCTGCATCATCATCGGCATCGTCGCGGCGATCTGGCTAGGTGACAAGCGGTGGGTGGCCCGCGGCGGCGAGTCCGGCGCGGTGCTCGACATCGCCATGTTCGCGGTGCCGCTGGGCCTGATCGGCGGGCGGCTCTACCACGTGGCCACCGACTGGGAGAAGTACTTCGGGCCGCATCGCAAGCCCGACGCCCATTGGTGGGCGATCTGGCAGGGCGGGCTCGGCATCTGGGGCGCGGTGCTGCTGGGCGCGTTCGGCGCCTGGATCGGCTGCCGCCACTATCGAATCCCCTTGCCCGCCTTCGGTGACGCCATCGCGCCGGGCGTGCTGCTGGCCCAGGCCATCGGACGCCTGGGCAACTACTTCAACCAGGAGCTCTTCGGCCGCGAGACGACCCTCCCGTGGGGCCTGGAGATCTTCGACCGCTTCGACGCCAACGGCGGCTCCGACCCGATGAACGGCGTCTCCAACGGTGTGGTGGTGCACGTCGTGCAGCCGACCTTCCTCTATGAGCTGCTGTGGAATCTGCTCGGCGTCGCGATCCTGCTGTACGTGGACCGCAAGTTCCGCATCGGCCACGGCCGCCTGTTCGCCCTGTACGTGGCCATCTACTGCTTCGGCCGGTTCTTCGTGGAACTGCTGCGCGACGACGAGGCCACCCACATCGCGGGCCTGCGCGTGAACACGTTCACCTCGGCGATCGTCTTCGTCTGCGCCGTGGCCTATTTCCTGCTCGCCACCAAGGGCCGGGAGACCCCCGCGCAGGTGCGGGCGGGCGTGGAACGCCCCTGGCCGTGGCAGTTCGGCGCCCTGCGCGCCTATGGAGCGGCCGGGGCCGCCGCGGCCGAACCCGCGATTCCGGGCACGGATGCCGCGGCGAAGGAGCCCGCTGCCGAGAAGTCCGGCGTCGACGACTCCACCGACAAGACCGACTCCGCCGCCGCGGCCGAATCCGAATCCGCCGACAAGGCAGAGCCTGCCGACGAAGCGGAGCCCGCCGGCAAGGCGGAGGCCGCCGAGGAGCCGGAGAAGGTCGAGGTCGGCAAGAAGTCCGACACCGCGGACAAGGCGGACAGCAAGGGCGATTCCTGATCATGGAATCGTTCGAATCCCGTAGCGCGGCGCGGTGATTCGGGAGACAATCGGGCATCGACGGCCGCCGGTGCGGCCGTAGGGGGAACGGGTCGGCGGGAGCACCCGTACGCATGCCAGGAGGGGCGAGTGACCGGTCCGTATCAGCAGCAACCCGTTCCCGGTGGGCCACAGTACGGTCCACCGGGAACGGGACCGTCGGGGCAGCAGTACGGACTCCCGGCTCCGATGCCCGCGATCGTGCCGCAGCAACCCGGGTTCCTGATCGCGATCGGCGATATCGCGGTCTCGGAGGGCCTGATCACCACCCCGTCCGGCAGTTTCCCGCTGCGCGGGGCGATCTGGACCGCGACCGATATGTCGCAATCCTCGGAGCGGACCCCGCCCTACGCCATCGTGCTGGCGATCCTGTTCCTGCCCTTCTGTTTTCTCGGGTTGCTGTTCCTGCTCATCAAGCAGAAGGTGGTCGCCGGATACGTGCAGGTCACCGTGAACAGCGCGGGCCGGTTCCACTCGGCGATGATCGCGGTGCAGAACGAATCCACCTTCCCGATGGTCATGCACCAGGTGAATTACGCGCGCACACTCAGCGCCATGTAGCGGTCGATTCGCTTCGCCCGGCAACGAATCCGCGACAACACGCGATAATTCCTGCGTGACCGATCCCTTCCAGAAACAGCCGCCGCAGGACGGCCCCCAGTACGGCGCGCCCGGCACGGGCCCGCAGTACGGACAGCCCTACGGCCAGCAGCCCTATCCGGATCCTCAGCAGTTCGCCGCGCCCGGCCAGCAGTTCGGCCAGCCGGGTGACCAGTTCGGCCAGCCCCAGCAGTTCGCGCAGCCGGGTCAGCCCTACGGCCAGCCCCAGCAATTCGCCGCGCCCGGCCCGTACGGTCCCTACGGCGGGGACCCGGAGGCCCCGTTCGGCCGGGATCCGTTCGGAGTTCCGTTGTCGGACAAGAGCAAGCTGACCGCGGGCCTGCTGCAGCTGCTCGCCGGCGGTTTCGGGATCGGCCGTTTCTACCTGGGCTACACCACGATCGGCGTGCTGCAGCTGGTCACCTGTGGCGGTTGCGGTATCTGGGCGCTGATCGACGGCATCCTGATCCTCACCGGCAAGGTGCCCGATCTCCAGGGGCGCCCGCTGCGCGACTGAGCGCGACGCGCGCATATGGGCGGCCGTCACTCGACCGGGTGACGGCCGTGCGCGCATATCATCGGGCCGGAGCCGGATCCAGGTTTTCGCGCATCGTGATGGTTGCCGTGCCGCCCGGTCGGTCCGCGGCGTACCCTTTGTCGGTTGTTTGTCGCGTGTTGTTCACCCACACGCCCGAGGAGAGGTCCCCGTCGTGCGCCACAAGCTAGCCGCCGCCCTGCTCGCCGTCGTCGCCGCAGCGGGGCTCGTCGCCTGCAGCTCGAGCAAGGACGACGCGAACACCCTGAAGGTGGGCACCGAGGGCAACTACTCTCCGTTCACCTACCAGGACAACGGCAGCCTCACCGGCTACGACGTCGACGTGATCAAGGCCGTCGGCGACAAGCTCGGCAAGAAGGTCGAGTTCACCACCGCGCCCTGGGACTCGCTGTTCGCGGCCCTGGAATCCAAGCGCGTGGACCTCATCGCCAACCAGGTGACCGTCAAACCCGAACGCGAGCAGAAGTATTCGCTCTCGCAGCCCTACACGGTCTCCGAGGGCGTCATCGTCACCAAGACCGGCAACGGCGGCGTCCACGCCCTCACCGACCTGTCCGGCAAGACCTGCGCTCAGTCCGAGACCAGCAACTGGGCCGAGGTCGCGCGCGGCGCGGGTTGCAAGGTCGAGGCCATCCCCGGCTTCGTCGAGGCCGTGCAGCTGCTCAAGACCGGCCGCGCCGACGCCACCGTCAACGACACCCTCGCGGTGAACGCCTACGCCAAGCAGCAGGGCGCGGGCATCGTGCAGGTCGCCGGGAAGACCGGTGAGACCTCCAAACAGGCCTTCGCCGCCCGCAAGGACTCCCAGGCCCTCACCGATCAGGTGAACAAGGCCCTCGACGAGCTGCGCGTCGACGGCACCCTGGCCAAGATCTCCGAGAAGTACTTCGGCACCGACGTCAGCAAGTAAGCGGCGCGGGGCATTTCGACATGGACGACGCCACCTGGGCGCTGATCCGGCACAACCTGTGGCCCATGCTCGAGGCCACGGTGAGCAAGACGCTGCCGCTGACCGCGATCAGTTTCGCGATCGGGCTGGTGATCGCGCTGTTCGTGGCGCTGGCGCGGATGTCGAGCGTGTGGCCGCTGTCGGCGGCCGCACGCGTGTACATCTCGATCATTCGCGGCACGCCGCTGCTGGTGCAGCTGTTCATCATCTTCTTCGGCCTGCCCGCGTTCGACATCGTGCTGGAGCCGTTCCCGGCGGCGATCATCGCGTTCAGCCTCAATGTGGGCGGGTACGCGGCGGAAATCATTCGAGCCGCGATCCTTTCGGTCGCCCACGGACAGTGGGAGGCGTCGTACTCGGTCGGCATGAGCTATGCCCAGGCGCTGCGGCTGGTGATCCTGCCCCAGGCCTCCCGCATCGCGGTGCCGCCGCTGTCCAACACCTTGATCTCGCTGGTGAAGGACACCTCGCTGGCGTCGACCATCCTGGTCACCGAATTGCTGCGCACCGCCCAGATGGCCGCCGCGCCCACCTTCGATTTTTTCGCCCTCTACGGCGTGGCCGCCATCTATTACTGGGTTGTCTGCCTCATCCTGGGATTCTTCCAAACCCACCTGGAGACTCGTCTGGCCAGGCACGTCGCTCGCTGACCAGCTGATAGCTGAACGGGTGCTTACGAGAACCGTATATGTGTGTGCCGGGGTCGGCATGAGCCTTACCACAGGTCTAGGGTTGAACGCGTGATGCGACGAACGAAGATTGTGTGCACCCTCGGACCCGCAGTGTCATCCGAGGACCGGATTCGTGAGCTCGTCGAAAGTGGCATGGACGTTGCGCGCCTGAACTTCAGCCACGGCGAGCACTCCGATCATGCCGAGAACTACAAGAAGGTGCGTGCGGCCAGCGATACCGCCGGTCGCGCGGTCGGCATCCTCGCCGACCTGCAGGGCCCCAAGATCCGGCTGGGCCGGTTCGAGGGCGACGGCAAAACGGTGTGGAACACCGGCGAGGAAGTCCGGATCACCGTCGACGACATGATCGGCAACCACGACCGGGTCTCCACCACCTACAAGCACCTGGCCAAGGACGCCAAGCCCGGCGACCGACTGCTCGTGGACGACGGCAAGGTCGGGCTGACCGTGCTGCGCGTCGAGGACAACGACGTGGTCTGCGAGGTCACCGAGGGCGGCCCCGTCTCCAACAACAAGGGCGTCTCGCTGCCCGGCATGGACGTGTCCGTGCCCGCGCTGTCCGAGAAGGACATCGACGACCTGGAATTCGCCCTGAAGCTGGGCGTGGACTTCATCGCGCTGTCCTTCGTGCGCTCGCCCTCCGATGTGGAGCTGGTGCACGACATCATGGACCGCGTGGGCCGCCGCGTGCCGGTCATCGGCAAGCTCGAAAAGCCCGAAGCCATCGACAATCTGGAGGCCATCGTGCTGGCCTTCGACGCCATCATGGTCGCCCGCGGCGACCTCGGCGTCGAGCTGCCGCTCGAGCAGGTGCCGCTGGTGCAGAAGCGTGCCGTGCAGATGGCGCGTGAGAACGCCAAGCCGGTCATCGTGGCCACCCAGATGCTGGAATCCATGATCACCAACTCGCGCCCGACCCGCGCCGAGGCCTCCGATGTGGCCAATGCGGTGCTCGACGGCGCGGACGCGGTCATGCTCTCGGGCGAGACCTCGGTCGGCGACTACCCGATCGAGGCCGTGCGCACGATGGCCCGCATCGTGCATGCGGTGGAGTCCGAGTCCTCGACCCGGGTTCCGCCGCTGACCCACGTGCCGCGGACCAAGCGCGGTGTCATCTCCTACGCCGCCCGCGACATCGGCGAGCGCCTCAATGCCAAAGCGCTGGTGGCGTTCACGCAGTCCGGTGACACGGTGCGCCGCCTGGCTCGCCTGCACACCCCGCTGCCGCTGCTGGCCTTCACGCCGCAGTCCGCGATTCGCAGTCAGCTGGCCTTGACGTGGGGCGTGGAAACGTTCATCGTTCCTCCGGTGGGCACGACCGACGAGATGATCCACCAGGTCGACAACGCGCTGTTGTCGATCGGCCGGTACAGCAAGGGTGATCTCGTGGTCATCGTGGCCGGCTCCCCGCCGGGTACGGTCGGGTCCACCAACCTGATCCACGTGCATCGCATCGGCGAGGAGGACCACTAATTTGAGTGCGTCGCTGGACGAGACGTCCGCGGACGTCGTCGCGGACCCCGAGGGGACCGGGCTATCGGATGATCTGCGGGTGTTGCTGCGTCTGCTCGATCTCGAGGAGAACGGCCCCGACATCTTCCTCGGACATCACCCAGAGAAGGTGTGGAGCCGCACGTTCGGCGGCCAGCTGGTCGCCCAGGCGATCATCGCCGCGGGCCGGACCGTGGGACCGGAACGGCCGATCCACGCGGTGAACGCGCACTTCGTGCGCGGTGGCGACCCGAAGCAGCCGATCGAGTACCACGTCGATCGGCATCGCGACGGCCGCTCCATCGCCAACCGCACGGTGACCGCGTACCAGGACGGGCAGGAGCTGTTCGTCATGCTCGCGGCCTTCCAGGACTGGGGCAAGGGGCTCGAGCACGGCACGCCCCTGCCCGACGTGCCGGGGCCGGAAGGCCTTCCGCGCGTGGAGGAGTCGTTCGCGGGCATGGAGGACAAGCTCCAGATGTTCGTGGACGCACCGCATCCCATCGAGATGCGCTACACCAACGACCCGGCTTGGATCCTCAAGGGCAAGGGCGAGAGCCTCGGCCACAATCGCGTCTGGATGCGCACCGACGGCGCGCTGCCCGACGATCCGCTGATTCACGTTGCGGCGCTGGCGTATTCGTCCGACACCACGGTGCTGGACTCGATCATCACCACGCACGGGCTGTCGTGGGGCTGGGACCGCATCATCGCGGCGACGGTGAACCACTCCATCTGGTTCCACCGGCCGTTCCGCTTCGACGACTGGTCGCTCTACGCGACCGAGTCGCCGGTGGCGGCGGGCTCGCGCGGCCTGGCCCGCGGGCACTTCTACGCCCGCAACGGCGACCTGCTGGCGACGACCGTCCAGGAAGGCGTGATCCGCCACTTCCCGGCACGTCGCTGAGATACGGACACCGGAGATCGGGCCGCGCCCTTAGGGGTGCGTCCCGAGGTCCGAGTCCCGAAATCCCCGAGGGTCTCAGGGGAACCCCTGAGAGTTCTGCGAGTCAGATCAACTCGCGGTTTTCCTCGAGGTCGAAGTTCTCGCGTTGCAGGGCGTGCACGATGTAGGGGATCGGCTCGCCCGCGGAGAGCTCCAGCAGCAGCCGCTGCTCCAGTTTGGCGATGCCCGCCTTGGTGAGCTGGCGGGCTTCCCCGACGAGGCTGAGCGCGATCTCGTAGGTGCGGCGCTCGCCCGGCTCGGCGGCGGGATGATCCAGCCGCCACTGGGTTTCGAGCACCGTGTGGGCGGGATCGTCGCACTCCACCGGGAGGGTGAAGCGCCACGCGAAGATATCTCGATCGGCGACATATTCGTCGACCACCCGGCACACGGTCTCGGTGACGCGGCGCAGGGTGTGGGGTGTCACGTAAACATGGAGCGAAACATCCGAAATGCGCTTCGGCATGTCCTTGGTCCTGTTCTTGTGTCGAACCACCGGCAGTGGCGTTCGGCGGAACGGATAAGTGTTCCGCGCGAGAGTGTAATCCCTTACCGGACCATCGCGTCAGCAAGGTGTATTGACACGCGGACTCCGACCGGCCGGTTTGCCGGGATCGCCTGCTATCCGGTGGATTCCGCCGCGCGGCGGGCCGGCGGTGCCGAATGGGGCGACTGCGCGGCCGGTCGCGGAGAGTGCACAGCCGTTCGGGGAGATTCGCCGCGTCCGCCGTCTATCACCAGCAGCGGCGGCTGTCCGTCGGCGGCGCTGCGCGGACGCAGCGTGGCCTGCGGATGCTGATGCGCGTGCAGCGCCAGCAGCAGCGGCACCAGCGCCTCGGCGATCTTGTCGCCGACATCGCAATACTGTTGCGGGGACAGGCCGACCGGGTCGGAGATGTTCTCACGGCCGACATAGGCGAGGTCGTCGCGCGCGGCGTGCAGGCCGACCACGGTGCGCGCACCGCTGACCTTCGCGATCCGGTACGCCTCGAGCAGGGTGAAGGTGCGGGGGAGCGCGGCGGGCACTAGTTCGCGGACCTGGTCGCGGATCTTCTCGGTCATGGTGAGCACCAGGTCGGCGCGGTGCACCATCTCGGCCTTGAGCCGCCGGGCCTTGAAGTTGGAGGCGTCACCGCCGAGGCCGGTAATCGTCTGTGCGGCCAGGGGTTCCACGGGGAAGCCCACCAGGGCGCGCACGCCCGCGCTCTCGGCGGTGAGCTCTTGTAGTCCGTGGCCGGCGGCCACCGCCACGGTGAGGCGTTCGGCGATGACGGATCGGCAAACATTTCCGCTGCAGACGAACAGGACGTGCATGCGGACAACCTATGCCCGCCGTTGTCGATTCGAAACAGTTCCGTGACCGAATCACACGTTTCAACCGCATTGTTCACGCGGTGGCCGGATGTCGCTCACTCACTGTCGACTCTCGTTTACCGGAGTGTCCGGTGGGCGACTCGTCGTGGAAGATCAGCATGCCTTTTCGCGCACGCCGAATCAATACCTGAACCGCTATTTGTCGGTCGTTCCGTATAGCGCGGATTCCGTTACCGCGGGCGCGATTTCGGATGCGGTGCCCCGGGTGCGGCCGCGGGTGGAGAACAGCCGTCCGCGGGCGGGAACGGTGGGCGCGAATCGGCCCAGCCCGGTGGCCGCGGCCATATCGTCGTAGACGGAATCGATTCCGCCCCTGGCGAAATAGGCTTCGTGCCAGAATCCGGTGCCGCCGGAATCGCGCAGGAACCGTTGCCACCATTCGCGATGCGGTTCCGAGCGGGTCCAGCGTTCCAGGCTGTCGAGATCGCGCCAATACTGCCGGGCGCCCCAATGCGGCGGCCACATCGACCACACGACGTCCTCGTGCGACAACAGCCCGTCGGGCCGGTCGTGATGGGATTGGTACAGCTTGGGTCCGATTCCCAGCAATCGCAGCATTCCCCGCGGCTTGTGCACACGCATACCGAGCAAGATCACGACCAGGTCCGGATAGTCGGACAGGTCCGCGGTCATTCTCTTCACCGGCATTCGTGGCCTCCGCACTTCTCGGTGATCTGTGCGGGTCTACGTCACTCCCGTGCTCGCGGTTCGAAACGCGGCCCTTCACTTCCCGAGTCTACGGCTCGGGCCGCCGGCTAGGACGTACTCAGCCGCAGCACCGCCGAGCTGCCCTGGACGGCAACTATCTTCACGGTCAGGCCATTGAGGAAAATGGTGCCGCCGACGCCGGTGGATCCCGATACCGGCAACCCGAAGACGGTCGTGGACGCCGTGGTCGACAACGCGCTGATCTCCCCGATCCGCACACTGCCCCCGATCCGCGAGAACCCCGGGACCGGAATCGTGGTCGGCCCGTCCACCCGGATTTCGCAGTTGCCCTTCGCGCAGGCCCCGAGATCGGCCCCGTTCGCCGCCGCGGGCAGCCCGTCGGCCGCCTTCGCTGTCGTCTTCGCCGAATTCGTCGTGCTCGATGTATCCCGCATCGTGGTGGCCACTCCCGTCTGTGTCGTCTCCGGCACCGCGTGCCCATCGGTCTGCGCCCCGCATCCCCCCACCAGTGCGGCCATCACCACCCCCGCGCCGATCCTGGCCCATCCGGCTCTCGCCGTCGAGGTCATCGGGATTCGCATGCGCCCTCCATACTGCTGTGTCGACTACGGCTCACCGATCATGCGCGACGCGCCACCCCCGCGGCACCGCTTCCCCGAGATCAATCCCGACCGGTCTCCCTTGCCCTGTCAGAATGGCCCGGTGCGCGTACTCGTCACCGGAGCCGCCGGCTACCTCGGCCGCGCCGTCGTCGCGGCCCTGCACGCCGCCGGCCACGAACCCGTCGCCATGGCGCGCACCCCCGGGGCCGTCATCCCGGGTGCGGCCGAGGTCCGTCCGGCCGACCTGCTCGACCCCGCGGCCCTCGCGCGAGCCGTCGACTCCGTGGACGCGGTCTGCCACCTGGCCGGGCTGGCCCGCGCCCGCGAATCGATCGCCGAGCCCCTGCGCTATTTCCGCGCCAACACCACCGCGACCCTCGCCCTGCTCGAAGCCATGTCCGCCGCCGCCGTCGGCACCATCGTGTTCGCCTCGACCGCCGCGATCTACGGGGCCCCCGATCGCCAGCCCATGACCGAAGACCTCCCCGACGCCCCGCCCCATCCCTACGCCCACAGCAAGCTGGCGGCCGAGCTGGCGATCCAGGCCGCGACCCGGACCGGCGAATTCTCGGCCGTGATTCTGCGCCTGTCGAACATCGCGGGCGGACCCGACCGCGACCTCTCCCGCCTGATCCCGCGCGCGGTGGCTGCGGCGGCAGCCGATTCGCCATTGCCCGTGAACGGCGACGGCACCGCCACCCGCGACTACCTCCATGTCGAGGACGCGGCCCGCGCGTTCATCGCGTGCCTGCACACCCCGCCGCGTCCCGGCACGGCCACCCGCTACAACGTCGGCAGCGGCCGCGGCACGACAATCCTCGAGGTGGCCGCGGCGGTCCGGCGGGTGACCGGTGTGTCCCTCGCCCTCGATCATCGCCCTCCGGCCCCGGAACCGCCCACCCTGATCGTCGACCCGTCCGCGATCACCGCCGAAACCGGGTGGAAGCCAATCCATTCCACGATCGATCAGATCGTCGGCGACACCTGGCGCGCCGTCACAGAATCTCCACTCGGTGTCCGCCCGGTCCGCACATCCGGTTTCTAGAGTCGGTTCGGGAACGGCCCAGTAGTCGAGATCGGAAGGCTCGTATGCGCGACTCTGATGAATTCACCAGGTGGACAACGGAATTCGAGGCGAAGGCGCGAGCCCGGGCTCGCGCGGGCGATCCCGACAGCGCCGGTGGGGTGACTCTGCATCCCGACCTCGCGCGCAGCATTCAACGCTTTCAGGTGGGGGAGTCGGGCGATGGGGCGCATCTCATCGCCAAGGCCGACGGGGCGGGTGATCCGGTCTACGCGGCGGCGGTCCGGCTGTTCGTCGCCGAGGAACGCAACCACGCGCGCCTGCTGCTGAACCTCCTGCGGGCGGCGGGGGAGAAACCGATATCCGGTCATTGGACCGACACGATCTTCGTCCGGCTGCGCCGGGGCCTGGGCCTGCGCCTGGAGCTCATGGTGCTGTCGGTCGCCGAGGTCATCGCCGTCCCCTATTACCGGACCCTGCGCGACGGCGCCCGCGACCCGCTCACCACCCGTACGGCCGCCCTCATCCTGGCCGACGAGCAACGCCACATCCCGTTCCACACCCACCGCCTGCGCCTGGGCTTCGCCTCGACCCCGGCGGTGTTCCGCCCCCTCATCCGCGCAGCGTGGTGGACCATTCTGCACGCCGCCATCCTGGTCGTCCTGCTCGACCACGGCCCCGCCCTGCGCCACTTGGGCAGCACCCGAACCGAATTCGCCCGCGCCGCCCGCGCCCTCTTCGCCCCGATCTGCGCCGCCGCCCTCCCGCCGCTCCGCGCCGAGAGCGTCCCGGCCCCTGAAGCGGGACCATCGGGCCGATGAGTAAGCGGGAACTTCTTGGCTCGGAGAGTGATTCGGGCTGCCGCGGACCGCAGCGAAAAGCAGAGAAAAAGGGCCGTCCCGATGATCATCGGAACGGCCCTCGACCTTGGTGCCGAGTGTGGGAATCGAACCCACACGCCCTTCCGGGCAACGGTTTTTGAGACCGTCGCGTCTGCCAATTCCGCCAACTCGGCGCACCGGAGGGAAATGATAGCGGGTCGTGGTGCAAACCAACTAATCGAGGGGGTCGGCGCGCGACAAGGTTGTGATACTGGTCGGTTTGCGCTGGGTACGTGGGTTGTAGGGCCGGGTGAACGGTACTCTTTGGGGGACTCGGGTGCGTGCTGGTCCTGTGTGGGTGGCGCAAGACGAGGTGGCATCGGGTATCGGATTTCGGAAGCGACAGGGGTTCATCTATGGGAACGACAGCAGGGGGCGGTTCGAAGAAGGACGCTGCGGCGTCCGCCCCCAAGCGGGTGGTGGTTGCCGAGGACGAGGCGCTGATCCGGATGGACCTGGTGGAGATGCTCTCCGAGGAGGGCTATCACGTGGTGGGTGAGGCGGGTGACGGTCAGCAGGCCGTGGACCTCGCCGTGGAGCTGCGTCCGGATCTGGTGATCATGGATGTGAAGATGCCGCGCCGCGACGGCATCGACGCGGCGGCCGAGATCGCGTCGAAACGCGTTGCGCCGGTGGTCATCCTGACCGCCTTCAGCCAGCGCGACCTGGTCGAACGGGCGCGCGACGCGGGGGCGATGGCGTACCTGGTGAAGCCGTTCACCAAGTCGGATCTGGTGCCGGCCATCGAATTGGCCGCATCGCGATTCCATGAGATCGCCGCGCTCGAGAGCGAGGTCGCGAACCTCACCGACCGGCTCGAGACGCGCAAGCTGGTGGAGCGTGCCAAGGGTGTGCTCATGCAGACCCAGGGGCTGTCCGAGCCGCAGGCGTTCAAGTGGATTCAGCGCACCGCCATGGATCGACGCACCACTATGAAGGCGGTCGCGGAAGTGGTGCTGGAGAACCTCGCACCGAAGTAAGTCGCATTTGCCGGGTCGTCGCCCTGTTGTTGCCACTAATGCACTGAAGAAATTTACAGTGCGGTAACAACAGGGCGTTCCACTTTAGTTGCGATGTCACATGAATGATTCGAATGTGATGCGGACCTAACGTGGCCCGACTATGTTTCTGTGCGGGCCGATCGATGGGGCGGCCCTCCTCGGTCACCCCGGGGGCGCACAGAACATGAGGTGAATCGTGCTTGGTTCAATGACGCGCACGTCGACCATGCGGCACAGTCGCGCGGTCAGGATGCTTGTCGTCGGGGCCGCGGCCGTACTCGCATTGGGCAGTGCCGGCTGCAGTAGCAAATCGACGGACAATTCGGGCGGAGGCGGGTCGAATCTGACCATTTCGCCCCTGGTGCAGGTGGACTCGCAGGGCAAGGAGGTCCCGGTCACGGACTCCAGCGCGGCCGCCGACCCCGCCGGTGACGGCAAGGGCAAGTGCGCCCCCCAGACCATCGCGATGGCTGGCCCGCTGACCGGCGACAACGCCAACCTCGGCCTCAACATCATCCGCGGTGTGAAGCTGGCGCTGGACCAGCACAACAAGGCCAACCCCGGCTGCCAGGTCTCGGTCAAGGAATTCGACACCGAGGGCGACCCGCAGAAGGCCACCCAGGTCATTCCGACCATCGTCAGCGACCCGTCGATCGTGGCGCTGATCGGCCCCACCTTCTCCGGTGAGACCAAGGCGACCGGCGCGATCCTCAACCAGGCCAACCTGCTGTCGCTGACGCCGTCGGCCACCAACGTCACCCTCACCACCAACGGCTGGACCAACTTCTTCCGCGGTCTGGGCAATGACGGCATCCAGGGCCCGGCCGTGGCCGGATACCTGAAGGGCACCGGCAAGTTCAAGAAGATCTGCGTCATCGCCGACGACTCCGACTACGGCACCGGCCTGGCCAAGACGGTCACCGAGGGCCTGGGCCCGATCGCCGACCCGAGCTGCGCGGCCAATGTGAAGGCCAAGCAGAAGGACTTCTCCGCGACCGTGTCGAAGATGGCCTCCGCCAAGCCGGACGGCATCTTCTACTCCGGCTACTACGCCGAGGCCGCGCCGCTGGTCAGCCAGCTGCGCGACGGTGGCGTGACCGCGACCTTCATCTCCGACGACGGCACCAAGGACGTCGAGTTCACCAAGCAGGCCGGCAGCAAGTCCAAGGACGCGCTGCTCTCCTGCCCGTGTGGTCCGGCCGGTGACAAGTTCGCCTCCGCCTACAAGGCGTTCAACAACTACGAGCCCGGCACCTACTCGACCGAGGGCTACGACCTGACCACGATCGTGCTCAAGGGCATCGAGGCCGGTAAGGTCACCCGCCCCGACCTGGTCGAATACGTGCGCGGCTACGACGGCCAGGGTCTGGCCCGTCAGTACAAGTGGAGTCCCACCGGTGAATTGGCCAACGCGTTGATCTGGATGTATCAGGTCAAGTAGCGATCACCGTTAATCGGAACAGCGTGTGCCGAATTCGTTTTCGGCACACGCTGTTTTCCACGACAGCGGAAAGTAACGAATGTCTGCACCCGCTTTGGCCGATGTGACCCTCCTCGCGAGCGGATCCATCAAGTTCGATCTGTCCGGCGTCGCCGATCAATTCTGGCGGCTCACCGTCGAAGGACTGACCTACGGCTCGATCTATGCCCTGGTCGCGGTCGGCTACACACTCGTCTACGGTGTGTTGCGCCTGATCAATTTCGCCCATTCAGAAGTATTCATGCTCGGCACCTTCGGCCAGTTGGTCGGATTGATGGTGTTCGGATTCGCGGCGAGCGGTGATACGTACTCCCAGGGTGTCGGACTGACCGTGGTCTACCTCGCAGCGGCCATGGTCTTCGGCATGCTGGTCTCCGGCGCGGCCGCGGTGGCGCTGGAGCGAGTCGCGTACCGGCCACTGCGCAAACGCGGCGCGAAACCGCTGATCTTCCTGATCACCGCGATCGGAATGTCGTTCGTCCTGCAGGAATTCGTGCACTACATCCTGCCCAAGCTCACCGGCAACAAGCTCGGCGGCACCAACGCGCAGCAGCCGATCCAGCTGGTGACGCCCACCGAGCAGTTCAAGTTCTTCGGCGCGTCGGTCACCAATGTCGCGCTGGTGATCGTGCTGGCCGCGGTCGCGCTGGCGCTCACCACCGAATTGCTGATCAACCGCACCAAATTCGGCCGCAGCATTCGCGCGGTGGCCCAGGACCCCGACACGGCGACGCTGATGGGCGTCTCCCGGGAGCGGGTCATCATGCTGACCTTCCTCATCGGCGGTGTGCTGGCGGGCGCCGCCGCGCTGCTGTACACGCTCAAGATCCCCAACGGCATCATCTACAACGGCGGATTCATCCTGGGCATCAAGGCTTTCAGCGCCGCGGTGCTGGGCGGTATCGGCAACCTGCGCGGCGCGCTGCTGGGCGGGCTGCTGCTCGGCCTGGCCGAGGACTACGGCCAGGTGCTCTTCGGCGATCAGTGGCGTGACGTGGTCGCGTTCGTGGTGCTGGTCGCGGTGCTCATGGTCCGGCCGACCGGCATTCTCGGGGAGAGCCTGGGGAGGGCGCGCGCATGACGGACACGAAAACGGCTCCCGCGCCGCATGGCTCGCCCGCGGGACGGGGCGTCGGCGACGCCATCCGCGCCTGGTGGGCCGGGCTCTCGCGACCGGCGCAGTGGGCGTTCGGCATTCCGGCGGTCATCGTGCTGGCCGCGCTGCCGCTGTTCAAGCTGCCGCTGCTGGACACGCCCGGCACCAGTTTCGGCGGGGTGATGGCGCAGTTCGCCATGTACGCGCTCATCGCCATCGGCCTGAATGTGGTTGTCGGACAGGCGGGCCTGCTCGACCTGGGCTATGTCGGCTTCTACGCGGTCGGGGCGTACTCGGTCGGTCTGCTGACCAGTCCGAACAGTCCCTGGAATCAGACCAATGGCGGCTGGCTCGATCCGCAGTGGGCGTGGCTGGCGTGCGTGCCGATCGCGATCCTGGCGACCGCGATCTCGGGTCTCATCCTGGGCACGCCGACGCTGCGCCTGCGCGGCGACTACCTGGCCATCGTGACCCTCGGCTTCGGTGAGATCGTCCGGCTGCTGGCCGACAATCTGCCCGAGATCACCAACGGCAGCCTCGGCCTGTCCCGCATCCAGTACCCGCACGTCGGCGAGTCCGGCACCCATCCGGGCGGCTACTTCTCCTCCGGCAATCTCGGTGACGTGCACACCTGGAATGTGCTGGACCGGGCCAACTCCGGCACCTGGTGGTACTGGCTGGGCATCGTCCTGGTGGTCGCCGTGCTCATGCTGGTCGGCAATCTCGAGCGCAGCCGGGTGGGCCGCGCGTGGGTCGCCATCCGGGAGGACGAGGACGCCGCCGAGATCATGGGCGTGCCCACCTTCAAGTTCAAGCTGTGGGCGTTCACGATCGGCGCGGCCATCGGCGGCCTGTCGGGCGCGCTGTACGCGGGTCAGGTGCAGTACGTGAATCCGCAGGGGTTCAACGTCATCAACTCGATGCTGTTCCTGTGCGCGGTGGTGCTGGGCGGGCAGGGCAACAAGCTCGGCGTGATCGTCGGCGCGTTCCTGATCGTGTACCTGCCCAACCGGTTCATGGGCGTGAACGTGGGCGGGCAGTCGCTCGGTGACTACAAGTACCTCTTCTTCGGTCTCACGCTGGTGGTCGTGATGATCTTCCGGCCGCAGGGGCTGTTCCCGGCGCGGCAGAAACTGCTGACCTACGGGCGGCAGGTGTATCGGGCGGTGCGACGGCCCGCGGTGGCCGCGCAGACGACGGGAGCTGGACAGTGACGGGGCCGGGCGACGCGCTGTTCGACAACGAGGACATGGCGGCCGGGTACGCGCGGCCCGAGGTCGAGCCCAGCGCGGGCATGCTCGACGTGACCGAGGTGCTGCCCGTCTACAAGGACCCCGAGGTGGTCGCGGAAGTCGTTGCGCCGCACCGTGACATCGAGACCGAGGTCGGCGCGCCGCTCTTGCGCACCGACGGGCTCACCATGCGGTTCGGCGGCCTCACCGCGCTCGACAATGTGAGCTTCGAGATCCGCCGCGGCGAGATCCTCGGACTCATCGGGCCCAACGGGGCGGGCAAGACGACCTGCTTCAACGCCATCTCCGGGGTGTACCGCCCGTCGGACGGCACGGTCTATTTCGACGGCAAGCCCCTGACCAAGACCAAGCGCAACGAGATCACCCGGCTGGGCATCGCGCGCACCTTCCAGAACATCCGGCTCTTCGGGGAGATGACCGCGCTGGAGAACGTGGTCGTCGGCGCGGACGCCCGGCACAAGACCTCGGTCCCGGGTGCTCTGTTCCGCACCCCGCGGCACCGCGCGGAGGAGAAGGACGCGCTCGAGCGGGGCATGGCGCTGCTGGAGTACGTCGGCATCGCGGCGCACGCGGTCGAGAAGGCGCGCAACCTCTCCTACGGCGATCAGCGCCGCCTGGAGATCGCCCGCGCGCTGGCGACCGAGCCGAAACTGCTGTGCCTGGACGAGCCCGCCGCCGGGTTCAATCCGAGCGAGAAGTCCGCGCTCATGGATCTGATCCGCAAGATCCGCGACGACGGCTACACGGTGCTGCTCATCGAGCACGACATGCGACTGGTCATGGGCGTGACCGACCGCATCGTGGTGCTGGAATTCGGCCGCAAGATCGCCGACGGGTTGCCGGAGCAGATCCGCCAGGATCCCGCGGTGATCAACGCCTACCTGGGCGTGCCCGACGAGGCCGACGCCGAGTCGGCCGAGGACGCGGCCGAGGCGCGAAGCATTGCCGCCGAACCGGTTCCGGACCTCGTCAAGCAGGCGCCCGGTTCCGTCGCGCCCACCACCTCGACCGGAGGGCCGCTGCTGACGGTCGAGGACATGGTCGTGAACTACGGCAGAATCCAAGCGCTGCACGGCATCTCGCTCGAGGTCGGTCAGGGTGAGCTGGTCACCCTGCTGGGCGCGAACGGCGCGGGCAAGACCACCACCATGCGCGCCCTGTCGGGCCTGCTGCCGCTGACCCGCGGCCGCATCATGTTCCAGGGCCGCGACATCACCCGCATGAAGGCCCACGAACGTGTGGTGGCGGGCCTGATCCAGGCTCCCGAGGGCCGCGGCGTCTTCCCGGGCATGACGGTCCAGGAGAACCTCGACATGGGTTGCCACGCACGGCCGTTCGCGTCCAAGGCGGACTACACGACAACACTGGACTGGGTCTTCGAGCTGTTCCCGCGCCTGCTGGAGCGCCGCCGTCAGGTGGGCGGCACCCTCTCCGGCGGCGAGCAGCAGATGCTGGCCATCGGCCGCGCCCTCATGGCCCGCCCGCAGCTGCTGCTGCTCGACGAGCCGTCGATGGGCCTGGCCCCCATGGTGATCCAGCAGATCTTCCGGATCATCGCCGACATCAACGCCCAGGGCACCACGGTCCTGCTGGTCGAACAGAACGCCCAGCAAGCCCTGACCCGCAGCGACCGCGCCTACATCCTGGAAACCGGCGAGGTGACCAAGACCGGCGACGGCCGGGCCCTGCTCACCGACCCCGCCGTCAAGTCCGCCTACCTCGGCGTCGGCTGACCGGCGTCGGCCGGCCCGTCCACCCCCGAAAAGCATTCGGGCCGGTCACCTTCCGGTGACCGGCCCGAACCTTCAAGCAGGGGCGACAGGAATCGAACCTGCAACCTGCCGCTTTGGAGACGGCTGCTCTGCCAATTGAGCTACACCCCTTGGCGGGGGCAACGCTACCAGGTAGCGGGTCCTGGATGAAATCGGTTTCGCTGACCTGGGGCGACGGGCCGAGTATGCCCGCTGCCCACGGATGTCGGGGGCGGTACCTAGACTCTTGCGGGTGACCCCTGCCTCTACTGATCAGCGCCCTGTTGCCGTGTCCGCATCGCCGTCCGGGGAGCAGCCGACCCTGCTGCTGCTGGATGGGCATTCGCTGGCCTATCGGGCGTTCTACGCGCTGCCGGCGGAGAACTTCAAGACGCAGAGTGGGCAGACCACGAACGCGGTGTACGGGTTCACGGCGATGTTGATCAATCTGCTGCGGGACGAGAAGCCCACGCATGTGGCGGCGGCGTTCGACGTGAGCCGTAAGACGTTCCGGACCGAGGCGTACCCGGAGTACAAGGCCAATCGGGCCACGACGCCCGACGAGTTCAAGGGGCAGGTGGAGACCACCCAGGAAGTGCTGGGTGCACTGGGGATTCCGGTGATGGCCATCGAGGGGTACGAGGCGGACGATGTCATCGCCACCCTCGTCACGCAGGCCGTGCCGGAGGGGTTCAAGGTGCTCGTCGTGACCGGCGACCGGGATTCGCTGCAGCTGGTCAACGACGACGTCACCGTGCTCTACCCGAAGAAGGGCGTCTCCGAGCTGACCCGGTTCACCCCGACCGCGGTGGAGGAGAAGTACGGGCTCACCCCGGCGCAGTATCCGGACTTCGCGGCGCTGCGCGGCGACCCGAGTGACAATCTGCCGGGTATTCCGGGCGTGGGGGAGAAGACCGCGACCAAGTGGATCCGCGAATACGGGGATCTGGCGACGCTGGTCGACCAGGTGGACAAGGTGAAGGGCAAGGTCGGAGACGCGTTGCGCGCCAACCTGTCCAGTGTCGTGCTGAACCGGCAGCTCACCGAGATGGTGAAGTCGGTGCCGCTGCCGTACACGCCCGAGCAGCTGGCCATGCAGCCGTGGGATCGGGACAAGATCCACCGCCTGTTCGACGAGCTCGAGTTCCGCGTCCTGCGCGACCGTCTGTTCGACACCCTGGCCCCGGTGGAGCCCGAGGCCGAGTCCGGGTTCGAGATCAGCGGCAGCGCGCTGGCGGCGGGCACCGTCGCCGCCTGGCTGGCCGAGCACGCCGGACCCGGTGTGCGGCACGGGGTTTCCGTGGTCGGCAACGGCTCGCCGGTCGCCGGTGACACCCAGGCCGTCGCGCTGGCCGCCGCCGACGGTGAGGGCGCCTACATCGACGTCCACACCCTGACCCCCGAGGACGAGAAGGCGCTCGGCGCATGGCTCGCCGACCCGGAGATCCCGAAGGCACTGCACGAGGCCAAGAACGCCATGCACGCCCTGCGCGGTCGCGGCTGGCAGCTGGCCGGGCTCACCAGCGACACCGCGCTGGCCGCCTACCTGATCCTGCCAGGCCAGCGCACCTTCAATCTGGAGGATCTGTCGCTGCGCTACCTGAGCCGGGAACTGCGCGTCGACAATGCCGGGGAGACCCAGCTGTCGCTGCTCGACGACGAGGACGAGGTCGACGCCGAGGTCGCCAACGCCCAGATGCTGCGCGCCCGAGCGGTTTACGACCTCGCCGACGCCTTCGACGCCGAACTCGAGCGCATCGAATCCACCGCGCTGCTGCGCGATATGGAACTGCCCCTGCTGAGCGTGCTGGCCGACTTGGAGGCCGCGGGCGTCGCGGTCGACACCGCTCAGCTCGAGCAGCTGCAGCGCGAGTTCGCCGACCGCGTCGCCGAGGCCGCCGAGGCCGCCTACGGCGTCATCGGCAAGCAGATCAACCTGGGCTCGCCCAAGCAGCTGCAGGTGGTCCTGTTCGACGAGCTCGACATGCCCAAGACCAAGCGCACCAAGACCGGCTACACCACCGACGCGGACGCGCTCGAGGGCCTCTACGAGAAGACCCAGCACCCGTTCCTGCAGCACTTGCTCGAGCACCGCGACGCCACCCGCCTCAAGGTGACCGTCGACGGCCTGCTCAAGTCGGTCGCCGACGACAGCCGCATCCACACCACCTTCAACCAGACGGTCGCCGCCACCGGCCGCCTGTCCTCGACCGAGCCGAACCTGCAGAACATCCCGATCCGCACCGACATGGGCCGCCGCATCCGCGACACCTTCGTCGTCGGCCCCGGCTACGAGTCGCTGATGACCGCGGACTACAGCCAGATCGAGATGCGGATCATGGCCCACCTGTCGAAGGACGAAGGGCTGATCGAGGCCTTCAACTCGGGTGAGGACCTGCACAACTTCGTCGCCTCCAAGGCCTTCGACATCCCGATCGCCGAGGTCGACCCGGAGCTGCGCCGCCGCATCAAGGCCATGTCCTACGGCCTGGCCTACGGTCTGTCCGCGTACGGCCTGTCCCAGCAGTTGAAGATCAGCGCCGACGAGGCCAAGGTCCAGATGGACATCTACTTCAACCGTTTCGGCGCCATCCGCGACTACCTGCACGACGCCGTCGATCAGGCCCGCAAGGTCGGCTACACCGAGACCCTGTTCGGCCGCCGCCGCTACCTGCCGGACCTGGATTCCAGCAACCGGCAGCGCCGTGAGGCCGCCGAGCGCATGGCTCTCAACGCCCCCATCCAGGGCACCGCGGCCGACATCATCAAGGTCGCCATGATCGACACCCAGCGGGCGATCCGGGCGGCGGGCCTGAAATCCCGCATGCTGCTCCAAATCCACGACGAACTCGTCTTCGAGGTCGCCGCGGGGGAGCGTGAGCAACTGGAATCGCTTGCGCGCGAGCACATGTCCAATGCCATCGAGCTGTCGGTGCCGCTGGAGGTGTCTGTGGGCGTGGGCCGCAGCTGGGATTCGGCCGCGCACTAGGGAACTCGACACGCACTCGCGAGTCGCGCGACACGCGGACCGCCCGCACCGGGTTTCGGTGCGGGCGGTCCGCGTCTCGGACGCCGTCCGCGCGTGCTGGGGCACCCGCTCGCTACCCGCTGTACGGGTTGCCGGAATTGCGTCGACCTGGGGATGTTCACGAAACGGATGTTTGCCGGGCCCACAATGTTTGCTCGCGGCCGCGCCGGAGGCCGTGTGGCGCCCGTCGCATTGGCGGTGACCTGCGACGAAGTTACTCGTGGGTCCCTCACGAATGTGGTTGCCATTGCGTGAGCGTCCCCCTATGCTCGACCCCGTGCCGAATCCCGCCTCCAGCCGCAGCGCAGCGCTCGATGTCGCAGACCGCGACCGCGCAGCGCTTATTTCGCTTACCGCGAATGTGGCCGGCGATCGCGTACTCGTAGTTCTCCGCCGTAGCGGGGTCTGATTCGGACCGGCCCCTCGCTGCGGCCGATAGAACTTTCTTTTGCTGGTCCCCTCTGTCAATTCTTCGGAAGAAGTCGGGAAGACCTAGTTCAATGACCATCACCCTGGATACCGCCATGTTCATCGCCGCCGCCCCCGCGAGCCTGCGGGCCGAATGCGCAGGACTGACCCCCGCCGAGTTCCACGACCGCTACTGCGACCCGATGGGCCCGGTGAAGCTCAGCGACTGGACCCCGATCGGCGACCGCGCCGGTACGGCCACCCTGGAAATCGCCTCCCACCTGCGCACCGTCGTGGCGACCGGCAGCCCGGTGGCCGCGCTCACCTCGGCGCTCTACGACGAGGGCTACCCGGTGGAGATCCTCGCCTTCCACCAGCGCCGCACCCAGGACGGCACCGCCACCTTCGTGCAGTGCGAGTTCAACGGCCGCCGTGGCTGGGGCGCCGCCCTCGCCGACGACGCCGCCGAGTCGACCATCCGCGCCATGATCGCGGGCATCAACCACCTCGGCTCGCACTTCTGATCCCTCCGTGAAAAGCGAAGCGCCGCAACTCCTTCGGGAGTCGCGGCGCTGACGCTGCGGCGGGAGGCGGCTACTTGGCGGATTCCTGCTCGGCGAGCTGCTTGCGCACCTCGTCCATGTCGAGGGCCTTCACCTGGGTGACCAGATCCTCGAGCGCGGCCGGGGGCAGCGCGCCGGGCTGCGCGAAGACGAGCACGCCCTCGCGGAACGCCATGATGGTCGGGATGGAGCGGATGTTGGCCGCGGCGGCCAGTCCCTGCTGATCCTCGGTGTCGACCTTGCCGTGCACCACGTCGGGGTGGGCTTCGGACGACTTCTCGAAGGTGGGGGCGAAGCTGCGGCACGGACCGCACCACGAGGCCCAGAAGTCGACGAGAACCACGTCGTTACCGGTGACTACCTCGTCGAAGTTCTGTTCGGTCAGGGTCTGGGTGGCCATGGCTTCCTCTCGTATCGATGTCCCCGGTCCAACACCGGGCCCTGCGGTTATCTTCCCCGCGCTACCGGGCGGGCCGGTCACCGGCGGTCACCGACCATTCGGCGCGCCGGTCACCGTCCCATCGGCGGATGCCCTCCACGGTAGCCCGCACGTCCTTGTCCCAGCCCACCGCGCCCAGTGCGGCGTCGAATTGGCCCGGTTTCAGCCGGCGGGCGAGGGTGACGTGCGGGGTCCAGCTGTCGGGCCGGACATTGCCGGGGATACCGGGGCAGTCGGCGATGACGCGGAACAGCCTGTGCTGCAAGGAGATCAGCGGTTCGGACGGCACCACCGCCCGAACCAGCACGGCGGCACGGGATCCGAAGACCAGCAGTCCGCCCAGGCGCACCGGGAACGGCCGGAAGTCCTGCTGCGCCAAGACCTTGTCCAGCCGGGGCCAGATCTCGGCGGCCACCGCGATGGTGATGTGCGGCCGGTACCCGGGCCCGGGCGTGTGCAGGCCGAGTTCGCTCAGCGCCGCCCACTGCCGCCGCACCGCGGCCTCGGACGCCTCGTCGAGCACCAGTTCCACCGATTGCACCATGGTGTCCTGAACTTACGCGCGATCCCCGTCCAGGTCTCGAAACAGGCGTGGCAGCGTGTGCCGGAGCGCGACGGCGGCGGGCGTTGCGCGAGGATGACTGCCATGACCGACAGCGACACTCGAATCCGGCTGGGCTTGCTGGAGGGCGACGGCATCGGCCCCGAAATCGTCCGTGCCACCCGGCATGTGGTCGACGACGCCTTCGAGACCACCGGCCTGCCGCCGGTGGAGTGGGTCCCGCTGCCACTGGGGCACGAGGCGATCGAGCAGTACGGCGACCCGGTGCCCGAGCAGACGCTCGCCGCGCTGGCCGAACTCGACGCCTGGATCATGGGCCCGCACGACAGCGCCTCCTACGCTCCCGAACACCGCACCGGCCTGCCGCCCGCGGGCGCGGTCCGCAAGCGCTTCGGTCTCTACGCGAACATCCGCCCGGCCCGCAGCCTCGAAGGGGTGCGCGCGCTGGCCCAGGGCATGGATCTGCTGATCCTGCGGGAGAACACCGAGGGCCTCTACGCCGACCGCAATATGGCCGCCGGTTCCGGCGAGTTCCAGCCGTCGCGGGATGTCGCGCTGTCGGTCGGCGTGTTCACCCGGGCCGCGATCGAACGCATCGCGCGACTGGGGTTCGAGATCGCGTCGGAGCGTTCGAAGAAGCTGACCGTCGTGCACAAGGCCAATGTGTTGCCCATGACCATGGGCATGTTCCGCGACATCTGTTATGAGGTGGCCGCGGACTACCCGGACGTGGAGATCGATGACGAGCACGTGGACGCGGCGGCCGCGCATCTGGTCCGCGCGGCCCGCGACTACGACGTGATCGTCACCGAGAATCTGTTCGGCGACATCCTGTCCGATCTGGCGGGCGAATTGAGCGGTTCGCTCGGTATGGCAGCCTCGGTGAACTGCTCCGATACCCAGATCATGGCGCAGGCGGTGCACGGCGCGGCCCCGACCCTGGCGGGGCGCAATCGCGCGAATCCGGTGGCGCTGTTCGGCTCCGCGGCGGCGATGTTGCACTGGATGGGTCGCACCCAGCGCTACAGCGCGTTGCGCCGGGTCGGCGACCGCATCGAACGCTCGGTTGCTGATACGTTGCGAGCTGGTGTTGCAACGTCCGATTTGGGTGGGCTAGCCTCTACCTCCGAATTCACCGAGCAGGTGCGCGCACGGCTGCACCGCTGGTGAGCGCGCATTCCGGGCCGGGCGTGTTCGGCCCCGCTCTGGCGTGTCGCCGATTAATCTTCGGTTACCGGCCGACGCGGACGGTGTCACTCGCTTACATTTCAAACGGCGGGCGACCCACGGATGTCGCGCACCCGAACTGTGGAGGACTGCTGTGTCTGTTCGTAACTCTTTTCGCGGGCGTGCCCTGCGAGCCGCTGTCGTCGTCGCCGGTGGCGCTCTCGCGCTGACCGCGTGTACCAGTAATTCGGAGTCCAGCGGTCCCGAGGTGGCCAAGGTCGACGTGGCCAAGGTCGACACCATCGCGGCCAAGGTGCCCTCCGACATCAAGTCCTCCGGCAAGCTGACCGTCGGCGTCAACGTTCCGTATCAGCCCAACGAGTACCGGGATCCGTCCAGCGGCAAGATCGTCGGCTTCGACGTCGACCTGATGGACGCGGTCGCCAAGGTGCTGGGCCTGAACGCGGACTACAAGGAAGCCGACTTCGAGAAGATCATCCCCTCCATCGAGGCCGGCACCTACAACCTCGGCATGTCCTCCTTCACCGACAACAAGGAGCGCGAGGCCACCGCCGACTTCGTCACCTACTTCTCCGCGGGCAGCCAGTGGGCCCAGCAGAAGGGCAAGACCGTCGACCCGGACAATGCCTGCGGCAAGCGAGTCGCGGTGCAGCGCACCACCGTTCAGGACACCGACGAGATCCCGGCCAAGTCCAAGGCGTGTGTCGCCGCGGGTAAGCCGGAGATCCAGAAGGTCGCCTACGACGAGCAGTCCGCCGCCGCCAACGCGCTGGTCCAGGGCCAGGTCGACGCCATGTCCGCCGACTCCCCGGTGACCGCGTACGCGATCAAGCAGGCGGGCGACAAGATCGAGCCCGCGGGCAAGATCTTCGATTCCGCGCCGTACGGCTGGCCGGTCAAGAAGGGCTCCACGCTGGCGCCGGTGCTGCAGGAAGCCGTGCAGTACCTGATGGACAACGGCCAGTACAAGAAGATCGCCGAGAACTGGGGTGTCCAGGAGGGCGCGATCACCAAGTCCGTCATCAACGGAGCCAGCTGACCTCTTATGTCGCAGGACAAGAACCACCTCTCGATGCCGGTCGAGAGCGCCGAGCCCGAGCCGATCAAGGCGATTCCGCTGCGACGGCCGGGCCGGTGGATCGCCGCCGCGATCATCCTGATCGCCCTGGCCCTGTTCCTCTGGGGCGCCAAGACCAACGATGCCTACCACTGGAACACCTACTTCAAGTACCTGGGTGACAAGCGAATCGCCCAGGGCGCGTTGGTGACTCTGGAACTGACCGTGCTGGCCATGCTGATCGGCGTGGTGCTCGGCGTGCTGCTGGCGGTCATGCGCCTGTCGCCGAATCCGGTGCTGCGCTCGGTGGCGTGGGCGTATCTGTGGATCTTCCGCGGGACGCCGGTCTATGT
The DNA here is from genome assembly GCF_042874235.1 of Nocardia sp. NPDC004151. Lineage (NCBI taxonomy): Bacteria > Bacillati > Actinomycetota > Actinomycetes > Mycobacteriales > Nocardiaceae > Nocardia > Nocardia sp. NPDC004151. Next base: position 59,717 of record NZ_JBIAMR010000020.1, on the reverse strand, counting down.
GCAGCTGGTGTTCTGGGGCCTGTTCCCGTCGCTGTACAAGACGGTCACCGTGGGTGTGCCGTTCGGGCCGTCGCTGGCGCATTTCGATGTGCAGCACTGGTCGGCGCCGTTCTTCTTCGCCATGATCGGCCTGGGTCTCAACGAGGCCGCCTACATGGCCGAAATCGTGCGCGCCGGAATCAATTCCGTGGGCGAGGGGCAGCGCGAGGCGTCGGTGGCGCTGGGCATGTCGTGGTCGCAGACCATGACCCGCACGGTGCTGCCGCAGGCCATGCGGGTGATCATCCCGCCGACCGGCAACGAGCTCATCTCCATGCTGAAGACCACCTCGCTGGTGACGGCCATCCCGCTCACCACCGACCTCTACGGCCGGGCCCGCGACATCTACAGCGTCAACTTCCAGCCGATCCCGCTGCTGCTGGTCGCCGCCACCTGGTATCTGGCCGTCACCAGTGTGCTCATGATCGGCCAGTACTACCTGGAGCGGTACTACTCGCGCGGTTCCTCCCGGCAGCTGACCGCGAAACAGTTGCGCGCCTTGGCCCAGGCGCAGGTCGCCGGCGGAACGGGATAGGTGCACATGTCCGAGGATTCGATGTCGTTCTCCCAGGAATCCACGCCGCTGATCGACGGCTCGCTGCCGCCCTCGGCGGTGCCGATGGTGCGCGCCGACCGGGTGTGCAAGAGCTTCGGCGCGCTGAACGTGCTCAAGGGCATCACCCTCGAGGTGAAGCGCGGCGAGGTGCTGTGCCTGATCGGCCCGTCCGGTTCCGGCAAGTCCACCTTCCTGCGGTGCATCAACCACCTCGAGCGGGTCAATGCCGGACGCCTGTACGTGGACGGCGATCTGGTCGGGTACCGCGAGAAGAACGGCAAACTCTACGAGCTGCATCCGCGCGACGCCGCCAAGCAGCGCCGCGATATCGGCATGGTGTTCCAGCACTTCAACCTGTTCCCGCACCGCACGGCGCTGGAGAACATCATCGAGGCGCCGACCCAGGTCAAGAAGCTCAAGCGGGCCGACGCGGTGGCCCGCGCCCGCGACCTGCTGGCCCGAGTCGGCCTGGCGGACAAGGCCGATGCCTACCCCGCCCAGCTGTCGGGCGGTCAGCAGCAGCGTGTCGCCATCGCCCGTGCCCTGGCCATGGACCCCAAGCTGATGCTCTTCGACGAGCCCACCTCGGCGCTGGACCCGGAGCTGGTGGGCGAGGTGCTCGGCGTCATGCGGGAACTCGCGGCCTCGGGCATGACCATGGTGGTGGTCACCCACGAGATGGGTTTCGCCCGCGAGGTCGCCGACCAGCTGGCCTTCATGGACGGCGGTGTCGTGGTGGAGGCGGGCGATCCGCGCGAGCTGCTCGCCAACCCCCAGCACGACCGGACCAAGGCGTTCCTGTCGCGAATCCTCTAGGCCCGCAACGAGATCAGGGAGCCCCCGGTACGGGGGCTCCCTGATCCGTTATGTGCGGAGGAACTCCAGCACGGGCGCGGTCTGACCGAGGACGGCGTGCCCGACGCCCGGGAGCACCCGGGTGGTCGCGTTCGGGATGGATTGCTGGGCGCGGCGGGCGGTGTCGGCGGACTTGAACATGACGTCGTCCGCGCCCACGATCACCAGGACCGGCATGGTGAGGGCGCTCAGCTGCGCGTCGGTGAAGATGGGCAGTTTGCCGGTGCGCGGGTTGAAGTGAGTGAAGGTCAGCGTCACGTCGTCGAGGATCTCGGCGTGGTCGGTGAGGTTCAGGCCGGTGACGATGGCGGCCGAGCGGCGCAGGTCGTGGTTGCTGAACAGGTGGTCGAGCAGGTTCTTGAAGATCCAGCCGAAGCGCTGCTTGCCGATCCCGCCGGGGCACAGCAGCGCCAGCTTCGTGACGGCGCCGGGCCGGCGGACCGCGTAGTCCAGAGCGGTCCAGCCGCCCAGCGACATGCCGACGAAGGCCGCCGCGGAAATGCCCAGTCCGGCAAGGACATCGTCGAGCCACGACGCGACCGCGTCCGAGCCCAGCGCCGGACGGGACTCGGCGCTGCCGCCGGGCTCGCCCACCATGTCGACGGCGTAGACGCGGAAATCGGTTGCCCAGGAGGCGATGTCGCCGCGCCAGGTGGCGGAGTTGGCCCCGGACCCGTGCAGCAGGATCACCGGCGGCGCGTCCTTCGGGCCGGAGGCCAGCACGAAGGTGTCGCCCTCCCGGGTCGGAATGTGCAACTGCTCCACCGCGACCGGCCAGCGGCGCACCAGTTCCTGATAGCGGGCCTGGATGGCGGCCCGTCCGGCCTCGGACTTGTAGATCGCGTTCACGACGCGAGAACTCCTTCCATGTATTCGAGCAGCCGAGCGGTATCGCCCAGGCCGCCGACGAGAATGACCTTCAGCCGGGCGCGTTCGCGGTCGTAGAAGGTCTGCACCCGCAGTGGTTGCCCGTCTCCGGTGTGGGTGCCCGCCGCCGCGGTCAGCAGCGTGCTCACCCGGTCGGCGATCGAGGGATCCGCGGCGTCGACCTCGACGATGCTGGACACCTCCGAATACCGTTGCGGGGCAGTCGATCCGCCCTTGGGTGCGGGCAGGCCGGTGAAGGCTTCCAGATCGGCCCGGGTGATGCGGTACTGCTTGCCGATGCGGGTGGCGGGCAGCTTTCCTTCGCGCACGTACCCGCGGACAGTGCGCACGTGCAGGCCGAGGCGTTCGGCGACTTCCTCGACGGAGTAGAGACGATCGGTCACGAAAACTACCCTAACGTTCCCTATTTGGAGTAGCAATAGGGAAGTTTAGGTAATTATGTGATGGCACTGACGCGCCTGGTACTGCGTGATCGCCGCTGTCGGAGGCGGATTCGTGGTCGGGATCCGGGCGCTGTTCGCGCACAACGTCGTGATGTTCAGCCTCCCGAATCACCGCAGCGACGCCATCGAGCACATGGTGACCGGCGTCGTGCTGCTGGCGCTGGTCGGGATTCAGGCCGTCCGCGACCGCGGCCTGCGGGCCGTGTTCGCCTGACCAGGCGTCTTCCAGCTCGCCAGCGCGATACGGAGTTGGCCGAGCAGGACTTTCGTGGCCGGGCTCAGGGGACGCTCGGTGCTCCACGCCAGCACCAGGCGGCCGCACATCGACGGATCGATCTCCAGGGTGCGGATCCCGAGGCGAGCGGCCTCCTCCGCCGGGATTCTCGGAATGACGGCGATGCCGAGGTCGTGGGCGGCCAGCCGGATGAGCAGCGGGGGCGCGGCGGCCTCGAATGCCACATCGGGTATCAGAGAGGCCGCGGCGCAGGCGTTCTCGAGTAGTGCGCGCAGCCCCGTGCCGGTGGGCAGGCAGATGAGTGGGTGCTCGCACAGTTCGGCCAGGGTGATCCGTGCTCCGAAGCCCTCGGCCGCCACCGGCACGGCCGCCACGATGGTGCTCTCGTAGATGAGCTCGGTGCCGATGCTCGGGTCCAGATCCTCCGAGATGGAGAGCAGGCCGATGTCCAGCTCGCCGCGACGCAGAGCGCCGTACATGGCGTCGGAGGTGTCCTCGGTGAGGGAGATGCCGATCTGCGGATGATCTCGGTGGAAGTCGGACAAGACCTGCGCGATGTCGATCTCCTCGCCCGCCGCGCCGGAGATCAAGCCGACCCGCACGTGCCCGCGCAGCAGACCGGTGAATTCGTCCACGGTGTGGGTGATGCGCTCGACCTGTTCGAGGGCCGCGCGGGCGATCGGCAGCACCGCCTCGCCGACCGGGGTGAGCGTGACCGAGCGGCTGGTCCGATCCAGCAAGGGTTGTCCCAGTTCGCGTTCCAGCTGCCGGATCTGCGCGCTCAGTCCGGGCTGGGCGAGGTGCAGACGGGCCGCTGCCCGGGTGAAGTTCGCCTCCTCGGCGACCGTCACGAAGTAGCGCAGCTGACGCAGTTCCATAAGTGATGATTCTAGCTACGAGAAAAACTATCTGTTGGAGTTCTTGTTCCGGGGCGAGCAGGGTAGGAGACATGACGAAGACAGCGATCACCGAACTGCCCACCAGCGGCCCCGTCTTCCAGCCCGGCGACACCGGCTACGACGCCGAAATCGCCGGATTCCAAACCGCTTACACCCACCGGCCCGCCGTTATCGTCGCCGCGGCCCACGCCCAGGACGTGCGGGCCGCCGTGGAATACGCCGCGCGCCACGGTCTTCCGATCGCCGTGCAGGCCACCGGCCACGGCCTCTCGGTCGCCGGCGACGGCGGTGTGCTCATCACCACCCGCCGCCTGACCGACATCCGCGTCGACCCGGCCGCCCGCACCGCCCGCATCGGGGCGGGCGTGCGGGCCGGGGCCTTGATCGAGGCGGCCGCCGCGCACGGCCTCGCGCCGCTGAACGGCTCGTCGCTGTCGGTCGGCGTGGTCGGTTACCTCCTGGGCGGCGGGGTCGGCATTCTGGCCCGCGAATACGGTTACGCCGCAGAGCATGTGCGGGCCATCGAGATCGTCACCGCCGACGGGCGGCTGCGCACGCTGGCGCCGGGCGACGAATTGTTCGGCGCGGTGCTGGGCACCGGCGGCAACTACGGCGTCGTCACCGCGCTGGAACTGGACCTGCTGCCCGTCACCCGGGTGTACGGCGGCCAGCTGCAGTTCGACACCGCGCTGGTGGCTCCCGCACTCGAGGCGTGGCGGCGGTGGACCCAGGACGTGCCCGAGACCGTCACCTCGGCCATCACCATGCTGACCTTCCCCGACATCCCCCAGCTGCCCCCGCACCTGCGCGGGCGGTACGTGGCGACCATCAATATCGCGTTCACCGGCACCGAGGAGGACGGCGAGCGCCTCGTCGCTCCGCTGCGCGCGGCCGGCGAGCGGATGACCGACGACCTGCGGATGATGCCGTACACCGAAAGCCATGCCATCTACCGGGATCCGGATCACCCGCACGCCTACACCGCCACCAACGCGCTGCTCTCGGAGCTGCCCGCCGACGCCGCCGACGCCTTTCTGGAGGCGACCGGACCCGGGGCCGCGCTGCCGACGGTGGCCGGATTCCGGCACCTGGGCGGGGCGTTGAGCCGCCCGGGGCCGCACGGAATCTCGATGGACCACCGCGACGCGCAGTACATCGCGCGGGCGCTGGCCATGCCGCGGCCGGACAACGCCGAGCAGGTGCGCGATCAGCTGGATCTGGTGCGAAAGACGTTGGAGCCGTGGACCGTCGGCCACAACCTCAACTTCCTGTACGGCGGCGGCGATGAGGCCGACGAGGCGCAGACGCGCGCCGGATACTCCGATGCCACCTACGACCGGCTCGCGGCGCTCAAAGCGCGGTTCGACCCCGCCAACCTGTTCCGCAACAACCGCAATATCCGGCCGAATTGATCGGCCGGGACCCGTGGTCCCTTGCCCCGCCGCACTGTTGCGCGGCGGGGCGATCTGCTGTTTCAACCTTGCCGCACCGCTGTGCTCGCGCTATCGTCGTGATATCACTTCGATACTAGGAGAGTGTCATGGAGTTGCGTCGAGCCTTCCGGTTGAACGGCTTCCTCGTGCTGGGGGTCTTCATCCTGTTGGTGATCGGAATGGTGCTGGAGTCGCACGCGCTGAGCACCGGAGCCGAAGGGGGTGCGCGGACCGTCATCGGCATCGCGCTGGCGGTCACCATCCTGGCCGCGGTGCTCGCCGCCAGCGGCTTCATCACGGTGAATCCCAACCAGGCCAAGGTGATCCAGTTCTTCGGCCGCTACATCGGCTCGGTCGGCGAGTCCGGCTTCCATTGGGTGACCCCGCTGTCCAGCCGCCGCGGCATCTCGCTGCGCATCCGCAACTTCGAGACCCAGAAGCTGAAGGTCAACGACCTGGACGGCAATCCGGTCGAGATCGCCGCGGTCGTCGTCTACCAGGTGGTGGACAGCTACAAGGCCGCCTTCGCCGTCGACGACTACGAGGACTTCGTACGCACCCAGTCCGAGACCGCGGTCCGGCACCTGGCCACCACCCACCCGTACCAGACCGACGACGCGAGCACCTCGAGCCTGCGCGACGGCGCGGAGGTCGCGGGTGAGCTGACCGCGGAGCTGCGCGCCCGCACCGAGCTGGCCGGCATCGAGATCATCGAGGCCCGTATCACCCACCTCGCCTACGCGCCGGAGATCGCCCAGGCCATGCTGGTTCGCCAGCAGGCCGCCCAGGTGGTCGCCGCCCGCAGCCGCATCGTCGAAGGCGCGGTCGGTATGGTCGGGATGGCGCTGGACCGGCTCGCGGAACAGGGCGTGGTCGATCTGGATGAGGAGCGCAAGGCGGCGATGGTGTCCAACCTGCTGGTCGTGCTGTGCGGGGACCGCTCCGCCGCACCCGTGGTCAACGCCGGCACTCTCTACGCCTGATGTCCGCCGCCAAACGCGAACCGAAACGCGTGCTGCTGCGCCTGGACCCGGCCGTCCACGACGCCATCGCCAAATGGGCGGCCGACGACCTGCGCAGCATCAACGCCCAGATCGAGTACGCGCTCCGGATGGCTCTCAGGCAAGCGGGCCGCGAACCCAAATAGTCACGACACCGGTTCGGCACTGTCGATCAGGTAGCTTCCCCCGGACGGGACCAGTCGCGCACGCCGCGGCTCGGTCCCGTTCCGGCCGTCGGCGTAGCGCGGGGTCGGCCGATAGGCCACCGTCGACCGCCCGGTGGCGGCCGACAGTTCCGCCACCGTGACGGAATCGACTTCGCCCCCTGGGCGTGTCGCTGGAAGCGATCGGGTCGATCGGTCTCAGTTCGCTTTTTCGGTGACGAAAATAGCTGTGCCGGGGAAGATCTCGCCCCGGAGGGGGCTCCACTGGCCCCATTCGCGGTCGAGCCATTCGGGCCAGTCGGGCTCGATGATGTCCTTCACGATCAGCCCCGCGGCGACGATCTCGCGGACGCGGTCGCCGATGGTGCGGTGGTGCTCGACGTAGGTGGGCTCGCCGTCGGGTCCGACCTCCACATAAGGAGTGCGGTCGAAATAGGGGATGGTGGCGCGCAGGCCGCCGGGGCCCGGATCGTCGGGGAAGATCCAGCGCATGGGGTGATTGACGGAGAAGACCCAGCGGCCGCCGGGACGCAGGACGCGGTGAACCTCACGCATCACCCGGGCCGAGTCGGCGACGAAGGGGACCGCACCGAAGGCCGAGCAGGCCAGGTCGAACGATTCGTCGGCGAACGGCAAATCCTCGGCGCCCGCCTGGATCAAGGGGACGCGGGGTCCGCCCGCCGCCATCGCGGCCAGACCGCGGTCCAGCATGGAACGGGAGATATCGAGGCCGACGGGGTGCGCGCCGTGCGAGGCGAGCCAGCGCGAGCAGGGGGCCGAGCCGCAGCCGATCTCCAGGATCCGCTTGTCCTCTATATCGCCGAGCAGATGCCAGTCACCCTCGTGCAACCCCTCCGGGCACCACACGAACTCGCCGGCGGGGGAGTCCACGCCGAGGAAGTCGGCGTGCGTCTCGTGGTAGGCCGCCGCGTCGGCGTCCCACCACTTGCGGCTGGCGCGCTGACTCGACTCCGAATCGACCTTGGCGCGGGTCACTCCCACCGTGCCGAGCAGGGCATTGGCCTGGGCGTGCCGGGCGTCGTCGGGGGTGGCAGAGTGATCTTCGGACATGGGCACACCCTAGCGAGGCTTGCGATGAGACCCATGTTTGCTTGGTACAACACCCGTCGCGTACGCTGTTTTCCGCGAGTGTCTTCTGTACCCGGTTTCTCGAGACCGCGTAGAGCAGATAATCGTGCTGTGAGTCCGCAAGCTGTCTTTGGAAGTTACAGCCACGGCAGCGTTGTGCAACGTTAGATCCATTGCCCGCTGTTCGCAGCAAAACCGAAAGTCCACATGTCCACTACCGACCACAATCCGTCCGGAGCCTCCCAACACATGCCCACCACTGTCACCTCGCCGCAGGTTGCCGTCAACGACATCGGCACTGCCGAGGACTTCCTCGCCGCCATCGACAAGACCATCAAGTACTTCAACGACGGCGATATCGTCGAAGGCACGATCGTCAAGGTCGATCGCGATGAGGTCCTTCTCGACATCGGTTACAAGACCGAAGGCGTGATCCCGTCTCGCGAACTGTCCATCAAGCACGATGTCGACCCCAATGAGGTCGTTTCCGTGGGCGATGAGGTCGAGGCCCTCGTTCTCACCAAGGAGGACAAGGAAGGCCGCCTGATCCTGTCGAAGAAGCGCGCTCAGTACGAGCGGGCTTGGGGCACGATCGAGGAGCTCAAGGAGAAGGACGAGGCCGTCAAGGGCACCGTCATCGAGGTCGTCAAGGGCGGCCTGATCCTGGACATCGGTCTGCGCGGCTTCCTCCCGGCGTCGCTGGTCGAGATGCGCCGTGTCCGCGACCTCCAGCCGTACGTCGGCAAGGAGATCGAGGCCAAGATCATCGAGCTCGACAAGAACCGCAACAACGTGGTCCTGTCGCGTCGCGCCTGGCTCGAGCAGACCCAGTCCGAGGTCCGCAGCGAGTTCCTGCACCAGCTGCAGAAGGGCCAGGTCCGCAAGGGTGTGGTCTCCTCCATCGTCAACTTCGGTGCCTTCGTGGACCTGGGTGGCGTGGACGGTCTGGTGCACGTCTCCGAGCTGTCCTGGAAGCACATCGACCACCCGTCCGAGGTTGTCGAGGTCGGCAACGAGGTCACCGTCGAGGTTCTCGACGTCGACCTGGACCGCGAGCGTGTCTCCCTGTCGCTCAAGGCGACCCAGGAAGACCCGTGGCGTCAGTTCGCCCGCACCCACGCGATCGGTCAGATCGTGCCGGGCAAGGTCACCAAGCTGGTTCCGTTCGGTGCGTTCGTGCGCGTCGAAGAGGGCATCGAGGGCCTGGTGCACATCTCCGAGCTGGCCGAGCGCCACGTCGAGGTCCCGGACCAGGTTGTCGCCGTCGGCGACGACGCCATGGTCAAGGTCATCGACATCGACCTCGAGCGTCGCCGGATCTCGCTGTCGCTGAAGCAGGCCAACGAGGACTACACCGCCGAGTTCGACCCGTCGAAGTACGGCATGGCCGACAGCTACGACGACCAGGGCAACTACATCTTCCCCGAGGGCTTCGACTCCGAGACCAACGAATGGCTCGAGGGCTTCGAGAAGCAGCGTGAGGAGTGGGAGACCCGGTACGCCGAGGCCGAGCGTCGCCACAAGATGCACACCGCTCAGATGGAGAAGATGGCCGCCGACGCCGCCGCCGAGGCTGCCAACGGTGGACCGCAGAACTACTCCTCGGAGTCCGGTTCGCAGGCTGCCGCTTCGTCCTCGGACGCGCCGGCCGGTGGCTCGCTCGCGAGCGATGCGCAGCTGGCCGCGCTGCGTGAGAAGCTGTCGGGCAACGCCTGATTCGCTGATCCGCGTTAAGCGATAACGAAAGTCCCCTGGTCCTCGACCAGGGGACTTTCGTTTACCAGCGGTTCGCTGGGCTGTCATGATGCGCAGGTTGGATACGAACTGGACGTGCGACCGATCCGTGTCGGCACCGTCCCTTCACTGTCACTTCTAGCGGGAAGGCACCACCGGAGCATGGGCGTGTTCGCCGGAGTCAACAGGCGGGAATTTCTGGCGAAAGCCATGGCAGCGGGCGGTGCGGGCGCGCTCGCGTCGGTCGCCGGACCGATCATCGAAAAGGCTTACGCCGCAGACCCGGCGGGCATGGGCGGCCTCGGCGACATCGAGCACTTCGTATTGCTCATGCAGGAGAACCGCTCCTTCGACCACTACTTCGGCACCATGTCCGGGGTGCGCGGGTTCGACGACCCGTCCCCGGCCTGGAACCAGTACGGCTACACCCCCGGCGTCGGCCCCACCGCGGACGGCTTCCTGAACCCGTTCCGCCTCGACACCACCCGCGGCGCCAGCCTCGACGGTGAGTGCATCAACGACCCGGACCACAGCTGGGCGGCCATGCACAAGGCGTGGAACAACGGCCGCAACGACGGCTGGATGCCCATGTCGATCGCCTCGGTCGGCCCCGGAAACGCGCCCGCCGCAATGGGTTACTACACCCAGGCCGACATTCCGGTGCACTGGGACCTGGCCAATGCCTTCACCCTGCTCGACAACTACCACTGCTCGGTGCTCGGCCCGACCGACCCCAACCGGCTGTACTGGATGTCGGCGACCATCGACCCCGAGGGTCACCATGGCGGACCGCTGCTCGAGACGCCGACCCTGATCCCGCAGAACGCCTACAGCTGGCGGACCATGCCGGAGAACCTCTCCGATGCCGGCGTCAGCTGGAAGATCTACAACAACCGGGACGTCGGTCCGCTGTCGTCGGTGATCCTGGACGGCATGATGGGCTGCTTCAAGCAGGCCGCCGACCCGAATTCCGAACTGGCCCGGCGCGGTAAGGCCCCGGCGTATCCGCAGGACTTCGCCGCCGACGTCGCCGCCAACCAGCTGCCCGCCGTGTCGTGGGTGATCCCGTCGCTGCTGAACTGCGAACACCCCGCGCTGCCACCGGCTTTCGGCGCGGTCGGCATCATGCAGGTGCTCGACATCCTCACCTCCAACCCGGCGGTGTGGGAGAAGACCGCGCTGATCATCAGCTACGACGAGAACGGCGGCTTCTTCGACCACGTCGCCCCGCCGACGGCGCCCGCGGGCACGCCGGGGGAGTACGTCACGGTGCCGATCGACAAGAAGCACGAGGGCATCACCGGGCCGATCGGTCTCGGCTACCGCGTACCGGGCCTGGTCATCTCGCCCTACAGCCGTGGCGGCCTGGTCGCCTCGGAGACCTTCGACCACACCTCGCAGCTGCGACTCCTGGAGCGCCGCTTCGGAGTCGACGTGCCGAACCTGACGGCGTGGCGGCGCAGCGTCACCGGTGACATGACCTCGGTCTTCGACTTCGGTTCCGGCCCCGATGCGTCCAAGCCCGTGTTCGCCCCGGCGGACCGGAAGGTCAACGACGCCATCGCGCAGTGCGGTCCGAACATCGCCCTCGGGACCGCGACCGTCGGCACCCCGTACCCGGTGCCGCCGAACTCCATGCCGCGTCAGGATCCCGGCACTCGGCGCAAGCCCAGTGGCATCGTGTAATTCCGCTGCCGCGTAAGGAGACACGCACACAACACAGTGGCTCGGTCCGGTTCGGACCGAGCCACTGCGTGTGTATGTGGCGAATCAGGGAGCGGTGCTGGAGATTCCAGCGGGATCAGCCGACGGTGGCAGGCACCCAGCGGCGGACGACGCCGGACTCGGGTGACGGTTTTCGCCTGGCGGTCGCGCTGTGCCGGGCCGGCCTGAACAGTGCGGTCAGCCAGGACCGTCCGTGCTCGGCGAGAGCGGCTGCGACGGCGGGGATCTCGATGCAATGCACGGTGCCCGCCAGGCCCAGACGGTGGCGACCCGTCTGGAGGTTCTTGGTGCTCACTGATGTTCCTTCTCTTGCGTGTTAACCGGCCTGAAGATCGCCTGCGGCGAACGATAGCCGAACAAAAGTGTGAGTCACCGAATTTTGCGGGGCGTGTGCCCCGGCGTGTCGGAATGTTGCCGACAAACGGTCGGGATTGGCCGGAAAAGTTGCGAAATGATCTCACCGGCATCACGGAACGGGCAAGGACTGTGCTTGCAGGTGAAAAGACCGGGTCGAGTGGGTAATCCTGACAGGCCGAGTAACCCTGGCACGCGCCGGAACCGGCGGCGGTGCGAGACTGGTCGAATGTTGCGAATCGGTCTCACCGGAGGCATGGGCGCGGGCAAGTCCACCGTGGCCCGCATTCTCACCGAGCGCGGAGCCGTGCTCGTGGACAGCGATGTCATCGCGCGCGAAGTGGTCGCCCCCGGCACCGAGGGCCTGGCTGCCCTGGCCGCCGCGTTCGGCGACGACATCCTCGCCGCCGACGGCAGCCTCGACCGGCCCGCCCTGGCGGCCAAGGCCTTCGCCACCGACGAGGCCCGCGCCACCCTCAACGGCATCACCCACCCGCTGGTCGGCAAGCGCACCGCCGCACTCATCGCCGCCGCGCCCGCCGACGGCATTGTGGTGCAGGACATTCCGCTGCTGGTCGAGAACGGCCTCGCGCCGTTCATGAACCTGGTGGTCATCGTAGACGCGGCCGAGGAGACCCGGGTGCGCCGCCTGGTGGAGTTCCGCGGCATCGATGAGGCCGACGCCCGCGCCCGCATCGCCGCCCAGGCCACCGACGCGCAGCGCCGCGCCACCGCCGACGTTCTGCTCGACAACAATGGCGCGACCGGCCTGATCGACGCCGAGGTGCACCGGCTGTGGGACGAGCGCCTCGTGCCCTTCGAACGCAATCTGCGCACCCGCACGCCCGCCGCGCGGCCGGAACTGCCCGTGGTGGAAGCGAATCCGGAATGGCCCGCGCAGGCGCGGCGGGTGATCGCCCGCCTCGCGCTGGCGTGCGCGGCCGACGCGGCGAGCATCGAACACGTCGGGGCGACCGCCGTGGCCGGCAAGCCCGCGGCCGACGTCCTCGACATCCGGATCACGGTCGCGCCCGGGGTGGACCCGGACTCGCTTCGGGATCGCTTGGCGGACATCGGTTTTCCGCCGGTCGCCGCGGACGCTCCGCCGGCCGCGGGTGTCGAGCTCGCGGCGGGGGAGCGGCTGCACGCCAATGCCGACCCGGGTCGTCCGGTCAACCTGATCATCGGCGCCTAGCCGACGAAAAGGGCCGTCGGCACCCCTCGGTGCGGACGGCCCCTGGTTTCTCGGTCTACATCCAGGTGAGCGTGATGCCCTGGGAGGCCAGCCAGTCCTCGAAACTGTGTCCGTGCGCGGCGATTCCGTCGATAGTCGCGGTGGCGGACTCGATGGCCTGCTGGGCCTCGGCCAGGGTCAGGTAGTCGGCGGCGTGAGCGGCCAGCAGCTCGTCCACGTCGAGGAGCTCCACCTCTCTGCCCTGCCGCACCACCAGATCCAGGTAGTGGTCCACCGACTTCCACTGCTTCGGCCCGACCTGTGCGAACTCGCCGATGTCGATGTAGTAGTCCTGGTCGCGCAGATGCGCGGGGGTGAAGTGGAAGACGGTGGCGCGCAACGACACCGTGGGCAGCAGCCAGGATTCGATGTAGTGGAACTCGGGATGGTCCGAGGTGCGGGCCATGTACAGCCCCCACGGCTCCACCTGGTAGCGCTCCACCTGCCGCACGAAACCCTTGGGATCGATATTGGTGAGCTCGTCGATATTGAAGTACTCCACCTTGGGTCGGTGCAGATCCACCGCGGGCGCCCGAGTCATGTCATTCAGCATCGCGTGTCGAGCGGCGGCCGTCCAGGGGAGCGGGGGTGGCGTCGCTCGCGGATTGCTGGAATCCGGCGCGGAGCGGGGCGAATATTTCGAAAACTCTATTTGAAGCGAGCGTGTTTCGCTATGGTTCGGTTGCGCTGTATCGTCGCGCACGACGACCCGCCGTTTCGTGGGCGGGGCCTCAACCGTAAGGGAATACCTGCATGAGCGAACAGAAAACCCGTGCCCGCCGGGTCGGCATGGGCCTCACGACCTTCGGCGCGGTGGCTGGAACCATCGTCCTGGCCGCGCCCCAGGCCGGTGCGTGGCCGACCGGCCTCGAGGTTTCCGGCACCAGCCACAATGTCGGCTGCTCCTACACGCTGACCGCGTCCATCGATGTGGACCGGCTGCTGTCGGTGGCCTTCCGTGACAACGGCACCGAGCTGCCGGGCAGCCCGGTCACCCCGTCGCTGCTGAGCGGCAAGGTCACCATCAACTGGACTCCGAGCACCGCGGGCAAGCACACGCTGACCGTGACTCAGACCCTGATCTCGAAGTCGATCGACGTCGACGTCGCCGAGGCCAACCCGCTGACCAGCACCGGCAGCGTCGGCTGCGGCCTGAGCAGCGGCTCGAGCAGCCTGTTCCCGAGTCTGTCGGGCGGTCTGAACGGCCTGCTGCCGAGCATCTCCGGCTAGTCGGAGGGCGGAGATACCCGCAAGACCTCGCCCGGTCCGGATCCATCCGGACCGGGCGTTCGCGTTCTCGGAGTCAGAGCCAGGTGAGGGTGACGCCCTTGGTGGCGAGCCACCGGTCGACATCGTGCCCGCAGGCGCCGAGGCCGTCGACCACGGCGGCCGCCCGCTCGATGGCCCGGTGGGTCTGCGCGGTGTCGAACTGCCCGGCCGCGTGCGCGGTCAGCAGGTCGTCGATGCCGAGCAGTTCGGGCGCCCGGCCGGGCCGGGCCACCACGTGGAGATAGTGGCTCTCGGCGCGCCACTTCTTGTCCTCGCACGGCCCGTACTCGCCGATGTCGAGGTAGTGGGTCTGGGTCCGATCGTGGCCCGGGCGCAGGTGATACACCGTGGCGCGCAGCGACAGCTCGGGCAGCAGCCAGGACTCGACGTAGTGGTACCGCGGATTGTCCACTGTCCGTTCGATATACAGACCGAACGGTTCGGCGTGTAAACGCTCCACGGGGTGCAGAAACCCGCGATAATCGGTCCACGACAGATCCGCGAGATTGAAATACTCGAGTCTGGGGCGATGCGGGGACACCGCGGGGGTGCCGTCGGCCGTCCGGTGCGGGCGCGCGCCATTGGTGGAATTCCGCTGTGGCGTAAACAAACCGGTCATCGCCATGCCTTCTCTCGAATCGTGCGACCAGCGAGCTCAGAGTACACCCGGAACGTGGGATTCAAACCGTCGTGAACGGACTGAGATCTACGCGACACCGATCGGTATGGACGGCCTGAAATCCGTTGCGGTAACGGTCAATTCAGACATTGGAAGTCCTTTACCGAAATGAGTACCGGACTAGAGAATTCGGAGCCGGCGCGCGATTGGACGGGTGTGCTCCGCGCGGGCAGCCATCGCGCGGCGACGAGTCCGATCGTGACCGGGGTCACCGCCGATCGTGGCCGGGGCCACGGCGGGGTCCGCCGTCGGTGAACAGGCGAGCGGCTGGGTGTTCTTGTCGGTGGTCCGTCCTAGGCTGGTGCCATGGCTTTCGCAACCGAGATCCCGGACGACCTGCCGCTGGCCCATTCGGAGCATCGGCCCATCGGTGAGGTCGAGCGGACCGACAGCCAGTTCCAGGTGGTCAGCGAGCACGTTCCGGCCGGTGACCAGCCGGCCGCCATCGCCGAACTCGAGCGGCGCATCCGCTCGGGGGAGAAGGACGTGGTGCTGCTCGGCGCCACCGGTACCGGTAAGTCGGCGACCACGGCCTGGCTGATCGAGCGGTTGCAGCGGCCCACCCTGGTCATGGCCCCCAACAAGACCCTCGCCGCGCAGCTGGCCAATGAGCTGCGCGAGATGCTGCCCAACAACGCGGTCGAGTACTTCGTCTCGTACTACGACTACTACCAGCCCGAGGCCTACATCGCGCAGACCGATACCTATATCGAGAAGGACAGCTCGATCAACGACGACGTCGAGCGGCTGCGCCACTCGGCGACCTCGAGCCTGCTCTCGCGCCGCGACGTCGTGGTGGTCGCGTCGGTGTCGTGCATCTACGGCCTCGGCACGCCGCAGTCCTACCTGGACCGGTCGGTGCAGCTGGAGGTGGGCACCGAGATCGATCGGGACCGGCTGCTGCGCCTGCTGGTGGACGTGCAATACACCCGCAACGACATGTCGTTCACCCGCGGTAGTTTCCGGGTGCGCGGCGATACCGTCGAAATCATTCCCTCGTACGAGGAATTGGCGGTGCGCATCGAATTCTTCGGCGACGAGATCGAGGCGCTCTACTATCTGCACCCGCTGACCGGTGATGTGGTGCGCCAGGTGGATATGGTCCGGATTTTCCCGGCCACCCATTATGTGGCGGGTCCCGACCGTATGGAACGCGCGGTGCGCGACATCGAGGCCGAACTCGAGACGCGGCTGGCGGATTTGGAGAAGCAGGGCAAACTGCTGGAGGCGCAACGGCTTCGGATGCGCACCCAATACGACCTGGAGATGATCAAGCAGGTCGGTTTCTGCTCGGGTATCGAGAATTACTCGCGGCATATCGACGGGCGGCCCGCGGGTTCCGCGCCCGCCACCCTGCTGGATTACTTCCCCGACGATTTCCTGCTCGTCATCGACGAATCCCACGTGACCGTGCCGCAGATCGGCGGCATGTACGAGGGCGACATGTCCCGCAAGCGCAACCTGGTCGAGTACGGCTTCCGGTTGCCGTCGGCGGTGGACAACCGGCCGCTCACCTGGGAGGAGTTCGCCGAGCGGATCGGGCAGGCGGTGTACCTGTCGGCCACTCCCGGCCCGTACGAATTGGGCCAGACCGGCGGTGAGTTCGTCGAACAGGTGATCCGCCCGACCGGCCTGGTGGACCCGCACGTGGTGGTCAAGCCGACCAAGGGGCAGATCGACGATCTGGTGCACGAGATCCGGCTGCGGACCGAACGCGACGAACGCGTCCTGGTCACCACGCTGACCAAGAAGATGGCCGAGGACCTCACCGACTATCTGCTGGGACTCGGTGTGCGGGTGCGGTATCTGCACTCGGAGATCGACACCCTGCGCCGCGTCGAATTGCTGCGCCAGTTGCGCCTGGGCGAATACGACGTGCTGGTCGGCATCAACCTGCTGCGCGAGGGCCTGGACCTGCCCGAGGTGTCGCTGGTCGCCATTCTGGACGCCGACAAGGAAGGCTTCCTGCGCTCCTCCACCAGTCTCATCCAGACCATCGGCCGCGCGGCGCGCAATGTGTCCGGTGAGGTCCACATGTACGCGGACAAGATCACCGACTCCATGCGCCACGCCATCGACGAGACCGAGCGCCGCCGGGCCAAGCAGGTCGCCTACAACGAAGAGCGCGGCATCGATCCGAAGCCGTTGCGCAAGAAGATCGCCGACATTCTGGACCAGGTGTACCGCGAGGCCGAGGAGACCGAGGTCGAGGTGGGCGGCTCGGGCCGCAATGCCAGCCGCGGCCGCCCCGCCCAGGGCGAGCCCGGACGCGCGGTGAGCGCCGGCGTCTACGAGGGCCGCGACGTGCGGAACATGCCGCGCGCCGAACTCGCCGACCTCATCAAGGACATGACCGCGCAGATGATGAACGCGGCCCGCGAGCTGCAGTTCGAGCTGGCCGGTCGGCTCCGCGACGAGATCGCCGACCTGAAGAAGGAACTACGCGGCATGGACGCCGCCGGTCTCTCGTGAGAGAGGGCCTGCGGCGCAAGGGCATTCGGCGGCCGGGGCGGGGAGGTGACGCGCGTCGGGCGGATTGCGGCCGGGCGTGCGCCGGAACGGTGGCCGGACTGTCCGAACTCGGCGGTCCCCGCTCGGCGAACCGGTCGCCGGGCGGGGAAGCGGCGTGCTCAGGCCTGCTGGGCCATCCACTCGTTCACGCGGCGTTCGGCCTCTTCACGGGAGACGTCCTCGACCCGGGTCATGACGATCCAGCGGTGGCCGAACGGATCCATGACCCGGCCGTAGCGGTCACCGGTGACGAAGGTCTGCGGCTCGGAGACGAAGCGGGCCCCGTTCTCGGTGGCCAACTTCGAGACCGCGTCCACATCGGGGCAGTAGTGCACCACGCTGGTGTGGACCCAGTCGTCGGCGGGGGCGCGCAGGCCCTCGTCGGGGATCGGCATGCCGACCTGGATGGTGGAGTCGCCGATCAGCAGTTCGGCGTGCGCGGCCTGGCCGTCGGGAAGATCGTTGCGGCTCAGCACCTTCGCGCCGAACACGGCGCTGTAGAAGTCGATGGCCGCATTGGCGTCGGGGACGGCCAGGAAGCAGGTGATGGAGTGGTAGTCCTGCGGGATCGGATTCACTGTGTCGCTCATGGCTACTACCTTCCTCGGCGCGGCCGCGATGGTCTTGTAAGAAAGCGACAGGGACTATGACCAGCGCTGGCAATCCCGAGAACCGGTTCGCGCCACGGCCGGTGCCGCCGCCGGAGACCGCCAAGGGCATCCTGCGGCCGCGCCAGCAGAACGCCACCAACAATCACGCCCGTCTGCCCGCGGGCGAACGGGTGTCGCGCTATGTCGAGTGGTACTGGGCGGTCCGCTGGGACCGCCGCGGTGAGCCGCCGTTCCATGCCGAGGTGCTGCCCTACCCGTGCGTGAACCTGACCTTCGAGCGCACCCACGAACGCACCGGCGCCTTCGTCACCGGCGTGTGGACCACCAAGTACGTGCGCGAATTGGCCGGGGCGGGTGAGACGTTCGGGGTGAAGTTCCGGGCGGGTGGCTTCGGCGCGTTCACTGGGCTGGATGTGGGCGCGCTCAGCGACACCTCGGTCCCGGCGGCCGAGATCTTCCCCGCCGCCGACACCCTGGCCGAGGCGGTGCTGGCCACCGGCGACCCGCTGCTCCGCCGCGAGCTGATCGAGGACTTCCTGGTGGCGGCCCAGGGCGTCGAGGGCGACCAGAGCGCCTACCGTCAGGTGCTGACGATCATCGAGGCGATGGAGCACGATCGCGACCTGACCCGCGTGGACCAGGTCACCGAGCGTTTCGACATCCCGGTCCGCACCCTGCAGCGCCTGTTCCGCCGCTATGTCGGGGCGGGCCCGAAGTGGGTCCTGCGCCGCTATCGGCTGCAGGACGGCGCGCACCTGCTGGCCGAGGGCCGCACCTCGGACCTGGCCGCGCTGGCCCTCGAGCTCGGCTATTTCGATCAGGCGCACTTCTCCAACGAGTTCGCCAAGGAGATTGGAATGCCTCCGCTCGAATACGCCCGCATCTCGCTACCATCCTGACAAACTGGCTGGTACGGGAATAGCGGTGGACCTGATGAGGTTGGTTGCCATGTCATCCAATGGCATATCGATCATCGAAGGAGCGGGCCATGGACGTGCTGGTGTTGATCGGACGGATCCTGTTCGCATTGCTGTTCCTCGGCTCGGGCTTCGGGCATCTGGCCCAGCGTGCGTCGATGGCGCAGTACGCGCAGTTCAAAGGCATACCGATGCCCACGCTCGCGGTGCCCGCCTCGGGCGTGCTGCTGCTGGCCGGCGGGTTGAGCGTGCTGCTGGGCGTCTGGGCCGACCTCGGCGCACTGTTGCTGATCCTGTTCCTGGTGCCGACCGCCTTCCTCATGCACGCGTTCTGGAAGGAGACCGATCCCGAGGCGAAGCAGGGCGAGATGGTGCACTTCAACAAGGACATCGCGCTGGCGGGCGCGTCGCTCATGCTGTTCGCCTTCTTCGCCTACGTCGGCCACGATCTCGGATTGACGCTCACCGGACCGCTTTTCGACCTCTCCTAGGAAATCCGCGGCGACCGGCAAAACGAAGTCACTGATTCCCGGGCCGTTCGTTGTGACGTGACACAACGAACGGCCCGCGGACATTTCGGGCTTGTGACGAATCTCCCAGGCGTGCAACGCTGTTGGCATTGTGTGTTCCGCGTCGCGATCGCCGGGAAATTCGCTGGTAGCCGGGGCTGCGTTCGGAGTGTGCCGGGAATGTCACAGTCGCCGATCCCGCCACGTGGTGTGATGTGTTGCGATATCGAATATTTCCGCCGGTTATGCCGCTATTGTCAGGCGAAGTTGCCGCGGTGAAAACCCCACTGTCGAGGAATCCGTGGCCCCGACCCTTGTACTTGGAGGAGAAATGACCGCCTACCGGACGATCGTCGTCGGTACCGATGGCTCGGACTCGTCGTACGTCGCCGTCGAGCGGGCCGCGGCTCTGGCCGGCGACGAGGGCGCCACGCTGTACATCGCCTGCGCCTACTTCCCGACCGACGACCGCGATGTCGCCGCGGCCGCGGACGTGCTGAAGGACGAGGCCTACCAGGTGCGCGGCTCCGCGCCCACCAGTGAGATCCTGCGCGTCGCCCGCGACAAGGCCGTCGCCCTCGGCGCGGTGAACGTCGTGGAGAAGCCCGTCGTCGGCGAGCCGGTCGAGTCGCTGCTGGACCTGGTGAAGGACGTGGAGGCCGACCTGCTGGTCGTCGGTAACCGCGGACTCAACACCCTGGCCGGTCGCCTGCTCGGCTCGGTGCCCTCGGACGTGGCCCGCAAGTCGCGTTGCGACGTGCTGATCGTGCACACCGTGCGCTGAGTGGGGCTGCCGCCCCACACCCCAGGACGAAATCGGGGGCCTGGCCCCCGAACCCCCGTTCCTACGAAGCGGCCGAGCCCACCGGGCTCGGCCGCTTCGCTGTTCACCGGCGGGTCAGGCCAGCCGGTGCAGTACCGCCGGCAGGTCCTCGGTGTGCACCACGGCCAGCCGCTGGGTGGCGCGGGTCAGCGCCACGTACAGGTCGTTGAGTCCGCGCGGCGATTCGCTCAGGATCCGGTGCGGTTCGGCCAGGATCACCGCGTCGAATTCCAGGCCCTTCACCTCGTGGACGGTGAGCACCCGCGTCGAATCATCGGACAGGTGACCGAGTTCGGCGGCCAGATCGTGCGGCACGATGACCGCCGTGGTGCCGGGATGCTCGGCTTCGGCCGCGATCAGCCGTTTCACCTCGTCGGCCAGCTCACCCGCCGTCACCCGGGTCGCGGCCGGTTCGAAACCGGAGTCGCGGACCGAGCGCGGCGCGGGCGCGGCCGGATCGATGGCGGCCAGCACGTCCCCGGCCACCGCCATGATCTCCGAGGGCGTGCGGTAGTTGACGGTCAGCTCGGTGAGCTTCCAGCGTTTGGCCACATACGGTTCCAGCACCTGCTGCCACGACGAGGCGCCCGCCGGATCGCCGGTCTGGGCGACGTCGCCGACCGCGGTGATCCACCGATTCGGGATGCGGCGCATGACCATCCGCCACGCCATGGCCGAAAGCTCCTGCGCCTCATCCACGATGACGTGCCCGTAGGTCCAGGTGCGATCCCCGGCGGCGCGTTCGGCGGTGGTCTGGCGGGTGCGGACCTGCTGACGCTCGGCGAGCTGGGAGGCGTCGATGAGGTCGTAGGCCATGAGCAGTTCGGGGTCGAGGTCGTCCTCGAGATCCTGTGGCGCGGAACCGGTCAGGATGTCGAGGGCGTCCTGCGCCTCGGCGAGCTGGGCGCGCCAGCGGCGGCGGGAGCGCTCGCGCTCCTCGCTGTCGTCGATGCCGAGCAGTTCGGCCAGTTCGTCGAGCAGCGGCGCGTCGGCGTCGCTGAACTCGCCGCTGTCGGAGCGCCGCAGTTCGGCCCGATCGGCCGCGCTGAGCTGTCCGCCCGCGTTGGCCAGGCGCTTCGGGTCGGCCCACAGCCCGCCCAGCACCTCCTGCGGGGTGAGGATCGGCCACAGTCCGGCGATGGCGCGCTGGATCTCGGCGTCGGCGCGCATCTCGTCGCGGATCTCGGTGAGATCGGTCTGGCTCAACAGGTTTCGCCCGCCCAGCGGGTTGGAGCCGATGGCGGCGGCGAGCTGATCGGTGAGCGCGTCCACCACCGCGGCCGCGAAGATGGGCCGGGCCAGGTTGTGCGGGCGGCGCGAGGAGCGGGCGCGGCCGCGGGCCTTGGTGACGATCTTGCGGTCGAGTTCGAGCTGGTGGCCGTCGAAGTAGAGCGGGATGGTCTCGCGCGGCACGTCCTGCCAGTCGCGCACCGCCTTCTTGAGCACCTCGAGCATGTCGAGGGAACCCTTGAGTTCCCCGGCGCGCAGCGAATCCTCCAGTGTCGCTTGCACTCCCGGGTACAGGTTGCCGACGGTGGACAGCAGCACGCCGGTCTCACCGAGCGAGGGCAGCACCTGGCCGATGTAGTCGAGGAAGGTGGAGTTCGGCCCGATGATCAGCACACCGGCCTTGTCCAGCTGCTGGCGGTAGGTGTAGAGCAGGTAGGCCGCGCGGTGCAGCGCCACCGCGGTCTTGCCGGTGCCGGGCCCGCCCTGCACCACGAGCACGCTCTTGTGCTCGGAGCGGATGATCGCGTCCTGCTCGCTCTGGATGGTCTCGACGATGTCGTTCATGTGCCCGGTGCGGGCGGCGTTGAGGGCGGCCAGCAGCGCGCTCTCGCTGCCGACGCCGCCGTCGGCGCCGATCACCCCCGCCGCCTGGGCGGCCTCGAGGCTCAGGTACTCGTCGTTGACCCCGGTGACCTTGCGGTTGCGGGAGCGGATGTGGCGCCGCCGGGTCACCCCGTCGGGGGCGGCGGTGGTGGCCAGGTAGAACGGCCGGGCCAGGGGAGCGCGCCAGTCCAGCAGCAGTGTCTCGTAGTCGGCGCTCTCGTCGAGGATGCCGATGCGGCCGATGTAGCGGTTCTCGCCGTCGCCGTCGTTCTCGCCCGGGGCGATGTCGATGCGGCCGAAGCACAGGCCGTGCTCGGCGGCGTCGTACTTGGACAGATCCTCGGAGTAGAGCTGGGTGAACGACTCGCGCTCACTGCGCGCCTGCGGGGTGCCACCGGTTTCCAGGAGCACGGTGCGCAGCCGCCGCTGGGCGTAGGCGCGCATGCCGTCGAGCTGTTCGTAGAGCTTCGTGAGGTACTGCTGCTCGCGTTCCAGGTCCGGGGATACCGCGTCAGCGGAATCGGGCACAGAACGCTCCTCGGTGAGGTCGGGCAAGACGGAACTCCTTGTTCACCACGTCCGCCGTGCGGGGACGGCGCGTGAAGCATCGAGAACAGAGTTGTCGAGTCTAGTGCGCCTTGCTTGCCCGCGCCGTATCGCCAGGTGACGAGGCGTGGGTGCCCGGGTTACGAGGCGTGGGTGCTGTCGGTGCGCCGCGCCAGCGGACTGTTGTGGTGGTTGGGCGGCTTGGCCCGGTACATGGCCAGGTCGGCGTCGTGCAGTACGGCTTCCGGTGTGCGGGTGTCACCGGCGTGCAGATGGGTGACGCCGATGGAGGCGTCGACCTGGATGCGGTGTCCGCGCGCGACGATCGGTTCGGAGGTGGCCTGCCGCAGCCGCGCGATGAGGGCGTCCAGATCGTCGCCCAGGGTGCGCCCGGACAGCAGTACCAGGAATTCGTCGCCGCCGATGCGGCCCACCACGTCGTCGGCGCGCAGCCCGCGCTGCAACCGCTGGGCCACGATCTGCAGGACGGTGTCGCCGATGGCGTGGCCGAGGGTGTCGTTGATGGTCTTGAATCCGTCCAGGTCGATGAACAGCACGCTCGACACCGGCAGCGTCTCGGTGGTGCCCAGCGCCGCGGCCAGCTTCGACAGCACCAGCGACCGGTTGGCCAGCCCGGTGAGCGGATCGTGGGTGGCCTGGTACTCCAATTGCCTTCGGCTGGCCCGGAATTCGGTGATGTCGTTGAACGAGGACACCGCGGGGGAGTTCGGGTCCTGAGGGTTGAGCAGGCGGCTGTTGGCCGAGAGCCAGCGCCGCTGCCCGTCGGGGCGGTCCAGCCCGAACACGAACCGCGTCACGTCCTCGCCGGTGGCCAGGGTGCGGATGACCGGATACCAGGTCGAGGGCATGGGCTGGGCGTTCGCGTCGAGCAGGCACAGTGGCAGGTCGTCGATATGGGTGCCGATCAGATCCTCGGCGTCGTAGCCGAAGATGCGGCGCGCGGCCGGATTGGCGGATTCGATGCGGCCGTCGCGGCCGATCACCACCACGCCCTCGTCCAGCTGCGACACCACGGAGGTGAAGAACTGCTCGGCGCGCCGCTGGGCGGCCTCGGCGCGGCGCTGCGAGGTCAGGTCGTGCACGACGACCTGATAGGCCAGATGGTCGTGCCAGGCGGTCAGCACCGACACGGTCTCGACCTCCACCGAGTGCCCGTCGCAGCGCAGCAGGGTCATCTCGGCGGGGTCGGAGGCGGTGCCGGCGATGGTGAGCCGGCGGATGCGGTCGAGCATGGGCGCGACCGACGGCGGCGCGACGAACTCGGTGACGGGGCGCCCGATGACGTCCTCGGGTTCTGCGGCCGCGAGCATGCGCAGCAGCGCCGGATTGGCGTAGACGATCATTCCGCGTTCGTGGACCACGATCCCGTCCGGGCTGTAGTCCACCAGGGACCGGTAGCGCTGGGCCAGCTGTTCGGCGTCGGCCGGGAGGTTTGCCCGATCGTTACCCACCATTTCGTTCACCCCCTGATCGTCGGTGCGGAACACGTCGATGGAGCACGGCACCATTCTGTTATCTGGAAATTTGCTGATGCAGCTTGCCGACCGTATTGAATGAATTAACCGGAGAGGAGCGATGTAAATGCCTGGCACTATCCCCGTCCCGATCGCCGACGGTCAGCATCAAGATCATATGACGATTGCCGGTATCGGTGCCGTGACCGGGTACGGCTGGGGCCGAGAAACCCTCTGGGAGGGTTTGCTGAGCGGCAAATCCGCGGCCCGGCTACATCCAGGGTACGGGCCCGAACGTGATCGGCACGGATGGGTTGCTCGCGTGCCGGAGGGCGGTGATCCGGACTTGCCGCCGAGCCGCTACCTGCGCGCGGTCCTGGACTCCGCGCGCGAAGCGGTCACCGACGCCAGCAGCCGCGGCTGGCGGCCCGGCCGGACCGTCGGACTGCTACACGCGATCGTGCTCGGCAACCTCGACGAGTGGCAGGAGTTCTTCACCATCGACGGCGGACAGCGGCGCTCGCGCGACTATCTGCGGCTGATCCCCTCAACCCCGGTGTCGATGCTCATGAGTGAGTTCGGCTTCCACGGACCAGCCATGAACGTGAGCGCCGCCTGCTCCTCGCTCAACGTGGCCCTGGTCACCGCCCGACTATGGATGGACCACGGCCTGGCCGACGATGTGCTGGTGGTCGCCACCGACCTGTCGGCCTCCCCGGACATGGTGCAGGCGTTCGTGAATCTGGGCGCGGCGGTCTTCGACGCCGATCCGCTGGAGGCGTGCCGGCCGTTCCAGGAGGGCAGTCGCGGCTTCGTCTTCGGCGAGGCGTCGGTCGCGTTGATGCTCACCCGCGACGCCGACCGCCCCTACGCGGCGGTGCTCGGCGGGGCCATGACCAGCGACGCGTACCACGTCGTCTCCGTGGAGCCGTCGTTCGAGCAGATCTTCGACTGTGTGCACCGCGCCCTCGCCGCGGCGGACGTCCGCCCCGGGGAGATCGCCTGTCTCAGCGCCCACGCCTCCGGCACCGCCCAGTGCGACGCGGCCGAAACCGCGCTGCTGGCCCGGATTTTCGACGACCGCCCGCAGGTGACGGCGCTCAAGCCGCTGGCGGGGCACTGCCAGGCCGCCTCGGCCGGGATCGAGGTGGCCGCCGCGGCCATGGGCTACGAGCGCGGTCTGCTGGTGTCCGCGCCGATCGTCGCGCCCACACGCACCCGCCTGGTGGACGGCGTGCAACCCGGCATCCGCGGCCTCACCCTGAAGACCGCGCTCGGCATGGGCGGCAGCAACAGTGCGGTGGTGCTCGGCCCGATCGTGTGACTCCCGGTCAGTGCAGCGGCACCGACCAGTGCAGTTTGGTTCCCGTGGTGGTGGCGTCCTCGTCGTCGCCGTTGGTGGCGCGGCGCGGGTATACCGCCAGCCGCCCGCCCGACTGTTCGGCCCGGCGCGCGAGGTTGGTGAGCCCGCTGGGCGTGATCGAGTCCGGGATCCCGCGGCCGTTGTCGGCGACCACGATGGTCAGATCGTCGGCCACCCCGATGTCGATGGTGATGGTGTCGGCCCCCGAATGCCGGACCGCGTTCGAGACGGCTTCGCGCACAACGGCTTCCGCGTGATCGGCGAGCGCGGGCTCGACCACCGACAGCGGTCCGGTGATGTGCATGAGCGCCCGGATGTCGGTGGCGGTGGTCTGCTGCTTGACCGCGCGCTCGATGCGCTGGCGCAGCCGGGTGCTGTGCCCGTCGCCGCCGTGCAGATCGAAGATCGAGGTGCGGATCTCCTCCACCACGTCCTGCAGATCGTTGATCGCGTCCGCGAGCCGGCGCTGCACTTCGGGCACCCGCGCGCGCGGCACCGTGCCCTGCAGCGCCAGCCCGATGGCGAACAGCCGCTGGATGACGTGGTCGTGCAGATCGCGGGCGATGCGGTCGCGGTCGGTGAGGATGTCGAGTTCGCGCATGCGCCGCTGTGCCACCGCCAGCTGCATGGCCAGCGCGGCCTGATCGGTGAAGGCGGCGATCAGCTCCACCAATTCGTCGGAGTAGGGCGCGGATTCGGCCGAGCGCAGCGTGATCAGCACGCCCAGGGTGGAATCGGGGGTGTGCAGGGGCAGCACCAGGGCCGGGCCGATATCGGCGATCGGCGTGCCCAGGTCGATGTGGCGGCCGTCGTCGAAACGCAGCGGGGTGCGGGTGGTGAGGGCCTGGCCGACGGCGGTCTCGACAGTGTGTACCGCGTGCCCCGCGGGCGGCTCGCCCGGCCCGGACCACTGCGCCACCACCAGCTCGGTGATGTGCTCGGGCGCTTCCTCGGGGTCGGCGACCACGGCCAGCAGCGCCTGCTGGGAGGCGGTGAGTTCGCGCGCGTGCGCCACCACGTGCGCGAGCACCTTGCTCGGTTCGGTGTCGGCGAGGAATTCGGTGGCGATGTCGCGGGTGGCCTCGATCCACGCCTGCCGGGTGCGGGCCTGCTCGTAGAGCCGGGCATTGTCGACGGCGATACCGGCCGCGGCGGCCAGCGCCTGCAGCAGCACCTCGTCGTCCTCGGTGAAGGGGTGCCCGCCGGATTTCTCGGCGAGATACAGGTTTCCGAAGATCTCGCCGCGGATGCGCACCGGCATGCCCAGCAGGGTGCGCATCTCCGGATGGTGTTCGGGAAAGCCGACGGCGGCGGGATGGCGGGTCAGATCGTCCAGGCGCAGCGGTTCGGGCTTGTCGAGCAGCAGTCCGAGCACGCCGTGGCTCTCGGGCATCGCCCCGATCTGGACCCGGGTCTGCTCGTCGATGCCGTGGAAGATGAACTGGCTGGGCTGTTGTTCGTGCCCGAGCACCGCCAGCGCACCGTAGCGGGCGTCGACCAGGATGGTGGCCGCGCGCACGATGGTGCTCAGCGTCTGGTCCAGATCGAGCCCGGAGGTGACCAGCAACATCGCCTCGACCAGCCCGTCGATCCGATCGCGGGCGTCGATGATCTGTTCGACTCGGTCCTTGACCTCGGTGAGCAACTCGCGTAATCGCAGCTGCGACAGCGTTTCACGCACCGAGTAAGGGCCGGTGCGGGGAATGTCGTGCATGTATGTCCTGCGGTCCGGCGGATACGCCACGTCAGCGCGATTCTATGCGCGCCGAGGTTGCCGTGCGGTTGTCATGCCGAACGTGGTTGCCCCGTACGCAATTTCGACGCCAGCACGGCCGCCTGGGTGCGGCGTTCCATCCCGAGTTTGGCCAGCAGCCGCGACACGTAGTTCTTGACCGTCTTCTCCGCCAGGAACATCCGTTCGGCGATCTGCCGGTTGGTGAGGCCGTCGCCGAGCAGGTCGAGCAGTTTGCGTTCCTGATCGGTCAAACCGGCCATCGGGCCGTCGAATTCGGTGCTGCGCCGCAGCCGGGCCATGAGGGCGGCGGCCGCGCGATTGTCCAGCAGCGAGCGGCCCGCGCCCACCTCCTTGATGGCCTTGGCCAGCTCCATGCCCTTGATGTCCTTGACCACGTAGCCGCTGGCGCCGGCCAGGATGGCGTCCATCATGGCCTGCTCGTCGGTGTAGGAGGTGAGGATCAGGCAGCGCAGATCGTCGATGTCGGCCAGCAGGTCCCGGCACAGTTCGATGCCGTTGCCGTCGGGCAGGCGCACGTCGAGAACCGCCACGTCGGGGTGCAGCGCCGGGATCCGGGCCAGTGCCTGGGCGACGTCGCCGGCCTCGCCGACCACGGTCAGCTCGGGGTCCTCCTCCAGCAGATCGGTCAGACCGCGGCGGACGATCTCGTGATCGTCCACCAGGAAGACTCTGATCACGACGGCCTCCAGGATGTCGGTGATGCGCGCTCGGCTCGCGCGCGTGCGCGAACGGTCCCGGTCAACGTAACTCGCGGCGCGGCAACGGGATACCGCCGAAGGTCCCTAATCTCCGGGTGGATCGGCGGCCCGAGATCTTTTGTCGGAGACTTTTCCCCGAAAGTGGTCTGTTTCGGGACTTTCGGCACTGTCGGGCCCGCGTGACGTGTGTTGCCATGGAGTTCGGTTGCCGGGTCGGATACAGGGAGAGCGGGGTCGGCGATGGGCGCGTTCGATGTGTGGTCGAGTGGAATCGATCCGGATTTCGTGGTGACCACACATGGGCCTGTCCCGTCGGGGGAGGTGACCCGCGTGGCGCGCGGACTGGGCAGGGTATTGCGCCGCCACGGGGCCGACGGGCCGGTGCGGGCGCGGCTGCACTGGCCCGATCCCGACGACGGCGATCCCGAGGCCGGCACCACCCTGGCGCAGGCGAGCGTCCGAGCACTGGGGAAGGCGTTCCGGGTGCAGGTCGCCGGGCCGGGACGGTTCGCCGCCACCTTCGCACTGGAACGGCTGGACCTGCGACTGGGCTGCCCGCCGGACGAATTGTCCAGGCCCTGGCCGGATCCCGCGCGGCCGTCGCTGTCCGCGATCACCGAGCCGCGGCCGATCGTGCGGCGCAAGGACTGCCGACTACAGGTGGCCACGCCCGCGGCGGCGGCGCGGGTGCTCGACGCCATGGACTACGACGCGCACCTGTTCATCGACGCCGACACCGGATCCGAGGCGGTGGTCTGCTGGACCGGGCCGCTCGGGGTGCGCACGCTGGGCCGTCCGCGGGACGGCGTGCCCGTGCTGCTCGAGGACGAGGCGGTGGCCCGGCTGTGCCTGGGCGGGTTGCCGTACCTCTTCTTCATCGACGCCGACGTCCGCCGCGGGCGGCTGCTCTACCGCCGCTTCGACGGCGATCTGGCCCTGGTCGCCGCGGCCGGGTCCGAGGATCGCGCCCGCGATCGGGAGCGGGCGCGGCAGCCGCGGGTGATCTCGAGCTGTGTGCGCCGGGCGCTGCCCAGCGCGGCCGGGGCCGCCCGGGCGATCACCGAGAAGTCGGCCTGAGCCGGGTGCGGGCGACATCACCCTCACCCGTCGCAATAAACACACTGTGACCAGCGTTTCAGCTCTCGTATCCAAACTTGTCGGTGGGTGCCCCTAGCATGGCGTCGGGGGTATGTCTGGATGCCGGAACGTTGGAAGGATGGCCAGGTGGCGGATCGCCTGACGGTGCGCGGAGCGCGGGAGCACAACCTCAAAGGGGTCGATCTCGACCTACCCCGTGACAGTCTCATCGTTTTCACTGGTCTGTCCGGGTCCGGAAAATCCTCGCTGGCCTTCGACACCATCTTCGCCGAGGGGCAGCGCCGCTACGTGGAGTCGCTGTCCGCGTACGCCCGGCAGTTCCTGGGCCAGATGGACAAGCCGGACGTGGACTTCATCGAGGGCCTGTCCCCGGCGGTGTCCATCGACCAGAAGTCGACCAACCGCAACCCGCGGTCCACGGTCGGCACCATCACCGAGGTCTACGACTATCTGCGTCTGCTGTTCGCGCGCGCGGGCACCCCGCACTGCCCGGTCTGCGGTCACCTGATCGCCAAGCAGAGCCCGCAGCAGATCGTGGATCAGGTGCTGGCCATGCCGGAGGGCACCAAGTTCCAGGTGCTCGCACCGGTGGTGCGCACCCGCAAGGGTGAGTTCGTGGACCTGTTCGAGTCGCTGAACGCGCAGGGCTATTCGCGGGTCCGGGTCGACGGCGTGGTGCATCCGCTGACCGATCCGCCCAAGCTGAAGAAGCAGGAGAAGCACGATGTCGAGGTGGTCGTCGACCGCCTCGCCGTGAAGCCGAGTTCCAAACAGCGCCTGACCGATTCGATCGAGACCGCGCTGCGGCTGGCCGACGGCATCGTGGTGCTGGACTTCGTGGACCGCGACGAGCACGCCCACGATCGGGAGCGGCGCTTCTCCGAGCGGCTGGCCTGCCCGAACGGGCACCCCCTCGACATCGAGGATCTGGAACCGCGGTCGTTCTCCTTCAACTCGCCCTACGGCGCCTGCCCGGATTGCACCGGTCTGGGTATTCGCAAGGAGGTCGATCCGGATCTCGTTGTGCCGGACCCGGATCTGAGCCTGGCCGACGGCGCGATCGCCCCGTGGTCGCGCGGGCAGACCGCCGAGTACTTCACCCGCCTGCTGTCGGGTCTGGCCGAGGCCATCGGCTTCTCCATGGACACGCCGTGGAGTCAGTTGCCGCTCAAGGCCCGCAAGGCGGTGCTGGAGGGCAGCTCCGAGCAGGTGCACGTCTCCTACACCAACCGCTACGGCCGCAAGCGTTCGTATTACGCCGATTTCGAGGGTGTGATGCCGTTCCTGCAGCGGCGCATGGACGCCACCGAGTCGGAGGCGATGAAGGAGCACTACGACGGGTACATGCGCGACATCCCGTGCCCGGTGTGCGCCGGCGCGCGTCTGCGGCCGGAGATCCTCGCGGTCACGCTGTCGGCCGGCACGGAACGCCGCTCCATCGCCGACATCTCGGATCTGTCGATCGGCGATGCCGCGCACTTCCTGAACACCCTCACCCTCGACGACCGGCAGGCCGCCATCGCCGCGCAGGTGATCAAGGAGATCCAGGCGCGTCTGGGCTTCCTGCTCGACGTCGGCCTGCAGTATCTGACGCTCTCGCGCGCCGCCGCCACCCTCTCCGGCGGTGAGGCGCAGCGCATCCGCCTGGCCACCCAGATCGGGTCGGGCCTGGTGGGCGTGCTGTACGTGCTGGACGAGCCGTCCATCGGCCTGCACCAGCGCGACAACCGCCGCCTGATCGAAACCCTCACGCGCCTCAAGAGTCTCGGCAATACGCTGATCGTGGTCGAGCACGACGAGGACACCATCCACGCCTCGGACTGGGTGGTCGACATCGGCCCGCTGGCCGGTGAGCACGGCGGTCAGGTGGTGTACTCGGGTCCCTACGAGGGGCTGCTGAAGGACAAGGATTCCCTCACCGGCGCTTACCTTTCCGGGCGCGAGCGCATCGACCTGCCGCTGGTGCGGCGGCCGATCGACAAGAAGAAGCAGCTCACCGTGGTCGGCGCGACCGAGCACAACCTGCGCGACATCGACGTGAATTTCCCGCTGGGCGTGCTCACCTCGATCACCGGCGTCTCCGGTTCGGGTAAGTCGACGCTGGTCAACGACATTCTGGCGACCGTGCTGCAGAACAAGCTGAACGGCGCGCGTCAGGTGCCGGGCCGCCACACCCGGGTCAACGGCCTCGATCATCTGGACAAGCTGGTGCAGGTGGACCAGTCGCCGATCGGCCGCACCCCGCGCTCGAATCCGGCCACCTACACCGGTGTCTTCGACAAGATCCGCACCCTGTTCGCGGCCACCACCGAGGCCAAGGTGCGCGGCTATCAGCCGGGCCGGTTCTCCTTCAATGTGAAGGGCGGCCGCTGCGAGGCGTGCTCGGGTGACGGCACCCTGAAGATCGAGATGAACTTCCTGCCGGACGTGTATGTCCCGTGCGAGGTCTGCCACGGCGCGCGGTACAACCGCGAAACCCTCGAAGTCCACTACAAGGGCAAGACCATCGCCGAGGTGCTGGACATGCCGATCGAGGAGGCCGCGGACTTCTTCGAACCGGTGACCTCGATCCACCGCTATCTCAAGACGCTGGTGGACGTCGGTCTCGGCTATGTGCGCCTGGGCCAGTCGGCCCCGACGCTGTCCGGTGGTGAGGCGCAGCGCGTGAAGCTGGCCGCCGAACTCCAGAAGCGTTCCACCGGCCGCACCATCTACATCCTGGACGAGCCCACCACGGGCCTGCACTTCGAGGACATCCGCAAGCTGCTGACCGTCATCAACGGCCTGGTCGACAAGGGCAATACGGTGATCGTCATCGAGCACAACCTCGATGTCATCAAGACCTCCGACTGGGTCATCGACATGGGCCCCGAAGGTGGTTCCGGCGGTGGCATGGTCATCGCCCAGGGCACCCCGGAAGACATCGCGGCGGTACCGGACAGCTACACCGGCCAGTTCCTGAAGGACGTGCTCGCGGCCCAGCCGCCCGCGCTCGCCGAGCCGAAGCCCGCGAAGAAGGCGGCGGCCAAGAAGGCTCCCGCGAAGAAGGCCGCCCCGAAGACCGAGGCCCAGGCCGCGGCCACCAAGAAGGCGGCGGCCGCCCGCCGCAAGGCCGCCGCGTTGCGCTGACACCGCGGGTAGCGGGCCCCGTCCCCACGGGCGATGGGGCCCGTGCCTTTCGCGGGGAGTGGAGCCGGTTCGTATCCCGCGCCGGCAAGTTCGCGTCGCGCCCAGCGCGACAGCGGGTGCGCCCACTGGCAGTCACGACGAAGCCCCGCACCGAATTCCGGTGCGGGGCTTCGTCTCTGCGGCTCAGTCGGCCGTGGCAACCGGCGCGGCGAGTTGCTTGACCTCGGCGATGCGGCCGAAGTCGAGTTTGATGAGCTGGTCGGCGCAGTCGAAGTACCGGTCGTCGTGGGTGATGACGATGACGGTCTTGCCGCGGTTCTTCAGCGAGACCAGGATCTCGCGGTAGAACACGTCGCGGAACTTCGGCTCCTGATCGGCGGCCCACTCGTCGAACATGTAGATCGGGCGGTCCTCGAGCAGCGCGGTCAGCAACGCCAGCCGCTTGCGCTGCCCCTGGGACAGCGAGATCGTGGACAGCCGGCCGTTCTCCACGGTGACCTTGTGGTCGATCTGGAGTTCCTTCAAGTACTGCCGGACCTCGTCGTCGACGCCTTCGTCGAAGCCGAGGTAGTCCTCGAACAGGTGGAAGTCGGTGAAGACGGCCGAGCTGTGCTGCCGGAACCACTCGATGTTCTCGTGATCGACGGCCTCACCGTTGAGCGACAGGTGGCCGTGCTGCGGGACATAGAGGCCCGTGATCAGTTTGGCCAGGGTGGACTTGCCGCTGCCGTTGCCGCCCACGATGAAGCTGATCTGGCCGGGCTCGAAGGTCAGGTCCAGCGGTCCCAGATGGAAGCCGGAGCCGTCGGCCTGCGGCGGGGCCATGGGCCCGCCCATCGGCACGGGCCGTTGGCGTCCGCCGTGGCCGACGAACCTGTGCCCGTTGACATCCGGCCGGTCGACGCCCTGCGGGCCGTGGCCCGGAGGTGGGCCGGCGGGGCGTCCGCCCGGATGCGGTCCGGGCCGTCCGCCCACGGGCGCGCCCGGCGCCCCCGGCCGTCCGCCGCCGTCACCGGGATGCGGTCGCGCACCGCCGCCGGGATGGGGTCCGCTGCCGGGCGGCGGCGGGAACGCGGGCGGGGCCTCGGTCAGATAGTTGTAGCTGACGTCATTGAGCTCCAGCCGCGCCGACGTGACCGCCGGCCGGTCGGTGTAGGGCAGCGTCGACTCATCGTGTGCGGTCTGAATCGACAGGTTGAGCGACCGGATCTTCGACAGCGCCACGTCGCCGCGCAGCAGGTCCGGGATGCGGTGCATGAAATTCTGCATCGGCATCGCCAGGAACGTGGTGACGAGCACGTAGCCGACCATCACGTTCTGCGGCAGGTCCAGCGCCCGCGCCAGCCCGAACAGGATGAGCGCCATGGTGGCCAGCTGCAACAGCTGCCCGAACCCTTGGGCCACGGTGAATTTCGATCCGGCGTCGATGTTCTGCGCCCGCAGCGTCTCCGCGGAGCCGAGCAGGTGCTTGTCCATGAAGTCGCGCCGCCGCCCGCGGTGCAGCTTGAGCTCCTTGATGCCCAGCGACACCGCCTGGAAGGAGCGCAGCAGCCCGTCCTCGTTCTCCCGCGCGGACTGGTACAGCGCCCGCACCCGCTTGAGAACCAGTTCCACACAGGCGATTCCGAGCAGCGTGCCCGCCACCGTGGTGGCGAAGATCGGCCCGGACACGACCGCGAGGAACACGAAGCAGCCCACGATGGTGGCCAGGTCGATGCAGATGCTCGGGATGGCCGTGACCGCCTGCGACAGCGCCCGCACGTCCTCGGTGAGGGTGGCGATCAGCCGGTGCTGGCCCAGCCGCTCCAGGTGTTCCAGCGGCGCGGACACGATGCGCGAGCTCAGGTCCGCGCGCAGCCGGTAGATGGCGTCTTGCGCCAGCCGGATCAGCAGCACCTGCGAGATCACGCCGCTGATCAGGATGACCAGGGCGGTCGCGACGAACGCCTGGACGGTGACGCCCGGGTGCGGTTCCGGTGACACCACTCCCCGAATCAATGTCACCAGGTAGGTATTGGCCGCACCGCAGACGAGACCGGAGGCGATGACGCCGGCGATCCGCATCCACGAGATGGAGATGAGGAATCTGATGAGTTGCATGACTGCTGGCTCTCTGGACTGGACGGGTCGGGCTGGTCAGGAACGGATGACGTCGAACACGACGCCCTCGAGGGTCACGCCGGGCGCGAAGGAGAACGCCACGCCCGTCGAGATCGGCCGGGACGTCGACTGCGCGACCATCTGCTCGAGTACGAAGATCAGCGAGACGCTGAGCATGTTGCCGTACTCGGCGAGCACGTCCCAGCTGGTGGCGGCCTCTTCGGCGCCGAGGCCGAGCGAGCGCACCGACTCCTCGATGATCTTGGGGCCGCCCGGGTGGATCGCCCACAGATCGATGTCGGACTTCGTGAGGCCCTGGCGTGCGAGCACCGCGGTCACCACCGGGTCCACGCCCCGCAGGATGTACTGCGGCAGGTTCTCCGACAGCTCGCAGGTGATGCCGTTGTCGTTGACGCCGAGCACGATTCCGTCCTCGGCGTCGTCGAACAGGTAGCTGAAGCTGTCCCGGATCACGATGGATCCGGCCGGCAGCTTCTGATGCGCCTGCCGGGCGCCGATGACCACCGCGCCGCAGCCGTCGCCGAAGAGGCTGTGGATGATGACGTCGTTGACATTGTCGTCGAACACGGCGTTGACCGAGCTCAGCTCGATGCAGATGACCAGTGCCTTCTTGTCCGGGTGTGCCCGCACGTAATCCGTCGCGGCGCGTACGGAGTTCATGGCCGCGGCGCAGCCCATGAAGTTCACGACCACCCGGTTGACGGTGGGGGACAGGCCCAACTGCTTGACCACGGCCACGTCCACGCCGGGCGCGATGAACCCGGTGCTGGTGGCGAAGACCAGCATGCCGATCTCGGCGGCCGGGTCCTCGAGGTGGGCGACGGCGCGCCCGGCCACGTCCACGGCCAGCGGCACCGCGTGGTCGTAGAAGGTGTTCATGCGGTCGCGGATGGTGCCCGATTCCCGGCTGTAGGACAGGAATTCGGGGTCGATCGGGTTCACCGCGAGGTGGCGGGTGGTGACCCGGGTCTTCTGGTAGATCCGCGGGATCCGGGCCTGCTGGGCCGGATCGGTGAACAGTCCGGCGACCTGGGCGGCGGCGTCGGCCTGCGCGAAGATCTGCGCGGGCGCGCCGGTGGCGATGGACTCGATCACGCCGACTGTGGTCGGCGGGGCCGGCGGCAGCGGTGTCGGCGCGAAGTCGTAGCCGGGTTCGCCTCCCGCGAACCGGGCGGCGGGCCGGGCGGCCCCTTCGTCGATGGTGATGGACACGAATGACTCCCCTCGTATTCTTTGGTGGAACCCGCGGTGCGGCCGGCGCATGTTCCGGCGCGCCGCGGTGTCGGAATCGGTTCAGACCGTGCCGATTCCGGTGAAGCCCTGCGCGGTGTAGACGACACAGGTCTTCAGGGCGAGCGGCGAGAAGTGCTCCTTGACGAACCCCCACTTGCGTTCCACCGCGTCGTCGGACGGCGCGAGGATGTAGGTGCGGATCTGCTTGGGGAAGCGGTCGGTGAAGAAGCTCTTGGCGGGAAGCCATTCCACGCCGAACTTCGCCGACTCTTCACGCAGCACGTCCTCGGTGGCGATATTGGCGAAACCGCTGCGCTGGTAGGGCAGTACGTGATGGACGCGGTGCGAGCTGAGGCCCGCCGACAGGAAGCAGTCCAGGTAGCGGTTGCCGACCACCTTGAGGTCGTAGGCTTGTTCGATCTGGTCGACGCCCCAGTCCTCGGAGTTGTGCTCGAGTTCCTCGGTCTCGACCTCGAAGTCGTGGCTGGCCACCACCAGGAAGGTGGAGACCCACAGGGTGATCACGAATTGCAGGGCCCAGGCCCAGAAGTCGCCCATCACGGTGAAGGCGATGAGCTCGCCCAGCAGCAGGAATCGCGCGCCGAAGGACCCGATGAAGTGCGGCAGCGCCCCACCCCAGGTGCCGTACATGTCCTTGATGCCCACCTTGCGGGTGAGGCGGCAGACGTCGAGCAGGCGGAAGGTCATGCCGGTGACGGTGTGACCGAACTTGTGCAGGGTGTGGATCGGCACCCGGTACAGCCGCGGGATCCGCATCATCATGGTGAAGACGTTCTTCTTGATGTCGACTTCACTCTGGGTGTGCGGGTGGTGCAGCAGGGCGTGGCCGTCCGCGGTCACGAATGCCAGTGCGACGTAATTGAAGTCGAAGGCGTTCGTGTAGATCTTGTTCATGCCCTTCTGGGCACGGTGGATGGCGTAGTGCCCGAACCCGGCCAGGGAGCTGCGCAGCAGCACCATGGCGATCACGAAGACCGGCAACGGCATCCAGGACCGCTCGAACAACCGCAGGCCCTGCACCGCGAAGTACGCCACCGCGAGAATGGCGACCACGATATTGAAATAGGTGTCCATGCGCCGGATCCGGGCGGCCAGCTCGGGTTCCTTGAGCCGCGCCTTCACCTTGTGCAGCAGGTCGTCCTTGTTGTCGAAGCTGAACTTCGGGGTGTCGCGCCAGCTGTCGAAACCCTCGTTGAACAGGAACGCGGGCGCGTTGGCCTTGGGGTGGATGTCCTCCGGCAGGGCGTCGCGGTCGAGCGCGTACTTCTTCAGAATCTTGCCGATGGCTTCCGGATTCTTGTGGTACGAACCGACAATCGAGGTGATGTCGCGGTTCTTGGTGCGGCCGATGAAGAACTCGCCGCCCGGATGCTTGGAAATCCAGTCGGAGAGGTCGTAGGCTTTCCCGTCGTAGACCCAGACGTTGGAAATCGGCGGCGGTCCGTCGAGCGGGGGCCGGCGGAATTCATCTGCTGGCGCCTGCCGTTCGATCGTCGCCTCGGCCTCGGGCCGTTCGATCGTCATAGCTTTCCTCCACACGCACACACCGCGTTCGAACTTACGAATGGAATCGTCGGCGTTGCGGCTTGCAATTCACTGAACAATCTCTTAAGTGGGCTTTTGTTAACAGCAGCCCGAAAAAAATGCGAAAGCCGGCCGGGGTCGGACGACAGCTGTTGCCGCCGTTGCTCGTTCCCCGAACCGGCTCCCCACTCACAGGGCGGATAGACGGGTGACTAGCCGCCGGGCTTGGTGACGTGCACCGGCTTCGCCCAGTCGGACAACGTCACGGTGACGGTGCCCGAGTCCTTGGTGACGATGGCGCGCACCAGGTTCGGGCCGGTGCCCGGCGAGGCCGCGGTCGAGGGCAGGGTGGTGCCCGCACCGCTCGGCGGCGCGACGTCCTTGATGTACAGGGTGATCGGGAACTCACCGCCGTCCTTGCCGATCTGCGGGACGACCGGGTCCATGACGTCGGCGGAGATGGTGCCGCTGACCTTCACGGTGTCGACGCCGTCGATCTTCTCGCGGCCTTCGGCCTTGGCGTTCTTCACCTGCGAGATGGCGTAGGCCAGACCCTTGTCCTTGTCGAGCAGGACGCCCGGGTCGTAGATCTTCTCGGCGGGGCCGACGGGGGCGTACTTGGTGCCGTCACCCGTGTAGAGGGTCTTGTCGACGACCATGAACTTGGTCTTGGTGAAGTCGCCGTCCTGCTTGACCTTCACCTCGGCGTCACCGATGGCCTGGCCCTGGCCCTGCGGCTGGTTGGTGACGTCGGCCTTGATGCTCTTGACCGACAGTGTGGGCAGGTTCTTCACGTCCAGCACCACGTGCACCGACTGCAGGGTCTGGGTGGTCTTGGCCGATTCGGCGACGATCTGCGCGCCCTCGGGCAGCTGCGCCGGCGGGGCGGCCTGCGAGGTGGTGGCCTTGCTGTCCGAGTTGGAGGACGAGGTGCAGCCCGCCACCAGCGCGGCGGTCGCGGCCGCGGCGATCATGATCGGGAGGACGCCGCGCCGAATCCGGCTGCCGGACGTGCGGTTCCCTTGGGATATCAGGTCATTCATGTACAACCCCCGAAGTCCATTCGATCTCGTAGTGAGGGCAGCCTTGCCGCTGCCCGTCGTAGTATGCAGGACGTCGCCCGCGCTCGCGCCGATCGGTGCGATACTCCGGCATCCAACCAGCACCGGCTCGATGTCGCCACGCTGTTTCGATCATCCAGCCGCACAGGCGATCAGCCCGCAACCAGCTATGTCGCATGTCCGGTCGAGCGTTAACAATCCGGCCGAGATCGTGGCAGGCCGATGCGGCCGATTCTCCGGATGCCCCTCCGTCGCTGGACGTTTGCCAGCCGGTCGGTGAACGTTCAGCGTAAACCGTTACCCGGGGCGGGTATTGACACGTTCCTCCGTCCGCGCGCAATATGAACGTGCGTTCATGAACAATCGTTCATAATAGGAGTCGAGCATGACCGAGATCGTGAATACCGCCCAGTCCGAAGCCTGGAACGGCTACGAAGGCGAACACTGGGCGGGGCACTACGACCGCTACGACGCCGTGAACCACGGCTTCGACGAACCCCTGCTGACCGCCGCCCGCATCGCCGACGGCCACCGCGTCCTCGACATCGGCTGCGGTAACGGCCAATTGACCCGAGCCGCCGCCCGCCGCGCCGGCACCGGCTCCGCGACCGGGGTCGACCTCTCCGGCCCGATGCTCGCCCGCGCCCGCGAACGGGCCGCCGCCGAAGCCGTCCCCAATGTCGGCTTCGAACAGGGCGACGCCCAGATCCATCCCTTCCCCGCCGCCGCCTACGACTCCGCGCTGAGCCGCTTCGGCATCATGTTCTTCACCGACCCGGTAGCGGCCTTCGCCAATATCGCCCGTGCCCTGCGCCCCGGCGGCCGCCTGGCCTTCGCCGCCATGACCCCGCTCCCGGGTACCGATCTGGGCGCCGTATTCGGCGCCGCCGCAGCCCATCTCGGGAACTTCGCGGTCAGCCCCGCCGAAGGCCCGTTCTCCGAGCCCGACTGCATCCGGGACCTGTTGTCCGCCGCGGGTTTCGGGGAGATCGGCGTCGAATACCGTGAGGCCGATGGCATCTGGGGCGACGATATCGCCGACGCCACCGACTTCATCATGGGCTGGGGCCCGGTCCGCTATCACCGCTCCCTGGCCGGATTCGCCACCGACGCCGAAGTCCGCCAGGCGATCTCCACGGCCCTGATCCCCTACGCCACCCCCGCCGGCATCGTCCTGCGCGGGTCGGCCTGGCTCGTGACGGCCGCGACCCCGCTACCGTAGCCATCCATGTCCCCCCGCAAGGCCGCGGCGCTGCGCGCCACCGACGACACCCTGCGCGATCACCTCGTCGCCACCGCGCAGCGCCTGCTCGCCGAGGGCTCGGCCGCCACCCTCACCGTGCGCGCCATCGCGCGCGCGGCCGAGGTGGCCGACGGCGTCCTCTACAACCACTTCCCGGACAAGGACACCCTGCTCGCCGCCGCGGTCCGCGCGCACGTCGACGCCGCGCACCGCGCGCTCGGCGCACTGCCCGCCCCGGGGGAAGCGACGGTCGCGGAGAATCTCCTTATATATCTGAGCGCGGGCTTGGACCTGCACCGCGCGGTGCTGCCGGTCTTCGCGGGCCTGCTGTCCGCTCCGGTCGTGCTGGATCGCTTCGCCGAACTGCCGACCGATCAGCCCGACTGGCGAGTGCTGCTCTCGGACTACCTGGCCGGTGAGCGGCGACTCGGCCGCCTCGCCCCCGGCGCCGACACCGCCGCCGCGGCGGCCGTCCTGGTCGGCATCTGCCACGACCGGATCCTCAACGCGGTGCTGCCCGGCATGTCGCCACCCGCCGTCGAGCCCTCGGCGGTCGTCGCAACGCTCCTCGACGGCATCGGCCCCAGGACGTAGAGGCCGCGCGAACAAAAACGGCCCGCCCCGAAAGAACTCGGGCGGGCCGTTTTCGACAGGTCGATACCGGTTCGGTCAGTACACCGGGCCGGTGTACTTCTCGCCCGGGCCCGCGCCCGGCGCGTCCGGGTACTCCGAGGATTCGCGGAACGCGCGCTGCAGCGACTGCAGGCCGTCGCGGATCGGACCGGCGTGCGGGCCGAGGTACTCGACCGACGCGGTGACCAGACCGGCGAGCGCGGTGATGACGCGACGCGCCTCGTCCAGGTCCAGGTGGGGGCTGCTGGCCGGGTCGGGTTCGCCCAGGCCGAGCTTCTCGGCCGCGGAGCTCATCAGCATGACGGCGGCGCGGCTGATGACCTCGACCGCGGGGATCTCGGCCAGTTCGCGCACGACCTCGCCGTCGATGAGGGCGGAATCGTCGTTCAAGGTAGCCTCGCTCATGGGGTAGAGAATGCCATCGCGCGGGTCGGCGCTGGTCGCGGGGGCGGCCGATTCGGAGCTCACCGCTATGAGTGTTAGACTCTTCCGCGACGACCGCCCTGGACTGGTTCCTGCAACCGACTCGGGGCATCAAGTGGAGCCCGACTCCCACCGTCAACCAGCGCTGACAGCGCGAGGTTGAACGGTCCGGTCGCCCATCATTTGCGTGATGGGTTCTGCGCGTGGGTTTTTCCTGCGCGTGGTGCGATGCGAGCTGTTTGCGTCGCGGATCGGTCGACTCGGGCCCCGTGCCGGTGAAATACCGGAGCGGGGCTTTCGTGTTGAAATTGGGGTTGCAGTTATTGCTTGCGGTCGTTGACGAACCGCTTGACCTAGGAGGCCCCATCAGCACTGAGACCCGCATCAACGATCGCATCCGCGTTCCCGAGGTCCGACTCATCGGACCCGGCGGCGAGCAGGTTGGGATCGTGCGTGTTGAAGATGCACTACGCGTCGCTCAGGAAGCTGACCTCGACCTGGTCGAGGTCGCGCCCGATGCACGCCCGCCGGTGTGCAAGATCATGGACTACGGCAAGTTCAAGTACGAGACCGCGCAGAAGGCGCGTGAGTCCCGGAAGAACCAGGTCCAGACCGTGATCAAGGAGCAGAAGCTCCGCCCGAAGATCGATGACCACGACTACGCCACCAAGCGCGGCCACGTGATGCGCTTCCTGGAGGCCGGGTCGAAGGTCAAGGTCACCATCATGTTCCGTGGTCGCGAGCAGTCGCGCCCCGAACTCGGGTTCCGGCTCCTGCAGCGACTGGCCGCCGACGTCGCCGACCTCGGATTCGTCGAAACCTCGGCCAAGCAGGACGGCCGAAACATGACCATGGTCCTCGCGCCGCACAAGGGCGCGAAGACGCGGGTGAAGGCCCAGAACGACGCGAGCTCGACGCAGCAGCGCAGCAGTGCGCCCGCGCCGGCTCCCGCCGAGGCGGCCCCGGCCGAGACCGCAGCCCCGGCTGCCGAATCGGCCACCCCGCAGCAGTAATAACGAGAAGCTCCGGAGGCGTGTGGTAGTCGCGCGCCTCCGGCACGACAGAACTGAGGAATCCATGCCGAAGATGAAGAGCCACAGCGGCGCCTCGAAGCGATTCAAGGTGTCGGGCAGCGGCAAGCTGCTGCGTCAGCAGGCGAACCGTCGCCACCTGCTCGAGCACAAGCCGACCACCCGGACTCGTCGTCTGGACGGCGTGGAGGTCGTCGCCAAGGCCGACGTCGCTCGCGTCAAGAAGCTGCTCGCCAAGTAATTCGGCTGAGCCGACCGACCAACCTCCGGGTGCGATCGCCGCACCCCCTATTCGATCAAGGACTGAAAAGTGGCACGCGTCAAAAGGGCCGTCAACGCTCAGAAGAAGCGCCGTTCCGTTCTCGAGGCCTCCAAGGGCTACCGCGGTCAGCGGTCGCGCCTGTACCGCAAGGCCAAGGAACAGCAGCTGCACTCGCTCACCTACGCCTACCGGGACCGCCGGGCGCGGAAGGGTGACTTCCGTCAGCTGTGGATCACTCGTATCAACGCCGCCGCGCGTCTGAACGACATGACCTACAACCGCTTCATGCAGGGCCTCAAGGCCGCCGGCATCGAGGTGGACCGCAAGATCCTGGCCGAGCTCGCCGTCTCCGACGCCGAGGCCTTCGCCCAGCTGGTCGCCGCCGCCAAGGCTGCCCTGCCGGCCGACGTCAACGCCCCGGCCGCCTGATTCGGTCTGCGTGACAAAGCAATAGCCGAAACGACCCGCGGACGATGTTCCGCGGGTCGTTTCGTTTCTTCTCGTATCTCCGCATATCTCCGAGGGACAGGTGGCCGTGAGCGCTGATTCCATCGACTGGCGTAACTCCCGGATCGTGTCGGCGGTCAAGCTGCACCGCAGTCCGGTCCGCCGCAAAACCGGCCTGTTCCTGGCCGAGGGCGCGAATTCGGTCGAGGCGGCGCTGGACACCGGCCGGGTCGAGGAGCTGTTCTTCTCGGAGAAGGCCGCCGAACGCGAGCACGCGCTGGTCGCCGGGGCCGCCGCCCAAGGGGTGCGGACCACGATGGTGACCGACCGCGCCGCGGAGATGCTGGGGGAGACCGTGACTCCGCCGGGTCTGGTCGCGGTGTGCCGCCAGGTGGACGTGCCGCTGCGCGAGGTGCTCGACGCCGCCCCGCGCATGCTCGCGGTGCCCGTCGAGATCGCCGACCCGGGCAATGCGGGCACCTTGATCCGCGTGGCCGACGCCGTCGGCGCGGACGGCGTCGTGCTCGCCGGTGATTCGGTGGATCCGCACAATGGAAAATGCGTACGCGCCTGTGCCGGAAGCCTTTTCCACGTCCCCGTGGCCCGCTCCCGCGATATCGGCGCCACCCTGGACGCGCTGGAGGCGGCGGGCATCGCGATCCTGGCCACCAGCGCCAAGGGCGAGGTCGACCTGGACGACGCCGACGAGATCCTGCGCGGCCCGGTCGCGTGGCTGTTCGGCAACGAGGCGCACGGCCTGGACAAGGCCATCGCCGCCCGCGCCACCCACCGGATCCGGATTCCCATCCATGGCCGCGCGGAGAGCCTGAATCTGGCTGCCGCCGCGGCTATCTGCCTCTACTCGAGCTCGCGGGTGCAGCACCGCGCGTAGTCCCGCTCAGATGCCGTCGGCTTCCAGGTTCTCCATGATCTCCTCGGCCCAGGGCGCGGCGATCGGGTTCGGGCCGGTGAGTCCCATGGCTGTCATATTGGTGAGCAGCATGCCGGTGCCCATGAAGCGGCGGACCTCGTAGGCCGACGCCCCGGTGAGCTCTCGCGCCACCAGGTAGATATTGCCGAAGCGGGCACGGATGACGTCGCCGATGGCAGGGTCCGTTCCCGCCGCGGCGATCCCCTGGAGAAAAACCCGGGGCAGGTCGCCGTCGAGCAGGAAGTCGCCGAAGCGTTCGC
Source organism: Nocardia sp. NPDC004151 (assembly GCF_042874235.1). Lineage (NCBI taxonomy): Bacteria > Bacillati > Actinomycetota > Actinomycetes > Mycobacteriales > Nocardiaceae > Nocardia > Nocardia sp. NPDC004151. Next base: position 16,661 of record NZ_JBIAMR010000020.1, on the reverse strand, counting down.
CCATGGCGTCGAGTCGCTCCTTGGGGGTCGCGTCGGCGGGGGCCTGCGCGGCCCCCTCGCGGAAGAGTCCGTCGACGCGGTCGCAGACTCGTTCCAGCACCGCCAGGAACAGTTGCAACTTGGTGCCGAACAGCCGGATGACATACGGCTGCGAGACCCCCGCGCGGCGGGCGATCTCATCGGTTTTCGTTGCCGCGTAACCGGATTCGGCGAAGGCGGAGATGGCCGCGCGCAGCACTTCCTCGCTGCGTTCCTCGGCCGTCATCCGGGTCCTGGTCATGGTGGGTGCGCCTCCTCGTCGTCGGGAATCATCCCTCCCATTGACATGTTATCAGTCGATGCATACTTTCTAGTTATCAGTCGATTACAACAAGGGGATCGGACATGACTGAGACACTCGACACCTCCTCGCTCACCCGCACGGTGGCCGAACAGGCCCGGCAGCGCCCGCTCGCCGCCGTCCTCGCCGCCGTGGGCATTCCGATGTTCATGGTCACGCTCGACAACCTCGTGGTGACCAACGCGCTGCCGGTGATCCGCACCGAACTGCACGCCTCGCTCTCGGACCTGCAGTGGTTCGTGAGCGCGTACACCCTGGCCTTCGCCTCGCTGCTGCTCACCGCCGCCGCGCTGGGCGATCGGCTCGGCCGCCGGCGCGTCTACCTGGGCGGCATCGCGCTGTTCACGCTCGGATCGGCCGCGTGCGCGCTGGCCACCGAACCGTGGATGCTCATCGCCGCCCGCGCGGCCCAGGGCTTCGGCGGGGCGGCCGTCATGCCGCTGTCGCTGACGCTGCTGTCCGCGGCGGTGCCGGAGAAGATGCGCAGCGCCGCCATCGGCATCTGGGGCGGCATCTCCGGCCTGGGCATCGCGCTGGGCCCGGTGGTCGGCGGCGCGGTCGTCGACGGCCTGAACTGGCAGTGGATCTTCTGGCTGAACGTGCCGATCGGCCTGATCGCGGTGCCGCTGGTGGCCCGGGTGCTGAACGAATCCTTCGGTGGCGCACGGCGATTGGACCTGCTCGGCCTGCTGCTGTCGGCGGGCGGCGTGCTCGCGGTGGTGTGGGGCGTCATCCACGGTGCCGACGACGGCTGGACCTCGGCCAAGGTGCTGACCGGGCTGATCGGCGGCGCGATCGCGCTCACGGTGTTCGTGATCTGGGAGAGCCGGACCACTGATCCGATGCTGCCGCTGCGCCTGTTCCGTCAGCGCGGCTACGTCATCAACGTGGTGTCGTTCACCTTCTCGCTGGGCACCTTCGGCTCGATCTTCCTGCTGGCCCAGTACTTCCAGGTGGTGCAGGGATATTCGCCGCTCGCTTCCGGTGTGCGGACGCTGCCGTGGACCATGGCTCCGATGGTGGTGGCCCCGCTGGCCGGTCTGATCGTGGACCGGGTCGGCGCGCGGGTGCTGGTGTCGATCGGGCAGGCGCTGCTGGCGGTCGCGCTGCTGTGGATGGCCCTCACCACGAGCGTGGACGTGTCCTACAGCCACTTCGTGCTGCCGTTCGTCCTCGGCGGCGTGGGCATGGGCCTGACCTTCGCGCCCACGGCCACCGTCGTCATGGCCACGGCGTCACCGGCGGATCAGGGCATGGCCTCGGGCGCCAACAACACCATCCGCGAGGTCGGTGTGGCCATGGGTGTCGCGGTGCTGGCCTCGGTGTTCGCCTCGCACGGCTCCTACATGAGCCCGGCGGACTACGTCGACGGCCTGATCCCGGCGGTGAAGGTCGGCTCGGTCATCGTGGCGCTGGGCGCGTTCGTGGCGCTGCTGCTGCCCGGCCGTCGCACTGCTGCCGAAGCGGGTTCCGGCGCAACCGTTCTCGCGCACTGAGCCGGATCGAAATCCAAGGGAGACGCATCATGTTCGAGACCCTCCTGCTGCTGGCGATCCCGACCCTGATCCTGCGGCTGCTCGGCGCCGTCGGCGTGGCCCGCTTCGCGACCTGGCACTCCGCCGCCGCGCACGGCCTGGCGTTCATGCTCGTCACGACCGGCACCGCGCACTTCGTCCCCGACTCGGTGACGGTCATGCCGCATCACAGCGATCTGGTCGCCATGGTCCCGTCGTTCGTGCCGTTTCCCGACTTCACCGTCTACGCGACCGGCGTTCTGGAGTACCTGGGTGCGCTCGGGCTGATCCTGGTCCCGTTCCGCCGCCTCGCGGGTCTGGCCCTGGTCGTGCTGTTCGTCCTGCTGCTGCCCGCGAATATCCATGCGGCCGTGGACAATGTCTCCTTCAACGGCCAGGCGGCCACACCGTTGTGGTTCCGGATTCCCGAGCAGCTGGTCTACATCGCGGTGGCCCTGTTCGCCGCCCTGGGAACCGCGCCGATCGTGAACGCGATCCGGCGGGTCCCGGTCAGGGCAGGGGAGACGGGGTAGCGCTCGCCTCGAAGGCCCCGGCGATGGTCGCGACGACGCGCTCCATCGTCGGGGCTTCGTCGTCGTTCAGTTCCCTTTCCACCGAGGTCATGTCGACATCGGGCAGCCCGCAGGCGACGGCGAGCTTCCACGGCGACAGGTCGCCGGTGACATTGAGCGCGAAGCCGTGGGTGGAGACATTGCGTCCGACGCGCATGCCGATCGAGGTGATCTTGCGGCCGGTGTCGCGGGTCCAGACGCCGGTGAGCAGCTCCGAGCCGGGCGGGGTGACGCGGCGCTCGGCCGGGATGCCGAGTTCGGCCAGCGCCGCGACGAGGCGCAGTTCCACATCGCGGATCAGGTCCACGACGCCCTCGCCGGGCCGCAGCTTCACGATGAGATAGCCAACCAGCTGGCCGGGGGCGTGGTAGGTGAGCTGGCCGCCCCGGTTGGTGGTGAAGACCGGGATGTCGGTGTCGGGGGCCGGCAGGTGCTCCTCGGGGGTGCGGCGGCCGATGGTGAAGGTCTGTTCGTGGCTCAGCAGCCACAGCGTGTCGGGCCGCTGGTCGGCGACGCGCTCCTCCCACATCTGCTGCATGCGGTCCATCGCCGCCGAGTACTCGATGAGGCGGTCGGAGTCGTCGATCAAGGTCAGGGGCCGGGACTTCACGAGTCCATTGGTACCACCGTTGTGGTCACCACCACGCCGAAGGGTGGGCCCGAGCTGGGAAAATCCAGGTGAGGTGGGCTGATTACAAGGTTTACGATGCGACCAGCAAGAATGGGTGGGCAGTAACCATCAGCGATAAGACTTTCCGCCCGACCCGTAACCAGCCTGGGGAGTGACGAACCATCGTGGCCGATGACAACAGTGCCGAGCAGACCGCCGCGTTGAGCGAGGAGTCGCTCTCCGCCGCCGCGGAAGCCGCGGAGAAGGCGTTCGCCTCGGCCTCGACCCTGGACGAGCTGGCCACGGCCAAGACCGAGTACATGGGTGGCAAGTCGCCGATCTCGCTGGCGCAGCGGTCCCTGGGCACGCTGCCCAAGGAGGAGAAGGCCGACGCGGGCAAGCGGGTGAACGTGGCGCGCGGCCGGGTGTCGCAGGCCTACGAGACCCGCCAGGCCGAGCTGCTCGCCGAGCGCGACGCGGCGGTCCTGGTGGCGGAGACCATCGACGTGACCCTGCCCGCCGACCGGCGCGCCCCCGGCGCGCGGCACCCCATCTCGGTGCTGTCCGAGCGGGTCGCGGACGTGTTCGTGGCCATGGGCTGGGAGGTCGCCGAGGGCCCCGAGGTCGAGACCGAGCACTTCAACTTCGACGCCCTGAACTTCCTGCCCGACCATCCGGCCCGCACCATGCAGGACACCTTCCACATCGCGCCGGAGGGGTCGCGGCAGGTGCTGCGCACCCACACCTCGCCGGTTCAGGTGCGCACCATGCTGTCTCGCGAGCTGCCGATCTACGTGGTGTGCCCGGGCCGCACGTTCCGCACCGACGAGCTGGACGCCACCCACACCCCGGTGTTCTCGCAGATCGAGGGCCTGGCCATCGACAAGGGCCTGACCATGGCCCACCTCAAGGGCACCCTGGACGGTTTCGCGCGGGCGCTGTTCGGCCCGAACACCACCACCCGCATGCGGCCCAGCTTCTTCCCCTTCACCGAGCCGTCCGCCGAGGTGGACGTGTGGTTCGAGGACAAGAAGGGCGGCCCCGGCTGGGTCGAGTGGGGCGGCTGCGGCATGGTGAACCCGAAGGTGCTCATCGCCAGCGGCATCGACCCCGAGGTGTACAGCGGCTTCGCGTTCGGCATGGGCCTGGAGCGAACCCTGCAGTTCCGCAACGGCCTGCCGGACATGCGCGACATCGTCGAGGGCGATGTGCGGTTCACGCTGCCGTTCGGCATCCAGTCCTGACCTGACCCCGATACGAGGAAGCGAAACGTCAAGTGCGAGTAGCTCAGTCCTGGCTGACGGACATCCTGCAGCGGACCACCCCCGGGTGGTCGGTGACGGCCGAGGAGCTCGACGCGGGGTTCGTCCGGGTCGGTCTCGAGGTCGAAGAGGTCGACCATCTGGCGCCCATCGGCGGTGACATCGACAAGCCGCTGGTGGTCGGCCGGGTCGCCGAGATCACCGAGCTGACCGAGTTCAAGAAGCCGATCCGCTTCTGCAAGGTCGACGTCGGCAACGCCGAGCTGCAGGAGATCGTCTGCGGCGCACGGAACTTCGCCGTCGGCGACCTGGTCGTGGTGGTGCTGCCCGGCGGTGAGCTGCCCGGCGGATTCAAGATCTCGTCGCGGAAGACCTACGGCCACACCAGCAATGGCATGATCTGCTCGGTCGCCGAACTCGGCATCGGCAAGGACCACAGCGGCATCCTGGTACTCGAGCCCGGCACCGCCGAGCCCGGCGCGGACGCCAACGAGCTGCTGGGCCTGGGCGACACCATCATCGAGCTGGCCATCACCCCCGACCGCGGCTACGCGTTCTCCGCGCGCGGTCTGGCGCGTGAGCTGGCCTGCGGCTTCGACCTGGAGTACGGCGATCCGGCCGCGCGGCTGCTGCCGGACTCCGAGGTCGAGGCGTGGCCGGTGAAGATCGAACCCGCGTCGGGCTGTACGCGTTTCGCGGTGCGCCGCGTCACCGGCATCGACCCGAAGGCCGTGAGCCCGTGGTGGCTGCAGCGCCGCCTGCTGCTGTCGGGCGTGCGCCCGATCTCCCCGGCCGTGGACGTCACCAACTACGTGATGCTCGAACTCGGTCAGCCGCTGCACGCCTTCGACGCCGCCAAGGTGCGCGGCGGATTCGTGGTGCGCCGCGCCAACACCGGCGAGACCCTGCGCACCCTCGATGAGGCCGAGCGCACCCTCGACGCCGAGGACGTGGTGATCACCGACGAGTCCGGGGTCATCTCGCTGGCCGGCATCATGGGCGGCGCGAGCACCGAGGTGTCGGACACCTCCACCGACATCCTGCTCGAGGCCGCCACCTGGAACCCGGTGGCCGTGGCGCGCACCGCGCGCCGCCACAAGCTGGGCTCCGAGGCCAGCCGCCGTTTCGAGCGGATCGTGGACCCCGAGGTCAATATCGCCGCCCTCGATCGCGCCGCCACCCTGCTGGCCGAGATCGCCGGTGGCACCGTCGAATCCGTGCTGACCGACGTGCGCGTGCCCACCCCGGCCGCGGCCCCGATCACCATGGACATCGATCTGGCCGACCGCACCGCAGGCGTGCACTACGCGCCCGGCGCGGCCACCCGCCGCCTGCAGCAGGTCGGCTGCGCCATCGAGGTCGGCGTCAGCGAGGCCGGTCACCCGCAGCTGATCGTGACCCCGCCGTCTTGGCGACCAGACCTCACCCAGCCCGCCGACCTGGTGGAGGAGGTGCTGCGTCTGGAGGGGCTGGACCAGATCCCGTCGGTGCTGCCCACCGCCCCCGCCGGGCGCGGCCTCACCGCCGCTCAGCTGCGTCGCCGCGCCGTGAGCAAGGCGCTGGCGTTCGAGGGCTGCGTCGAGGTGCCCGCGCCGGTCTTCATGCAGGCCGGTGTCTTCGACACCTGGGGTCTGGACGCCGACGACCCGCGCCGCAACACGCTGCGGGTGCTGAACCCGCTCGACGTCGAGCGCGCGGAACTGTCGACCACGCTGCTGCCCGGTCTGCTGGAGATCGCGGCCCGCAATATCTCCCGCGGCCAGCGCGATCTCGCGATCTACGCGATCGGCCAGGTCACTCTGCCGACCGAGCGGACCGCGCCCGTCGGGCTGCTGCCCGTGGATCGCCGCCCGACCGACGACGAGATCCAGGTCCTGCTCGACTCGCTGCCCGAGCAGCCGATCCGCGTCGGCGCGGTCCTCACCGGCCGGCGCGAGCCGCGCGGACCGTGGGGCCCGGGCCGCCCGGTCGAGGCGTCGGACGCCTTCGCCCTGGTCGACGCGATCGCCCAGGCCGCCGGTCTGACCATCGAACGCCGTGCGGCGCAGTTCCTTCCGTGGCACCCGGGCCGTTGCGCCGAGCTGCTGGTGGACGGCGTCGTCGTCGGCCACGCGGGCGAACTGCACCCCGCCGTGCTGGAGCGCTCCGGTCTGCCGCCGCGCACCTGCGCCTTCCAGCTCGACCTCGACGCCCTGCCGCTGCGCGAGATCCGGCCCGCCCCGGTGGTTTCCGCGTTCCCCGCGGTGCTGCAGGACGTCTCGGTCAGCGTCGACAAGGCCGTCCCCGCCGTGACGGTGGAGAACGCGCTGCGCACCGGCGCCGGCGAACTGCTCGAGGACATCTCCCTGTTCGACGTCTACGAGGGCGCGCAGGCGGGTGAGGGCCGCAAATCCCTGACCTACGCCCTGCGCTTCCGGGCCACCGACCGCACCCTCACCGAGGACGAGGCCAGCGCCGCCCGCGACGCGGCCGTCGCCCGCGCCTCGGACACTGTGGGCGCGGTCCTGCGCGGCTGATCCGAGGCCACCGCGAAGGGCCCCGATCCTGATGGATCGGGGCCCTTTCGGTATGAATGAACCATGTGGCATCCGGCGACGCCCGTCCTCAACGCCCTCAGCTATCAACCGGGCGAGCGCGGCATCATGGAGACTCCCGAAACGTATGGGTTCGCCTATGCGGACCTGTACTTGCGTACCTCCGACGGGGAGACCGTCAACGCGTGGTTCGTGCCGGCGGTGGGGGAACCGGTGGGGCACATCCTGTTCGCGCACGGCAATGGTGGGAACATCGGGGACCGATCACCGATGCTGGGCATGCTGGCGTCGGCCGGATTCGATGTGATGACGTTCGATTACCGGGGGTACGGGCGCAGTACCGGGCGGCCGGGCGAGAGCGGGACGTATCAGGATGTGCGGGCCGCGCGGGAGGCGTTGCTGGCGCAGCCCGGGGTGGATGCCGAGCGGGTCGTGTATCTCGGCAAGTCGCTCGGCGGGGGAGTGATGCTGGAGTTGGCGAACGCTGTGCCGCCCGCGGCGTTGCTGCTCATGTCGACGTTCACGAGCATGCGGGACGCGGCGACGGCGGTGTATCCGTTCCTGCCGAAGATCTTCGTGCCCAACGCGTATCCGAGTCTGCGGCGGATTCGGCGGTTGAGCTGCCCGGTCCTGATCATGCACGGGGACGCGGATGAGCTGTTGCCCGTGCGGATGGGGCGGGAGTTGTTCGCGGCGGCGCCGGAGCCCAAGGAGCTGGTGATCTATCCGGGCGGGCTGCACAACAATCTGATCGGATTCCCCGGCTGGGCCGAGCGGGTCGCGTCCTGGGCGGCGGGCGTACTACCGCCCAAGCGGCTCATTTCCGGCTGATATTGGCGAGGAACTCGGCATTGCCGCCGGTCTTGCGCAGGCCGTCGAGGAGCAGCTCGAGGGCGCGCTGATCGTCCAGATCGGCGAGGGTGCGGCGCAGGGTGGCGATGGCCTGGCGTTCGGCCGGGTCGAGCAGCAGATCGTCGCGGCGGGTGCTGGACTTGGCGATGTCCACCGCCGGGAAGACGTGGCGGCCGGCCAGGGCGCGGTCCAGTTTGAGCTCGGCGTTGCCGGTGCCCTTGTACTCCTCGAAGATGACGGTGTCGGCGAGCGAACCGGTTTCGACGAGCGCGCTGGCCACGATGGTCAGCGAACCGCCGTGCTCGATATTGCGGGCCGCGCCCAGGAACCGCTTGGGCGGCAGCAGCGCGGTGGAATCCACACCGCCGGAGAGGATTCGGCCCGAGGCCGGTCCGGAGGTGTTGTAGGCGCGGGCCAGCCGGGTGAGCGAGTCGAGCAGCACGACGACGTCGCGGCCCTCCTCGACCAGGCGCTGCGCCCGTTCGACGGCCAGTTCGGCCAGGGCGGTCTGCTCGGCGGGGGAGTGGTCGAAGGTGGCGGCGACCACCTCGGCGGGGACGCCGCGGGACAGGTCGGTGACCTCCTCGGGGCGCTCGCCGACCAGCACCAGCATCAGGTGGGCCTCGGGGTGATTGACGGCGATGCCGTGCGCGATCGACTGCAGCACAGAGGTTTTGCCCGCCTTGGGCGGTGCGACGATCAGCGCGCGCTGGCCCTTGCCGATCGGCATGATCAGGTCGGTGACGCGGGTGGTGAGCTGGTTCGGCCGGGTTTCCAGGCGCAGCCGCTCGTTCGGGTGGATGGGGGTCAGTTCCCGGAAGTGCGGTCGCGCGGCCGCCTCGGCGGCCGGTCGGCCGTTGACGGTGTCGACGCGCACGAGCGGAGCTTGCTTGCCGCCCTTGGGATTCGGTTGCGCGAGTCCGGCGACCAGGTCGCCGCGGCGCAGTCCGTGCGTGCGGATCAGGCGGGCCGGGACGTGGATGTCGTTCGGGCCGGGCAGGTAGCCGTCGCGGCGCAGGACGCCGGTCTGACCGTGCATATCCAGAATTCCCGTTGTTGGAGTGAGTGTTTCGATGTGGTCGAGGGCCGGGGTCGGATCGGTGGATACGACCGGGGGCCGGATTTCGGTGGTTGTCATGGTGTTTCTCCTTGCTGTGGCCGGATACGGCCGAGGGGCGGTGGGAGACCGCGGATGAATGCCGAGGGATCACCGCATGGGGCGGGATCTGCTCGGTGAGGAAGGAAATCGCGGTGGGAGGGACTCTGCGTCGACCTGCGTCCACGGGATCGCGACGCCACCACGGTACGTCACCCCGCGCTGCGCGGTCAATGCGTAGCCTGGAACCCATGAGCGATGCCCAGGAACTCGCGGCGTTGTTGGCGCAGCTGCCGGACGCCGAACTCGCGGCCGTGGTCGCCGCCGCCACCGAGGGCCGGGCCGGTCTGGCCGCCCTGCACGCGGTGGCGCGGTCCCTGACCGATACTCTCGGTCATGCGCCGGATGTCATCGATGTGACTCCTGACACCCTGCCGGTGGAAAGCTATTCACAGTCTGAGACGGTCGGGGGATCCGGGCAGGTCGGAGCGGGTCCGGTGGCGACCGGGATACCGGTACCGCCTGCGGGTATCCCCACCGGGCCCGCGGTGGGCGGCTATACCTCCGCCGGCGTCCCTACTTTCGAGTCAGTTCGCGATAAGGTCGAGCAGCGCTACGGGACTTCGCAGGGGATGGGCGAGCTCGATCGGCAGACACCAGTGGGCCGTAGCGTAGAGGAACAGTGGGATGCGCGCGCCAAGGCCGCGCGGGAACGCCTGGATCAAATTCGAAAATCGATGCACGGCAACGATTCCGAGTAGGTCCGGCGTTCCGTCTAAGATTGGGTGGAACTTTGACCGAGCCTCGTGAAATCGCCGAGAAGCTGCTGGATCTGCAGGTCGACTTCATTGTCGCCGAGGTCAGCGGCGACCGCTTCGCGGAAGTGATCGCCCGCGACGTGAAAGACGTGATCGGCGTCGCCGACACCATCATCTTCCGCGACGTGGTCGAGATCGATCAGGCCAAGCAGACCGTCGCCAATGTCATCGACCTCATCGGCGGCAGCCCGGTGCTGGGCGAGATGGTCGGCACGCTGGCCGACACGCTCTACGAGGACATCGCCGGGAACACCGAGTACACCCTCGGTGACGTGGTCGACCGCGAACCGGTCGAACAGCTGCTGGAGAAGCTCTTCGGCATGCACCAGGCCCAGGAGCGGATCCTGGAACGCCTCACCGAGAGCCCCCTGATCGCGACCGTGGCCGCCAAGTTCGTGGACAAGCTGGTCGACGATCTCATGGAGACCAACAAGCAGATGGCCTCGAAGATTCCCGGGGTCGGCTCGCTGGTGTCGATGGGCACCAATGCCGCCAAGACCGCGCGCAAGGCGGCGGAGAAGGCCGGTGGCACCTTCATCGGCGAAATGGCCGGGAAGGGAGCGCAATTCGCGCTCAAGCGGACCAATAACGCCATCCGCGAGATGCTGCGCGACGCGCCCGTGCACGACGCCGCCATGGAGTTCTGGGACCTGCACGCCGGGGAACCGGTCAGCGGCCTGCGCGAGTACCTGTCGCAGCAGGACCTGAAGGATCTGGCGCTGATCATCCACCGGATCGCGGTGACCACCCGCAACAAGGAATACGTCGGCGTGCTGGTGGACCAGGGCGTCGAGGTGTTCTTCGAGAAGTACGGCGACCACACCCTGGCCGCCATGCTGCCCGAGCTGGGCCTGTCCGAGGCGATCATCGCCGAGGAGATCCTGCGCTACGGCCCGGCCGTGGTGGAGGCCGCCAAGCGGAACGGCTTGCTGGCCAAGCTGATCCGCGAGCGGCTGGAGCCGTTCTTCCTGTCCGAGCCGGTGCTGGCGGTGCTCGCCGGGAACTGACGGCCGGTACCTGTCACAGGGCCGCGCGCGGAATCCGCGTGCGGCCCTGTGTCGTTCCTGCGGGGGCGGTGTTCGCCAGTCTCTGGAGGGTGGTGCTCGTCATTCCCTGGGGGGCTGTGTGCGTCATTCCCTGGAGGGCTGTGTTCATCATTCCCTGGAGGGCTGTGTTCATCATTCCCTGGAGGGCTGTGTGCGTCATTCCCTGGAGGGAATCGCGCACCGCATCGATTCCTCGCAGACTCATGGTCATGACGAACAGCAACGAGACCGCCATCGACATCAATGACCTCACCGATCGCTACATCGCGCAGTGGAACGAGCCCGACCCGCAGGTGCGCCGCAAGCTCATCGCCGACCTGTGGGCCGAGGACGGCGCGCAGATCCTCGTCGATCCGCCCGAGGACCTGCGCAACGCGGCCGCCGAGCTGAACTTCCCGATCCCGGCCCTCGAGGTCCGCGGCCACCACGCCCTGGAACGTCGCGTGGAGCGCGCCTACGACATGTTCATCGGCACCGGCCACCGTTTCGTGCAGCGCGGGGAGGCGACGGCGCTGCTGAACCATGTCGTCGCCGTCACCTGGTCCATGGTGACCGAGGACGGCGCCGTGGTCGGCGGCGGCCTGGACGTGCTGGCGCTCGACGAGCACGGCCGCATCCGCACCGACCACCAGCACATCGCAATCGCCTGACGGCGTGGATGAAAACTGTTGTGCGACCGGCGATATCGCCCGGCGGTGGACCCCTCATCGGGTCCACCGGCGCGACCCGGGCCTGTCTTTCGGCACGCCTCACGGACTACGGCGACCCGAGGTGCCCGCGTTCGTGGCGTCCCCTGGCAGACACCCGATATCGCCGTCCGGGAGCGGTTCTGGTCGACCGAGGTCGCGCCCGCCGATACCGAGCGCCGTCCCATCCGGGTGCGCTCACCCGAGACCGGCGAATGGGTGAGCATGCACGTCCAGCTCTTCGAATTCGAACTGCCGCAGCGGCCGTGGTGGATCTACTCGCTGGTGCCGGTCGACCGAGCCGGGCCCAGGGCGAAATGCTGGCGGTAGCGTTCGGGCGTGGTGGCCAGGCGGCGGGTGAACACCCGGTGCAGTGTCTCCCCGTGGCGGTAGCCGACCTGCCGGGCGATCGCGGCGATCGTCAGTTCGGTGGACTCCAGGAGTCGGCGGGCCGCCTCCACCCGCAGGTCCTCCACGAATGCTGCGGGCGTGCAGCCGGTTTCGGCGCGGAAGGCGCGGGCGAAATGACGTTCGCTCATACCCGCGCGGGCGGCCAGCCCGCTCACCGTGAGCTCGTCGCCGAGGTGGTCGGGCAGCCACTGCTGTACGGCCCGGATGGCGGGCGTGCGGGCGGGCTGACTGCGCAACTGGGCGCTGAACTGGGCCTGACCGCCGGGACGGCGGGTGAACACCACGTACACCCGCGCGATCATGGCGGCCGTCTCGCGACCGTGGTCGTCCTCGACCAGGGCCAGCGCCAGATCGACGCCCGCGGACATGCCCGCGGAGGTCCAGCGATTGCGGTCGCGGACGTAGATGCGGTCCGGTTCGACGGTGACCCGCGGATAGCGCTGGGCGAGTAGAGCGGTCGAACCCCAGTGAGTGGTGGCCCGGTAGCCGTCGAGCAGACCCGCGGCGGCCAGCAGCAGCGCGCCCGCGCACACCGACGTCACCCGGCGAGCCTTCCGGGCGAGGGTGGGGAGAGCGGGGACCACCGCCGCCGCCCCTGGACCGTGGACATCGCCGCCCACCACGATGAGGGTGTCGAAGTCGTCCCCGGCGGCGATGTCCTCGAGCGAATGCGCGACCGAGAGGGTCAGTCCGCCATCGGCTTCGATGGGCAGTCCGCCCGGCGAAGCCGTCAGCAGCCGATACGGCAGTGCGGGGGAGTCGCCGCCGGAGGTGTCCCCGGTCTCGCCGAGAGTGCCGGCCGGACCACGCAATTCCGGTGGCAGCCGATCCGGAGGCGTCTCGACGATGGTGTTGAGGAGCGCGAACACATCGAGCGGTCCCGCCAGTTCGGAGATCTGCATGCCTTGGAAGACGACGAAGACGATGGTGCGAGGCGCGGGCACCTCCCGATCATCGCAGTCGGCGCGCGCGGCTGTCACGGTCAGTTGCTGACCGATCCGGCCGGATCGCGGGTGGTGTGGCGGTCCAGGAACGGAATCATCAGCGCGGCCACCCGTTCGGGGAACTGGGCGTGCGGATAGTGGCCGCCTCGATCGACCAGGACGAACTGGCCGAGCCTGGTCGGCAGGCCCGCCACGATCGCGCGGGCCTCGTCCTCGGGGTGGGGGAAGTCCGGATCGTCCACGCCCATGATCACCAGTGCGGGACAGCGGACCTCGGGCAGCCGGGCCTCGGCGTCGGCGGGGGTGGTCTTGCCGGTCTTCATGAATTCCGCCCAGCGGCCGGGGCGTTCCAAGAGGGTCCGCAGTTCGGCGAGGTAGTCGTCGTGATCGGCGGGCGCGGTCGGGTAGGCCACGCCGTCGAGGTACCGGAACCACAGCCGGGGCGACTTCAACAGCTGGGTGCCCACCAGCTCCAGCAAGCCGCGGCGGTGACGGCGATCCGACCACAGCGCCCCGAAGTCCACACTCTGGGTGAGCGTGAAGGGGTTGATCTCGACGATCGCCGATACCAGCTCCGGCGCCTCGGCCGCCGCGATGGTGGCCGAGCCACCCGACAGCGAATGCCCGACGATCACCGCCGGACCCCCGAAATGCCGGATGACTCCGAGCAGGTCGAGGGCCACGTCGGTGCGGCTGATGGCGGCCTTGCCGGTCACCGACGGCCAGTCCACGCTGGACTCGCCGTGCCCGCGCATATCGACGTTGACCACGCGGTACCCGGCGGCGGCCAGCGGGGCGACCAGATGACGGAAATCCCGCCGCCAGGTCCCCATCCCGTGCGACAACACCACCAACGGGCCGTCACCGGTCACGTCACACGCGATCCGCCCGTGCTCGAGCTCTACATACTCGGTCATTTCCCGGTCCTTCCCAGCGATTTCGCTCCGATGCCGCGATGGGCGGCATGCAGGAATTGAACGCCGGAAGCGGGGTTCGGCAGACGGCTCGGGCAGGGCGGATCAGTGGTGTGGCCGATCCGGTCAGTCGCTGACCGCCCCGACCCGCACCTCGGTCTTCGCCGTTTCGGCGGCGCCGAACCAGGTGGTGAGCGCGTCCCGCAGCGCCGGCTCCGCCGTGTCCCCGGGTTCGTCGACCGTTGCGGCCCAGGCGATGTGGGCGTCCGGGCGGATCAGCAGGGCGTCGCCGGGACGGTCGTCGGTGGCGGCGACCCGGAGGTCGACACGGCCGGCCCGCTCCTCGGCGATGGCGCGAAGGTCCGGGCGGTCGGCCAGGACGAGCAGAACCGGGCGGGCCGTCCGCAGGAGTTCGGCGACGCGGGTGTCTCCCGCGTCGGTGCGCAGCGGCAGATCCGGGACGACGGTGCCGGTCACGGGGTGCTGGTTGGGGTTCGGCAGCGGGTAGCGCAGCTCGGTGCCCGCGATGAGAGCTCCGACCCGGCGCAGGGCGGGCTCGTCGGTGAGGAGTTCCTGGAACAGTTCCCGCAGCGCCAGCGCCGCCGGATCGTCACCGCGCCGCAAGGCCACCTGAGCCTGGGTCTGCATCATGATGCGGGTGCCGGCGAAGTACCGCTCCGTGTGATAGCTGTCCAGCAGTCCCTCCGGCGCCCGCCCGTGCAGGTCGGCGGCCAGTTTCCAGGCCAGGTTGATCGCGTCGAGCATGCCCGCGTTGAGGCCGACACCGGTCATGGGAAAGGCGTGCGCGGCATCACCGGCAATGAAAACCCTTCCGGCCCGGTACCGTTCGGCCTGGCGGGCCTGGAACTGGTAACGGGACAGGCGGATCGGGTCTCCCAGTGGAAGGTCGACGCCGAGGACGCGGCGGATGCTGTCCTGCAGTTCGGTGAGGGTCAGCGGCTCGTTGTCATCGGTGTCGTCGATGGTGTCCTCGGTGGTCTGGATCGCCATCGTGCCCGGGGCGAGCGACCCCATCGCGAACACGCCGTGCTCGGTGCGGGTGAAACCGGCCGCGACGGTGCCGAACCCGGGGACGTCGAGGTCCCCGTTCTCCCGCTGCGTCACCGAATCCGGCACGCTCACCTGCCCCAGCCGGTTGACTTCCGGATAGGTGGAGCCCGGGAAGTCGACTCCCACCAGGTCGCGCACGCGGCTGCGCGAACCGTCGCAGGCCACCACATAGCGCGCGGTGAGCCGGTAGTCGCCGTCCGGGCCGCGCACGTCCACGGTGACCGTGGCGTCGTCCTGTTCGAGGGCGGTCACCTCGTGGCCCCGGCGCACTTCCGCGCCGAGCTCGGACGACCAATCATCCAGCAGCTGTTCGAGTTTCTGCTGCGGCAGGTGCATCGCCTGCAGCGGCGAATCGACCAAGGGGCTGAAGTCCACGTGCAATCCGCCGAACGGAATCGCCGCCGTGGGACCGGCATCCACGCCGATCTCGCCGAGCCGCTCGGTCAGCCCCCGATAGTCCAGCAAGCGCAGGATCTGCCCACCCAGACCATTGGCCTTCGGAACGGTCCGCAGCTGCGGCTGCCGTTCCAGCACAATCGGCCGCACCCCGGCCAGCCGCAGTTCGGCGGCCAACATCAGACCCGTCGGGCCCGCACCCACGATGATCACGTCGGCATCGGTACTACGCACTCGCATTACTCCGTTTCCGTGGGTTTTCGCTACGGCGAGCGATTCTGCGGCATCACAGGGGTCTTGTGGCAAGCCCCGGGGTGCGATATACGTTGAAGAGGGAAGTGGTTCGACCCACCCCCCACTCCGTCCGTCCGCCATCGCCGGGCGGTTTTTTCGTTTACCGGCCCAGGTGGTGTCGCAGGAACGCGGCCGCGAAATCGGGCTGCGTCTTGGACATCTGGTTGTGCCGACCGGGTGTGGCCAGCAGCGTCTTGTCCTCCGAGGCGAAGGCCTCGAACAAGTCGAAAACTGGGTCGGCGATCGATTTCCTCGTCGTTCCAGGCGACTTGGAACGTGAGCGGGACGGTGAACTTGCAGGCGATGTGGAACAGCGCGTCGAAGACGAAGACGCTGTTGAACGTCGCGGCCTGGATCCGGGGTTCGACCGCGGTGAGCCACATCCCGATGACGGTGCCCAAGGTGATGCCGCCATAACCGATCGGCGCGTCCGGGCCGATCTCCGGCAGTGCCTGGAGTGCGTTCAGGGTGGCCTGCCACTCCGGCACGGCCCGCTCCGCCAGCGACGTGTTGTAGTCGGCGATCATCGAATCCATCGGTTCGCCGGCCGCCCGCGCCACGTGCAGCGCCTCGGCCCACCGCTGATCCTCCGCGTTGCGCGGCCGGTCGCCATGCCCGGGAGCATCGATAGCGGCGACCCGGTAGCCGCTCTCCGTTGCGAAATGGCGCGCCATGGTCACCAGGTTCGGCGCCTTCTTGTGCATGCCGCCGCTGTGACCCAACAGGATCAGCGGCGCGCCCTCGGAATGGGATTCGGGGGACCACATCACACCGGTGATCTCGCCCAACTGGAATTCACGTTCTACGACACCGCTCACCGATGTCCGCGCAATGAAATGCATGATGTTCTGCCTCTCGGGAATGCCTTGCTACACAAGCGCTCCCGGCGACAGCTACTGCGTACGCCCGACCGCGACCACGATGGGGAGCACCCACATGGAATCAGCGTTCATGGGTCTCACCTCCTTGCGTGGTGTCACGGTCGCGAGAACCGTACCAACCGGCATGGGGAGTGGCAAGCAATTGGTTGGGGATGGGCTTCTCTGTCTCTGAAAAGCCCTGTATCACAATTTAATTCGCCTATCTGAGTCACTCTATCGCGGTAGAATTGGGGCATGGATTCGAATGGGGTGACACTCGACGACTGCGGTATCGCTGAACTGGCGGCCGCGGTGGCGACTCTGACCGAGTCCATTCAGGGCGGGGAGATGACAGGGTTCTCCGACGAGGATGTTGTGTCGTTGATGCGGCAGGTTGAAGGCTGCAAGCGTCAACTCGCGGCGTTGGATACGTGTCTGATC
>NZ_JBIAMR010000019.1:0-155289 GCF_042874235.1 Nocardia sp. NPDC004151 | reverse complement strand
CGCACGCCGAACGAAGTAGAGTCCGCCTGGTTCGCACGGAACAAAACAGCCTGAGAAATCAAACCCTCACTGTCCGAGAACATTCCAGCCCCTCACTTTAGTCTTTTGTCTTTGAGTGTGTCTTTGTCTTTGGGTTTCGTTCTCAGCATTGATAGCTCAAGGTACGACAAGCTCCCGATTCCGAGTGGTTCGAGCCGTCAACCGCCCACCCTTGAACACATAGTTCCGATCAGGCCGGTCGAGTAGAGCGTCAGCAACGCGATAGGTCGACAGGACAACGAGATCAGCCAGGGCACCCACCCGCACGCCGTAGCGATCCGCGATCCCGATAGTCCGCGCAGCCTCGGTAGTGGCCATCCCGAGAATCCGATTCATGTCCTCAGGCCCCGAGAGATGCCCGGTCTGAGCCAGGAACAGCCCGATATCGAGCATGTCGGCATTCCCATACGGAGTGAAGGCGTTCCGAATGTTGTTGGACGAGTACGCAGTGGTGACCCCCGCCTCCCACAGCTCCCGAACCGGCGCGATCCCACGACGCACATTGGCGACGTCCGACCGACCACCCAGATGCATGTCCGTCGCAGGAAGCGGAACCACAGAGATCCCGGCAGACGCGAGACGCTCGAGTGTCCGCGCACGATCCGATGGAGACCGACCGGCGAGGGACGTCATGTGCCCCAGCGTCACTCGACCATGACGGCTGGTGAGCTCGGTGACCGAGGCGATGTAGTCCGCCATGGCGTACCGCGGATCGGTGGCGTCGTCGGCGAAGTCGGCGTGAATGTCCAGGGGGACATCGAATTCGGCGGCCAGATCGAAGATGAGGTCGATGTGGCGGCGGCAGTCCTCCACAGTGCGCTCGTTGTAGGCGCAGCCACCGAGTACATCGACACCCGCGTGCAGGCTTTCGCGCAGCAGGTCGAGAGTGCCGGGGGCTTGGAGGATGCCCTCCTGGGGGAAGGCGACGATCTGGAGGTCCAGGCGGTCTCGGTACTCCTCGCGGAGGTCGAGCAACGCGGTGACGCCACGGAGGCCGACGATCGGGTCGACGTCGGGGTGAGCGCGAATGGCGGTGGTGCCGTTGGCGATCGCCATGTCGAGTACGCGGCGGGCTCGGTCGCGGATGGCGGCCACGGTGAAGCCGCGTTTGAGTTCGGCGGTGACGCTGATGGCTCCGGCCAGGGTGCCGTCCGGGTTGGATTTCTCGGCGTCCAGGAGTGCTTTGTCGAGGTGGACGTGGGATTCGACGAGGCCGGGGATGACTACGCGTCCGGCGCAGTCGATCTCCTCGGTGCCGCGTTCGGGGAGCTTGGGGCCGATCGCGACGATGGTGCCCTCGGAGATCGCGATTTCGACCAGGTCCGCGTCGTCGGCGATGCGGGCGGCCCGCAACAGCAGATCCACCTGGTGCGGAGTCGAATCCGTCATGGCTACCTCCCGGAACGAAAGTGACTCCGTTTGTATACGAGAGCCGTGTTTCGTTCGGGGGCGGTAATTGCTTCCCCGGTGTTACGAAGCGCGCGGAGCCGAACCGGGCTGTGGCGCAGGGTCTTCGGCGCGCTGGCGGAACCGGTAGGCGGTGGCGGCGTGGGCGATGTGGGCGGTGACCACGGCGGCGGCTCGGTCGGGGTCACCGGTTTCCAGGGCGGCGCAGATCTGTTCGTGCTCGTGCCAGGAGTCGGTCGCGCGGCGGGGGAGTTCGACCGAGTAGACCCAGGCGATCTTCCAGCTCAGCTGCATGATCAGCTGCGCGAGCAGGGTACTCCCGGACGCCTCCGCGAGGACCTCGTGGAAGCGGCTGTTGAGGCGTGCGAGCTCGTCGAGGCGGCCCGCGCGCACGGCGTCCTGGCCGAGGGCCGTGAGCTCCTTCAAACGGCCGAGCTGCTCCGGGGTGCGCCGGACGGCGGCGCGGGACGCGCACAGCGGTTCCAGGCGGGCCCGGATCTCCAGCAGGTCCGCGGCCTCGTCCTCGGTCAGTGCCGCCACGAAAACGCCTGCGTAGGGCCGTGACGAGGCGAAACCCTCGGCTTCCAGGGTGCGCAGCGCCTCCCGGACCGGCACCCGGGACACCCCGTAGCTCTCCGCTAGCGCGTCCTCGGTCAGGCGCTGGCCGGGGGCGTACGCGCCGCGAATGATGTCGTCTCGGATGGCGCGACACAGCTGTTGCGGTGTCATACGCCCGGCGGTGCTGGTCACGGCAGCCTCATCAGGGATTCGGTGGAACGGGGAGTTGCATACGATCCATCGTGGCCTCGGCCGACGGGATGTGGCAAATCTACTGTATCCGCCCGAAAGTCACTGGACAGCCGTCGTATTCACGGGTCCGACTGCGCCACAGCGGTTTCGGGTCGCCGTCCTGCGGCGGTTTGTATACGATGCGGCCATTCTGTTCGGAAGGAACTCATGGATCCCGCGCATCTCGTGCTCCTGTTCGCCGCCGGATTAGGGGCGGGCGTCTGCAATGCCATCGCCGGGGGCGGCAGTCTGCTGTCGTTCCCGGCGCTGCTGGCCACGGGGCTGCCGCCGGTCACGGCGACGGTCACCAACTCGGTGTCGGTCTGGCCCGGATATCTCGGCGGGGCCGCCGCGCTGCGCAAGCGGCTCGACGAACACCGCACCCTGGTCCCGGGACTGGTCCTCACCGGCGTGGTGGGCGCGACCGGCGGGGTGATCGCGCTGCTGGCCGCACCGCCCAAGGTCTTCGCGGCGCTGGTGCCCTATCTGATTCTCGCCGCCACGGCGCTGTTCGCGGCGCAGCCGCTGGTGTCGCGCAAGCTGTCCGAGCACGGCGGAGACTCACGCCTGCGACTGTTCGCGGGCGTGTTCCTCGGCGCGGCCTACGGCGCGTACTTCAACGGGGGCATGGGGATCGTGCTGCTCACCGCGCTGGCCCTGGGGATCGATGCCTCGATCACCCGGCTCAACGGCTTGAAAAGCCTCCTCACGCTCACGGTGTCGAGTACCGCGGTGATCGCGGTCGCGCTGTTCGGGCCGGTCGAGTGGTGGGCGGTCGCGGTGCTCGCCCCGGCCTGCCTGCTCGGCGGCGTCGTCGGCGCCCGGGTGGCGGATCGGCTGCGGCCGGGGGCCTTCCGGGCGGTGGTCATCGTGTTCGGCGTCGGGGCGGGCGCGGCCATGCTGCTGTCCTGACGTTGTTCCGCCCCGACTCCGTTCTCCCTCTCCTACGACACAGGTGGTGCATCTCATGAACGATCTCCTGCTCCGCGGCGGCCGGCCCTGGACGCCCGGTACACCGGTCACGGTCGCCGACATCCTGATTCGCGACGGGCGGATCGCCGCGATCGGGGACGGGCTCACCGCCGACGGCGTCGAGTCCGTGGATCTCGCGGGGGCGCTGGTGCTCCCGGGCCTGGTGGACTCGCACTGCCACCTCGACAAGACCATGTACGGCGGGCCGTGGGTGCCGAACACCGGCGGCGGCACGCTCGCCGGCCGGATCGCCAACGGTGAGGGCCGTCGCGACGAACTGGGGCTGCCGAGCGCCGACTACGCGTCGAACCTGCTGGGTGCCATGGTGTCCGCGGGGACCGCGCATGTGCGCAGCCACATCGACATCGATCCCGAAGTCGGGTTGCGGGGCGTGGAAGCGGTGCGGGCGGCCGCGGCCCGGCACGCCGATCGGGTGGACGTGCAGCTCGTGGCCTTCCCCCAGGGCGGGTTGCTGACCCGGCCGGGCACCGCCGAACTGCTCGAAGCCGCGCTGGCCGACGGGGTGGAGGTGGTCGGCGGGCTGGATCCCGCCGGGTACGACGGGAATCCGGCCGGGCAGCTGGATGTGCTGTTCGACCTCGCCGAGAAGTACGGGGCGGGCATCGACATCCACCTGCACGACCGTGGCGCGCTCGGCGCCTGGCAGTACGACCTGATCGTGGCTCGCACGAAGGCCACCGGTCTGGCGGGGCGGGTCACCATCAGCCACGCCTACGCGATGGGCGAGCTGGAGCCGGGCGAACAGCGCCGGATCGCGGAAAGCCTCGCCGAGGCCGGGGTTTCGATGGTGACCTGTGCGGTCGGCAGCGCGCCCGTGGTGCCGGTCCGGGTCATGCACGCCGCCGGGGCCGGGCTGGCCCTCGGCAATGACGGCATCCGGGACCTGTGGACCCCCTACGGCGACGGCGACATGCTGCGCCGGGTCATGCAGGTGGCGTTCCGGGATCGCCTGGTCTTCGACGAGGACATCGAACTGGCCCTGGTCGCGGGCACCTACGGGGGAGCGGCCCTGCTCGGGATCGAGGACTACGGGCTGCGGGAGGGCGCGACCGCCGACCTGTTCACGGTGGACGCCGAAACACCCGCTGCCGCCGTGGTTTCCGTGCCGCGACGCTCGCTGGTGGTCAAGCGTGGCCGTGTGGTCGCGCGGGACGGTCGTCTGCTCGGCGACTGACCCCCAACTGATCCATGCTGATCGTATACGAAACAAGGGTGTAATCGCCTGGACCGCATTCGGCAACGAGCCGCCGATAGAAATGTGGACATGCGCACCACCGCCTCAACCACCGTCAAAGGCCAAGGCCCGGACGGGAATACGGACGCCACCGCGAGCGCGAATGCCACCGCCGCCGCTGGCGTATACACCGACCAGGCCTTGGTCTTTCATCATGTCGGCCTGACCTTCGAGAACGGCACCCACGCGCTCGACGGCATCGATATCGCCATCCGGCCCGGGGAATTCGTCTCGCTGGTCGGTCCCTCCGGCTGCGGCAAGTCCACGTTGCTGCGACTGGCCGCCGGGTTCGAGAAGCCCACCGCCGGAACGATTTCCCTCGCCACCGGCAAGCTCGGTTACGTCTTCCAGGAGGCGACCCTGCTGCCGTGGCGGTCGGTGCTGCGGAATGTGGAACTACCCGCCGAACTCGCGGGCGTGGACAAGTCGACTCGCCGGGCCGCGGCGCAGGAGGCGCTGGAGTTGGTCGGGCTCACCGGATTCGAGAACCACAAGCCGGCACAGCTCTCCGGCGGCATGCGGATGCGCACCTCGATCGCGCGCGCCCTCACCGGAGCGCCCGAACTGTTCCTGTTCGACGAACCCTTCGGCGCTCTCGACGAGATCACGCGCCAACGGTTGAACGAGGAGGTGAGCGGGCTGTACCGGCGCTCGGGATTCACCGGGGTGTTCGTGACCCACTCGGTCGCCGAAGCGGTCTTCATGTCGACCCGGGTCATTGTGCTGACCGGGCGGCCCGGACGCGTAGCGGCCGATATCGCGGTGCCGCTGGACTTTCCGCGCTCGCCGGAGCTGCGGTACACGGCCGAGTTCGGCGCCGTCGCGGCGGAGGTCTCGGCGGCGTTGCACGACGCCGAGCGGGGTACCGTCCAGACGCTGGGGAGGGCGGCATGACCGCGGCCGCGGACAGCGAGATCGCTGTGTCCGGGTCGGACGAGCCGATCGCCGCATCCGAGGCGGGCGACCCGACGGCGGTGCGCGAGGCCGATGACCCGACGACGTCGCCCGATGGCGGCGATGCGGCCACGGTATCCGAGGCGACCAGCACGCCCGGAGCGGCCGGGCGGCCCGTGCGTCGAATCCGGAAGCCGCGCTGGCCCTTCGCGATAGCACCGGTCCGGGTCTTCGCGCCGGTCTTCGTGTTCGTGCTGGTCATGTCCGCGTGGTCGATCGCGAGCCACTTCCTGATAGCGCCGGAATCCAGGTTCCTGCTGCCGCCGCCGGAAGCGGTGGTGTCCAAGGGGCTGCTCGACGCCGCCACCCGCGCCGAGATCCTGCAGGCGCTGGGCGCGACCGTGCAGATCGCGCTGGTCGGCCTCACCATCGCCATCGTGCTCGGCGTCACCTTCGCGGTGATCATGAGCCAAGCCCGCTGGGCCGAGTACTCGCTCTACCCGTACGCGGTCATCCTGCAGACGATTCCGGTGCTCGCGGTGGTGCCGTTGTTCGGATTCTGGTTCGGCTACGAGTTCGGCAGCCGGGTGATCGTCTGCGTCATGGTGTCGCTGTTCCCGGTCATCACCAACACGCTGTTCGGCCTGAAATCGGTGCAGCCCTCCGAGCATGACCTGTTCACCCTGCACGGCGCCAACCGGTGGCAGCGCCTGCTGAAACTCCAACTCCCCGCCGCCCTCCCGGCCATGATCTCCGGCTTCAAGATCTCCGCGGGTATGGCCGTGATCGGCTCCATCGTCGCGGATTTCTTCTTCCGCCAGGGCAATCCGGGCATCGGTCGCATGATCGACGTCTACCGGCAGCGGCTCGCCACCGAAGAACTGCTCACCGCGCTCCTGCTGTCCTCCCTCGTCGGCCTGATCCTGTTCTGGATCTTCGACTTCCTCGCCGGACGCGTCGACCGCGCGCACGGCAAGCGCGCCCGCAGCTAGCGACCCCGCGGTGTCGCAACCGCACCGTGCCTCAACCCCACCGTGTCTCAACCCCACTGTGCCCAACCCTAGGAATGCTCGTGAAGAAACGTGTCCTCGCTGCTGCCGCGCTCGCCGGTAGCGTCCTGCTCACCGCCGCCTGCAGTGGCGGCGCATCGACTCCCGCCCCGACCGGGAAGGGCGCGCTGGCCGGTGTGTGCCCGTCCACCGTCGTGATCCAGACCGACTGGTTCGCGACGCCCGAACGCGCCGCCGCGTATCAGCTGGTCGGCCCGAACGGCACTGTCGACGCCAAGAAGGGCGCCTACTCCGGCCCGCTCGGCGACACCGGCGTGAATGTCGAAGTGCGACTGGGTGGTCCGTTCCTGGGTGGGCAGCCGGTGCCCGCCCAGATGTACCAGGACACCTCCATCACCCTCGGCCTGGTCCCCACCGACGAGCAGGTCCGCGCCGCCGCCAAGTTCCCGCTCACCGGCGTCTTCGCCTCCCTGCAGAAGAACCCGCAGATCGTCATGTGGGATCCGGCCACCTACACCGTCAACTCGTGGAAGGACGTGGCCGCCACCAACGCCCCGATCCTGTACTCCGAGGGCAAGATCTACATGGACTACCTGATCGCCAACGGCGACGTGAAGAAGGAACAGGCCGACGCCTCCTACGACGGCACGCCGAGCCGCTTCGTCGCCGAACACGGGCGCGTCATGCAGCAGGGCTACGTTTCCAATGAGCCCTACCGCTGGGAGCACGACGTCAAGGGCTGGCTCGAGCCCACCGGACACCTGCTCGTCGCCGACGCCGGATACGAGAGCTACCCGCACGCCTGGTCGGTCCGCTCCGGTGAACTCGACAAGCTGCGTCCCTGCCTGCAGAAGCTCGTCCCCCTGCTGCAGCAGGCCCAGATCGACTACGCCACCGACCCCGAACCCACCAATCAGGCGCTGCTGAAGATCGCGCAGGGCATTCCGGACGGTCCGCCCATCACCGCCGGCGGCAACACCGACTCGGTCAAGGTGCAGCTGAAGGAGAAGATCATCGCCAACGGGCCCGGCAACACCCTCGGCGACTTCGACCTCGACCGCGTCACCCGCGCCATCGCCCAGGTCACCCCGCTGCTGCGCGCCAAGGGCCGGGAAGTCCCCGGCAACCTGACCGCCAAGGATCTGGTCACCAACGAATTCATCGACCCCGCAAAGGGTCTGAAGCAGCAGGGCTGAGGTCGCGGAGAACCATGTCGAATCACGAGTACGAGCACGAACCGGTCCCGGCCGCGGCCCGTCGCAGCCTGCTCTCGGTCGCCGCGGTCTGGGCCGGATTCCCGATGTGTCTGGGCAACGCGGTCTTCGGCGGACTGATCGTGTACAGCCAGGGTATGGGTCGCGGGCTGCTGGCGATCCTGCTCGGCAACCTGCTGCTGTTCGGCTACGTGGGCACGCTGAGCTGGATCGGCGGGCAGACCGGACGGAACTTCTCGCTGCAGGCCCGGCACGCGTTCGGCGACCGCGGGCGCGCCGTGGTGGTCGGGTTCCTGGCCACCGTGGTGATCGGCTGGTTCTCCTATCAGGTCGGCTTGACCGGCACCACCCTCGAAGGCCTGTACGGGTGGAGCCCGACGTGGGGTGGGCTGCTGGGCGGAGTGTTCTTCGTCCTGCTCACCCTCGCGGGAATCCGCGCGCTCTCGCTCATCGGCTTGATCGGGACGCCGCTGTTTCTGGTCATGGCCGGTCTGGCGCTGTATTACGGCCTCGGGCACGGGCATTCGCTGTCCGGCGCGTTCGGATACGCGGGTGGCGGCGGCCCGCTCGGGTTCTGGGCGTGCGTGAGCATCGTGGTCGGCGGTTTCGCCGACTCGGGCACCATGACCGCCGATTTCACCCGCTGGGCCCGCGACGGCCGAGCGGGGCTGGTGGCGGCGGCCTCGGCCTTCCCGTTCGCCAACTCCATCGCCTTCCTCATCGGCGGTCTGGTGGTGGCGATCGGCGGGGCCGCCGACCCGGCGAACGACGGCGGCGCCTTTCTGGGTCTGCTGGCCGGGCACGGGCCGCTCATCACCGGGCTGTCGGTGCTGTTCGTCTTCGCGAACCTGGGATCGGTTGCGGCGCACTGCCTCTACAACGGCGCGGTGGGCTGGGCCGGGATCACGCCCCTGCGGATGCGGCCGCTGGCGGCGGCGCTGGGCCTGATCGGCACCGTGGTGGCGCTGACCGGCGTCTGGGCGCACATCGTCAACTGGCTGGTGCTGCTCGGTGTGGTGGTGCCGCCGATCGGCGCGGTGCTGATCGTCGACTACGTGCTGACCCGGCGTCGCGAGCCGGAGCGGGCCCGGGTGCGGCCGATCGCCTTCGCGGCGTGGGGGATCGGAGCGGTGGCGGCGGGTCTCGCGCACTATCACCTGCCGGGTTCGGTGGACGCGGTGATCGGATTCGTCACCGCCGCCGCGGTGCACGCCGGAGCCACCGCACTACTGCCGGCCGCGGCGCCCACGCCCGCGCCGTCGTCTGTACCCGTCTGAGGAGGCGCGGTGAATTCCGCTGAACGCGACGAACTGTGCTTCCTTCCGGCCACCGAGCTGGTGGCCCGGATCCGGTCGCGGGAGCTGTCGCCGGTCGAGCTGACGGAGGCGGTACTCGATCGTATGCAGGAGATGGATCCGCTACTGCACGCCTTCTGTACCCCGACCCCGGAGCCGGCCCGGCGGCGGGCCCGGCGAATCGCGGACGACCTGGTGCGCGGCCGGGATCCGGGACCACTCGTGGGCGTTCCACTGGGAATCAAGGACCTGTTGTCCACCAAGGGTATTCGCACCACCTCGGGGTCCTGGGTGTATCGCGATCACATTCCCGACGAGGACGACATCGTCGTCGAGCGGGTGCTGGCGGCGGGCGCGATCTGCCTGGGTAAGACCAACACCTCGGAATTCGGTTACAGCGCCAGCGGACTCAACCCGCTGTTCCCCGCCACCCGCAATCCCTGGGACACCGCCTCGAGCCCGGGCGGTTCCAGCGCGGGATCGGCCGCCGCCGTCGCGGCCGGGCTCGGACCGGTGGCGCTGGGCAGTGATGGCGGCTGCTCGGTACGCGCGCCCGCCGCGCTGTGCGGGCTGGTCGGAATGAAGCCGTCGATGGGCCGGGTGCCCGTCTACCCGGGCTGCCGGGACGAACGGCTGCCCGGTGTATCCGGTTGGGAGAGCATCGAACATATCGGCCCGCTGACCCGCACCGTCGCCGACGCCGCGTTGATGCTGTCGGTGCTCGCGGGCCCCGACCCGCGCGATCGGCATTCGATTCCGTGCGGGGACGTGGACTGGATCGCCGCGGCGCGCGACGGCGGCGAACGGCCCGACACCGTGGCGGGGCTGCGCGTCGGATTCAGCCCCGACCTCGGCTACCTGCCGGTCGATCCCGAGGTGCGCGGCGTGGTGGAACGGGCGGTGCGTGAGGTCGTGGAAGGGCAGCTCGGCTGCCACGTGCGAGCGGTGCGACCCGGCTGGTCCGATCCCGCCGCCGCGTTCTCCGCCCTCATCATGGCCGAGACCGACCTGAGCGGCATGCGCGCCATGGCCGACCGGCACGCCGATCGCATGTCCCCGCACCTGGTCGCCTGGCTGCGCGGGCCGTGGACCGCGCAGGATTTCACCGACGCCAATATCGCGCGCAAGGCCCTGGTCAACGCGATGGCCCGGCTCATGCGCGATCTCGATGTCCTGATCACCCCCACCACCGCCGTCGCGGCCTTCCCGGTCGGCGCGCACGGGCCCGGAACCATCGACGGCACACCGGTTTCCCAGTCGGCCTGGATCGGCTTCAACTATCCGGCCAACCTCACCGGTCAGCCCGCCATCAGTGTTCCGGCGGGCCGCACCGGCGCCGGGCTGCCGGTGGGGCTCCAGATCATCGGCCGCCACCTGGCCGATGGGACCGTCCTGCGGCTGGCAGCCGCCATCGAACGCGCCGCGCCCTGGGCGCAGCTGCGGCCGTCGATCACCGCTGGAGCCGCGTCGATCACCACTCGAGCGACGGCGCGGACCGTTCGCGGGTAGGGGTGCTCGACTCCGGGCCGGGTACCGAGGGTCCGCGGTTGTCGGACTGGCGCAGCTGCTGGACCACCAGGTCGAGGAAGGCGTCGACCTCGTCGAGGTGATAGGCGGGAGCGCCGAGGGGGGCGAGGTGGAAGGTGATCGTCCGGACCTCGTCCGGGGTGGGGCCGTGGGGACTCTGATGGGCGAGAGCGGCGGCCAGACGGACCAGGAACGCCCCCACCTCCTCGGCGCGGTAGCCGCGGAAACCGGCCGGGGGAGTGGAGAATTGGATGCTCAGGACGTCGTCGGGGGTGAGCTGGTCGTGGGTGCGGCGCACGGGTTGGTGGCTACGGCCCAGGCGTAGGTACTCGAGTTCCATGCACAGCCGGTCGAGGAAATCGTCGACCTGTTCGATGTCGTAACCGTGTTGCCCGGCTGGGGGACCGTCGAATTCGACGAGCCGGATCTCGGCGACGGTCAGATGGTCGTGGCCCGCCATGGTGTCGGCGATGCGCGCGCAGAAGGCGTCCACCTGGGCGGGGTGGTAGCCGTGCGGCCCGTGCGGTGCGGGGCCGAACCGGCGGCGGCGGACGTCCTCGGGGGTCACTCGCGCCATTGTGCCAAGAGCTTCGTGTCCGAATTACTTCCGCCCCTTGCGGATCCAGCCGCACTGGACATACTGGTCTGTTTGTACACGGGTGTCAGCGCCTGCCGGATCGCCGCCTCAGTGCTTGCGCACGCCGTCGATGAGCAGCGCTCGGATGGCATGGCTGAGATCGTCCACCGCCTGCGGGTCGGGGGTGCGGATGCCGTGCACGATGGCGGCCAGCAGCATGCCGGTGACCGCGCGCGCGGTGTTCACGGTGTCGAGATCCGCACGCAGATAACCGTGTTCGACTCCGTGCTCGAGGTATCCGGCGGTCAGGGCGTCGGCGGTGTCGAGCAGGCCGTAGAGCCGCTCGGTCAGTTCGGAGTCGATCCCGGTGGCCTGGAACAGCAGCAGCTGCGCCACCCGCCGGTCCTCCAGAAAGATCCGGTTGAGCGCGTCGCCGATCCGGTCCACCTGCGCCCGGTACTCCTCGAGACTGTCGGCCGCGTCGGGGGCGTTGTCGGTGCCCAGCGCTTCGATGATCCGCGCGGCCAGGTCGTCGATGACGTGGTCGATGATGTCGCGCTTGTTCTCGAAGTACCGGTAGAAGGTGCCGTGCCCGATGCCGAGCTCCGCGGCGATATCGGCGATGCCGGTGGCGTGGTAGCCCTTCTCGGCGAAACACGCGAACGCGGTGTCGATGATCTCCCGGCGGAGTTCGGCCTTGCGCCGTTCGATTCTCGAGGATGGCTTCGTCACCAGGCCGATGATACGGTGATCACAAACGGAATGAGATGTCATTCCGTGACAGGTGAATCAGTTTTTGTAGAACACACAGCTCAGCGGGAGGTTCGGCGTGGCACCTCAGTACGACGCCATCGTGGTCGGGGCGGGTTTCGGCGGTATGGGTGCGGGGATCGAGCTGGATCGGCTCGGCCTGGGCAATTTCCTCATCCTCGAGCGCGAGGACGACCTCGGCGGCACCTGGCACGTCAATCACTATCCGGGCCTGGCGGTGGACATCGCCTCGGTCACCTACTCGTACTCCTTCGAACCCAACCCGAACTGGTCACGGCTGTTCGCGCCGGGCTCGGAGCTCAAGAAGTACGCCGAACACGTCGCCGACAAGTACGACCTGCGCCGTCGCATGCGCTTCGGCGCCACCGTGGGCGGCGCCCGCTGGGACGCCGAGCAGCAGCACTGGGTGGTATCGGTCGAGAACGGTGAATCCCTCACCGCGCGTTACCTGATGGCCGCCACCGGCTTCCTGTCGCAGCCTTACACCCCGCCGTTCCCGGGTATCGACACGTTCGAAGGCAAGATCATCCACACCACCGCCTGGGAGGACGGCTTCGACCTCACCGGCACCAAGGCCGCCATCATCGGCACCGGCGCCACCGCCGTACAGCTGATCCCCGAAGTCGCCGAGAAGGCGCGGGCGCTCACCGTCTTCCAGCGCACCCCGATCTGGGTGGTGCCCAAGGTCGACGCCCCCATCCCGCCCTCGGTGCAGAAGCTGTTCACGCGCGTTCCGGCCACCCAGAAGGCCGCCCGCCTGATCAACACCGCCATGCTGGAGGCGCTCATGGTGGTCGGCGTGCTGCACTTCAAGCAGGCCAAGCCGCTCAACAAGGCCGCCGGACTGCTCGCCAAGGCCCACCTGCGCACCCAGGTCCGTGACAAGCAGACCCGCGAGAAGCTCACGCCCGACTACGATTTCGGCTGCAAGCGGCCCACTTTCTCGAACCTGTACTTCAAGACCTTCAACGAGCCGCACGTGCGCCTGGAGACCAACTCCATCGAGCGCATCGAGCCCGACGGTATCGTCACCGCCGACGGCCACAAGACCGAGGTCGACACCCTCATCCTGGCCACCGGCTTCAACCTGTGGGACGTCAACTTCCCGGCCATCGAGATCATCGGCCGCGACGGGGTGAACCTCGGAAAGTTCTGGCGCGACAACCGTTTCCAGGCCTACGAGGGCATCACGGTGCCGAAGTTCCCCAACTTCGTCAGCCTCAACAGCCCCTACTCCTACAGCGGCCTGTCGTACTTCACCACCATCGAGGCGCAGATGAAGCACATGACGCGGCTGTTCGGTGAGATGTTCCGCCGCGGCGAGCAGGTCTTCGAGGTCACCGAGCGCGCCAACGCCGAATTCCTGGACCGCGTCACCGACAAGCTCGGTTCCTCGGTCTTCTACGGCGGCCAGTGCTCGACCGCGCGCAGCTACTACTTCAACCAGCACGGCGAGGCCGCCCTGCTGCGCCCGACAAGCACCCTGAACGCCCACCGCGAAGCGTCCAGCTTCCCGCTGGACGACTACAGCTATGGACAACAGCCGGCCTGAGTGAGACTGCGCGGTCGGCACAGTCGGGGGCCGACCGCGCAGCCCGGGGAATCAGCCCTGGGCGAAAACGGGTGGACTCTGGGACAGGTCGCCGCGCGTTCTCTCAGGGATTACTGGCAGACTGTCGGGAAACAACCGTCTGACCACTGACCAGGAGCTGACTTCGACGATGGATCTTCTGCTGCCACTGCTGCTGGTTGCCCTGCTCATCCCGATGTTCCTCGGCGTCCGCCGCCAGAAACGGGAGATGGCGAAGGTGACCGACATGCAGGACGCCCTGAAGGTCGGCGACCGGGTGGTCACCACGTCGGGTCTGTTCGGCACCGTGGTCGAACTCGATGACGCCACCGTCGATCTGGAGATCGCCGAAGAGGTCGTCACCACCTGGCTGCGCAAGTCGGTGCTCGAGGTGCGCAACGACGACGAGGCCGACGACACCGCCGCCGCCGACGCCGCCACCTCTGCGGCCGACGACGCCGCCGCCACCTCCGCGACCAACGGCACCGCCGCCGCTGCGGCCAACGGCACCGCCGCGGCCGGGGACGCCGCCTCCGAAGCCGCCGACGACACCCCGCGGCTGACCAAGGACTGAACACATCCGGCGCCATCGGCCGCTCCGGGCTGTACTCGACGTACACCGGCGGCCGGTGGCGCTGCGGTGTGTACCCGCTAGTTCCACCCTCGATCCCGCCTAGGAGATAAGTACTGTGCCACCTTCACAGGGAACGGCGCATCCATTGCGCCTGCTCGGCGTCTACGCCGCGCTGGTGGCTTTGATGTTCGGCCTGATCTTCTTCACCGGCGACAAAGTCCACACCCCGAAGCTCGGCATCGATCTGCAGGGCGGCACCCGGGTCACCCTGACGGCTCGCACCCCGGACGGCGGCAAGCCCAGCCAGGACAGCCTGAAGAAGGCCCAGGACATCATCGAGAAGCGCGTCAACGGACTCGGCGTCGCCGGCTCCGAGGTCGTCATCGAGGGTGACAACCTGGTGATCACGGTCCCCGGCGAGGATGGCGCGCAGGCGAAGTCACTGGCCACCACCGCCAAGCTGTACGTGCGCCCGGTGCTCAATGTGACCGCCCCGCAGGTCGGCAAGCAGACGCAGCCGCAGCAGCCGCCCGCGGGCACCCCGACCACCGCCCCGGCCGCGCCCAGCACGGTGACGCCCGAGACCACCTCGTCCGCGCCGACCACGTCGGCGGCGGCCACCACCGAGGCGACGGTCCCGCAGAACCGGGTGTTCCCGGCGCAGGCTCCGACCACCCCGTCCCCGACCCCGGCGCCGAGCCCGCAGCAGTCGCAGCAGGAGATCGCGGCCGCGAAGGCGTTGCGGCAGAGCACCGATCAAACGGCGCAGCTGCAGGCGATGGCCACCATGGACTGCACCAAGCCGGATCCGCTGCAGGGCAACGACGATCCGAACCTGCCCCTGGTCGCCTGCAGCAGCGACGGCACCGAGGTCTACCTCCTCGACAAGTCCAAGCTGGACGGCCAGGAGATCAAGAACGCGACCGGCCAGCTGGATTCGCGTCAGGGTCGCTGGGTCGTCGACGTCGAGTTCAAGTCGAGCGGTTCGGACGCCTGGGGCAAGCTGACCAACGAGTACCTCAACAAGCAGCTGGCCTTCGCGCTCGACACCAAGGTGGTCAGCGCGCCGCGGGTCGAGTCCGGCAACCAGTTCGGCGGCAGCACCCAGATCAGCGGCAACTTCACCGCCACCACCGCCAAGGAGCTGGCGAACTCCCTGAAGTACGGTTCGCTGCCGCTGTCGTTCACCACTTCCGAGGCCGAGACGGTCTCCGCGACCCTGGGCATGTCCTCGCTGCGCGCGGGCCTGATCGCGGGCGCGATCGGCCTGGTGGCGGTGCTGCTGTACTGCCTGCTCTACTACCGCATGCTCGGCTTCCTGGCCGGTTTCTCGCTGCTCGCGGCGGGTGTCGCGGTGTACGCGCTGATCGTGCTGCTGGGCCGCTGGATCGGGTTCACCCTCGACCTCGCTGGTATCGCGGGTCTGATCATCGGTATCGGTATGACGGCGGACTCGTTCGTCGTGTTCTTCGAACGCATCAAGGACCAGATGCGCGAGGGCCGCAGCTTCCGTTCCGCGGTGCCGCGCGGTTGGCAGCGCGCCCAGCGCACCAACCTCTCGGGTAAGACGGTCTCGCTGATCGCCTCCGCGGTGTTGTACCTGCTGGCCGCGGGTCAGGTGAAGGGCTTCGCCTTCACCCTCGGTGTCACCACCGTCCTCGACGTCATCGTCCTGTACCTGGTGACCGCGCCGCTGATGATGCTGGTCTCGCGGTCGCCGTTCTGGGCGAAGCCGTCGGTGAACGGCCTGGGCGCAATTGCAGAGCTGGCACAGGAACGCAAGGCCACCGGCGGCGTTCTGGTGAAGGAGGCGTGATCATGGCCAAGTCCTCACCCATCGTGGTGGATTCCGACTCCGAGCTCGACTACGAGGCGACGCCCGCGGACAAGCGGCACAGCCTGTTCGAGCGGCTCTACACCGGTACCGGCGGTTTCGAGATCGTCGGCAAGCGCAAGGTCTACTACGGCATCGCCGCCGCGCTGATCGCGATCGCGATGGCCAGCATGGTGTTCAAGGGGTTCACCCTCGGCATCGACTTCGCCGGCGGTTCGCGCATCCAGCTGCCCGCCTCGGACAGCGTCACCACCTCCAAGGTGGAGGATGTCTACCGGTCCGCGCTCGGCCACGACCCGGTGACCGTGCAGAAGGTGGGCTCGGGCTCGTCGTCGACCATCCAGATCCGGTCGGATTCGCTGACCGTCGAGCAGGCCGACAAGCTGCAGAACGCGCTGTACGACTCGTTCCAGCCGAAGGACTCCAGCGGACAGCCCAACCGCAACGCGATCAGCGTGGCCGAGATCAGTGAGACCTGGGGTGGCCAAGTCACCCAGAAGGCCTTGCTGGCATTGGTGGTGTTCGTCGGATTGACGATGCTCTACATCGCGATCCGCTTCGAACGCGATATGTCGTTCGCGGCCATCGCCTCGCTGTTGTTCAACCTCATCGTGACCGCGGGTATCTACTCGCTGGTCGGATTCGAGGTGACGCCCGCGGCGGTGATCGGTCTGCTCACGATTCTGGGCTACGTGCTCTACGACAACGTGGTCGTCTTCGACAAGGTCGAGGAGAACACCAGCGGCGTGCTGCACCTGACCAAGCACACCTATGCGGAGAAGGCGAACCTCGCCGCCAACCAGACCCTGATGCGATCGATCAACACCACCGTCATCGGCATCCTGCCGATCATCGGCATGCTGGTGATCGCGGTGTGGCTGCTGGGCGTCGGCACGCTCAAGGACCTGGCGCTGGTGCAGCTGGTCGGCATGATCGTCGGTGGTTACTCCTCGATCTTCTTCGCCGTCCCGATCCTGGTGTCGCTCAAGGAGACCTGGGGTCCGGTCGCCGCGCACACCAAGAAGGTGCTCAACCGCCGCGCGGGCGGCGGCCGGGCCCGCGTGGGCGCGGCGGCCGGGGTCGCCGGTCGCGGTTCGGACGCCAACGGCGCCGCGCGCGAGCACGGGCCGCGTAGCCAGGGCACCCGGGCGCCGCGTCCTGGCGCCCGGCCGAGTGGGAAACGACAGCAGCGACGGCACTAGGCGCACAGGGGGTTTCGCGGGTGAAGCAAGACCAGAAGGTTGTGCGCCGGACCGCCGTCGACACGACCGTGCGCCGGACCGTCGTCGCGCTGATGGCGGGCACGCTCGCCGCCGGCGCGCTGGCGGGCTGCGCGGGTAAGAACCAGGTGCCCTCCATCGGGTACGGCGTGGACGCGGTCGTCGCCTCCTACAACGGCGGCAGCGCGCTCGGCGCGAACAGCGGTGCGGCCGCGGTGTTCTCGCGGGTGCTGACCGGGTTCTTCTACACCGGGCCCGACGGGCAGCCGGTGGCCGACACCGACACCGGCACCGCCAAGGAGGTGCCGGGCGAGTCCCAGACCATCCAGTACCGGCTCAACCCGGAGGGCGTCTACACCGACGGCATCCCCACCTCCTGCGACGACCTGGTGCTGACCTGGGCCGCGCGCAGCGGGCGGTTCACCAAGCCCGCTCCGGGCGGCCCGGTCCCGCTGTTCGAGGCGGCCGGTACCGACGGCTACCGCGATATCGAACGCGTCGACTGCCAGCCCGGATCCAAGGACGCCACCGTGCTGTTCCGGCCGGGAAAGCACTACTCGGCGTGGAAGACGCTGTTCAACGCCGCCGAGCTGATGCCCGCGCACGTGGTCGCCACCCAGGTGAAGATCCCGAACGTGGTGACCCCGGTGCAGACCGGCGACCAGCCCACCCTGGAGCGGGTCGCCGACTTCTGGAACAACGGCTGGAAGCTCACCCCCGGCAAGGTGGACGCCACGGTGCTGCCGTCGTCGGGGCCGTACCGGATCGACTCCTTCACCGACAAGGACGGCCTGGTCCTGGTGAAGAACGAGAAGTGGTGGGGCAACCAGCCCCGGACCGGGCGCATCGTGGTCTGGGACCGGCACTCGGACCTGAAGTCCAAGGTGTCGGACAACTCGATCGGCGTGCTGGACGTGGGCGCGGGATCGCTGGGTGACGTGGGGCTCGGCAGCTTCCACAGCCAGAATCTGCCCGGTCGCGGTGTCGAGCAGCTGGTGCTCGCCACCGGCGGCGTGTTCGACCGCGCGGACGCGCGGCGCGGCTTCGCCTCCTGCGTGCCGCGGCAGGCGCTGTTCGAGAAGTTCGGGCACCCGGACTACACCGTGAAGATCGGCCCGGGCGCCGGGCCGCTGAATTCGCGGACCGTACAACAGGATTCGGTGTACTACCAGTCGATCTCGGGCGCGGGCGACAAGTACAAGGGCGACGGCACCGCCGCCCAGGCCGCCGCGTCCTCGAGCGTGGCCAACCAGACCGTGCGGATCGGCTACGTCAAGCCCGACGAGCGCCGCGCGGCCATGGTCGCCGCCATCGCCGACGCCTGCAAGGCCGCCGGCGTGAACGTGATCGACGCGGGCGCACCGGATTTCACCGCCGCGCAGCTCACCGAGGGCAAGGTCGACGCGATCCTGGGCGGCAGCGCCGCCATGCCGGGCCCCTCCGGCACGCTCGGCGCGACCGACGCCATCGCCGCGCTGCGCACCGGCGCGGGCCTGAATTTCGGGCGGTTCGGCAACGGCCGCTACGATGCCATCGCGGATCAGCTTGCGGCGGAGGACAACTCGACAGCCGTGCTGAATCTGCTCAACGAGCAAGAGAACCTGCTCTGGAGCGAGATGCCGTCGATTCCGCTGTTCGCCTCCCCCCGCACCATCGGGTTCGGCAACGGCATGGAGAACGGGATCGCCAGCGCCACGAAGGCGGGCGCGGGCTGGAATATGGATCGCTGGGTACTGAAACGGTAGTTGTGCCGGACCGGCGTGGTGAACGAGGAGTGGGTGTAGATGAGCAAGCACGAGATGCTGGAGACGGCCGAACTGGTGGGGGAGCGGGCCGCCCGGGCCGAGGAAGCGGTGCGGCGGCTGACCCGCTGGCACGATGACTTCCCGACGCCGGGCGTGCGTTTCGCGGACCTGACTCCGGTGTTCGCCGACTCCGCGGGCTTCCGTGCCGTGCTCGACTGCTTCGCCTCCTGCGCCCCTGACGCCGACCTGGTCGCCGGTGTCGACGCGCGCGGCTTCCTGCTGGGCGCGGGCGTGGCCGCCATCCTCGGCACCGGTGTGGTCGCGGTCCGCAAGGCGGGCAAGCTGCCGCCGCCGGTGCTGAGCCGCGAATACACGCTCGAATACGGTTCCGCCGCATTGGAAATCCCGGCCGATGGCATCGACCTGAAGGGCCGCAAAGTGCTGCTGCTCGATGATGTTCTGGCCACCGGTGGCACCCTGGCGGCCGCAGCCGAGCTGTTCGCCGCCGCGGGTGCCGAGGTCACGGCAGCGGCAGTCGTCTTGGAGCTGGGTTTCCTGAACGGCCGCGAACGGCAGGGCGACTACCCGGTGACTTCGATCGTCAAGCTCTGATCCGCCCAGGCCGGAGCCTTTCCTTCCCCGCGACCGTGGGTGTGCCGCCCGTCATGTCGCCCGAGTAGGTGTTGTCCCCGCGGCCGCCGCGGGGTTGGAGATCGGGTTGCGGGGACGTGTCCCCGCAACGCCGCTCGGTCAGCGGGCGATGATGCGGGCCACGAATCCGGTGACCACCAGCCAGAAGATCGCGGCGAGGCCGTAGTCCAGGATGATGTTGAAGTCGGCATTGCTGGTGTGGAACAACCCCGGGAAGAACAGCGCGAGCGGTTCTGCCAGCCGCTTGATGAAGCCGAAGAACTTGTTGGACTGGTCCGCCTCGAAGACCAGCAGCAGGATGTAGACGCCCTCGATGAGGGCGAAGAGCGCGCCGACGCCGCTGATGATGCCAGCGGCGCGGACTTCATTGCGGGCAACGTACGGCATATCCGAGGAGTGCCCGCATTTCACCCGTCGAAACAGACACGCGGGTCGGTTTGAGGGAGACACGCACGACGGGTGTGACGGATGCGGACGTCCGTGAAACCGCGTGTCCGCCATGGCATGATGTCCGAGTGATCAGCGCGGCGGCCGGGAGCTTTCGGGCGTGAGGCCCAAGTACCTCGTGGGTGGGGCGATCTGCCTGATATTGGGGATGATGACGCTGCTGCTCGTCATCATCCTGCCCGCCAGTGAGACCAGCTGCGGCCCCGGCTCGCCCGCCATCCCCGCGCTCACCTCCGCGCGCACCGAACCCAGCTGCCCGTCCACCGGCTCGCCCGTCGAGGCGGGGCTCCAGGAGGGCGCGCTGCGCGTCCTGCGCTGTACGGTGGCCCGGTTCGGGATGATGGACATGCGCGGCGTGGTCGACGACGACGCCACCCCGGACCTGAAGGCCGGGCGCGCTGTCGAATTCATCGTCGGCGGCGATTCGGGCAAGGGCGACGCCATCGTGTCGTTCCTCCAGGAGAACGCCGCCGCTTTCCGCGTCGACTATCTGATCTGGAAGCAGCGCAGCTGGACTCCCGGCGCGGCCGCCGGGATCCAGTGGACGCCGCTGGGCGATCGCGGCGACGCGGCCCGCAACCGCCTGGACCGGGTGCTGGTCACCGTCAAGGACGCGGCCCCCACCTCGACCGTGCCGGCCCCCGCCAACGCCTCCATGGCCGCCGCACCCGGCCGGGTGAACGAGGCGGGCAGCCTCACCGGCGCCGGACGCCACCAATACCCGCTCGCCGCAGGCACATTCACCATCTCCGACACCTTCGGTGCGCGCGGTGGCGCGCACCTCGGCGTGGACATGGCCGCCGCCGCGGGCACCCCCATCTACGCGGCCGCCGACGGTCTGGTGGTGGCCTCGGGCGCGGCCTCGGGCTTCGGCGACTGGGTGGTCATCGACTCCCTCGACGAGAGCGGCCGCCGCTACTCCACGGTGTACGGGCACATGTACGCGAACGGCATCTTCGTGCGCACCGGCGACATCGTGCAGATGGGCCGCCACATCGCCGATGTCGGCAGCAATGGCGAATCCTCGGGCCCGCACCTGCATTTCGAGCTGGTTCCGGGCGGGCGCATGACCGGCGGGCGTCAGGTCGACCCGATGCCGTGGCTGGCCGGCGGCAGCATCCCCGTGCCCTCGGGGCCGTACTGCGAGAACGGATTCGGTACCGCGGGCGGCAATCTCGCCTCCGGGAAGGTGCCCGCCGAACTCGAGATCTGGTATCGGCGCGCGGGTTCGCTGTGCCCGGAGATCGGCGCGTCACTGCTGGCCGCACAGGGGCAGGCCGAATCCGGGTTCCGCACCGACGCGGTCTCCCCGGACGGCGCGCAGGGCATCGCCCAGTTCATGCCCGGCACCGCCCGCGCCCTCGCCCCCGACGGGCAGCCCTACGTCATCGACGCCGACGGCAAAGGCTATGCCAGCGTGCTGGATCCGGCCGACGCCATCATCGGGCAGGGTCGCTACATGTGCGCCATCGCCAAGACCATCGAGGGCTGGATGGCCGCGGGCACGGTGTCCGGTGACCTGACCGCGCTGACCGTCGCGGCCTACAACGCCGGTGAGGGCGCGGTACTGGCCTCGGGCGGCATGCCCAACCAGATCTCGCGGCACTACACCGAGACCCGGCCCTACGTGGCGCGCATCCTCGCCGCCGAACCCGGGTTCCGCAGCCTGGGCAGTGAGGGCCGGTTCCAGGCCGACTCACGGGCCGATCTCGGGCCGCAGATCGTGGCCGCCGGTGAGCAGTGGATCGGTACGCCGTACGTGTTCGGCGGCGGCGGACCCGGCGGGCCCAGCGACGGCGGCTTCGACCAGGCCGGATTGACCGCGGCGGCGGTGTTCGCGGGCAGCGGCAGCACCATCACCCTGGCGCGGACCGCCGAACAACAGTGGGAACAGGGCGTCGAGGTGCCGTTGCTGTCGGCCAAGCCCGGTGACCTGGTGTTCGGGTCGTTCGGGCCGCGTGGGCCCTCCGACGTCGGCATCTACACCGGTGGCGGCCGCATGCTGCACGCCGAAGCCGGCGGCAAGGTCGGCGAGGTGCCCCTCGCCAATGGCATGAAGGCTCGCCGCATCGGCAGCTGAACGGGGTTGGCCGGGGTTATCGGGACATGTACTATCCCTATTCATGTTGATGGGTGAAGGCGTCGAATGGGGGCTGCACTGCTGTGTGGCCCTGGCCTGGCTCGACGACCACGCGCCGATCGCCACCGCCCGGCTCGCCGAGATCTTCGAACTGCCGCCGGAGTACCTGAAGAAGCGGCTCCAGCCGCTCGTGCGGGAAGGGATCCTCGAGTCCACGCCCGGAGCGCGCGGGGGATACCGGCTGGCGCGCGCGCCCGAACGGATCACGCTGATGGATGTGGTGGCCGCCGTCGAAGGGCGCACGGAAGCCTTCCGGTGCACCGAGATTCGCCGCCGCGGCGCGGGAGCCGCGCGGGGCGGTGAGGAATTCGCCAAACCGTGTGGCATCGCCGCGGCGATGGGACGGGCCGAACTGGCCTGGCGGCGGGAGCTGACGGCGCAGACGGTGGCCGACGTGATGGCGGGTACCCCGGCCAACGCGTCGAAGTACACGCGCCGCTTCTATGAGAACAGGACAGGCTGACCGCTCGGCGCGTCCGCAAGAAACCGACCCGGCCTCGCGCCGGGTCTTTCGGAAGGAGATTCGGGATGATCAGTGTCCCGTTTGGCGAAGCATCAGGTCCAGCTGGGCGGGCCACCGCCTGGACAGTGGATGCTGCGGTCGACGGTTCTGCCGCGCGACGTTCGACAGATGACGTGCCGGTCGGCAGTGGCGCGGCCCGGCGAGGCGGCGGCACCGGGTCGTGGAACGGATTGCGGCGCACGGGGATTCTGGCGCTGGGGACGTTCGCCGTCGGCACGGACTCGTTCATTCTGGCCGGATTCCTGCCGGATGTGGCTGGGACGCTGGGGGTTTCGCTCGCGAGTGCGGGACTGGCGGTGACGGTGTTCGCCGGCGCCTACGCGCTCGGATCGCCCGTACTGGCGACGCTGACCGCGCGGCTGCCGCGCCGGACGCTGCTGGTGTCGGCGCTGCTGGTGCTCGCCCTGGCCAACCTCGGCTCGGCGGCGGCGCCGGCGTTCTGGATGCTGCTGGCCACCCGGATCCTGGCCGCGCTCGGGGCGGCCGCCTTCACCCCGAACGCGGCGGCGGTGGCCTCGGCGCTCGTCCCGCCGCAGGCCCGGGCGCGAGCGCTGGCCGTCGTGGTCGGCGGTCTGACCGTCGCGACCGCGCTCGGCGTGCCGCTCGGCGACCTGCTGGCCGAGCGGATGGGGTGGCGCTCGGCGTTGATCGGGGTCGCGGTCGTGTGCGCGGTCGCCGCGGCCGGAGTCGCGGCGTGGGTGCCCGCGCTGCCTGGAAATCCGGTGGTGCCGTTGCTGACTCGGCTGGCGGTGCTGCGCGATCGATCGGTGGCGGCCGTGCTGCCGCTCACCGTGCTCGGCATGGGCGCGGCGTACACCGTGTACGCCTACGCGGTTCCGGCGTTGGGGGCCTTGGACATCGGGTCCTCGGCGACCGCGTGGGTGCTGGGGTTGTACGGGGTCGGAGCGGTCGCGGGCAATCTGTCGTCGGGTTACGCCACCGATCGGTTCGGCCCGATCCCGGTGCTCACCGCCGGGTACGCGCTGATGGCCCTCTCCCTCGGCGTCATGGCCGTACTGGCCGCCACGGGTACGCGTCTCCCTGTGCTCATCGGTGTGCTGGCGCTCGGCTGGGGTGCGGCGACCTGGTGTCAGACGCCCGCGCAACAGCACCGGCTCATCGCCGCCGCGCCCGCGGAATCCGGGCTGGTGGTGGCCTTGAACGCCTCCTGCATCTACCTCGGCATCGGGGCCGGGAGCTTGCTGGGCGGGGTCGCCCTCGGGCACGGCGTGACGGTCATGTTCGGTGTGTCGGCCGTGCTGGCGCTGGCGGCGCTCGGGTATCTGCGCTTCACCGCGCGCTGACGTGCGCTGAGACTCGGCTCACGAAATATGTTCTTGCCCGGGCCCGTTGATCTCGGTTACCGTAGTTCGGTTCTCATTCCCGTCTGATCGGAGACATGCCGTTGATCTTCTGAGGTGATCGCCGAGTGGCCCGCATTCGCGCGCCGCATTCGCTCACTCTCGGGAGGCCCGCATGTCTATGCCTGTTATTTCTGTTTCCGATCTCACCTTCGCGTGGCCGGACGGCACCCCTGTGTTCGACGGACTCGACGCCCAGTTCGGGCCGGGTCACGTCGGCCTGGTCGGCACCAACGGCGCGGGGAAATCGACCCTGTTTCGCCTGCTCACCGGGCAATTGCGCGCCCAGCGCGGCTCGGTGACCATTCCGGGGCGGTTCGGGTATCTGCGTCAGGATCTCGGACTCGCCGCGGGGCAGCGCGTGGACGCGGTGCTCGGGCTGTCGGATATCCGGAAGGCGTTGCACCGCATCGAATCCGGTACCGGCGACGATACCGACTTCGAGACCGTCGGCACGGCCTGGGGCATCGAGGAACGCGCGGTGGCCTTGCTGGGGCGGCTCGGATTGCCTTACGTCGCAGGCGATGTCGCGCACCTGGACCGTCGCCTGGACACCCTGTCGGGCGGGGAGACCGTGCTGCTCGGCCTGGTCGCCGAACTGCTGCGTGAACCCGATGTGCTGCTGCTGGACGAACCGACCAACAACCTCGACGGGGTGGCGCGCGAGCGGCTCTACGAGGTCGTCGGCCAGTTCCCCGGCACCGTGCTCACCGTCAGCCACGACCGTGAACTGCTCGACCGGGTCACCACCATCGCCGAACTACGGCACGGCGAGGTGCGGATCTTCGGTGGCAACTTCACCGACTACGAACGGATCATCGACGCCGAACAGGAGGCCGCCCGCGCGGCCATCCGGGAGGCCCGCAGCGATGTCCGCAAGCAGTCGCGCGAACTCGTCGAAGCCCGTATCAAACTCGACCGCCGCCAGCGGTACGGGCAGAAGATGTGGGACCAGAAACGCGAACCCAAGATCGTCATGGGCGAACGCAAACGCCAGGCCCAGGTGTCGGCGGGCAAGCTGCGCAACAACCACATCGGCAAGGTCGAGGAGGCCAAGGATCATCTGACCGACATGCAGGACCGGCTGCGCGACGACCGGGAGATCCGTGTCGACCTGCCCGGCACCCGGCTCTACCCGGGCCAGGACGTCCTCGACCTGACCGAGGCGCGACTGCCGTGCGGACCCACCGTGACCCTGAAAATCATCGGGCCCGAACGCATCGCGCTCACCGGACGCAACGGCATCGGCAAAACCACGCTGCTGCAACGCATTCAGGAGGAGGGGCCGGCCGTGCCGTGGCGCATGCTGCCGCAACGCCTCGACGTCTTCGACGAATCGAAGACCGTGTTCGAGAACGTCGCGGCCACCGCGCCGCACGCCGCACCCGAGCGGATCCGCGCCCAGCTGGCCCGGTTCCTGTTCCGCGGCGCCGACGCCGACGTCGCCGCCGGGGCGCTCTCGGGCGGGGAGCGGTTGCGGGCGGCGCTGGCCATGCTGCTGCTGGCCGACCCGGCGCCGAAACTGCTGCTGCTCGACGAGCCGACCAACAACCTGGACCTGCCCAGCCTCGCGCATCTCACCGAGGCGCTGGCGAGCTTCCAGGGCGCGCTCGTGGTGGTCAGTCACGACCCGAGATTCCTGGCCGGCATCGGGGTGACACGACGGCTGGAACTGACCCGCGACGGGCTCGCGGCGAGTCCGAGCGAACAGTGAGCAGGACGGGTATCGTTCATCGCTCCGGAGCGGTTGGCACCGGCGGTGGACGCTGCCCCGGTCGCGATCCGATTCCAGGACTAAAGTGGATGATCTGGGTGGTTGAACGGTCCGATATGGTTTTCCTTTCGAGGCCGCGAGCGGAGGTGGCATGACACAGCATCTGGAGAAGGCGAACTCGGGGCAATCGCCCGAGGAAGGATCCGCCACCCCGGCGGCCAACGCGCAGTCCGCGGCCGCCGCCCGCAACACCACCGCCGTCCCCACCTCCGCCTCCCGCCGCGTGCGCGCCCGCCTGGCCCGCCGCATGACCGGGCAGCGCGGCATCGCGGCGGTCAAGCCGGTCCTGGAGCCGCTCGCCAGCGTGCACCGCGAGCTGTACCCGAAGGCGAATCTGGCTCTGCTGCAACGGGCTTTCGACGTCGCCGACGAGAAGCACCAGCACCAGTTCCGGAAGTCCGGCGACCCGTACATCACCCATCCGCTCGCGGTCGCCAACATCCTGGCCGAGCTGGGCATGGACACCACCACCCTGGTGGCCGCCCTGCTGCACGACACCGTCGAGGACACCGGGTACTCGCTCGACGAGCTGACCGCCGAATTCGGCACCGAGGTCGCCCACCTGGTCGACGGCGTCACCAAGCTGGACAAGGTCAATCTGGGCGCCGCGGCCGAGGCCGAGACCATCCGCAAGATGATCATCGCCATGGCCCGCGACCCCCGCGTGCTGGTGATCAAGGTCGCCGACCGGCTGCACAACATGCGCACCATGCGCTTCCTGCCGCCGGAGAAACAGGCCAAGAAGGCGCGCGAAACCCTCGAGGTGATCGCGCCGCTGGCCCACCGCCTCGGAATGGCCACGGTCAAGTGGGAGCTCGAGGACCTCGCGTTCGCGATCCTGCACCCCAAGAAGTACGACGAGATCGTGCGCCTGGTCGCCGACCGCGCGCCGTCCCGCGACACCTACCTGGCCAAGGTGCGCGCCGAGATCGTCAACACGCTCGCGTCGAGCCGGATCACCGCCGTCGTCGAGGGCCGCCCCAAGCACTACTGGTCGATCTATCAGAAGATGATCGTCAAGGGGAAGGACTTCGACGACATCCACGACCTGGTCGGCATCCGCATCCTCTGCGACGAGGTGCGCGACTGCTACGCCGCTGTCGGCGTCGTGCACTCGCTGTGGCAGCCCATGGCCGGGCGGTTCAAGGACTACATCGCCCAGCCGCGCTACGGCGTCTACCAGTCGCTGCACACCACCGTGGTCGGCCCCGACGGCAAGCCGCTGGAAGTGCAGATCCGCACCCAGGACATGCACCGGACCGCCGAGTTCGGCATCGCCGCGCACTGGCGGTACAAGGAGACCAAGGGCAAGCACTCCAACGACTCCACCGAAGTCGACGACATGGCGTGGATGCGTCAGCTGCTCGACTGGCAGCGGGAGGCGGCCGACCCGGCCGAATTCCTGGAGTCGCTGCGCTTCGACCTGAAGTCGCCGGAGATCTTCGTGTTCACCCCCAAGGGCGACGTGATCACGCTGCCGCAGAAGTCGACCCCGGTCGACTTCGCCTACGCGGTGCACACCGAGGTCGGGCACCGCTGCATCGGCGCGCGCGTCAACGGACGTCTGGTCGCGCTGGAACGGCAGCTGGAGAACGGTGAGGTCGTCGAGATCTTCACCTCCAAGGCGCAGAACGCCGGACCCTCGCGGGACTGGTCGAACTTCGTGGTGTCCCCGCGCGCCAAGGCCAAGATCCGGCAGTGGTTCGCCAAGGAACGCCGCGAGGAGGCCCTCGAGGCGGGCAAGGACGCCATCAGCAAGGAGGTCCGTCGCTCGGGCCTGCCGCTGCAGCGTCTGATGAGCGTGGACGCCATGAGCGCCCTCGCCCACGAACTGCACTACACCGACATCTCGGCGCTGTACGCGGCCGTCGGCGAGAACCAGGTGTCCGCGCACCATGTGGTGCAGCGGCTCATGGCCCAGCTCGGCGGTGTCAGCGATGTCGAGAACGAACTGGCCGAACGGTCCACGCCGTCCACGGTGCCCGCCCGCCAGCGCACGACCGGGGACGCGGGCGTGGAGATTCCGGGCGCGCCCGGCACCGTCTCCAAGCTGGCCAAGTGCTGCACCCCGGTGCCCGGCGACGAGATCATGGGTTTCGTGACCCGCGGCGGCGCGGTCAGCGTGCACCGCACCGACTGCACCAACGCCGACTCGCTGCGCTCGGAGCCCGAACGCATCATCGAGGTCAAGTGGGCGCCGTCGCCGTCGTCGGTCTTCCTGGTCGCCATCCAGATCGAGGCCCTCGACCGCACCCGCCTGCTCTCCGATGTCACCAAGGTGCTCGCCGACGAGAAGGTCAATATCCTCTCGGCCGCGGTCACCACCTCCGGTGATCGAGTCGCCATC
Organism: Nocardia sp. NPDC004151; assembly: GCF_042874235.1. Classification (NCBI taxonomy): domain Bacteria; kingdom Bacillati; phylum Actinomycetota; class Actinomycetes; order Mycobacteriales; family Nocardiaceae; genus Nocardia; species Nocardia sp. NPDC004151. Next base: position 127,353 of record NZ_JBIAMR010000019.1, on the reverse strand, counting down.
TCCAAGTTCACCTTCGAGATGGGCGACCCGAAGCACCTCGGGCACCTGCTCAATGTGGTCCGCAATGTGGAAGGCGTCTACGACGTCTACCGCGTGACCTCCGCCGCCTGACGCCCTCCGCCCCGAAACGGGGTGGGGGAGCGGTCATTCGGCGCGCAGCAGCGGCTGGGTGGAGCAGCGGAACGCGCCGCCGAACAGCCGCGACACCGAGAAATCGATGTACTCGACGGTGATGCCGCGCTCCTTCAGCAGGGTGCCGACCCGGTCGAATCGCGGGTCGGTGATGTAGGTTTCGCTGTCGATGGGCAGGCCGTTGGTGGCCATGGCGGCGGCCTCGTCCTCGGTGACCTCGATGCGCTCCCACTCGCGCAGCGCCGTGGGCAAGCCGTCGGGGAGGCGGTCGGGGCAGGCGATGAGCAGACCCTCGCGGACCAGGCCCAGGGCGCAGTCCAGGTGCAGGACGTGTTCGGGCATCCGGACCGGGGTGACGGTGAAGCCCTGGGGGCGAAGGTATTTCGCGAGCCAGTTGTAGCCGAGGGCGTTGCTCGCCATCCCGGACAGGCCGACGAAGACCTGCTTGCCGAGGACCAGGACATCGCCGCCCTCGAGGAACGGACCGGGTCCCGGATGTCCGATGCCCGGCTGCGGCAGCGAGACGTAGTGCGCGGCGGCCGGCATCACGCGCGCCAGCAGCAGGTCGCGGCTGGGCAGCACCTCGCGGCGGCGGTGCGGGAACTGGAGTACGCCCTCGATCACGTTCTCGCCCACCGTGAACCACGGATCGCGGACGAAGAAGTTGGCGTAGCCCTCGGGTCCGGCGGCCGCCTTCTCGGCGGCGGTGAACAGGCGCGGGCGCAGCACCTCCACGCCGTGGCGTTCCAGGACCGCGGCCAGCTCCTCGCGTTCGGCCTCCCACGCGCGTTGCTTGTCGGGGTACACCTCGCCGAATGTCCTGCCCCAGACCACGTCGAGGACGCCCACCGCGGCCGGTTCCACCGGCATCTCGTGGCCGATTAGCTCCTGGTTGTCCGGAGCGCGGAACTCGCTCTGGGCGACGACCACGGTCCGTAGGGGTGCGAACTCACTATCTACGCGAACATTCTCAGTTGCAGCAGACATAGGTGAACGATAGCGCCCGCCATCCGGTCCGGCGCGTCTGCGAGTCGTGATTGCGGGCTGTTCGCTGATCGCCGTACCGTCAAGGACATGGTGGAGTGGCGGGCGCTGGTGCGGTTCGCGGCGGTCTACGCCGCCACCGCGACGGCCGGGCTGGCGATCATGATGCCCGTCAGCTACGGCTGGTTCACCTCCGCACCTCAGCAGGTCGACCTCATGGTCCGCAGCGTGCCGCCGGCCATGGAATCCGGCGCCATGGTCGCGGTGATCTGCGCGGCCGCGGTGGTGAGCGTCCGCAGTAACCGCGCCGCCTGGTACGCGGTCGCGGTCGCGCTGCTGGGCATCCTGGTCAATCACGTGGGTATGTCCGGGGTCGGCATGGATTCGCTGACCACGGTCAACTACGTCGACGCGCTGTGCGCCGGTGTCATCATCGGCTGCCTCGCACCCGTGGCGTGGACGCCGTCCCTGGCGGGCGGCGCGTACCTGTTCGGCTGCCTGAGCTCGGTGATCTTCGGGGATCTCGCCCAGCCCCCGGACCAGGATCGGTGGTCGAGCACCCTGGACCGCCTGTTCGGAGGTGCGCCGCCGGTGTGGCTGACCCTGGTCGCGTTGGCGCTGGTGGCGGCGAATCTTCCGGCCCGCGATCACATCGGGCCGATGCCCGGCGAGGGACCGGACTTCTCGCTGGCCCCGATCCTGTCCGGAGCCGTCGCCGTGTTCACGCTGGCTCGGGCCTCGCGCTGGCTCGCCGAGAGCGGTGACCGGGTCGCGGTGGTCGTCGCGGGTGTCGCGCTGGTGATCGTCGGCGCGTTCCTGGCCGCGCTGATTCTGCCCGGCCGCGACGGCGTGCTGCTGCTGTTGCTGGTCGCCTTCTCCGCCGCGGCGTCCGCGGTGGTCACCGTGCCACGTCCGGGCTGGGCGAATCTGCTGATCGACGTGGCGGTCGCGGCGGGACTGCTGGTGGCCTGGCTGCGGCCGCGCCCCTACGTCGCCATCGCGGCGTCGGCGGTGCTGGCGGCCGTGGCGGCGCTGCTCGCGGTGACCGGAATCGCGAATCCGACCTGGGCGGTGCTGGGCGTGGTGGCCATCAGCCTGGTGGGCGGCGGCAATCTCGGGTCCGCGCTGCCGCGGCGCGCGACGAGCGTGGTGGTCGCGCTGTCGGCGCTGTTCGTGCCGTCGGCGGCGGTCGCGTTGCGCGGCAGGCCGTTCGGGCGGATCGGGTATTCACCGCACTGGTATCGACTGCCGCAGGTACCCCACGAACCGGTGCCCGCCTACGCGGCGCTGGGAATCACGGCGGGCTGTGCCCTGGGGGTCTACCTGGTGCGGCGCTGGCGGCCGGAACAGCCCAAACCCGTCGGTCCGGTCGCCGTCGAGATGGGAGAACGCCATGGCGACGCGTGACGACTCGGTGCCGACGAGCAGCACCGCGCCGATCGGCGCGATGCCCATGGGCGGCGCGGTGCCGACCGGCAAGCGGGTGGCCCTCGCCCTGGGCAGCGGCGGGGCACGCGGATACGCGCACATCGGCGTGATCGCGGAGCTGCGGGAACGCGGCTACGAGATCACCGGGGTGGCGGGGTCGTCGATGGGCGCGCTGGTCGGCGGGCTGTACGCGGCGGGCAAGCTCGACGAATTCACTTCCTGGGCAGCGACTCTCGGCCAGTTCGAGGTGGCGCGCCTGCTGGATCCGGCGTTCAGCGAGCCCGGGGTGATCCGGGCGGGGAAGATCCTGGACCGGATCCGGGAGATGCTCGGCGAACTGTGCATCGAGGACCTGCCGATTCCTTACATCGCGGTCGCCACCGACATCACCACGGGTCGCTCGACGTGGTTCCGGGACGGTGAACTCGACGCCGCCATCCGCGCCTCGATCGCCATCCCCGGCTTCATCACCCCGGTGCTGCGTGAGGGTCACGTCCTCGTCGACGGCGGCGTCCTCGATCCGCTGCCGGTGGTCGCCACCATGGCGCTGGGATCGGCCGACCTGCTCATCGGGGTCGACCTGTCCGGTCCGCCCGACCCCGCCTACGACCGGGCGCAACCGCGGACCAACTGGTTCACCCAGTGGTGGCGGGCGTCCGCGCAAAGGCTGGGCCGCACCCCGGACGCGCCCGTCGAGGAGCAGCCGCCCGCCTTGAGCAGCGTGCGCGCCACCGATGTCGCGCAGCGGGCGATCGATCTGATGCTGGCCTCCATCACCCGCCAGCATCTCGCCGCCCACCCGCCCGACCTGGTGATCTCGGTGCCGCAGAACGTCTGCGGCACCATGGATTTCCATCGCGCCGCCCCGATCATCGAGCAGGGCCGGGCGCTGGCGGTCGCGGCCCTGGACGCGCTGGCCGACGCGGGCGCCGGCGCCCTGCCCGACTGAACGATCGCCCGGAGACCACCGGTACGATCGGCGCGAACCGGACCGCCCGCCAGGCGGGTCCCCATCCGAGCAAAGGACTCCGTAGCAGCATGAAGTTCGAGAATGTCACCGTCACCAAGCGCGCCAACGTCTACTTCGATGGCAAGTGTGTGAGCCACAACATCGAGCTGGCCGACGGCACCAGCAAGTCGGTCGGTGTCATCCTCCCCGCCACCCTGACCTTCAACACGGGCGCGCCGGAGATCATGGAGCTGCTCGAGGGTCAGTGCAACGTCACCCTCGCCGGTGAGACCGAGGCCGTCGCCTACAAGGGCGGCGAGTCCTTCTCCGTCCCGGGCAACTCCAGCTTCGTCATCGAGGTCGTGGAGCCGGTCCACTACGTCTGCCACTTCGGCTGAGCCGAACTTCCCCGCGGCCCGGTCCCTCGAATGGGCCGGGCCGCAGTCGTTTCCGCCGCCCGCGTGGTAGGCATGGGGGATGACGACGCTGGGAGTGGTGTTCCGGCCGCAGCAACCGCCGGAGCGGTTGCGGGAGGTGGTGCGGGCCGCCGACACGTCGGGGCTCGAAGAACTGTGGCTGTGAGAGGACTGTTTCCTCGAGGGCGGGATCGCGACCGCGTCGGCCGCACTGGCCTGGAGTGAGCGCGTGCGCATCGGCGTCGGGGTGTTGCCGGTGCCGCTGCGCAATGTCGCGATCACCGCCATGGAGCTGGCCACACTGGAACGAATGTTCCCCGGGCGCGGGATCTGGGGTGTGGGGCACGGGGTGCAGGACTGGATGGGCCAGGTGGGGGAGCGGGTCGCCTCGCCGATCACGCTGCTGCGCGAATACCTCGAGGCCTTGCGGGCCCTGCTGGCAGGGCAGCGAATCTCCGTGCGGGGCAGGTATGTTCAGCTCGACGACGTCGCGCTGGACTGGCCCCCGCCCGCCGCGCCGCCGATCCTGGCCGCGGCGACCGGGCCCCGCACCCTCGAACTGGTGGGCGCGGCGGCCGACGGGGTGATCCTCACCAGCTCCACCCCCGCCGCAGGGGTCCGCACGGCTGCCGGGATCGTGCGGGCCGCCCGGCCGGAATCCATGGCGGCGCATCCGTATCCGATCGTCGTGTACCTACTGGCCGCCACCGGGCCCGGAGCCGCCGACCGGGTGGCGGCGGAACTGCGGGCCGAGAACCGCGACACCATCCCCGGGATCGGGGTTGGCGGGGACGCCCGGGCCATCGCCGACGCGGTGATCGCCTGGACCGAGGCCGGGGCCACCGGTGTCGTGCTGCAACCCACCGGCGACGAGCCCGACCCGGTCGGCTTCGTCCGCTTCGCCGCCGAGCAGGTCAGGCCACTGGTGCCCTGAATACGGCCGGACCGCACCGGATTCCGGTCCCGGCGCTCAGCGCAGGTCGCGGAAGAACTCCCGGATGTCGCCGACGAGGATCTCCGGCTCCTCCAGCGCCGCGAAGTGGCCGCCGCGGTCGACGTCGGTCCAGCGGGTGATGGTGTTCGACGGCTCGCAGTAGCGCCGGATGCAGACATCGTGGGCGAAGGCGATGACGCCGGTCGGGACACCGGAATTGGTTGCGGGAGCGCCCCATTCGCCGGTCTGGGCGTAGCCCACGTAGGCGGCGGAGCCGGCGGTGCCGGTCAGCCAGTACAGCATCACATTGGTGAGCAGGCGATCCCGGTCGATGATCTTGTCGGGCACGACATTGCGGGGATGCGTCCACTCGCGGAACTTGTCCATGATCCAGGCCAGCTGCCCGACCGGGGAGTCCACCAGGCCGTAGGCCAGCGCCTGCGGCCGGGTGGACTGGATCGCGATGTAGCCGAACTCCTCTCGCATGAACGCCTGGATGCGCCGGATCCGGTCGCGTTCGAGGTCGGTGAGTTCGTCGAGGTCGTTCACCGCCGACTGCGGAGGCAGATTGGTGCCGCCGTTGACGTGCACGCCGATCACCTTGTCCGGTGCCGACCGCGCCACTTCGGGGCTGACCGAGCCGCCGATGTCGCCGCCCTGTACGCCGTAGCGCTCATAGCCGAGGCGGCGCATGAGCTCGGCCCACAGCCGGCCGATCCGCGCCCGCGTCCACCCGGTGTCGGCGACCGGCCCGGAGAACCCGAACCCGGGCAGCGACGGAATGACCAGGTGGAACGCGTCGGCCGGGTCGCCGCCGTGCGCCGCCGGATCGGTGAGCGGCCCGATGACGTCGAGGAATTCGACCACCGAGCCGGGCCAGCCGTGGGTCAGCAGCAGCGGCACCGCGCCCGGTTCGGCCGAGCGGATGTGCAGGAAGTGCACCCGCTGCCCCTCGATCTCGGTGAGGAACTGCGGATACCGGTTGATTTCGGCTTCGGCCGCGCGCCAGTCGTATCCGGTGCGCCAGTGCTCCACCAGTTCCCGCAGCCAGTGCACGGGTACGCCGGTGTCCCAGTCGTCGCCCGGCAGCGGGGCGGGCAGCTGGGCGGATTCGAGCCGCCGCCGCAGATCGTCGAGCTGAGTCCGAGGGATGTCGATGCGGAAGGGAGTGACCTGTTCGCTCATGAGAACAACGCTACGAGCCGGTTAGGACAGGCTCTGCCCTAGCTGTCGGGAAGAATCGGATTCATGTTGGAAACCTCGGCTCGACTGCTGCGACTGCTGTCGTTGTTGCAGACCCCGCGCGAATGGAGCGGCGCGGATCTGGCCGCCCAGCTCGAGGTGGACGTGCGCACCGTGCGCCGCGATATCGAGAAGTTGCGCGCCCTCGGCTATCCCGTGGACGCCACACCCGGTTGCGCCGGATACCGCCTGGGCGCGGGCGCGAATGTGCCGCCGCTGTTGCTCGACGACGAGGAGGCTGTCGCGGTCGCCATGGGCCTGCGCACCGCCGCGGGCGGCACCATCGCGGGCATCGAGGAAAGCTCCCTGCGCGCGCTCACCAAACTCGAACAGGTGCTTCCGTCGCGGCTGCGTCACCGCCTCACCGCCCTCCAGGACGCGACCGTGTCGGTCCCCTCCGGCGGCCCCCGCGTCGACCCCGACACCCTCACCACCATCGCCGCCGCCATCCGCGACCAGCACCGTCTGCGCTTCGACTACCGCACCCACGCCGGCACCGAAACTTCCTACCGCACAACCGAACCCCACCGTCTGGTGCACCACGGTCGCCGCTGGTACCTGACCGGCTGGGATGTCGACCGCGAGGACTGGCGCACCTACCGCGTCGACCGACTCACCCCGCGCATCCCCACCGGCCCGCGTTTCACCCCGCGTGAGGCCCCCGACCCCGCCGACCAGGTTTCGCGCGGCGTCACCTCGGCGCCCTACCGCTACCACGCCCGGATCACCCTGCTGACCTCCGCCGATCGGGCCGCCGACCTCATCTCCCCGACGGTCGGCGTCCTCGAAGCCGTGGACGCGACCACCTGCGTCCTGCACGCGGGCGCGAACTCCCTCGACGCGATAGCCGTCTACGTCGCGGGCTTCGGCTTCGAATTCCGGGTCATCGAACCACCGGAACTGGTCGACCGCATGCGCGAACTGTCCGCGCTCCTTCGCCGCGCGGCCGGGGACGGCTGAACGGATCCCGCGCTCTGGTCGATTCAGCCCGCGAGGGCCGTGGTGGTGGCCGAACGGATTGCGGCGGTGACGGTTTCGGGCTGCTCGAGCATGATCAGGTGGCCGCAGTCGGGGAGGGTGATGGCGTGGGCCGGGCGGAGGGTTTCGTTGAGACGGGCGCCCGCGGCGGCGGAGAGGATGCGGTTCTTCTCGCCCCAGACGGTGGTGATGGGCGGGAAAGTGGGGGAGGGGTGGAAGGTGTCGAGGGTGGCCAGCGTGGGGAGATCGCGCGCGATGGCGGCGGGCGGGTACAGGCGGCGCGGCTCGGACCAGCGGTGACGCAGGGCCGTGAACGACGGGGAGGTCATGGCGCGGCCGCGCGGGCCGAGCTGTTCGCGGACCACGAGGTTGGCGGCGACGCCGGGCAGGCGGATGGCGCTCGCGACGGAGTCGAGCGGGATGCGGGACGCGGCGCGGGCGGTCCAACCGGTCGGTGTCGGCCGCAGGGTGGCCGCGGTGAGCGGGCTGCACAGCACCAGGGCGCGCACGTTCTGCGGGTTGGCGCGGGTGTAGAGCAGCGACAGCGCGCTGCCGAAGCAGTTGCCGACCAGCGTCACGTTGGTGAGATCGTGGGCGCTGATGAACTCCGAGACCAGGCGCACGTAGTTGGCGACGGTATAACCGCTGGTGGGGGAGTCGGAGTCGCCGTAGCCGAACAGGTCCAGCGCGTAGACGCTGTGCGTGGCGGCCAGGGCCCGGGTCTGGTTGGCCCAGATGTGGCGGTCGCCGCCGATATTGTGCAGGAACAGGATCGGATCGCCGGATCCGGCGTGGTCGTAGGCGACGGATACGCCGTGATAGTCGAATGCCGGCATCGGGCGCTCTCCTCATTGAGTGCGGTACTGCGCTGTACCCAAGCCATGGTAGCCGCTACCGCGCGTAACACAAGGTTTCGCGGAGAGCGCCCGAACGCTGGTCAGTGGGTGGATCCGGCGATCACCCCCGTGCGGTGGATCCAGGATTTCAGTTCGGCCATGCCGGTGTCGCGGTCCATAACGGGCCGGTATCCGAAATCGCGGGCGGCGGCCGAGGTGTCGTAGGTGCCGGTGCGGGTGAGCACCGCCACCGAGTAGCGCGACAGCGGCGGGGTCCAGTGCTCGGCCAGATACGGGACCCGCCTGAGGTTCTCGATCACCGACACCACCAGCGCCACCAGACGCGGGTCCAGCGCCCGGCCCGGCGGCGGATACCCGAGGTCGGCGGCGACCTCGGCCAGGAACCCCCACACCTCGGTGCGTTCGGCGTCGGCGATGAAATACGCTCTGCCACCGACGTTCTCGCCGCCCGCGGCCTTGACCATGGCGTCGACGATATTGTCCACGTGGCACAGCGAGGCGTGGACGCCGCGCCCGCCCGACAGATCCGGCAGGGTCCCCGCCGCCGCCCGCTCCAGGAGCCGCACGATGGGCCCGGACCGGTCGCCCGCGCCCCAGATGGCGCGCGGCCGCAGCGCGCAGGTGGTGAAGCCGGGCGCATCGGCCGCCAGCACCAGGCGTTCGGCGGCGGCCTTGGTCTCGCAGTAGTGGTTCAGATAGCGCGACGGATACGGAACCGACTCGTCTATATCGATCTGGTCGCCGCCGTCACGATCCATCAGCGCGCTCGGACTCGACACGAACACGAACCGGCGCGCGCCACCGGCGGCGGCCGCGGCCAGCAAACGCGCGGTGGCCGTGGTGTTCTCGGCCCAGAAGCGGGCGCGGGTGCCGCGTTCGTCGACCCGGGCCGCACTGTGGAACACCATGTCCACGCCCGCGACCGCCCGCTCCAGCGACGCCGGATCGCCGAGATCGCCGACCACCCGCTCCACCTGGTCCAGGACCGGGGTCAGGTCGCGCAGATCGCTGGTGGGCCGCACCAGAATCGACACCTCGTGCTCGCCGTCCCCGACCAGGCGGCGGGTCAGCGCACCGCCGAGGAACCCCGAGGCTCCGGTCACCAAGACCTTCATGACGCCCCCGGTCCGAGCTGCTTGTCCGCCCATACCGTCAGCCGTTCGCGGCCGATCTTGGCGTTGTGGCGGATGTCGACCGGGAACCGGGGATGGAACAGGAACTCCGTCACCGGCTTGGTGATCTCGAATTCGTCGCGCCGCCCGCGCAATTCGCGCTCGACGGCGTCGCGGTCGGCGCCGGGCTCGAGTTCGACGCACAGCACCGGCAGGTGCTCGCCGCGCGTGCCCACGCCGACCAGCGCGGTCCGGGCGACGCCCGCGACGGTGTTGAACACCTGCTCGACCTGGACGGTGAACATCGGACCGCGCGCCGTCTCCAGGCGTTGACTCTTGCGGCCGCAGAACCGGATTCGTCCCGCGTCGTCGAGCCACGCCAGATCGCCGGTGCGATGCCAGATCACCTCGTCGTCGGCGATCTTGCCGACCCGGTCCGCGGTCGGCGGCCAGAAGTAGTGGGTGCTGACATTCGGCCCGGACACCACCAGCTCCCCGATCCCGAGCGGGCCCGCGAGGCCGCCCCGCCCCTCGACATCCGGCCAGTCCGGCAGCGGATCATCGGTGATCGGGATGATGCGGGCCCGCACGTGCAGCGCCGGCGCGCCCACGCAGACGCCGTGCCCGGTGTGGGCCTGCGCCACGAGTTCGCCCAGCAGTTCCCGGGATTCGATGGTGGCCATGGGCAGCGCCTCGGTCGCGCCGTATCCCGAGTACACCCGGGCGTCGGTGGGCAGCACCTCGCGCAGTCCGGCGATGCAGCTGTCCGGCACCGGCGCGCCGCCGGAGTAGACGCTGCGAATGCTCGGCAGCGCGGCCCCGGTGCGGCGGATGTGGTCCAGCAGCGGGATCAGCACGGCGGGAGAGGCGAACATGGTCCGCACCTGGAACCGTTCGACCGCGTCCACCACGTGCGCGGGATCGGTTGCCCCGACCTTGGACGGGATCAACGGCGGTAGCACGCACCGGGATCCGAGCAACAGTTCCAGGATGCCCGCCACCGGCGCGGTGATCAGCGAGGTCTCCGGCGCGACGTGCTCGCGCGCGGCGTCCACCTGATCGATCATGGCCGCGAGATTGCCGTGGGTGAGCACCACCGCCTTCGCGGGCCCGGTGCTGCCGGTGGTGTAGGCGATCAGCAGCGGCTCGTCATCGGGCGCGGGCTCGCGCTCGGGCAGGGCGGAAGCCGGTGTGCGGCCCCAGCTCTCGAGGGTGGGTCCCTGCCACCAGGACCGGCCCACGGTGACCGCCACCCGCACCTTGCGGAAGTAGGCGCGGAACACGATGCGCAGCGCCTGCGCCTCGGTGACCCCCACGAACGCCTCGGCGTCGGCGGCGCGCAGGCAGCGCAGCATCTTGAACAACCCCATGCCGGGGTCGATCACCACCGGCACCGCGCCGATCTTGAACAGTCCGTACAGCACCGCGTACAGCTCCGGCCCCGGTCGCACCAGCACGATGGTGCGCACGCCTGCGCCCACCCCGGCCGTGAGGAACCGCTCGGCAATGGTGTCCGACCAGGCGTCGAGTTCGGCGTAGGTGAGTTGCCGGTAGTCGGGCAGGCCGGCCCGGGTCCGGCCCTCGGCGTGGATCACCGCCGCCCGGGAAGGATGCTCGGAAACGATATCGGTGAATCGATCGAGGGCGCGCCAATAAACAGTGGGCAAGGAATGCGACACACTTCCCCCAGGGAATTGTCGAGGAATGCGAGAAATATGTCGGTGAGGCTACACGGGGCTCACCGTGGCCGCCAGCCGTATTGATTCGAATTCCTTTGATGGACAACAATGTTAGTGTGTCTCGCGGTACCGACACCGGTTACTCCGCACCCCCTATCCCACCCCTACGCGGATTCGAAATACTGTGTACAACAGGCTGATCCGTGATCAACGCCCACCTCCCGTCCACCCCTCCGTACGGTAGCTTTCCACTCGGCATCGGGGCCTACGGAAATCACCCGAGAGAGCAGGGGGCCACATGCGTACACGCTTCGAATCCATTGGCGCGTATACACCCAGCACCATCCGTTCCACCGAAGACGTCATCAATGCCCTGTCGGTACCGCGGGCCTTGGATCTGGAACGAATTACCGGAATCAAGAATCGCCGCGTGCACAATAGCGACCCCGGCGATTACGAATCCTCCTTCGTGCTCGCGCAGCGGGCCATCGAGGATTGCCTGGAACGCTCCGGCTACACGGCCGAGGATCTGGACGTGATCATCTCGGTCTCGATCACCCGCTTCACCGCGCCCGGGCAATACTGCTTCGCCCCGTCGTTCGCCGCCCAGCTGGGCGCCGCCATCGGCGCGGGCAAGGCCCTGCACTTCGATCTGTCCAACGCCTGCGCCGGGATGATCACCGGCGTGCTGGTGCTGGACCGCATGATCAAGGCCGGCGTGGTGCGCCGCGGCCTGGTGGTCAGCGGCGAGCAGATCACCCCCATCGCCGAGACCGCCACCCGCGAGATCTCCAAGCCCTACGACCCGCAGTTCGCGGCGCTCACCGTCGGCGACGCCGCGGTGGCGGTGGTGGTCGACGACCGCGGTGACGATGACGACGAGATCCACTACATCGAACTCATGACCACCTCGGCCGGCGCGGAACACTGCATCGGCATGCCGAGTGACAAGACCACCGGCATCGCCATGTACACCGACAACCGGGCACTGGCCAGCGAATCACGATTCCTGCAGGGCATTTCCCGCATGGCCGACTTCCTCTTCGAGACCGGCCGAGCGTGGGAGAGCGAGAAATACGACTACTGGATCCACCACCAGTTCAGCGGCCCGGCCATCGAGTACATCAGCTCGCTCACCGAACGCCATTTCGACACCCCCATGCCGCAGGCGCTCAATATCTACGCCGAGTACGGCAATACCGCGTCCACCTCCCACTTCCTGGTGCTGCGCGAACATCTGGCGCAGGGGCGAATTCCGCGCGGCTCCAAGGTGCTGCTGATCCCCGAGGCGTCCGGGGTGGTCTCCGGTCACCTCGCCGCGACGATCTCCCGGCTGGAGGCCTGAATCCATGACCACCGCAATCGTTTCGGCGGCCGTGTGCACCGACGCCGACACCGGAAGCTATTTCGAACTCGCCGCCCGCGCGGGACGGCAGGCGCTGGCCGCCGCCGAGATCTCCGCCGACCGGGTCGGCCTGGTGATCAATGCCGGGGTGTTCCGCGACAGCAATATCGCCGAACCCGCCGTCGCCGCACTGATCCAGAAGCGCCTCGAGGTCGGTCTGGAGTACGAGACCGGCCGCCTGCCCGCCTTCTCCTTCGATCTGCTCAACGGCGCCACCGGGGTGCTGCACGCCCTCATGACCGCGCACTGCTTCACCGGGCTCGGTGATGTCGAGTACGCGCTCATCGTCGCCGGGGACACCCACCCCACCACCGAACGCGGCCGTGAGGACTTCCCGTACACCGCCAGCGGTGCGGCGATCCTGCTGCGCGCCGACGGTGGCGCGGGCGGTTTCGGCCGCCTCTACACGACGGGGAACAGCGGCCCGCTCACCCCGACCGCGTGGGCCGACCTCGAGGCCGCCGGAACCGCGGGCCGCGGCGCGCTGACCGTGCGCGCCGCCACCTCCGATCCGCTCGACCTCGCCGAAACCATACTGCGGGAATGCCTTTCCGGCGAGGGCCTCGAGCCCGGCGACTTCGCGACCGGCGCGGCGGTGCTGCTCGCCCCGGCCCCGGTCGCCGGATTTCGCGAGCGCGTGGCCTACCGGGTCGGGGTGCCGTCGGCGGCGGTGGCCGGAATCGATCCCTTCGCGGGCGACCCGTACTCGGCGGGCCCGGTGCACGCCTACCTGAGCGCGGCGGGCCAGGGCATGCTCGACGAGGCCCGGTCCGTGGTGTTCCTCGGCGTGGACGGCGACGCGGCCGCCGCCCTGGTCTACCGTCCGCGAGTGCTCGCCCCCACCTCCTAGGGGAAAGTGAAATACACTGTTTGGCAGTAGATTTCGAAACCCGCTGTGCCCCGGCTGATCCTGGGCGTCCACACGCCCTCGCTGCAATGATGCCGCTCGCGCACACCGAAGCTCGCCGTGCCATGTCCGACAGCCGGGCGCCCGCGATTCGGTGAAGGGACCTCAGATGGCACGGTCGGTCGCACGGGACCGAGGGGGATTACCGGTGGGGGCCGGTGGCGGAACGAGCGGCGCGCCCGCCATCCGCACGACCGCGGGCCGGGTCGACCCGGCGGCGACGCGAGCGCGGCCGGATGCGGCCGGCGCGCAGACGGATTCGGGCGAGCTACGGTCCACCACCGCGGTTCCGGCGATTGCCCGAGCCGGGCGGGTGAACGCCTCCGTGCCCCGGTCGAAGGCGGCCGAGACCGAGCGGCTGCGGGTGGCGCGGGTGGCGGCGGTGCTGGGCGATCATGCTTCCCTGGGCCGGGTGGCGGCGCTGCTCGGCCGCGGCGTGGGCGAGATCCGGGCGGTGACGGCGGCATTGGTGCGGGCCGGGCTGATCGTGGGGGAGTGTCGTCCGCATCCGGACATGGCGGCGCTGGTGCTGCGTGAGCTTCCGGAGGAGGAGCGGCGGGCGTTGCACGCGGCGGCGGCGGAACTGCTGTGCCGGGAGGGGTTTCCGGCGGCGGTGGTGGCGGCGCACCTGGTCGCGGCGGGGGACACGCGCGGGTCCTGGGCGGCGCAGGTGCTGCTGGAAGTCGCCGACCATGCCTTCGACGCCGACGAATGGGACAGTGCCGGAACCTATTTGGAGCTCGCCTATCGGGCCAGTCGCCGAGCCGACGAGCGGGCGGGGATCGCGACGAAGCTGGTCGCGGTCGAATGGCGGATCAATCCGTCCGGTCGCACCCGCAACTTCGGGCGGCTCAAGGCGGCGCTGCGCACCGGGCGGGTGCCGTGCCCGGAGCTCCCGATGACCGTGCTGCAGATGCTCTGGCACGGTCACATATTGCACGCCGACCACGCCCTGCTGCGGCTGCGGCGGGAGGCGGACGCCGCGCTCGGCGATCGGCTCGAATTCCTCGGCGCGTGGCTGCGCTACACCCACCCGGTCCAGGCCCAGCGGCACTCCTGGCTGCTCGCCGCACCGAGCTGCGGAGCGAAGTCGGGCTCCCAGGCACCCGCCATCGCACACCACGACGCGCACTCGGGTGGACACGCCGATCCCGCGAGCTCGCGGGCCACGAAAGGGTCTCCGGTTCCCCGGAGCACGCCCCGCCGCGCGGCGTCCGGTCCGCATGCGCCGCAGCGTGATTCGGCGCACCGGCAGGCCGCCGCCCTGCTCGACGGCCTGTGGAATCAGCGTCCGCCGGAGGAGACCGCCGCGGCGGCGCAACGCATGCTGGCCCAGCACCGCCTCGCGCCGGACACCGTCGAAGTGCTGGTGGCCGCCGTGGACTGCCTGCTGCACACCGACCGCCTCGACGCCGCCGATGCCTGGTGCGCGTCGCTGCTCGCGGAGGCGACCGCGCGGCGCGCCCCGACCTGGCAGGCGCTGTTCGCCACGGCCCGCGCGGAAACACTGCTGCGCAAAGGCAATCCGGCCGAGGCCGCCGGACACGCCGCCGCGGCGCTGAACCTGCTGCCCGCCGAACAGCTCGGGGTGTGGCTCGGCCGGGCGGTCGCGGTGCTGGTGCGCGCCCTCACCGCGCAGGGGCGTCACGTGGAGGCCGCCGCCCAACTGGAACGCCCGCTGCCGCGCGCGGTGTTCGAAACCCGTTTCGCGCTGGGCTATCTGCGCGCCCGCGGCGAGCACTGCCTGGCCATCGGGCTGCTCGACGAGGCCGAACGCCACTTCCGCCGCTGCGGCCGGCTCATGACCGAGTGGGGCCTGGACTTCGCGTGGCTCGCACCGTGGCGCAACGACCTGGCCGCAGTGAGCCTGGCGGCGGGGGAGTCGCGGCAGGCCCGCGCTCTCGCCACCCGGCACCTGGACGCGATCGGCGGGGCCGAACGGCATCACAGCGGCGGGGTGTCGCTGCGACTGCTGGCCGCCACCGGTGACCCGCTGCGACGGGTCACCCTGCTGCGGCGCGCGGCCGCCCTGGCCCGCTCCGGCGGCGACGAACTCGAATTGGCCACCGTGCTGGCCGATCTCGGGGCCGCCTACCGCGCGCTGGGGGAGGCCGATCGAGCGCGCCCGCCGTTGCGCGAGGCGGCGCGGCTCGCCGAAACCTCCGGCGCGGAACCGCTCCTGGCCCGACTGCAGGTCGACTCCGGACCAGGACCGCGAGACACGCTGGGCGGCAGCGGCTTCGAGACCCTGAGCCCGGCCGAGCGGCGCGTGGCCGAACTGGCCGCGAGCGGGAATCGCAATCGCGATATCGCCGAAACCCTCGACATCACCACCAGCACGGTCGAGCAGCACCTCACCCGGGTGTACCGCAAACTGTCCGTCGCCCGCCGCAGCGAACTGCGATTCGCCCTGGCCGCGCGGACCGCGGCGAGCGGAAGAACCGCCACCGGCTGACCCGCACCAAGGTCGGCTGCCATCAACTGGCTGACCGGGGTCGAGGACGAATTCGCCGGGAAGGCACGGCCCATGCCACTCGGTCTGGCGGGTGCGCTGACCTTGACAGTGGGCCTGATCATCTTCGTCGTGGGCGACCTGGCGCCCTGTGAACCCGCGGCTAGTGCAGCGAATCGGCCTTGCTGATCCAGCCGACGATCGCGCGCGTCACGGACGGCGGGGACAACCGCATCGCCAGACCAGTCAGTTTGGTTTGTAGTCCGACCAGCACGTGCGGGCCGCGCAGCCGTCCGCGGCCGGACGCGGTCCGCCACACCGCGTCCGCTACATCCTGCGGGGTCAGCCGCACCCCGAGGGTGGCCGCGGATTTCGAGCCGCGGCTCACCTCGGTCATCATGTCGGTCGCCACGAACAGCGGCAGCAGATCGCTGACCGTGATCCCGTACTGCCGCCACTCCAGGTCGAGGGCCTCGGTGAGACTGCGGACCGCGGCCTTGGTCGCTCCGTACACGGCCAGCCCGGGCTGTCCGTAGAGCGCCGACGCCGACGCCAGGTTGATCACCCGGCTGCCCGGCGTCCGGCGCAGATAGGGGAGCGCGGTGTGGCACCCGTTGAGGACGCCCTTCACATTGACGTCCACCACACGGTGCTGGCGGTCCACGTCGATATCGCCGAACGCCCCCGACACCAGGATGCCCGCGTTGTTGACCAGCAGATCGAGACGACCGGTCGCCCCGGCGAATTCCTTG
This sequence comes from Nocardia sp. NPDC004151, assembly GCF_042874235.1. Taxonomy (NCBI): domain Bacteria; kingdom Bacillati; phylum Actinomycetota; class Actinomycetes; order Mycobacteriales; family Nocardiaceae; genus Nocardia; species Nocardia sp. NPDC004151. Next base: position 111,126 of record NZ_JBIAMR010000019.1, on the reverse strand, counting down.
AGCGCCCGATCCCAGCCCGCCGCATCGGTGACGTCGAACGCGCCGGTGATCGTGTGCCCGCCGATCTCCGCGGCGGTACGGGCCACGGTGTCGGCGTCGATGTCATAGAGACCGACCGTCCAGCCCTCCCGCGCGAAGCGGGCGGCGATGGCGCGGCCGATCCCGGCGGCCGCGCCGGTGACCAGGACCGCGGGGCGGGAAGCGCTGTCAGGCTGGGACATCGGAGCCTCTCGGATCGCGGGTTCGGGCCGCCGCTGATACTCGCGGTCAGGCCGCGCTGCGGCCGACGCGACCCGGATCGATCATCGCACGATGGAACTCGGCCGCGTCGCGGGCGGCGTCGCGGCCGTCGGCGAGCAGATCCGCGCCCAGGTGGATGAGGGTGTGCGGCGCGCTGGGCCGGATCTGCAGGCGCAGCGACACCCCGGCCGCCTCGGCCCGGCGCGCCACCGCGAGCGCGTCGGTCAGCAGCATCTCCCGGGACCCGACCTGCAGGAAAATCGGTGGCAGACCGGTGAAGTCGTGATTCACCACCGACCACGCCGGATCCAGCTCCCCGTCCACCGCGATACCGCGGCGCACCACCATGTCCGGTCCGAGCGCGGGTAGCACCGCGTCGTCGCGGCTGTTGGGGTGCGCGAGACGGGCGGTCGAGTCGAAATCGGCCCACGGCGAGGTGACCGACAGCGCCACCGGCAATGGCAGCTCCCGCTCACGCAGCGTGAGCGCCAGCCGCAATGCCAGTCCGCCGCCCGCGGAATCGCCGGCCACGATGATCTTCTCCGGCGGGAAGCCCTCGTCGAGCAGATGCCGGTACCCGGTGAGCGCGTCGGCGAGGCTCTCGTTGGGGTGCGCGTCGGGCAGCTGGCGGTAGTCGACGGTCAGCACCGGCAACTCGCTCAGCGCGGCCAGGCGCGCGGTGTGGCGGCGATAGCTGTGCAGGCCGCCCGCGATGAACGCGCCGCCGTGCAGGTAGAGGATGGCGGCGTCGCGGTCCACGCGCGGATCGGGAACCGGTGCGCTCCACAGCCATTCGGCCTCGAAGTGCTCGAAGCGCAGGGTTTCGCGGCGGGTGCCGCGCGGGGTGCCCATGACCCGGGCGGGCTGCTCGGACAGCCGGGTCACCCGGAAGATCAGGTTGGCCGGACGCGGTCCCAGGTCGGCGACCCAGGCTCCGGCGCGCAGGAACTGCTGGAGCGTGGTGCGCAGGACGGGGTGCACGAGCCGGGTCCCGATGCGGGCCGGGGGGATCGTCTCCACGATCACCGAGGACGCGGGGCGCACTGACGATGCCGGGCGCACCGGGGATGCGGGATCCTGGCCCGCGGGCACGGGGTGTGAGGGCTGCGGCGTGGTCGCCACGGGCACTCCTGTCCGCGCCACGGCAGGAGGCGCTGAAGAGACAACGATGTCGGTTCGGCTGAAGGCCGTTGACCATCTTGACCGCTCGGACGCGGATTGTCATGCCCGAGAACGAAATTCCCACGAAATCGGGGGTGCGCTCCGGCGCGTGCGGCACCCCCGTTGACTTATGCAGGTAAATGCCTGCATAATTTGAGCCGTGCAACCCGAACCCGACATGGACACGGTCTTCAAGGCCCTGGCCGACGCCACTCGGCGGCAGCTGCTCGACCGGCTGCGTGAACACAACGGTCAGACGCTGCGGGAACTGTGCGAACGGGTCGCGATGGCCCGGCAATCGGTGACCCAGCACCTCGACATTCTCGAGCGGGCGGGGCTGGTCACCGTGCTGCGCCGCGGCCGCGAACGGGTGCACTACATCAATCCGACCCCGATTCACGACATCGAACAGCGTTGGATCTCCGTGTTCGACCGACCCCGGCTGGACGTCCTGCGCGCCATCAAAGACCAGGCAGAGGAGTACGCCATGACCACCACCGTGCCGAACTACGTCTACGTCACCTACATCCGGGCCAGCGCCGAGCAGGTGTGGAAGGCCCTGACCGACGCCGACCTGACCGCCCAGTACTGGGGACACGCGAATGTGTCCGACTGGCAGGAGGGTTCGCGCTGGGAGCACCGCCGCGTCGACGGCTCGGACAAGCTCGACGTCGTCGGCAAGGTACTCGAGGCCGACCAGCCCAACCGCCTGGTGGTCACCTTCGAGGACTCCCCGCAGGAGGAGCGCTCGCCGTCGGTGGTGACCTTCTCGATCGAGCCGCACCAGGACATCGTGCGGCTCACCGTCACCCACGAGAACCTGCCGAACCAGGAAATGCTGCAAGGCATTTCGAGCGGTTGGCCCGCGGTCCTGGCCAACCTCAAATCGCTGCTGGAGACCGGTGCGGTGCTCCCGCAGGCGCCCTGGGAGATGGAGCCGGCGGCCTGCTCCTGATCCGGAACGCGAACGGCACCGGGCAAGCGTGTGCTCGCGCCGGTGCCGTTGGCGTGTTCGCGGCGCGCCGGGCGCCGCTGCCCGCTGATTAGCGCGGGGCCATGCGGATCGCGCCGTCGAGGCGGATGACCTCGCCGTTGAGCATCGGGTTCTCCACGATGTGGCGGACCAGGGCGGCGTACTCGGCCGGGTCGCCCAGGCGCGAGGGGTGCGGCACCTGCGCGCCGAGCGCGTCGATGGCCTGCTGCGGCAGGGTCGCGAACAGCGGGGTGTGGAACAGGCCCGGCGCGATGGTCATGACGCGGATCTTGTACGAGGCCAGGTCGCGGGCGACCGGCAGGGTCAGGCCGACGATGCCGCCCTTGGAGGCGGAGTAGGCGGCCTGGCCGATCTGGCCGTCGTACGCCGCGACCGAGGCGGTGTTGACGATGACGCCGCGCTCGCCGTCGGCCTCCTCGACCGCGGACATGCGCTCGGCGGCCAGGCGGATCACGTTGAACGTGCCGATCAGGTTAACGTTGATGATCTTGGAGAAGGCCTCCAGCGGGAACGCGCCCTGCTTGCCGACCGTCTTGACGGCATTGCCGATTCCCGCGCAGTTCACCGCGATTCGCAGGGTGCCGAGCGCCTGAGTGGCATCCAGCGCGGCGCTCACGTCCGCCTCGCTGGTGACGTCGCCGGGGGAGAACACCGCGCGCTCACCGAGTTCCTCGGCGAAAGCCTTGCCGTCGGACGAGGGAAGGTCGAGGATAACGACCTTCGCGCCGGCCGAGTGCAGTTCCCGCACGGTGGCCATGCCCAGTCCCGACGCGCCGCCGGTCACAACCGCGACGATATCTGCTGTCTTCACAAAACCTCCAAAATTCTTGGTCTTGTTAATGTAGATTCCGCTCGGATCGCAGGGAAGACCGCCCCGTCGGCGTGGCGTTCACGAGACCGTACGAACCCTGCTACTCGCGCGCACGCGCGGATTGAACGGTGTGTCGTCCGGCGCGTCGAGTCGTTGGAATCCTGTTCATGCGAGAGAATTTCCGATCGGGACCGTTCGGACGCGGAGCCGGTGGCGACGTGGTGCCGGCGGACGCACCCGGTACCACCGATCACCGACGACAACACACCGTCAGCCACGACCGACCGCCGAGAGGGTCAGACGATGCCGAGCGACGTGCCCCCAGCGGGAATGTTGAAGTCGTACAAAAAACAGTCGCGCTGGTACCCGGCCCTCGACCCGGCCACCCCCGAACCGCCCGCTCGCGACGCGGCCCCCGAGACGCCCGCCTTCGACGAGAGCGCCGGCCCGGCCCGCTTCCCGCACTACATTCACGACACCGAGCCCGAGGTCGAACTGCCGCCGGTCCCCGAATCGGTGCTGCGGCACAATCGCTTCGACGGCACCTGGTCGGACTGGATGACCGGGACCGGCGAGACCGACCCCTACACGCCGCCGCGCTACCGCGGGAACACCGTGATCGAATTCCCCACGGACAGTGGCGAACCCGCCATCCCGGCGATCGACACCACCGCGCAGTGGCGCGAGACCTTCGAGGTCCCCGAACCCGCACTCGCCCAACGCCTCCCGGATCGGCGGCTGCTCACGCTCGCCTTCCTGATCGTTGCCATTGTTTTGCTGGCCATCGTCGGTGGGGTTGCCCTGTATGTGCTGGATTCCCATGGCGGCTCGGCGCAATCCCTCGGCGAACCCGGCGCCGGGGCCGGTTCTCACCCGATCGCGGTCGCGGCGGCGTACAACGAGATGACGGCCCCCGCGATCATCGGCGACCATGGACCCACCGCGGGCGTTCCGGCCGGATAAGAAGAGAGCGGAGACAATGGATCAGGACTGGAGCCGCTGGCTCGACGATGTGCCCGAAGTGGGCGAATCGTCGGGTCGTGCCGCGCGTTCCAAGACTCCGGTGGTGCGCTTGCGCAAGCGCCGTGGCGATTCCGGCGAGTCCGGACCCGCCCCGCGCCCGATTCTGGTGGTGGGAGGCTGCGGTGGTGCCGGGACGACGACCACCGCGCTCGGCATCGCGGGGGAGCTGGGCGCCGCCGGTGACCGAACCGTGGCCGTGGACGGCACTTTCGCGGGCAGCGACCTAGCGCTGCGGGGCGCTGACGAGCATCTGAGCCCGATCAGCCTGCAGGCCTGGCTCTACGGCCGCGGCGACGACGAGCCCGCGCCGCTCAAGGAGTGCCTCTCGCGGGCGACATCCGGAATCGGGTTGCTGTGGCGCGATCCCGCGCCGCTGCGCCGCCGCGCCACCTACCTGACCGTCGCCCGCGCCCTCGGGGAGTCCGGGTACACCCCGGTTTACGACGGCGGCAATCCGATCGCCAGCCGGCACCTGCGCCCGCTGCTCGAAGACGCCGATATCGCACTGGTGCTGGCGATTCCGGCGCGCGTGGACGCCGCCAACCGGCTGCGCGTCACCCTGGAGTGGCTCGACGATCAGTTCGGCGGGCAGGGCGAGGGCCCCGGCGACGGAATTGTCGGCGACACCACGATCGTCGTCTCACATCAGTTGCCGGGCAGCGATTCTCGAATCGCTGAACATTTGCGCGAGCATCTGGACGGTTGGGTGAACGAGGTCGTCGAGATACCCTATGACGCACACCTCGCGCGGGGGGAGCTGGTGCGGCACAGCGAGCTGGCCGCCGAGACACGCCGCGCGTATCGCCGCCTGCTTGCTGGAGTGGCATCATGACCGCAGCCATGAAGGAACGCCGATCCGCCGACCGGAACATCGATTCAGGGGCCGCTTTCGCGGCCGGTGTGGTGCCACCGCCGGAAGCCCGCCGCGCACCCCTGTGGGACCGACCCGTACCCGGTGGCGGCCGGGCGCCGCTGGTGTGGCTGCTCGGCGTGCACGGCGGCGCGGGCGCGACCACGCTCGCGCATGTGCTTGCGCCGGCGGCGGATTCGTACCGGCGCTGGCCCGGCGTCTTCGAACGGGAGTCCCCGTTCGTGGTGCTGGTGGCCCGCGAGACCATCGCCGGGCTCACCCGCGCCCACGACCTGCTGCGCCAGCATCACGCCGGACTGGCCGGTCCGTGTGAGGTGCTGGGGCTGATCACCGTGGCCGCGCGCCCGGGCCGGATGCCCGCCGAGATCCGCCGCTACCGCGACGTGGTCGGTTCGCTGGCCGGTCAGGTGTGGCAGCTGCCCTGGCACGAGGAGTGGACGCTGGTCGAAGCCGACCAGTTGCCCGTCTGGTCGCCCGGCGACCCGCCGCCGGTGCAGCGCAAGCGCAAACCCGATCCGTTGGAAGAGGTTACGCAGGCTGTGCGGGACCTGGGCGCGGGCATCGTGGCCGCCGCCCAGGACGCGCTCGACTCCCCCCGTGACGTGTTCACGGACCGGGGGGAGTGATCATGAACACCCTTGGATTGCATTGTGCTGGAAAGATTTCCGAAGTAGGCGCCGCCTCCGGTTGGACGGCGGGGCCGGTGATCGGCGAGATTGTTACTAGCAGTTCGCTTTTGGAGAAGGACAGACAATGAGCATGCTCCTCGCCGTACATGACGCGTACGGTCAGATCCTCGCCCAGGTCGGTAACCCGACCCCCGAGGCGCCGCCCGCGTCGGACAAGTTGCTGAAACTGGTTCGGTACTTCACCTGGTTCGTACTTTTGTCGGGAATCCTGGGCATCACCTACGCCGGTGGCCGGTTCGCCTGGGAGAAGTGGACGGGAGGCGGTTTGGAGTCCCCGAAGATGGTGGCCGGCGCGATGATCGGAGGCATCGTCGCGACCAGCGCGGGCACGATCATGAACGCAGTGATCACCTAATGCCCGCCGCGCTGGTGCCGCAGGCCCTGCATGCCGCGCTCTCCACCCGCGCGGACGCGGTGGCCGTGCTGGCCTACAAACAGATGCCGGCCGATGTGCTCCGGCCGATGATGCAGCTCATCGACTGGCTGCTGTGGTGCGTCCTGCTGTTCTGCCTGGCCTGGATGATCCTGGCCGCGGGCCGGCTGTGGTACGCGTTCCGCGGCGACCTGGCGGCCAACGAGGCGACGCACGGGGTGGTGATGAGCCTGCTGGGCGCGATCATGGCGACCTCGGCCAGCGGCATCGCGCTGGCCCTGCTGCCGACCTGAGGGGCCGGTCGGCTGAATTGACCACCCGCACACATGCTCTTGTCAACGACACCGTGGAGGCACTGCGATGAGCGAGAAGGAGTCGCCCGAGCGCGACGGCGTCTCGTTCGGCGTGATCGCCTCGGCCGCCCTGGTGGCGGTCATCCTGATCGCCGGTCTGGTGGTCTATTTCGGGCACGGCGACGCCAAGCCCAGCGCCAAACCCGACCCCGGCGCGACGCCGGCGACCTCGGACACCGGCGCCACCGGATTCGCCTCACCCGAGGTGGATCTGTTCGGCCGCCGCATCGACATCCCCAACAACACGGCGGGCCAGCCCCTGCCGCAGGTACCCGGCAAACAGCGCAAGGCCACCGACACCGACTGGCTGACCGCGGCCCCGCTGGGCATCACCGATCCGCACGGCTGGCAGCGGGTGTACGGGGCGTCGGTCCCCTTCTCCACCTCCGACGGCCCGGCTCGCCTGGAAAACGGCCTGGCCGTGGGTTATTCGCACACCCCGCAGGGCGCGGCCCTGGCGGCGGCGCAGATCACCTACCGGCTCAACGCCCGGCCCGCGGACCGGGAGCTGTACGTGCGGCAGGTCCGTGTGCCCGCCGAACAGCTCACCGCCTACGACCAGGCGCTGGCCGATCAGCGGCTGCCGAAACAGCAGCCCGAGAAGGTGACCCGCTACCTGGTCGCCCCCGACGGCTTCCAGGTCGAGAACTACGCCGACGACATGGCCATCGTGCGGCTGGCCGCGCGCGGGCCCGTCGTCGACGGCCGGCAGTTGTGGGCGGCGGTGCGCCTGATCATGGTCTGGGACGCCGGAGACTGGCGGCTCAAGCCCTCCACGTCGCGGACTTCGCAGACCGAGTACGTGGATTCGCTGGCGGGGTGGACCCGTTGGTGACGACAACAGCTCCACAGGTGACAGAAGAAGATATGGCATCGCGACCCATCGAGAGGTGGACCACATGCTGAGGCGGCTAGTCACGATTCTCGCGGTCGTATTCACCGTCATGATCGCGACCCCGACGGTGGCCTACGGCCAGACCTACGGTTTCGACCAGGCCTGCAACGAATTACACGACTCCCTCGACGGACTGGGCGTGCCCGGCATCTCGCTCGGCGACGCGGCCTCGGCCGCGTGCAAGGCCGGCAATGTCGCCACCCACCCGAACGAGGTGGCCAACACCGTGCGCGACAAGGCGTGGGACTCCACCTTCGGCAAGGTCGTGGACTCGCTGATGAGTGGTCTCGGTGAGGCGCTGATCCTGGCGCTCACGTTCTGGATGAAAATCCCGAACGAGAGAGTCAGCGACGCCGGAACGCTATTCACCAAGATCAACGACTACACCTATCAAGTCCAGATCCTGTTCTTGATGACCTCGGTGATACTCACCGGCCTGAAACTGGCGCGAGCCAGACGCGGCGCCGCGGTCGACCAGGCCACGGACTCGTTCTGGATGTTCGCCCGCGTGGTGTTCAGCTCCTGGATGCTGGGCGCGGTGATCGTGGCCGCCACCCAAGCCTCGGACAAGTTCTCCGAGTGGGTGATCAACGATTCCACCAACGGCAATGCCAAGAACATGGCCGAGCTGATGGTGAAAACCTCCAAGCTGCAGGCGTTCTCGCCGGGTCTGGTGCTGATCATCGCCATCGTCGGTCTGCTCGGGGCGCTCGCGCAGATCGTGCTGGCCATCGTGCGCCAGGGCATGCTGGTGGTCGCGGCGGGCGTGCTGCCGCTGGCCGCCGCGGGTTCGGGCACCGGCATCGGAATGTCGTCGTACAACAAGCTGATTCGCTGGATCATCGCGTTCATGCTGTACAAGCCGGTGGCCGCGATCGTCTACATGATCGCCTTCACCACCGCGGGCGTCACCGACGACCGCACCGGCACGGCGAACCTGCCCGACGCCGACGAGGCCCAGCGCATGCTGGTCGCCATCGTGCTGCTGGGCACCGTGGCGTTCGTGCTGCCCGCGCTCATGCGCCTGGCGACCGCGGGCGAGGTGGCCATCGTCGGTTCCGGCGGTTCGGGTCTGGCCGCCACCACCGGCACCCTGGTCGGTATCGCGGCGCTCGGCGCGGTCGGCTCGCGCGCGGTGGCCCCGCGCGGGGTCGCGGGTCCGGGCGCGGCCGGATATGTCGGCGGCGGCCGGGGCGGACGGCCCCGGCCCGGTCCCGGCGGCGGCCCAGGCGGCGGCGCGCCGCGCCCGACCCCGCCGCCGCGTCCCGCCGGTGGCGGCGCGGCCGCGAGTCCTGCGGCCCAAGGGGGCGGCGGCGCAGTACCGTCAGGCGCGTCCGCGGTGGCGAGCCGGGTCGCGCAGGCCCGGGCGGCGACCGCCTCGCTGGGCAAGGCCGAATCGACCGCGGGCGACGTCGCCGGTGACCGCTGGGCCAACCGTGCACCCGACCTCGGCAGGAGCACCATCCCGCGATGACGATGACCGACACCTACGAGCGGCGCTCGTACGGACTGTGGCAGAAGCCCCGCAGCGCCGGCCTTTTCGGCCTGCGCTGGGGCGAGACCGTGGTCGGATTCGCCGTCGTCATCACGGCGCTGCTGACGGCGCTGGTGGCCGGTCCGCAACCGGCCGCCGTGGTGGCGGGCATCGGCACGGTCGTGATGGTTCCACTGGTGTGGCGGACGGGGGGCCGCTCCGGCTACGAGAACGGATTGATGATGTTCCATTGGTTGCGCGGCCGGTCCAAGGGCGAGCACGTGTACCGGGGCGGCCGCTTCTCGCGGATCCCGGGCGGCGTCACCCGGCTGCCCGGGCTGATGGCCCCGTCGCGCCTGTACGAAGGCATCGACGCGGGCGGCTACAGCTTCGGCATGATCCACCTACCGCAGTTCGCCCAGTACACGGTCGTGCTGCGGGCCTGGCCGCAGGGCCACGAGGCCGTCGACCAGCCGGTCATCGACCGCTGGGTCGGCGCGTGGGGCACCTTCCTGGCCTCGCTGGGCCAGACCTCCGACATCGTGGCGGTGGTGCCGGTCATCGACACCGTGCCCGAGACCGGAAACCGTTTGCTCACCGAGGTTTCCGCCATCACCCGGCCCGAGGCCCCCGATCTGGCCCAGCAGGTCATGTACGAGCTGGCCACCGAACTGCCGCAGGAACGGGTGCAATTGCTGCCGCGGGTGGCCATCACCTTCAAGGCGACCACCGCGGAGCGGCGCAAGAATCCCGCGGAGGAGGCGGTCGAGATCGGCCGCCGCCTGCCCGGCATCTGCGCGGCGCTGGCCGAGGCGGGCGTGCGCTGCCAGCCCATGGCCGCCGACGACATCATCTCCTTCATCCGCCGCAGCTACGACCCGGCCGCGCAGGCCGACCTCGAGGTGGCCGCGGGCGAACCCGGTGGGCACGGCCTGGATTGGGCCGACGCCGGACCGGTCTCGCATGAGGAGCGCTGGGACCATTTCATCCACGACGGCGGCCGCTCGGTCACCTGGGAGATGGACACCGCTCCCGAGGGCGCGGTCGACGAACGCGTGCTGCAGCGGCTGCTCGCGCCGAATCCGGAGGTGCCGCGCAAGCGCATCACCATCGTCTACCGCCCGCACTCGGCCGGTGACGCCGCCCAGATCGTGGACGACGACTACAAGAACGCCCTCGTCGCACAGCAATCCGAGCGCGGCGTCGTGTCCGCCGCCGCCACCCTGCGGGTCGGCGCCACCCAGCAGGCCCGCGAGGAGCAGGCCCGCGGCCACGGCGTCACCCGATTCGGCGCGCTGGTCACCATCACCGAACCGCTGCGCGGCGACCTGCCCCGCATCGAGTCCATCACCCGGGACCTGTCCACCCAGGCCCGCTTGAAGATCCGCCGCTGCTACCGCTATCAGGCCGCGGCCTTCGCGGCCTCCCTCGGCTGCGGGGTGATCCTCCCCGAACACGCCACCATCCCGAAAGCACTCGCGGGGTAACCCACCATGTCACGTGACCTCGACCCGCCCGTCCGCGAACGCGACGCCGCGCCACCCCCTGCGCGTCGCGGCTCGCGGCGGGAGCAGGCGCCCGCCGATGCTTACGACGACGCGGACCCCTACCCGCCCACCGGCTCCCGCGTCATGCGCGACGAGCACCGCCCCCGCCGCGGCACCCTCCCGGACCGCCGCATGCTCCGCCGCGACACTCCGATCGACTACTCGGCGGAATTCGCGGACACCGCGGCGCGGTCCGGTGCCGACGGAGACGCCGGCGAGGCGCGCCGCGCCGACACCGGGGCCTGGGACAACGCGGCTCTCGGTGCACGACAGGACGATCCGGTCCGGGGCTCGGAGCCCGGAGTCCCCGGCCGGGGGCCCGGGGACTCGGAGTCCCACTCGACCAGCGGCCGGGCGTCGGCCGATCGTGCCGAATCGGTCATTCCCGCACCCGGTCTCGGCGATCGCGCCGGGGAAACGGGTGTGTCGGCGGGCCGCGGTGAGTTCGAGCCGGGCGGCGTGCGCGCGGAGGCAGGTCGGCCGGGCCCGGGGGAATCCCGGACGGCAACGGTGACCCGTGGCACGCAGGAGGCTGCCGGAGCGGTCGAACCGACCGGTCGCGATGACATCGCCGTAGTACGGAGCGGTACGTCGCCGAAGCGGCGGCTTCCGGCTCTGCCCGCCCTCGAACCCGGTGGCGAGAACACCGATTCGAGTGCGGCCCTCGATGACAGCCGCGCGTCCGGGACGTCCTCGCGTGACGCTGCTTCCCGTGGGCGCGAGCTCGCGGTGCGCGACGCGCCGGATCCGGGTGCCGCGGTGCAAGGCGGCGCGGGCTCCGTGGCCGCGGAGCGCGGGCGGGCACGCGGGCCGGAACGAACCGAGGGGGATCGCATGGAGCGCAAGCGGACTCGTGAGGTCGAGTCCGGCCGCGGCACCGCGCGCCGCGCGGAGACCGGCGAGCGTCCACAGCGTGAACGTCCCGGCGACGAAGATCCCCGGCGCTCCCGGCGCGCTGCCGACGGCGGTGACGGGCGTGACCACCGGAGCGCCGCGGGTGACTCCGCGCGTGGACGGCGCGACGGCGACGGGCACAGCGGCCGTGACCGACGTGAGGGCGAGGGACACCCCGGCCGTGAACGTCGCGGCGTGGAAGGCGAACTCGGGCGTGAACGTCGGCGTGCCGACGGAGATCCCGGACGTGACCGCCGCAACGCCGACGGACACCGCACAGCCGAAGCTCACCGCGGCGCCGACGGCCACCGCCGCGGCGAAGGTGGCCTCCCGCGCGAGCGGCGCGCCACCGGCGACCGGGACGCGCGGCGCGGTGACGGCGAGCGGGATGCGCGGCGCGGCAGCGGGTCCGAAGGACGCGGCCGGGCGACCGACGCGGATCGGGTGCATCTGGGCGGCCGCACCGGAACTCCCGGGCGAACGCGATCGGCGCGGCCCGAGAGCGACGCGGGGGAGCGGCCGGCGCGCAACCGGCCCACGCGCAATGGCCGCCCCGAGCGGTCCACCGCGGAGGAGCGCGGGCGCGGCGGACTCCGGAAGAACAAGCGGGACAAGGACCTCGATCAGGCCGAGCGGGAGGCGGCGGCCAAGCGGGCCGCGGCGCGCAAGGCGGCGGCCAAGAAGAAGCAGTCCGGACCCAAGCTGCTCGACGACACCCAGCGGGCCAAGCTGGAGGTGACCGCGCGGGAGGGCAACGGGATCAAGGCGGCCTGGGCCACCTTCCGGCTGCACACCGACGACCTGCGGCGGCGCAACTTCGCGGCGCGGGCCGAGCGCATCGAGTACGGCAGCTTCGACGAATTCGACCGGACCACCGCGCAACTCACCGATCGCGGGTACATCGGCGCGGGCGGCGGGCGGATGAACGTGGTCGGCCGTCCCGTCGAGTATCGCGCCACCACCGCGCAGGTCGCGGGCCTGTGGCCGTGGTCGGTCGGCGCGGGCGCGCCGCTCATCGGCACCCCGCTGGGCTCGCACCTGCACACCGGCGCTCCGGTCTGCTTCGACCCGATGAACTGGTTCATGCGCGGCAGTTTCATCACCGCGCCCAGCCTGTTCGTCCTGGGCCTCAACGGTTTCGGCAAGTCCTCGCTGGTGCGCCGGATCGTGCTCGGCGGTGTCGCGCAGGGCATCACGCCGCTGGTGCTGGCCGACGTCAAGCCCGACTACCGCAAGCTGGTGGAGCTGGTCGGCGGTCAGGTCATCGATCTGGGCTACGGGCACGGCAAGCTGAACCCGCTCGCCGCGGGCGTGCTGGGCTCGATCGTGCCGCGGCTCGACGACTTTCCCGAACTCCAGACGCAGGTCATGCAGGAGATGCGGGCCCGCCAGGTCACCCTGGTCGCCGGTTTGGTGGAGCTGGTGCGCGGCGAGCGCGTGCGCGACTTCGAGGAGACCCTGATCTCGACCGGTCTGCGCATCCTCTACCGCGACGGCAGTACCTTCACCCCCGAGAATCCGCCGATCATGGAGGATCTCCTGGATGTGGTGGTCGCCGGCGGCGACGAACTGCGCCTGGACGCGGGCGCGGACGATATCGAGGAGTACGCGGACGCCATCAAGGAACTGCGTCGCTCCCTGCGCGCACTGACCCAGGGCCCGTTCGGCGCGATCTTCAACGGCCAGACCACGACTCCCATCGACACCGGCGCGACCGCGGTCTGCATCGACGTCTCCCACATCCCCACCGGCGACAAGAAGCTCAAGGCCGCGGTCATGCTGGCCTGCTGGGCCGACGGTTTCGCCTCGGTGGAGGCGGCGCACGTGCTGGCCGACGCCGACCTGGGCCCGCAACGCTACTTCCAGGTCGTGATGGACGAGCTGTGGCAGGTGCTGGGCCTGGGCGACTTCATGGTCGACCGCGTCGACGAGCTCACCCGTCTGCAGCGCGGCATCGCCACCTCGCTGATCATGATCAGCCACACCATCAAGGACCTGCAGGCGCTGGGTTCCGAGGCCGCCATCGCCAAGGCGCTCGGCTTCCTGGAACGGGCCCGCGCCAAGATCTTCGGCGCGCTGCCGGCCGAGGAGATCGCACGGCTGGACTCCACCGTGCCGTTCACCTCCGCCGAGGAGGACATGGTGACCAGCTGGTCCGCGCCGCAGGCGCTCACCGGTGAGGCGCTCAAGCCGGGCCAGCAACGCCCGCCCGCGCCCGGCACCGGCAAGTTCCTGCTCAAGATCGGCGAGGACCGCCGCCCCGGCATCCCGTTCCAGATGGAGTTCACGCTCTCCGAGCGGGAGAGCGGAATCCACGACACCAACCAGCGTTTCAGCGAATTCACCGAGACCACCGCCACGCGCGGCGCGGGCACGGAGTCCGGCTCGGACGAGGGGAGCGTCGCATGATGCCGCACCGGTCGTATCGAAGAGTGTCGCCGGAGGTCCGGCAGGCCGCGGTCGAACAGGTCATCGCGCTGACCGGCAAGCTGCGCTCGGAATCCGAGGCGTGCCGGGTGGTGGCCGAACAGATCGGCGTGCACACCAATTCGGTGCGCAATTGGGTGCGCGCCGCCGAGACCCCCGGCCTCGAGCGCATGGACGCGGTCGCGCTGCGCCGCAAGGTGGCGCTGCTGCAACAACAGCTGGCCGCGGCCGCGGAGATGAATCGCTCGCTGGTGGAAACCCTCCACGACGCCAAGCGCGGCACATGAGCCGCTGCCGCGACGAAGACCCGAACGGCCGCAACGGGGCTGGACACGCCGAGCACCGAAACCGGCTGGTATGGCGCGCGCGCCGGACCCGGAGACTAGCCTGGAAGGGTGGTCCGATTGGGGTGGTGATGCTGGTGGTGAGCGTCACGATGCTGGCCACCGCCTGTTCCGGCGGCGGCTCGAACGGCGGCGGCTCGAATCCGCCTGCCGGGCAAGCACCCACGACCACCACCCGGTTGCTGGAGGTCGCGCCCGCGCCCGACCCCACCACCCCCGACGGGGTCGCGGTGGCGGCGCTGCAGCAGATCTACACCTGGTACCCGGCCACCGAATCCGAGGGCGACGCACTGCGACGCGCTCGGAAATGGCTGGGCCCCACCCTGATCCGCACCTTGGACAATCCGTCCACCGCTGTGGACACACCGCGCCCGACGCTGCGGTGGGCCGAATGGGCCAAGGAGAACGCGCACGTCGAGGCGTTCGCGTTCGCCTCCGGCGAGAAGGCGCCCGCGGGTGCCGACCCGAACCGGCAGCAGTACAAGATCGGTATCGAGCAGACGGTCGTCCACCCGGACGGCAGGCGGGAAAAGCTACCCCCGGCCACGGTCGTCGCCACCGTCGTGCGTGGCCCCGACGGTAGCTGGTTGCTGGACGAATTCCGTTGAGCGGCAACGACTCACAGGTCATCCCAGGAGGATAGAGATGGCGAAGACACCGGTGCAGGACCCGGCCGATCCGGGTCCAGACCGCACCCTGCACCTCGTGTACGCGGGTTTCTATATCTTCGGAACCCTGTGGCTGGCAGTACAACTGGGCAATCTGCTCAGCTCCCCGCGCCAGAACCTGCCGATCAACCCGATCGCCATCGTCGTCAACCTGATCAAGGGCCAGGTGCGCTGGCCCACGGCCGCCACGGTCATCGTGGTGCTGGTGGTCGCCGGGACGGCGGGCTGGGTGTTCTACAAGCGCCACCGCGCCGAGACCTCGAAGAAGGGCCGCCTGGCCATCGACGACAAGGCCGACCACATGGGGTCCGGCGGCGCGATCAAGGCGCTCACCCTGGCCGGGGTGCGGGAGAAGGCCGGGAAGATGGGCGTCCCGCTGCACACCCACCTCACCGGCGACAAGGTCATCCCCGGATCGCTCATGCGGCCGGGAGACGCACTGGTGCCGGGCATTCCGATCGGCATGTCGGTCGCCGACGGCGAGATGATGTACGGCTCCTACGAGGACCTGCAGGTCGACATCTGGGGACCGCGCCAGGGCAAGACCACCTCCCGGGTCATCCCGGCGGTGCTGGCCGCCATCGGCCCGGTGGTCGTCACCTCCAACAAGCGTGACGTCGTCGACGCTACCCGGGATGTGCGCGCGGGCAAGGGTTCCCCGATCTTCGTCTTCGATCCGCAAGGCGTGGCCCCGGATTCGCACGACTGGCAGGCCCAGCAGGAACCCCAGTGGTACTGGGATCCGCTGGCCTGGGTCGACGTGCACCGCCCCGGCGCCGAGGTGCGCGCGGTCAGCCTGGCCGGGCACTTCTCCGACGCCGAGGGCAGCCCCTCGGCGGGCGGCGGCGCCGACTCCTACTTCGACCCCGAAGCCGAGGACCTGCTCGCGGCGCTGTTCCTGGCCGCGGGCCTGGAGGGCAGCAATATCCTGCGCGCGTGGGAATGGGTGAACAACCCACTCGACACCACGCCCGTGGAAATCCTGCGCCGCAGTGCCAAGCACTACATGGCCGAGGGCCTGGCCGGGCAGTACAACCTCGACGTGCGTACCCGCGACGGCATCTTCGGTGGCGCGAAGGCCATGATCCGCTGCCTGAAACTGCCGCACATCCAGCCGTGGATCATCCCCAACGGCGGCCGCGAACCCTTCGACGAGCTCGCCTTCCTGGAGGGCAACGGCACCCTGTACTGCCTGTCCCTGGAAGGCCGGGGCTCGGCCGCGCCGCTGGTGAGCGCGCTGACCGCGGCGGTCATCGAGGTCGCCACCCACAAGGCGTCCCGCTCGCCCGGCGGCCGCCTGCCGGTGCCGCTGCTGGCCGCGCTCGACGAGGCCGCGAACGTGGTGCGCTGGAAGGATCTGCCGAAGCAGTACAGCCACTTCGGATCTCGCGGCATCGTGGTGATGACGGTGCTGCAGTCCTGGGCCCAGGGCGCGCGCTGCTGGGGACCCGACGGCATGGAAGCGCTCTGGGGCGCGGCCAATATCAAGGTGATCGGCAGCGGCATCGACGACATGGCCTTCCTGCAACAGCGCTCTGAGGCCATCGGCGACTACGACTCGATCGCGCAGTCGGTGTCGGAATCCAAGGGCGGCAAGAGCTATTCGCGTTCGCTGAGCTCCTCGCGCACCTTCAACGCGCACGCCCTGGCCACCCTGCCGCGCGGGCGCGCGATCCTGTTCTCCTCCGGCACACCGGCGGTGCTGTTGCGCACCGTCCCGTGGTGGGAGGGCGCCGACGCGGCCGCGGTGGAGCGTTCCATCGAGGCGCACGACCCGTCACCGACGAAGAAGACCACCATCGATGATCTGACCAGTCCCGCGCTGATCAAAGAGACAATCCCGGATGTCGCGGCTCCCAAGGAGGTCCGACCGCTGTGAGCGACGAGCAGCACCCCGACAATTTCCCCTTCGACGACTCCCGCGGCCGTCGTCCCGACGAGCCGCAGCGCATGGTCTACCAGAGCGTGGTCGAGTTCGTCGAGAACTACCTGAGTCTGGTGTACCGCCGGCAGGTGACCGACATCAGCGACACCGTGTGGTGTCCGGAATGGTGGAAGCACGCCGAGGCGGTCGCGCGACTGGATGCCATGTGGCGGGCGTGGGAACACTTCCGCCACGACGGCAAGACCGGACTGAGCGTGTGGTTCCTCGACCACGCCGACCCGCACATGGCGAAGCTGTTCGACCCCAAGGGCCCGTTCAAATACTGCAGTGTGCGCAACGGGCACAAGGACATGCTGACGCCGCTGCCGTTGAAGTCGCCGCAGCAGGGCCTGTTCAGCAATCCCACCATGGGCGAGTTCCCGCTCTAGGCCCCGGAAACGGATCGTGGCGGATCGCAAGGCGATCCGCCACGGTACACATCACAACAGCCGAAACGACTGGTACTCAGACTCGTTCGCGTGAGCGGGCGCGTTCGCGCTCCCGCTCGTGGGCTTCCTGCTCGCGGACGCGACGCTGAGCCGCCTCCTGCTCGCGGATCCGCACGGCGTCCTGAGCGGACTGCGCCTGACCGACTTCCATCAGCATGCGCACCGATTGCAGTTCCGGCGAGATGCCCATGCGCGAAAGATGCTGGGCCAGAGCGGTTCGCCGCTCCACCGAGTCGTACCGGGCGCCACCGCGACCGGCCTGCTGCGCGGCCATGCGGGAGGCCTCGGTCGCCGCCGAGAAGCGATCCTTCTCGAGGGAGACGCCGCCGCGTTCGAGCGTGGGGCGCTCCAGGATTCGCGAGAGTTCACGGTTACGCGGATCGCGGGCCTTGGCATCGGCCGCCTCACGCAACCGGCGCTCACGGCCTTCCTTCTGGCGGGCCTCGGTGACCCTGACACGCGCTTCCGCTTCCTTCTGGCCACGTTCCCGGGTGCGCAGCGCGACAAGTGTCGCGAGCTGCAACATTTGCCTCATCATCGCCGCCGTCTCGCGGCCGATGTCGTCGAGTTCCTCGGCCATTGCCTGCTCCCCGATGCTGCAGTTGGATCACTATGGATGATGGTGCTTCGTCACGGACATCGCTACACGAACGGTGGTTGCGCATAGGTCGTCCCGCCTGCAAACGCGGACACCCGGAGAACATGGGGCAAAGAGGCGGCCCGAGTGGGGATTGCCCGTGGGCTTTACTTCGCCTTGGTACTCCGTTCTACGAGATTACCAGCGAAAACTCTGAAACCGCCGTACGCGCGCGTCGCGATCCAGCATATATCGCACAATTCCGGCAGGTGAGGGAAAACTCAGGATTTTCTTTGGTTAGGGAAGCCTTACGCGAGAGGTTCAACGGGACCTTCCCGAGACTTTCGCCGGAAAAGCAACGGCCCCGGCGCGATTCGCGCCGGGGCCGAAATACCATGCTGGTCAGTTGATTTGGACCGACTGGATGTTCACATCCATGGCCGGCTTGCCGTCCTGACCGCCGCCCGCGACGCCGCCCTTGGCGATCTTGTCGAGGGTGGCCAGCCCGGCCTCGTCGACCGTGCCGAAGATCGTGTACTGCGGCGGCAGTTGGGAATCGCCGTAGACCAGGAAGAACTGGCTGCCGTTGGTGCCCGGGCCGGCATTGGCCATGGCCAGCACACCGCGCTTGTACTCGACCGGGAACTGCGCGGCCTGATCGGTCGCCGCGTACTGGTCAGTCGGGTACTCGTTGTCGAATTCGTAACCGGGGCCGCCCATTCCGGTGCCGGACGGGTCGCCGCACTGCAGCACCTGCAGACCCTTACCGGTGGTCATGCGGTGGCAGCTGGTCGCGTCGAAGTACTTCTGCTTGGCCAGCGACTCGAAACTGTTGACCGTGCAGGGGGATTCGCCGGGATTCAGGGTCATGGAGATGGGGCCCTGATTGGTGTCCATGGTGGCCTTCACCTGACCGGCGGTGGTGATGTTGGCCGTGCCCGGCGCGCTCACCTGCTTGTCGGCGGGCTTCTGCGACGGACGGTACTCACAGCTCACCGAGGCCGGCTTGGCCTTCGCGGCCGGCGGGGGAGCGGCGGTCAGCGAGGCGTCGGGCGTCTCGGACGCCTTCGCACTGTTGCTGCTGTTGTCATCGCCCTTGGTCAGGAAGTAGATGCCGACACCGGCCGCCACGGCGACCACGACGCCCAGCGCCGACGCCGCGATGGTGAGCTGCTTGCGCTTGCGCGCGCGCTGGGCCCGGTTCTCGAGTTGACGCTCCAGCTTCCGTTTCGCCGCAGCGCGTCGCTGTTCATTGCTCGGCACTAACTGTCCCTCCGTGAACGGTCGGTATCTGATGTCTGTACAGACTTGGGCCGTCAGCACAAACGAGCCCGTCAGCCCAGCGGCCGCGGCAGACATTACCTGCATTCGCTGAGAAAAACCTACATATGAGGGCCGGGCCGGTAACCGGTTGGACTTGTCGCGCGGCCGTGGTGGAAACTTGACAATCGTGACCAAGACCAGCAGCTTCAGTGCCCCGAGGGGGGTCCCCGACTATCTGCCCCCCACCTCCGCGGAGTTCGCCGCCGTCCGTGACGGACTGGTGGAGACCGCGCGACTGGCCGGATACGGGCATGTCGAGCTGCCGGTTTTCGAGGAGACCGCCCTGTTCGCGCGCGGTGTGGGGGAGTCGACCGACGTCGTCTCCAAGGAGATGTGGACCTTCGCCGACCGCAACGGCGATAGCTTCACCCTGCGCCCCGAGGGCACCGCGGGCGTCATGCGTGCGGTCATCCAGAACGGCCTCGACCGCGGCCCACTGCCGGTCAAGCTCTGCTACGCCGGGCCCTTCTTCCGCTACGAGCGCCCGCAGAAGGGCCGCTACCGGCAGTTGCAGCAGGTCGGCGTGGAGGCCATCGGAATCGACGACCCGGCCCTGGACGCCGAGGTGATCGCCATCGCCGACGCCGGGTTCCGCAACCTGGGCCTCGAGGGCTTC
The DNA here is from genome assembly GCF_042874235.1 of Nocardia sp. NPDC004151. NCBI lineage: Bacteria > Bacillati > Actinomycetota > Actinomycetes > Mycobacteriales > Nocardiaceae > Nocardia > Nocardia sp. NPDC004151. Next base: position 91,473 of record NZ_JBIAMR010000019.1, on the reverse strand, counting down.
CGGCTCGAGATCACCTCGCTCGGCGACGAGACCTGCCGCCCGCAGTACCGGGACCTGCTGCAGGAATTCCTCATGAAGCTCCCGCTCGACGAGGAGACGCGCCGCCGGGCGCTGATCAACCCGCTGCGCGTGCTCGACGACAAGCGTCCCGAGGTCAAGGAGATGACCGCGGACGCGCCGCTCATGATCGACCACCTGTCCGAATCCGCCAAGACCCACTTCGAGCAGGTGCTCGGTTACCTCGACGCGCTCGGCGTGCCGTACGTGGTCAACCCGCGCATGGTGCGCGGCCTCGACTACTACACCAAGACCACCTTCGAATTCGTGCACGACGGGCTCGGCGCGCAATCCGGCATCGGCGGCGGCGGCCGCTACGACGGACTGATGGCCGAACTCGGCGGGCAGGCACTGTCGGGTATCGGCTACGGCATCGGCGTCGACCGCACCGTGCTCGCGCTCGAGGCCGAGGGCAAGACCGCCGTCCACACCCCGCGCGTGCAGGTCTTCGGCATCCCGCTCGGCGACGTCGCCAAGCAGCGCCTGGTGGTGCTGGCCGCCGACCTGCGCCAGGCCGGAATCCGCACCGACCTCGCCTACGGCGGGCGCGGCATGAAGGGCGCGATGAAGGCCGCCGACAAGTCCGGCGCCCGGCTCGCGCTGGTCCTGGGCGACCGCGAGGTCGCCGACGGCGAGATCGGGCTCAAGGACCTCGGCAGTGGCGAACAGCGGCAGATCCCGCTGGACGAGGCCGTCGCCCAGGTCGCCGCCGCTCTTGCGGGCGAACAGGATTGATCGCGTAGGCGGGACCCGGCAGTACCGAGATGCGCTGGGTCCCGCCGCCCGCTCCCGCCGCACGACGGCACCTGCTCCGCCGCCGCGCGACGTGACAACCGCTGCCGCGCCCGCGGTGGCCGTGGCGGGCGTGGCCCCACGGCCGGTCCGGGTCGCGATCAGCGGCTGTGAACCACCAAGGATGTCGTCGACCGGCTGGCCTGGCTGCGACACGAGCGCTCTCGGCGCCGGGCGCGGCAGTGCCACCGGGCAGCGCGGCATCGTTGTTACCTGGCGGTGCGGCATTGTTACGGCCCGGCGAACCTCCGCCGAATCCGCGTACGGGTGCGCGAATCGGGGTATGAGGTAGAGGCCAGCTGACATACCCGCGCACGCCGCACGGGCCGGTGCCCGCCGGCGGACCGCGCGAACCCTACAGACCTGGACGAATGCACCGCTGTGACTCATGAATCGACGCCGGGATCCGGCGAGGTCGGCCTCGACCTGATCGCCCCCGAACTGCTGGCCCCCGCGCTGCGCAAACTCACCCTCGCCGCGCTCGGCATCGGCATCGGGGTCGGCCTGCTGATGGCGCTGTTCGTGCACTGGCCGACCGCGCTGGCGGCGGGTCTGGTCCTGGGCGCACCGACCGCCTTGTACGCCATGGCCGTGCAACGCCGCCGGATCACCGTGTCCGGCAGTGTCATCCACGCCCGCACCTGGCGCGGCGAACGCCACCTGGACCTGGCCGCGGCCACGGCCGTGGAGATCGTCGTCCACCCCGGCAAGATCAGCCGCATCGTGCTGCGCGCGACCGCGGGCCCCGATGTCCAGGTCGTGCCGCTGGCGATCTACAGCGACTCCGGCAGCGGCCGCGAACTCCACATTCTGGGCCTGCGCAAACTCGCCGACGCCCTGGCCGGATGCCCGCTCGCCGCCGCCCTGGCCATCTCCGGGCTGCTGGTCCAGCAACTGCGCGCCGAGGCCCGCGACGCCAATGCCGAGCAACGCCCGCTCTACCGTGCGGTCCAGCTGGTGCGGGCCCGCGACGAGGCCGGGCCGATCGTCCTCGCCGACTCCGATATCGCCGACCTCGCCCGCTGAGGCGACGCGGACCGGACATCGATCACCGACCAACCCCGCGGCACGACGGCGCACGCTGCCGCGGCCCTCGGGTCGGGGTGGGCCGCCGTCGCGGATGGACGCCGCGGTACACCCGGCGGTGATCGCCGGTCGCGCACTCCGACGGCGGCCGGGGCCTGGTAGCGGCCTGTGATGTGAGCTCGCGGCCGGTGTTCCGTTGCTCACGGCCGCGCCTCACGCGCGGTGAGCGTCGATAGGGTCGAAGAGAGATCAGCCGCTATCGCGAGGAGATCGCCGTGAGCAACGTTGCGCCAGTGACCGTCACCGTGACCGGAGCCGCCGGGCAGATCGCCTACGGCATGCTCTTCCGCATCGCCTCCGGAGCCCTGCTCGGGGAGTCCACGCCGGTGCGCCTGCGGCTGCTCGAGATTCCCGCCGCCGTCGGGTCGCTCGAAGGCGTCGCGATGGAACTCGAGGACGGCGCGTTCCCGCTGCTGGCCGGAATCGATATCGCCGACGACCCGTGGCTCGGATTCGAGGGCGCGAACATCGCCGTTCTGGTGGGGTCGCGGCCGCGCAGCGCGGGAATGGAACGCGCGGACCTGCTCGCCGCCAATGGCCCGATCTTCACCGATCAGGGCGCGGCCATCAATGCCAACGCCGCCGATGACGTCCGGGTGCTGGTGGTCGGGAACCCGGCCAACACCAACGCCTACATCGCCATGAACAATGCCCCCGACGTTCCCGCCGAACGGTTCACCGCCCTCACCCGCCTCGACCACAATCGCGCGATCGCGCAGGTGGCCGCGAAGACCGGGGCCGCGGCCGCCGACATCGCGCGGATCACCGTGTGGGGCAACCACTCCGCGACCCAGTACCCCGACCTGGCGCACGCCACCGTCGGCGGCCGCGACGCGCTCACCGTGATCGACGATCCCGCCTGGGTGACCGGCGAATTCGTGCCCACCGTCCAGCAGCGCGGCACCGCCATCATCGCCGCGCGCGGCGCGTCCTCGGCGGCGAGCGCGGCCAGCGCCGCCATCGACCACATCCACGACTGGGTGCTGGGCACCGCTCCCGGCGACTGGACCTCGATGGCGGTGCCCTCGGACGGCTCCTACGGCGTGCCCGAGGGACTGATCAGCTCGTTCCCGGTGACCTGCGCCGACGGCGAGTACACCATCGTGCCGGACCTGGAGATCGGCGAATTCGCCCGCACCCGAATCGATCACAGCGTCGCGGAACTGGTCGGCGAACGCGACGCCGTGATCGACCTGGGCTTCGCGAAGAAGGCGTGATCAGCCCCCGCTCAGCGGGAGAGTTCAGCTCAGCTTGGCGATCACGTTGTCGCCGTACCACTTGATCTTGGTGATCTTCTCTTCCAAGGTCTCGGTGTCCTGCTCCTTGGCGTAGGAGTTGCGGAAACCGACGATCAGGTCGGTGATGCCCTTCTCCTCGCAGCGCTTCACCCCGTCGGGGGTGTAGCCGTCGTAGGAGACCGCGTGGATCTCGAAGTCGCCCTTGTGGTCCCGCTCGGCGCGCAGCTCGTCGATCCGGGCCAGGTACTTGTCCAGCTCCTCGGCATTGCCGCCGGCGTGCATCCAGCCGTCACACAGGCGGACCGCGCGGCGCAGCGCGGCGTCGCTGTGGCCGCCGAGCAGGATCGGCAGCGGCTCGGTGGGGGCGGGGGTGAGCTTGATCTTCGGGATGTCGTAGAACTCGCCGTGGTACTCGAAGTACTCACCGGTCGACAGACCGCGCACGATCTCGATGCACTCGTCGATGCGCTTGCCGCGCTTCTCGAACGGGACGCCCATGATCTGGAAGTCCTCCGGCCACGGGCTGATGCCCACGCCGAGCGCGAAGCGGTTGTTGCTCAGCCGGGCCAGCGAGCTGGCCTGCTTGGCCACCAGCACCGGCGGGCGGATCGGCAGCTTGAGCACGAACGGGGTCTGGCGCAGCGTGGTGGTGGCCGCCGCGATGGCCGCCGACAGCACGAAGGTCTCGATGAACGGCTTCCCGTCGAGGAACTCGCGATTGCCGTCCGCGGTGTAGGGATACTTCGAATCCGACTCGGCCGGGTAGGCGATGCTGTCGGCCACGGTGATGCTGTGGAACCCGGCGGCTTCGGCAGCCTGAGCGAGGGGGATGTAGTAATCCGGGTTGGTCATCGCCTCCGCGTAGGTGAAGCGCATCGATCGTCCTCTCGACAGTGAGCAAGTGCCAAAAAAAACTAGAACTGATTCTAGTTTTGCGACTGATGCTAGCGCCACCCTCGCCAAAAGGCATCAGTTCCGGGGCGATCCGGACAGTCAATCCACCCGCCGGACGCCCCGCCGCCGCTGTCCCGCTAGCCGAGATGATCCGCGACCGGGGCTTGCTGGATTGTTCTGCCTCTTGTTCTAATCGCCCCATGACCATCGCCATCACCGGCTCCGGTTCCGGCATCGGCGCGGCCACCGCCGCCGCCCTGCGTGCCGCCGGGCACGACATCATCGGCATCGACCTGCGCAACGCGGACATCACCGTGGACCTCACCGACGCCGACGCCCGCAACGCCGCGGTCGAAGCGGTGCTCGAGCGCTCGGGCGGCAGCCTCGACGGCCTGATCCTCTGCGCCGGCGTCGGCCCCCAGGTGCCCGATCCCAACCTGGTGGTGGAGATCAACTACCGGGCCACCGTCGCCCTGCTCGACGCGCTGCTGCCCGCCCTCACCAAGGGCGAAAACCCTGCGGCCGTGGTGGTTTCGTCCGTCGCCTCCACCCACATCAAGTGGGAGGACAACCCGATCGCCTCGGGCACCGAGGCCGAGGCCTTCGCCCAGGCCGGGGACTACGCGGGCAGCTACGCCTACGCCGCCTCCAAGAACGCCGTCACCGTGGCCGTGCGCGAGCGCGCTGTCGAGTGGGGCGCCGCCGGCGTCCGCCTCAACACCGTCGCCCCCGGCAGCGTCGACACCCCGCTGCTGCAGGCCGGGCTCGACGACCCGCGCTACGGCGACGCCATCCGCAACTTCGTCTCCCCGATCGGCCGCAACGGCCGCGCCGAGGAGATCGCCTCGCTCATCGCCTACCTGATGGGTCCGCAGGCCGGATTCATCCACGGTTCCCAGTTCGTCATCGACGGCGGAGTCGACGCGCAGGCGCGCCCGACCGCGGTGTAACCCACCGCGGCGTGCGCCGGCGCGCCCTGAAACGGTGGCCGAGCCCGCGGGGTGTACATCCGCTTTCGGTCTCCACCGATGCCGCGGTGGTCTGGGTACCCGTCCAGATCACCGCGGCATCACCCTTTTCCGGAGTGATCGGGTTGTCAGTGATCGGGTTGTCTCAGAGCTGATCGAGCTCGGCGTCGGCCGGATCCTCGGCATCGCCGAGGACTCCCGGGGCGACGATGCCCAGATTGCCGGTGAGTTCGCTCTCGGCCGTGGGACTTCGGTGCGGTTGCACCGCCCGGCCGTGCGGTGCGTCGCCCGCACCGCCCTTGCCCGCACCGGCCACGGCGGGGGAGCCCAGGAAGCCCGAGCCGGCGGGTAGACCCGGACCGGGCACGCCGCCCGCGCCCACGCCGACCTGATTCGCGGGATTGGTGATCCTTCCACCAGGCACCGACGAGCCCGGCCCGCCGGGAGCCGACGGCATGCCGACGCCGAGACCGCCCGCGCCGCCGCCGTGTCCGAGGCCACCACCTCCGCCGACACCGGTCGCGGAAGTATCCGGAAGCTCGCCCGGAGAATTCGATCGGGACGGATCGTCGGGCGTGGAAGTCGCTGCCGGCAAACCGCTTTCGAGCAAGTCCTCGGCCTGCTCCAGGAGCGGCCGGCCCACATTCTGGACCAGGGCCTGAGCGACCGTGGCCGGATCCGGGCCGCCGCCCAGCCCGACCAGCTGCCCGATCAGCCCCTGCACCTGTGCGGTGCAGACCGACAGTTCGCCGTGCGCGGTGTTCACGACCGTCACGGCCTCCCCGAGATGCCGGGTGGCCGAAGCGATCAGGGTGGTCTGGCCGAGCGGGGTCAGGATCAGCGGGGCCAGCGCGGTGGCCTCCGTGGCGAAAGCCTGCGCGATGGCGCTGAGCTGGATATTGCCGCGCCGAACGACGGCAGCGGCCTGATCGGTGATCGCCGACAGGGCGAACCCACGCTTGGCGGTCTCCAGACCGTGATCCCCGGCCCGCCTGCCCGACGCCTGAGCGCTCTGGGAAGCCTCTCCCTGCCACAGGGATTCGACCGTCCGCAGCGCGCCGCTGCCAACCAGCATCGCGGACTCGATGGCCTTCGACCCGGTGCTGAGCAGTGTGGTCGGACTCAGCCGGCCCGGCACGCCGGTGCCGAACGCTCGCAGCAGTTGCAGGAACGGTGCGAACAGCGCGTCCAGTCCCGGAATCGCGGGCAGCGCCAAGCCCATCATCAGATCGCCGACCGGATCAGCGGGCAGCGGCGGCAGGGGCGCGACCAGATCCGTGGCGGCCCGCGTGAACGCTGCCTGCGCGGCATCGAGCGCGGCGGGCACCCCGTCGACCGCGGCCTGCACACCACCGAGCGCGGTCCCCGCCGAGCCGAGAACGTCCTGCGCTGAACCCAGGGCGGCCTGCGCACCCGCCATCACGCCGTACGCGCCATCGAGGGCAGGTGCGATCACGCCGCCGAGGGTTCTCGGCTCGGACCCACCGCCGGGGATCGGGCCGGGTACACCGGCGACCGGCGAGCCGCCCTGGTCGCCCTCCTTGCACGCGAGCACGAACGTTGGCGGTTCGAACGACGGCACATCGGCGGGCAGCACACCCACCGGCAAATCCGGAATCGGGCCGGGTGCGACGACGTCCACGCAAAGTGCTCCCAGCACGCCGGAGTCCGGACCGGCAGGGGCGGCTCCGATGACGCCGGATTCGAACGGCCTCATACCCGGTCGCCGATCTGCCCGGCGACCGCGCCGAGCCCGCCCGCGCAGTCGGCGTCGATGCGCTCGTAGGTGGCCGCCGAACCGAACGCGGCCCGTCCGAGCTCGGCGAAGCGGCCGGCGAGGGCGGTGATGTCGCGGTCGTGCAGGAGTTCGGCGACGGCGTAACCGGCCAGGAAGTCCGCGCCGATGAGCCCGAAGACCGAGGTCATGGCGGCGACGTGGGTGACGGTGTCCAGACCGCCCTGGGCGGCGATGTCGGCGGCCACGCCGTCCTGGACCGCCGCGAAGGCGCGGACCGCGACGGTGTCGACCGAAAGATCGGCCATATCAGCTCCCCCAAGCGTCGTGGACATGCGAAGGCCGAATATATACCGTCGAGAGTCCAGTCCGGCGTGGCGTTCGCGCCCACGCCGAGGGATGTGTGCCGCCGCGCGGCGCCACCGGGCGTGTCGGCACCGTGACGCCGCCCGCATCCCGACCGCGACGCCGTCCGCATCCCGCCCGTGATGTGACCGTTCTTGCAAATTAGAACAAGTTCTATATTCTTCTGACCATGAAGGTCGCAGTCACCGGCGCTGCCGGGTTCCTTGGCACCAATTTGCTTCGCCTGCTTACTGATCGCGGTCACGAGGTCACCGCCATCGACCGGGTCGCCGGTGCCACCCAGCCCGGGGTGACCTGGGTGAACGGTGACGTGCTGGATCCGGTCTCGATGCGGTCCGCGCTCGACGGCGCCGAGGTGGTCTACCACCTGGTCGCGCTGATCACCCTGGCCCACAAGAACGATGTCGCCTGGCGGGTCAACACCGAGGGTGTGCGCGTCGTCGCCGAGGCCGCGCTCGAGGTCGGCGCGCGCCGCATGGTGCACACCAGCTCCATCCATGCGTTCAACCAGTACTCCTGCGGCGGCGTCATCAACGAGCGCTCGCCGCGATCGATCGACCCGGATCTGCCGGTGTACGACCGGTCCAAGTGGCAGGGCGAGATCGAGCTGCGCTCGGTCATCGACAAGGGCCTGGACGCGGTCATCTGCAACCCGACCGGCGTGTACGGCCCGATCGACAACACCGCCTCGCGCATCAACACCACGCTGTGGGACGCCGCCCGCGGCCGGGTGCCGGTCATGATCAGCGGCGGCTTCGACCTGGTCGACGTGCGCGACGTCGCCACCGGCCTGGTCCTGGCCGGCGAGCGTGGCCGCACCGGCGAGAACTACCTGCTCGGTGGCCACTTCACCGACATGTTCCAGGCCACCCGCACCGCCGCCGAGGTCAACGGGAAGATGAAGCCCGCCTTCGCGATCCCGGCCAAGGTGATCAACGCCTGCATGCCGGTCATGGAGCCGGTGGCCAAGGCCTTCGGCAGCGACCGCATCTCCAAGGCGGCCATGGGCGCGCTGCTGGCCGCCCCGATCGTCGAGCACACCAAGGCCACCGAGGAACTCGGCTACCGTCCGCGGCCCGCCGAGCAGACCATCCGGGACCTGGTCGCCTTCTACAACGGGCGGCCGATCGAGGCCGACACGCAGAAGATTGCTTGACACTCGTTAGAACACATGTTCGACTGGGGTGGTGCGTTGGCAAAGGCAAACCCTCGGCGCCGATGACGGCGCGCTCCCCGGGCTCGAACGTGCGGGTTTCGTACGCAGCGTACAGACACCCGAGTTCGAGGGCATCACGTTCCACGAGGTGCTCTGCAAGAGTGCGCTGAACCGGGTGCCCGACAGCGGCACCCTCCCGTTCAGCTGGACCATCAACCCCATGCGCGGGTGCTCGCACGCGTGCCGCTACTGTTTCGCCCGCGGCACCCACGAGTACCTCGATCTCGACGCGGGCGCCGACTTCGACTCCCAGATCGTGGTCAAGACCAACGTCGTCCCGATCCTGCGGCGTGAACTGCACAAACGGTCCTGGCGGCGCGAACACGTCGCGCTGGGCACCAATACCGATCCGTATCAGCGCGCCGAGGGCCGCTACCGGCTGATGCCGGGCATCATCACCGCGCTCGCCGAATCCGGGACCGGATTCTCCATCCTCACCAAGGGCACCCTGCTGCGGCGGGATCTGCCGCTGCTGGTCGAGGCCGCCGGGCAGGTGCCGGTGGAACTCGCGGTGTCCATCGCCATCCTGGACGAGGAACTACATCGCGGGCTCGAGCCCGGCACACCGTCACCCCGGGCGCGGCTGGAACTGGTGCGCGCCCTGTCGGATGCCGGATTCGCCGTGAATGTCATGGTAGCTCCGGTCATTCCGTACCTGACCGACTCCCAGGCGCATCTGGACGCGCTCTTCGCCGCGATCGCCGAGGCCGGGGCGGCCCGGGTCACGGCGTTCCCCATGCATCTGCGCGGTTCCACCCGCGGCTGGTTCCTGGCCTGGCTGGCCGAGGCCCACCCGGCGCTGCTGCGCCGCTACCGGCAACTGTATGGTCGGGGAACTTCGGTGACACCGGAGTATTCTGCGTGGCTACGCGGCCGCATCGAGCCGCTGCTGGAGAAACACCGTTTGAACCGTGATCGACCGGCCGAGCCCGAGGTTCGCGCCGTCGAATCGCACACGCCCGACCCGCAGTTGGCGTTGTTCGCCTGACGGCGGTTCTTTTGATCGAAACCATTGCGCTTCACGGGTGTGTCGCGAATATTGCGGAGTAGTTTGGCGTTGGTACCTCACATCTGACGAGGAAGTGATGCACGCGCATGGCTCATTCGAAGGACACCGTGCAGCATGACGACTCTGCGACGGCCGGAAACGGCGACGGCCCAGGGAAATTGGCGGTGGAGAAACTGGAACGGGTCGTCATCCGCTTCGCGGGCGACTCCGGTGACGGCATGCAGCTCACCGGTGACCGGTTCACGCACGAGGCCGCCGCATTCGGCAATGATCTTGCCACCCAACCGAATTTCCCCGCCGAGATCCGCGCACCCCAGGGCACGCTCCCTGGTGTGTCGTCGTTTCAGATCCAGATCGCGGACTACGACATCCTGACCGCCGGTGACCAGCCCGATGTGCTGGTGGCGATGAATCCCGCTGCGCTGAAGGCGAATCTGGAGGATTTGGCGCGCGGGGCGACAGTGATCGTCAATACGGACGAATTCACCAAACGCACCCTGGCCAAGGTCGGGTACGCCGGGGATCCGCTCACCGATGACACCTTGACCGATTTCGTGGTGCACCGGGTGCCGATGACGTCCTTGACGCTCGGCGCAACCGAACCGACCGGTGTGGGTAAAAAGGATGGGCAGCGCGCGAAGAATATGTTCGCGCTCGGCTTGCTGTCCTGGATGTACGGGCGGCCGATCGGCGGCACCGAACAGTTCATGCGGGAGAAATTCGCCGCCACCCCCGACGTCGCCGAAGCAAATATCCTCGCATTCCGGGCAGGGTGGAATTACGGCGAAACCACCGAGGCGTTCGCCACCACCTACGAGGTGGCCCCCGCGACGCTCCCGGCGGGCACCTACCGGCAGATCACCGGCAATACCGCGCTCGCCTACGGCATCGTCACCGCCGGGCAGCTGTCCGGGCTGCCGGTCTTCCTCGGCACCTACCCGATCACCCCGGCCTCGGACATCCTCCACGAACTGAGCAAGCACAAGAACTTCGGCGTGACCACCTTCCAGGCCGAGGACGAGATCGCCGGAATCGGCGCGGCCCTGGGTGCCTCGCTGGGCGGGGCACTCGGGGTGACCAGTACGTCCGGTCCCGGGCTGGCGCTCAAGAGCGAGACCATCGGCCTGGCCGTCATGACCGAACTGCCGCTGGTGATCATCGACGTGCAGCGCGGCGGCCCGTCCACCGGTCTGCCCACCAAGACCGAACAGGCCGATCTGCTGCAGGCGCTCTACGGGCGCAATGGCGAATCCCCGGTGCCCGTGGTCGCGCCGCGATCGCCCGCGGACTGCTTCGACGCCGCCGTGGAGGCCGCCCGCGTCGCCCTCACCTACCGGACACCGGTGCTGCTGCTGTCGGACGGTTCCATCGCCAATGGCTCCGAGCCGTGGGCGATTCCGCGGGTCGAGCAGCTCGCCCTGATCGACCCGGCCTTCGAACCCGCGGGCGCGCAGGACGATTCGTTCCAGCCCTACGCGCGCGATCCCGAGACCCTGGCCCGGCCGCTGGCCGTGCCCGGCACCGCGGGCCGCGCGCACCGCATCGGCGGGCTCGAGAAGGCCGACGGCAGCGGCAATATCTCCTACGAACCGGCCAATCACGAACTCATGGTGCGATTGCGGCAGGCCAAGATCGACGGCATCGCGGTGCCCGACCTGGCGGTGGACGATCCCGGCGGCCACGCCGAACTGCTGCTCATCGGATGGGGCAGCTCCTACGGTCCGATCGGCGAGGCCTGCCGGCGGGCGCGGCGGCGCGGGGTGCCGGTGGCACAGGCGCACCTGCGGCATCTGAATCCCTTCCCGCCCAATCTCGGTGAGGTGCTGCGCCGCTACCGCACCGTGGTCTGCCCGGAGATGAACGGCGGCCAGCTGGCCATGCTGCTGCGTGCCCGCTACCTGGTCGACGTGCAGCCGTGGACCAAGGTGGCCGGCACCGCCTTCCAAGCACAGGAACTGGTCGGCGTCATCGACGCGGCCCTGGACGGCTCCATCGCGGAGATGGAGCAGGACAAGGCCTTCGCCGCACGGGCGCGCGCGACCTACCGCACCCCAGGGGGCAAGGCATGACCATTCTCGAAAACCTGCTCGTGGGAACCGATCTGGGCCTCACCGGACTGTCCGGGGTGCCGCGGGCGGCGGGCCCGCAGAAGGCCAAGGACTACACCTCCGATCAGGAGGTGCGCTGGTGCCCGGGCTGCGGCGACTACGTCATCCTCGCCACCGTGCGCGGCTTCCTGGCCGAGCTGGGCCTCGAGCGCGAGAACCTCATGTTCGTCTCCGGGATCGGCTGCTCGAGCCGGTTCCCGTACTACCTGGAGGCGTACGGGATCCACTCCATCCACGGCCGCGCCCCGGCCATCGCCACCGGGATGGCGGTCACCCGGCCCGACCTGTCGGTCTGGGTGGTGACCGGCGACGGTGACGCGCTCTCCATCGGCGGCAATCACCTCATCCACGCGCTGCGCCGCAATGTGAACATGACGATCCTGTTGTTCAACAACCGGATCTACGGCCTCACCAAGGGCCAGTACTCGCCGACATCGGAGACCGGCAAGGTCACCAAGTCCACCCCGATGGGCTCCATCGACCATCCGTTCAACACGTTGTCGGTGGCGCTGGGCGCGGAAGCCACCTTCGCGGCCCGGGCCCTGGACTCCGACCGGGCCGGGCTCACCGAGGTGCTGCGGGCCGCCGCCGAGCACCGCGGCACCGCGTTCGTGGAGATCCTGCAGGACTGCCCGATCTTCAACGACGGCTCCTTCGACGCGCTGCGCCGCGAGAACGCCGAATCGCATCTGGTCCGGCTGCGGCACGGACAGCCCATCCGCTTCGGCGCGGACAATGAATTCGCCGTGGTCCGTGACGGTTTCGGCCTGAAGGCGGCGCGCGCCGAGGGCTTCGCCGAATCCGACATCGTGGTGCACGACGCCTACACCGACCAGCCCGAATACGCCTACGCGCTGTCGCGGCTGTCCGACCAGGACCTGACCCACGTGGTGACCGGCGTCTTCCGCAGCGTCACCCGCCCCACCTACGACGACGGCGTCCGCGCCCAGCTCGGCACCGCCGTCGAACGCAAACCGGTGAGCCCGGATTCCTTGCAGGAGTTGCTCACCGGCAACGAAACCTGGACGGTCGGCTGAGTTTCAGGCCGGAGTGAAGGCGTTCAGCAGGCGCTGGAACAGATCGTCGAAGCGCTTGCGGGACGCCTTCTGCTCGTCACTGAGGCCGTCGGTGATCTCGGGCGCGTACACGATCAGATGCAGATCCTGGTCGCGGTGCTCAGGCATGTAATCGATGATCGAGGTGCCCTTGTCGGTGGCCTCCGGGGTCCCCATATCGACGGTGACCAGCGCCTTCATCTCGGTCGCCGCCGCGGTCAGCACATCGGCGGGCACCTTCCCGTTCACCGGCTGCGCGGTCGGATCGGACCGCTTCACCGCGTGCCCGTCCGGCTGCACCTCGAGGGAGGGCCGCAGATCGGTCCGGGTCTGCCAGCCCGCGGGCAGAGCGGTCAGCGTGAACAGCGCGGGGGGAGCGGCGGCCGCCGGCCGCACTCCCGCGAATCCGCCCGCGCCCGTGAGCAACACCGCACACACCGCCGCGGTCAGCGCGGCCCGCGACCCTCGCCGCCGACCCGTGGCGCCCGATCCCGCGCCGAAGTCTGCTGTTCCCATCGCATCCCTCCGAACTCCCTGGCGGGCGTCCGCCCGCCGCCCGCAGATTGTGGCCGCACACCCATCCCGGCGCGAAGCGCCACGCCGACGGCACACCGGGATGTGACACGGCGCGCGGGATTCGCCCGAATTCGCCTGTGGCGGAGCCGCTCGACGCGCACATCCGACATCGCGTGGAAACCGCCACTGTCCTCTGCTGGATCACCACGTGAAGCGCAGCACGGCGGCAACTCACCGGCGGTCGCACCGACAGTGCACGTGATCCTGGTTGCCAAGCGCGACAGTGCTGGGCGCGCTGCTCGAACTCGTCGCGCTCGGCAACCAGCGCGACCCGCCGCCGCTGCTGTCAGCGGCGATCGGGTGGGGAAAACAGCGAGGCCCGCGGCCGACACGGACGGGGACCTCGGGTCGGAAGGGGTCAGCGCAGGGCGGGCGGGTTGCCGAGGTCCTGGGCGGAGTAGGTGTCGCAGGCCTTGACCTGGCCGGTCTTGTAGCCGGTGAGGAACCACTTCTGGCGTTCCACCGAGGAACCGTGGGTCCAGGCTTCGGGGTTGACGCGGCCGGTGGAGGCCTTCTGGATGCGGTCGTCGCCGACGGCGGAGGCGGCGGAGAGCGCGTCGCGAATGTCGTTGTCGGTCAGCGGCTTCAGGAAGGGCTGGCCGCCGCCGGGGGCGGGCAGCTTGTCGGCGTAGGCGGCCCAGACGCCGGCGTAGCAGTCGGCCTGCAGTTCGGTGCGGACCGCGCCGGAGGTCGGGCCCTTGGGGTCGCGCTGGGCCTTGTTGATGTCGCCGAGCTGGTTCTGGATGTGGTGGCCGAACTCGTGGGCGACCACGTACTCCTGGGCCAGGGGTCCGCCGCTGGAGCCGAAGCGGTCGACCAGTTCCTGGAAGAAGCTGGTGTCGAAGTAGGCGGTCTGGTCGGCGGGGCAGTAGAACGGGCCCACCGCCGAGGACGCGCGCCCGCAGGCGGTGTTCACCGCGCCGGAGAACAGCGTCACCTTCGGCGCCACGTATTTGCGGCCGGTCTGCTTGGGCAGCTCGGTGCCCCACACATTGTCCAGGCTCTGGACGGTGGCGATGACCCGGCAGTCCACGTACTTGTTGGCGTCCGCGCCGGTCTTGCAATGGTCGGGGGTCGTGGCCGTGCCCGACTTGGCGTTCGAGTCCGCGCCGGTGAACTGGCCCAGAATGCTGCCCGGATCGCCGCCGAGCAGCAGGGACGCGATCAGGGCGATGATGCCCAGCGCGCCTCCGCCGAGAGCCAAGCCGCCGCCCAGTCCGGGTCCTCCGCCGCCGCTCACCCGGTTCGGGTCGATTTGCAGGCCCTCGTTGAAGGTCATGCGTATCACTCTGACACGGGCGAGCGGATATCGGTTTCCACTCGCCCCACGTGTCTCTCTACGATGGGTCTGCACCTGGTCACCCGCACCGGTGCTTCGAGTCCCGTCGAAAGGAATCCCGTGCTGCGCACCCACTTGGCTGGTTCGCTGCGAAGCGAGCACGCCGGTCAGACCGTCACCCTCACCGGCTGGGTGGCCCGGCGGCGAGACCACGGTGGCGTGATCTTCATCGATCTGCGCGATGCTTCGGGTGTGGCCCAGGCCGTCTTCCGTGAAGGCGAGCCCGCGGAGGCCGCCCACAAGCTGCGCAACGAGTTCGTCGTGAAGATCACCGGCGTGGTCGAGAACCGTCCCGAAGGCAGCGAGAACCCGAACCTGCCGACGGGCGCGATCGAGGTCAACGTGACCGCGCTCGAGGTGCTCAACGAGGCCGCGCCGCTGCCGTTCCAGCTCGATGACGAGCCGGGTGAGGAAGCCCGCCTCAAGTACCGCTACCTGGATCTGCGCCGCGAGGGCCCGGCGCACGCGATCCGCCTGCGCTCCAAGGTGAACTCCGCCGCCCGCGAGGTGCTGGCCAAGCACGCCTTCATCGAGGTCGAGACCCCGACCATGACCCGCTCCACTCCGGAGGGCGCGCGCGACTTCCTGGTTCCGGCCCGCCTGGCACCCGGCAAGTTCTACGCCCTGCCGCAGTCGCCGCAGCTGTTCAAGCAGCTGCTCATGGTCGGCGGCATCGAGCGCTACTTCCAGATCGCGCGCTGCTACCGCGACGAGGACTTCCGCGCCGACCGTCAGCCGGAGTTCACCCAGCTCGACATCGAGATGAGCTTCGTCGAGCAGGAGGACGTCATCCTGCTCGCCGAGGACATCCTGACCGCGCTGTGGAAGCTGGTCGGCTACGACATCCCGACCCCGATCCCGCACATGACCTACGCCGAGGCCATGCGCCGCTACGGCTCGGACAAGCCCGACCTGCGTTTCGAGGTCGAGATCACCGAGATGATGGAGTACTTCCAGGACACGTCCTTCCGCGTGTTCCAGGCTCCTTATGTCGGTGCGGTGGTCATGCCTGGCGGCGCCTCGCAGCCGCGTCGCCAGTTCGACGCCTGGCAGGAGTGGGCCAAGCAGCGCGGCGCCAAGGGCCTGGCCTACATCACCTTCAACGAGGACGGCACCCTCGGAGGCCCGGTCGCCAAGAACCTGACCGACGCCGAGCGCGAGGGTCTGGCCAAGCAGGTCGGCGCCGAGCCGGGCGACTGTGTCTTCTTCGCCGCCGGAGAGCAGAAGTCGAGCCGGGCGCTGCTGGGCGCGGCTCGCGGCGAGATCGCCCGCAAGTGCGGTCTCATCGACGAGAACGCCTGGGCCTTCGTCTGGATCGTGGACGCCCCGATGTTCGAGCCGACCGCCGACGCCACCGCGAGCGGCGATGTGGCCCTGGGCTATTCGGCCTGGACCGCGGTGCACCACGCGTTCACCTCGCCCAAGCCCGAGCACATGGCCACCTTCGACACCGATCCGGCGTCGGCGCTGGCCTACGCCTACGACATCGTCTGCAACGGCAACGAGATCGGCGGCGGCTCGGTCCGTATCCACCGCCGCGACGTGCAGGAGCGGGTGTTCCAGGTGATGGGCATCGGCGAGGAAGAGGCGCAGGAGAAGTTCGGCTTCCTGCTCGACGCCTTCTCCTACGGCGCCCCGCCCATGGGCGGCATCGCCTTCGGCTGGGACCGCATCACCGCGCTGCTGGCCGGGGTGGACTCGATCCGTGAGGTCATCGCGTTCCCGAAGTCGGGCGGCGGCGTCGACCCGCTGACCGACGCGCCGACCCCGATCACGCCGCAGCAGCGTCAGGAAGCGGGCCTCAACGCCAAGCTGGACGCGAACGGCAACCCGGTCAAGGACGAGGGCAAGTAGCCTCGACACGGATATACGACGACGCCGCGCTGCCAGGGCAGCGCGGCGTCATCGTTTGCCGACTCGGTCGGGCGGCGGTCAGTACACGACCAGCCGCCCGGTGAGGGTCCGGTAGGCGTAGGTGGTGGCGATCGCGGTCACCGGCCCGGCGATCAGCAGGCCCAGCCCGCAGAACAGCGTGCCGACCACCGTCATCAGCAGCACCGCCAGCGCCAGCAGGGACACCTGCAGGGCGTTCGCGATCACCAGCCGCGCACTCGACTGGATCGCGGCGATCGGATTCTGGTCCTGATCGATCACGAAATGCAGTGCGAACATGCACAGTACCCCGACGATCACCGCCGGGAACAGGCACAGGATCGAGGCCAGGAAGCACGCCGCGAACACGATGAGGGCGGTGATGAGCACATTGCCGGCGTTCACGAATCCGAAGAAGGCCGGGAAATCGGGTGGGGTGCCGTCGGTCTCGTAGAGCGCGCCGCGGATCATGGCCGCCTGCAACAGCCACACCACCAGCGACGCCACCGCGAACAGCAGCACCACCGCCGACAGCGACTGGACGTCAATGATTCTCACCAGCAGGATGACCAGCAGCCAGGCGATCAGGCCGATCATCACCATGCCCACCCACGGAACGGGATTGAGCCGGAACCGATCCCACCCGTAGGTGAGGGCGCCGCCCACATCGAGGCGCTCGCGCGGCGGGCTGTAGGCCTGCTGCGGGACGGGCTCGGTGTCGGGGCCCGCGGCGGGCGGTGGTGTCGAGCCCGGCGGGAAGCCGCCCGGGGGCGGCGGATTGCCGGGCGCCATCGCGCCCGGCGGCAACTGCTGCGGCACGCCGCCGCCGACGCCGGGAGGCCCTTGGGGCGCGCCCGGCTGCGGGGTCAGGGCCGGCGGGGGCTCCACGGGCTCGCTGCCGTAGTGCGCCGCGCCGGGTCCGTCGAACTGCGGGTACCCGGCGAGGCCGGGCAGCTGGTGGCGGGCGGGCGCGGGGCCGGGCTCGGCGGCGCCGGAAACCGGTGCGGGATCGGGGTTTTGGTGGTGTCCGGAGTGCGGTGGGTACTGTTCGCCGCCCCGGGCGACGGGACGGTCGCCGGAGGGGTCGTACGGTGCTGAGGGCGGCGTGCCGGTCATGGTCGCAAGCCTTTCACATTTCCCGGTTTACGGTGTGGCGCACAGCAGTTGATCCAAGAGACAACTAGACCCCGCTGGTTGTGTCAAGCAACCAGCGCCGCGTGGGCAAACCCTTCACAAAGACACGCCGTCCGACGCGCGAAAGGTTGTGCAACCGCTCGCTGAAAGTGACCTGGCGGGAGTACCTTGGGTTCCGATGACCGCACTATTGGCCGAACGCGCCGCCGAAGTCGTGTCCGCGGCACAACAGTTGCTCACAAAGCGAATGGGTGCTGCGGTAAAGCTGAGTGACCCCATGGAACTCAGCGGCAGTGGTAGGACGACGGTCCTACGTGTCCGCGTTGCGGAGAACGCCTTCTCGCTCCCTCGCACACTCATTGTGAAGCAGGTAGCAGGTCCGGCGTCGGAGCGACGTACCGGCGGCATGGCGCCGGGCGTCGCCAGCATCGATTCCGCATTCCTCCGCGAGGCGGTCTCGTACCAATTCACCACCGCCCTCGGTCGCGACCACCGCCCCGGCGCCTACTTGCTGGGCTACAGTCTGCCCGGCCGTCTGCTCATTCTCAGCGACCTCGGCGAGAACCTGTCGCTCACCGCGGTCCTGCAGTCCGGCGTCGAGCCCAACAAGCGCAACGCGCTCATGGCGTTCGCCCAGGCGCTGGGCCGCATGCACGCCGCGACCGTCGGCCGCGAAGCCGACTTCGTCGCCCTGCTCCGCCGCGTCGATGTGGTGCACCGGGTGGACGGCATTGCCCAGCAGGCGGAGTCCGCGGTCGCCGAGGTGCCGATCATGCTGCAGCGCGAACTCGGCATCGAGGTGCCCGGCGAGATCGCCGAACGCATCGTGCGCGGCAACCGCCTGTTCTCGGCCGGACGCTACCGCGCCTTCAGCCCCTCGGACCTGTGCCCCGACAATGTCATCCTCAACGACGAGGGCGCGCGCTTCCTCGACTACGAGTGGGGCGGGTTCCGCGACGCCACCCTCGACATCGCCTACGCGCTGGTCTCGTTCCCGGGCTGCCTGTGCGATTTCGAGCTCTCCCGCGAACGCGCCCACCAGATGGTGGAGGCGTGGCGGTCGGAAGTGGTGGCGGTCTGGCCGGCGCTGGCCGACGACGCCGTGCTCGCCGAACGCATCCTCGAGGCCCGGCTCATCTGGGTGTGGCTGTCCACCTATTGGTTCCTGCCCGCCGACCACACCCGCATCGCCGCCGCCCGCGAGCACGGGCTGTCGATCCCGCGGTCGGCCGCGCTGATCAACCGCTGGGCCGCCCTCGCCGAGGACGCCCGCTGCACCGGCGACGACACCCTGGGCGACTTCGCCGAGCACGTCTCGGCCACCCTCGAGGAGCACTGGGAAGAATAGTCCTCGACCAGCAGGGGAGGCTCGATCTCCACGGCGGGTGCGGGCCGGAATCCGAGGCGAGATTCCGGCCCGCATCCCTGTGCACAACCAGGCTCGCAGGTGCGGGCGTTCGTGCGGGAGTGGCAGAGACCCGGCGTTCCCCATGAGCAGCAGGGAGCCCCATCCGGTGCCGCTGGACGCCACGACGCTCGGCGCGGCTGGATGACAGTGGCCGCGAGCACGAGGTCCGGAGCGACCGGAGGCTGCCGGTCGGCGCCCGTTTAGCCGGACGCGGTCCGCGATGGTGCTGTGGCCGGGGATCGTGTCGGAGCCGGTCGGTAGGGTCGTGGGCGTGAGTGATGGGCTCTTCGACGCGCCGGGTGCGCAGGCCGTAGCCGACGACTTCGAGGCGAGCGCGGCGCGCATTCCCAGTGGCGACGACCGGTTCGCGCCGCTGGCCGTGCGCATGCGTCCGCGCACCCTCGACGAGGTGGTGGGCCAGCAGCATCTGCTCGGTCCCGGCTCGCCGCTGCGCCGGTTGATCGAGGGATCGGGTGCGGCGTCGGTGCTGCTGTACGGTCCGCCCGGCACCGGCAAGACCACCCTCGCCTCGCTGCTCTCGCAGGCCACCGGCCGCCGGTTCGAGGCGTTGTCGGCGCTGTCGGCGGGCGTGAAGGAAGTGCGCGCGGTCATCGATCTGGCGCGGCGGCGGCTCACCGCCGGCGAGCGGACCGTGCTGTTCATCGACGAGGTGCACCGGTTCTCCAAAACCCAGCAGGACGCACTGCTGGCGGCGGTGGAGAACCGGATCGTGCTGTTGGTCGCGGCGACCACCGAGAATCCGTCGTTCTCCGTGGTGTCGCCGCTGCTGTCGCGGTCGCTGGTGCTGCAACTGCAGTCGTTGACCGAGGCCGAGATCCGTCAGGTGCTGACCCGCGCCATCACCGATCCGCGCGGGCTGGCGGGGGAGTACACGGTCACCGACGAGGCCCTCGACCACATCGTGCGCATCGCCGGCGGCGACGCGCGCCGGTCGCTGACCGCGCTCGAAGCCTCCGCCGAATCCTCCCTCGACGGCACCGTCGGCGTGGAACTGGTGGAGGCCAGCGTCGACAAGGCCGCGGTGCGCTACGACCGCTCCGGTGATCAGCACTACGACGTGATCAGCGCGTTCATCAAATCGCTGCGCGGTTCGGACGTGGACGCCGCGCTGCACTACCTGGCCCGCATGATCAGCGCCGGTGAGGATCCGCGATTCATCGCCCGCCGCTTGATGATCCAGGCCAGCGAGGAGGTCGGCATGGCCGACCCCACCGCGTTGCAGACCGCGGTCGCCGCCGCGCAGGTGGTCCAGTTGGTCGGTATGCCCGAGGCACAATTGGCCTTGACCCAGGCCACGATTCACATCGCCACCGCCCCGAAATCGGGGTCGGTGGTCAAGGGCATCGGCGCGGCCATGGCCGACGTGCGCGCGGGCAAGGCGGGCGCGGTGCCCCCGCACCTGCGCGACGGCCACTACGCGGGCGCGGCCGCGCTCGGCAACGCCCAGGGCTACAAGTACCCGCACGATCACCCGGATGGCGTTCTCGGCCAGCAGTATCCGCCGGACGAACTGGTCGGCACCGACTACTACCACCCGACCGACCACGGCTACGAACGCGAAGTCGGCCCGCGCGTGACCAAGCTCCGCCGCATCGTCCGGGGCCGATAGCATCCAGGGCCAGTGTGCGCCTCGCGCCGAATTGCAGTGACTGCCAGAAACGGTCGTGCGACGCGTCCCGAAACCGGCTGCGCCGCAGGTCAGTCCATGAGCAGGTCATTGTGGAGGGCGATCCGATAGATATCGGCGGGGGTCCCGCCCATGATGGCCCGCACATGTTCGGTGATCAGTTCGGGCGGCCAGTTCCACCAGGCCGCCCGCACCAGCATGGACACCTCCGCGTCGCTGAAGCGCTGCTTGACCACCTGCGCCGGATTGCCGCCGACGATCGTGTACGGCGGCACGTCCGCCGTGACGACCGCGCCGGTGGCGATGATCGCGCCGTCGCCGATCCGCACGCCGGGCATGATCAGGCTGTTGTAGCCGAACCACACGTCGTTGCCGACCACCGTGTCGCCCTTGGAGGGGATCGAGGTGATCAGGTCCATGGTCTCCTCGGCCCAGGTGCCGCCGAAGATCGTGAACGGGAACGTCGACACGCCCGCGGTGGGGTGGTTGGCCCCGGCCATGATGAACCGGGTGTTGCTCGCGATGGCGCAGTATTTGCCGATGATCAACTTCTCGGGCCCGAACGCGTACAGCACGTTGTCGGTCTCGAAGGCCGTCGCCGCCACCGGATCGTCGAAGTAGCTGTAGTCGCCGACCTCGATGTTCGGCGAGGTGACGTGCGGTTTCAGGAAGACGGTCCGGTGCGCGTGGGGGAGCGGGAAGCGCTGGGATGGGTCAGGGATCACAGTCACCCAGGCGATGGTAGCTATCGCCCGGTGGTGGGTGGAAACTCCCTGGACTGGGAACGGTAGGCTGGATACCTGTGCAGACCCACGAGATTCGACGGCGCTTCCTGGAGCATTTCGTAAAGGCCGGACACACCGAGGTACCCAGTGCCTCGCTGATCCTGGCCGACCCCAACCTGCTGTTCGTGAACGCGGGCATGGTCCAGTTCGTGCCGTACTTCCTCGGTCAGCAGACCCCGCCCTTCGACACCGCGACCAGCGTGCAGAAGTGCGTGCGCACCGGCGACATCGAGAACGTCGGCGTCACCACCCGCCACAACACCTTCTTCCAGATGGCGGGCAACTTCTCCTTCGGCGCCTACTTCAAGCGCGGCGCCATGGAACTGGCCTGGTCGCTGCTGACCGGCCCGGTCGAGGACGGCGGTTACGGTTTCGACCCCGAAAAGCTGTGGGTCACCGTCTATCTCGACGACGACGAGGCCGAGCAGATCTGGCGTGAGCTGGGCGTCCCGGACGAGCGCATCCAGCGCCGCGGCATGGCCGACAACTACTGGTCCATGGGCATCCCCGGCCCCTGCGGCCCGTGCTCGGAGATCTACTTCGACCGCGGCCCCGAGTACGGCGTCGAGGGCGGCCCCGAGGCCGACGAGGACCGCTACCTCGAGATCTGGAACCTCGTGTTCATGCAGAACGAGCGTGGCGAGGGACGCGGCAAGGACGACTTCGAGATCCTGGGCCCGCTGCCCAAGAAGAACATCGACACCGGCATGGGCGTCGAGCGCGTCGCGTTCCTGCTGCAGGGCGTCGACAACGTCTACGAGACCGACCTGCTGCGCCCGATCATCGACAAGGCCGAGGAGCTGACCGGCCGCTCCTACGGCGTCGAGCACGCCGACGACGTCCGCTTCCGCGTCATCGCCGACCACGCCCGCACCGCCGCCATGCTGATCGGCGACGGCGTCAACCCCGGTAACGACGGCCGCGGCTACGTGCTGCGCCGCCTGCTGCGCCGCATCGTGCGCTCGGCCCGCCTGCTGGGCGCCGACAAGCCGGTGATGGGCGAGTTCATCAAGGTCGTCGCCGACCTCATGTCGCCGTCCTACCCCGAGCTGCTCACCGACTTCAAGCGCATCGAGAACGTCGCCGTCGGTGAGGAGTCCGCGTTCCTCAAGACGCTGAGCACCGGCACCAAGCTCTTCGACGAGACCGTCGACGAGGTGAAGGCCCACGGCAGCAAGAAGATCAGCGGCACCGACGCGTTCACCCTGCACGACACCTACGGCTTCCCGATCGACCTGACCCTGGAGATGGCCGCCGAGGCCGGCCTGCAGGTCGACGAGGAGGGCTTCCGCTCGCTCATGGCCGAGCAGCGCAAGCGGGCCAAGGAGGACGCGCTCTCGCGCAAGCACGCGCACGCCGACCTCACCGTCTACAAGGAGTTCGTGGACCGCGGCGCGACCGAGTTCACCGGCTTCGACGAACTGGCCACCGAGGCCACCGTGCTCGCCCTGATCAAGGATGGCGTCCGGGTACCGGTCGCCGAGGCCGGGCAGGACGTCGAGGTGATCCTGGACCGCAGCCCGCTCTACGCCGAGTCCGGCGGCCAGATCGCCGACCGCGGCTCGCTGAGCTCCTCGCACGGGCTCAAGGTGACGGTCAACGACGTGCAGAAGATCGCCAAGAAGGTGTGGGTGCACAAGTCCACCATCGAGGCCGGTCAGCTCACCGAGGGCGACACCGTGCTGGCGCAGGTCGACCCGACCTGGCGGCACGGCGCCACCCAGGGCCACTCCGGCACCCACATGGTGCACGCCGCGCTGCGACAGGTGCTGGGCCCCAACGCCGTTCAGGCCGGTTCGCTCAACAAGCCCGGCTACCTGCGTTTCGACTTCAACTGGCAGGGCGCGCTGACCGAGCAGCAGAAGGCCGACATCGAGGCGGTCTCCAACAGCGCGGTCGGCGACGACTTCCCGGTCAACACCTTCGTGACCGACCTGACCTCCGCCAAGAAGATGGGCGCCATGGCGCTGTTCGGCGAGAACTACGGCGACGAGGTGCGCGTGGTGGAGATCGGCGGACCGTTCTCCATGGAGCTGTGCGGTGGCACCCACGTGGCGCACTCCTCGCAGATCGGCCCGATCACCGTGCTCGGTGAGTCGTCGGTCGGTTCCGGTGTGCGCCGCGTCGAGGCCTTCGTGGGCCTGGACTCGTACAAGTACCTGGCCAAGGAGCGCGCGCTGCTGGCCGGTCTCGCCTCCTCGCTGAAGGTGCCCTCGGAAGAGGTGCCCGGCCGCGTCGAGCAGCTGGTCGAGCGGCTCAAGGTCGCCGAGAAGGAGCTCGAGCGCACCAAGATGGCCGCGGTGCTGTCCAGCGCCGGCACCTTCGTGGAGCAGGCGCAGCGGGTCGGCAAGGTGCTGCTGGTCGCGGCCGCCGCCCCGGCCGGGGTGGGCGCGGGCGATCTGCGCACCCTGGTCCAGGACATCAAGGGCCGCTTCGGTTCCGAGCCCGCCATCGTGGTGCTGCTCGGCAATGCCGACGGCAAGGTGCCGTTCGTGGCAGCGGTCACCAAGGCCGCCCAGGATCTCGGCATCAAGGCCGGGGACCTGGTGTCCGCCTTCGGTCCCGCGATCTCGGGCCGCGGTGGCGGCAAGCCGGAGATGGCGCAGGGCGCCGGCTCCGATCCGTCGGGCATCGAGGCGGGTCTGGCCGCCCTGCGGTCGCGGGTCGCCGAGCTCGCCGGCTAGATGGACGACTCCGACACATCGCGGCCGGAGCCGGGGACATCACGGCCGGAGCCGGCCACATCGCGGCCTGATTCGGGAGATTCCTCCGGATTTGCCCGGACGCCCACCGAGGCGTCCGGGGTGTCCGCGGACGGGCGCGGCTTCGCGTCCGAGCGGCCCAGCGTCGAGGCCGATCCGGGGCGTGGCCGCCGCATCGGCATCGACGTGGGATCGGTCCGGATCGGTGTCGCCTCCAGCGATCCCGACGGTCTGCTCGCCACCCCGGTCGAAACCGTGCCGAAGGCCAAGAAGGTCGCGCCCGGAACACTCGCACCCGACCTGTCCAGAATTGCCGAGATTGTGCGGGAGTACGAGGCGGTCGAGGTGATCGTCGGCTTGCCGCGCACCTTACGCGGAGAAAGCGGCGCGTCGGCTAAGCTGGCGGCCACCTTCGCGGGGCGTTTGCGGAACCTCATCGCACCCGTGCCGGTGCGACTTTCCGACGAACGGTTGACTACGGTGTCTGCTGCACGTGCGTTGCGAGACAGTGGAGTTCGCGCACGCGGGCAGCGGCATGTCATCGATCAGGCCGCCGCCGTGTCGATCCTGCAAGGATGGTTGGACGAACGGAGTGCCCTATTGAAGCCGCGTGGTGAGGACGCATGACCGACCGCTGGACGCGGGCCGAGGAACGCTACCGGCAGAACGCCGAACGACGTTATCGCCGCGACGATCTGGACTGGTCCGAGGCGGACGATTACGAGGACGACACCACCGTCATCCCGCGCTACGAGGACGAGCTCTACGAGAACGAGCCCTACGCGGCTGAGGAGTTCGACGACAACCCCCCGCTCGACCCGGAACCCCCGCGCCGCAGCGCCCCCCAGCGCACCGAGCGCGGCCGGGCAGAGCGCGGCGGCCGCACCGAGCGGCCCGGCCGTGCGGGTGCGAAAGCGGGCGGTGGCCGGGGCCAGCGGCCCAAGCGTTCCCGGATGGCGTCGCGGAAAGCCGCCGAGCGTAAGCGCCGTCGCCGCAACCTGTTCGTCATCGCGGGCGTGTTCGCGGTCCTGTTCGTCGGCGCGGTCGGCTTCGCGGGCTGGAAGTTCCTGGGCAAGCTGAGCGGTCCCGAGGACTTCTCCGGACCGCAGGGCCCGCTGGCGATCATCCAGATCAAGCCCGGCGACACCGCCACCCAGATCGCGGACACCATGGCCGACAAGGGTGTGGTGGCCAGCAGCGGCGCGTTCTACGAAGCGGCCGTGCGCAATACCAACATGAACTCCATCCAGCCCGGCTACTACGCCATCCCCAGCCACAGCAAGGGCGCCGAAGCGGTGACCGCGCTGTTCAGCAAGGACGCCCGGGTCGGCAATGTGGTCATCTCCGAGGGCCGCCAGCTGCACGACTCCAGCGACGTCAACACCGGCGCCCGCAAGGACGGCATCTACCGCAAGATCGCCGAGGCCAGCTGCGTCGGCACCGGTAGCGCCGCCAAGTGCGTCACGTACGAGCAGCTCGACCAGGCCGGGTCCACGGGTGATCCGATGGCGCTGGGGGTTCCGACGTGGGCGCTGGAACGCGTCAAGACCGTGCCGGACCGCTCCCGCCAGCTCGAGGGCCTGATCGCCGGCGGCACCCTGGATTTCGATCCCACCGCGGGCGCGCAGGACATCCTCAAGCAGCTGGTTTCCGCGAGCGCGCGCAGCTACGAGGCGTCCGGGCTCATGCAGTCCGGTGCGGCGAACGGCCTGAGCGCCTACGACACGCTCATCGCGGCGTCGCTGGTGGAGCGTGAGGCGCTGCCCCAGGACATGTCGAAGGTGGCGCGGGTCATCGTGAACCGGCTCGCCGTGCAGCAGCCGCTGCAGTTCGACTCCACCGTCAACTACGCGCTCGACAAGACCGAGGTCGCCACCACCGACTCCGACCGCGCGCACAAGACCCCGTGGAACACCTACGCCATGCCCGGACTGCCCGCGACGCCGATCTCGGCGCCGTCGCTGGAGGCCATGCGCGCCATGGAGAATCCCGCGCCCGGCCCGTGGCTGTACTTCGTCACCATCGACAAGCAGGGCACCACGTTGTTCACCGAGAACTACAACGAGCACCTGCGCAATATCGAAAAGGCCAGGCAGAGTGGAATTCTCGACAGTGGACGGTAAGCGCAGGGCCGCCGTGCTCGGCAGCCCGATCGCCCACTCCCGTTCGCCGCAACTGCATCTGGCCGCCTACCGGGCGCTGGGCCTGGACTGGAGCTACGAGCGCATCGAGTGCACCGGCGAGCAGTTGCCCGGGCTGGTCGACGGACTCGGCCCCGAATGGGTGGGCCTGTCGGTGACCATGCCTGGCAAGGTCGCCGCGCTCGGGTACGCCGACGAGCGCACCGAGCGCGCGGAACTGGTCGGATCGGCGAACACGCTGGTGCGCACCGACTCCGGCTGGCGCGCCGACTGCACCGACGTGGACGGCGTGCGCGGTGCGCTGGAAGGCGCGGGCGTGCGGGAGATCTCGCGTGCCCTGGTGCTCGGCGCGGGCGGCACCGCCCGGCCCGCGCTGCTCGCTCTGGCCGATCTGGGCGCGCACACGGTGACCATCGTGGCCCGCGACCGCGGCCGCGCCGCCGAAACCCTGGAACTGGCCGAGCAATTGGGCATGTCGGCCGAGATCCTCGGCTTCGATCCCGAGGGACTGCTGTTCGTCTGCTCCGACGTCGACGCCGTCGTCAGCACCGTGCCCGCGGAAGCGGCGGCGGCTGTGGCGGATTCGGTGGCCGCGGCGCCGGTGGTGCTCGACGCCATCTACAACCCGTGGCCCACCCCGCTCGCCGCGGCGGTGGAACGGGCGGGCCACACCGTGGTGAGCGGCCTCGAGATGCTGCTGAACCAGGCTTACGGCCAGGTCGAGCAGTTCACCGGCAAGCCCGCTCCGCGTGCGGAGATGGCGGCGGCGCTGCGGGAATGATCCCGCGGGCTCGGCTCGACGGCCGCGGTGTGTCGGACCCGGATGGGTGCTGACGGCCCGGTCGGCTATGGTTCTGTAACAAGTTTCAGTTCATTCGGTTCGGCCGGACGGCCGCGCGGGTTAAGGTGATCACATGAATGCGTGGGTGTTGCGCGCCGTGGGCTTGGGGGCGCTGACCGTTGTGCTGGAGACGCTGCTCGGGGTGGGCATGCGTTACTGGCCGACCGCGGGTGTGTGGATGCGCATCCTGGCTCTGATCGTCCTGGTCGGCGCCGTGGTGATGTGGGGCCTGCTCGACGGCCGCGCCGACCGGCGCGCCAACCCGGATCCCGAGCACGGGGCCGATCTCACCATGCGCTGGCTGAAGGCGGCGCTGGCCGCGGGTGTGGGCTCCCAGCTGGTGGCCTGGATCCTCGACTTCGTCCCGGGCTTCGATCTCGGCGACCAGGGCCTGGTCTTCAACGTCACCTCGGCCGCCGCGTTCATCGTGCTGCTGATCTTCATCCCGAGCATGCTCGGCGTGGTGCTGGGCCGCTGGCTGGTCGGCCGCGAGGGCAAGAAGTCGGCCCCTGCCGCGCAGACCCAGGAGCCGGTCAACGCCTGACGCTCCCGCTGAACTCGACCCCGCGCCACATCCCGTGTGGCGCGGGGTTTTTCGTATGGACAGTCTCGGCACGGTTCACCCCGGCGCCGCGAGGCCGGAGAGTTGCCGGATCCGCGATGGCATCGTGGGGGCAGAATGAGGCTATGGATACTGTCACCGCTCTTGATCTGCGGAGACTGTTGGCCGCAGACGACCCCGATGCATGTCTGGTGCTGGCCGAAGGCCGCACGCAGGTAGCCACAGGCGCCGACGCACCGGGCCTGAGGCTGATCGATCGGTCCCAGGTGCTGGCTCGGCTGGGCTCGGATCCGCAGGAACTGGCGCTGGTCGAGTACGCGGCGCTACTGGACTCGGAGATCCGGTTGCAGGGCGGCTGACCGCCCCGGAGACGACGATGCCCGCCGCCGATTCCCGGCGACGGGCGTTGTCGTGACTACCGCCGTGTCCTACAGCAGGATGGCTCCGCCGGTCGGGCCGTCCTCGCGGGCGATGGCCGAGTAGGCCGCGGCCAGCAGGCTCGGGTCCGGGCCCTCCAGCCGGCCCGGCTTGGCCAGGCCGTCGAGCACCACGAAGCGCAGCACGCCCGAGCGGGTCTTCTTGTCGGTCTGCATGGCGTCCATCAGCTGCGACAGCGCGTCGGCGTCGTAGGTGGTGGGCAGGCCGATGCTCTCCAGGATCGCCTTGTGCCGGTCGGCGGTCTCGTCGTCGAGGCGTCCGGCCAGACGGCCCAGCTCGGCGGCGAAGACCAGGCCGACCGAGACCGCCGCGCCGTGCCGCCACCGGTAGCGCTCGCGGCGCTCGATGGCGTGGCCCAGGGTGTGGCCGTAGTTGAGGATCTCGCGCAGATCCGATTCCTTCAGGTCGGCGGCCACCACGGTGGCCTTGACCTGGATGGCGCGGCGCACCAGCTCGGGCAGCACGTCGCCGGTCGGGTCCAGGGCGGCCTGCGGGTCGCGTTCGACCAGTTCCAGGATCACCGGGTCGGCGATGAAACCGGCCTTGATGATCTCGGCCATGCCCGCCACGATCTCGTTGCGCGGCACCGTCTCCAGCGTCGCCAGGTCCACCATGACCGCGGCGGGTTCGTGGAAGCAGCCGACCAGGTTCTTGCCCGCCTCGGTGTTGATGCCGGTCTTGCCGCCGACCGCGGCGTCCACCATGGCCAGCAGCGTGGTCGGGACGTGCACGATGTCGACGCCGCGCATCCAGGTGGCGGCCACGAACCCGGCCAGGTCGGTGGCCGCGCCGCCGCCGAGGCTCACGATCAGGTCCTTGCGGGTCAGCCCGATCCGCCCGAGCACCTCCCAGCAGAACCCGGCGACCTGCAGATCCTTACCGGCCTCGGCGTCCGGGATCTCTACCCGGTGCGCGTCGATCCCCTTGTCCACGAGGGCCTTGCGCACCACCTCGGCGGTCTCGGCCAGCGGCGGCTGATAGAAGATCGCGACGGTCCGCACCGCGGACCGCCCGGTCACCTCCTCGACCAGATCCCCGAGCAGGCCCCGCCCGATGATCACCGGGTACGGGTCCGCGGTACGAACCTCGATGCGAGTCGGCTCGCTCATGCTTGCTGCTCCGATTCTGCTTGTGCGGATTGATCTGCGCTGTGCTCGGCGCGCGCCCGCGCGCGTGCCCGTCTGGCGCGGGCGCGGCGGGACCGGCCGCTACCGGGTGCCGCCACGGTGCCGGAGGCCCGGTCCGAACCTGGTTGCGCGGCGGGAGTGTCCGGGCGCGCGGCGGCGGTGGTCTCGGACGCCGACGACGATGCTGCCTGGGATGAACTCTGGGCACCGGCGGTGGAGTTCGAGGGCGCACCGGCCGCGCGTGCGGCGCGGCGCCGCCGTCCGCCGACCGGTCGCTCCGAGACAGCGGACCCGGGTTCGGTGGCCGGTGCAGCCGTGGAAACCGCGGCGGGCGTACCGGATTCGGCGGCCCGGCCGCCCCGGCGGCGCGAACGGCGGTTGCGGCGACCACGTTTCGTGGATTCGGATCCGTCGGCGGGGTCCTCGGACCGGCCGCCGGGACCGCGGCCATTGCGCTCGGGAGCGCTGGAATCGGCCGTGGCGGTGGTCGTTTCGGGTCCCGTCACGGCGTTCTCACCGCGGCCCTTGCCGCCGCGGCGGCGTTTGCGGCGCGCGCGGGAGCGGGAGGACGCCGCCGACTCGGCGGGCGTGGTGTCGGTGGCCGGATCCTCGGGGCGCTCGACCGGCTCGATGCCGAGTTTGGCCAGGATCATGCGGACGACCCGGCCGGGGCTGCGGCCGTCGGTGCGGACCCGCACGGTCGCCACCTCGCGGTAGAGGGGCCGGCGGGTCTTCATGAGTTCGCGGTACTTCTTCGCCGGATCGTCGCCGTTGAGCAGCGGGCGATTGGTGCTCGCGCCCGTGCGGCGCAGGCCCTCGCCGACACTGATCTCCAGGTAGATGACCGTGCGGTCGCGCAGCAGTTCGCGGGTCGCCGCCGAGAGCACCGAGCCGCCGCCCAGCGACACCACGCCGTGTCCGGCGAGGACGGCGTCGCGGACGACCTCTTCCTCGATGCGCCGGAACTCCGGCTCGCCGTCGGTGGCGAAGATCTCCGGAATCGTGCGCCCGGTGCGCTCCTCGATTCCGGCGTCGGTGTCGTACAGCTCCACGCCGAGCTCACGGGCCAGCTTGCGCCCGATGGTCG
Organism: Nocardia sp. NPDC004151; assembly: GCF_042874235.1. Lineage (NCBI taxonomy): Bacteria > Bacillati > Actinomycetota > Actinomycetes > Mycobacteriales > Nocardiaceae > Nocardia > Nocardia sp. NPDC004151. The sequence continues at coordinate 61,289 of NZ_JBIAMR010000019.1, read as the reverse complement.
ATTTGCCCGCGCCCGGCGGGCCGACCAAGACGACATTCGGTGCGGGCCGGTCGGTTTCGCCCGGCGCCGCACTGTCCTCGGTGGTCACTGCCCGGCGTTGCCCGGAATGTGCGGGCGGGCGTTGATCCGCTTCAGGTAGGCGTGGATGTTGTCGATGGTCTCGGGCAGCGAGTCGCCGCCGAACTTCTCCAGCACCGCCTGCGCCACCACCAGCGCCACCATGGCCTCGGCGACCACACCGGCCGCGGGGACCGCGCACACGTCGGAGCGCTGGTGAATGGCCACCGCCTCCTCGCCGGAGGTCATGTCCACCGTCGACAGCGCGCGCGGCACCGTCGAGATCGGCTTCATGGCCGCGCGCACCCGCAGCGCCTCGCCATTGGTCATGCCGCCCTCGAGGCCGCCGGCCCGGTTGGTGGAGCGCAGCACGCCGTCGGGTCCCGGGCGCATCTCGTCGTGGGCCTGGCTGCCGCGCCGGCGCGCGGTCTCGAAACCGTCGCCGACCTCGACGCCCTTGATGGCCTGAATGCCCATGAGCGCGGCCGCCAGCCGCGAGTCGAGGCGCGCCTCACCGGAGGTGAACGAGCCCAGGCCGACCGGCAGGCCCTCGATGACGACCTCGACCACACCGCCGAGGGTGTCGCCGTCCTTCTTGGCCGCCTCGATCTCGGCGATCATGGCCGCCTCGGCGTCCTTGTCGAACGCGCGCACCGGCGACTCGTCGATGGCGTCCAGATCCGCGGCGGTCGGCACCACACCGGTGGTGTTGGCGGCCGCGCCGATCGACACCACGTGCGAGATGACCTCGACCCCGAGCGCCTGACGCAGGAAGTTCTTGGCGACCGTGCCGGCCGCGACGCGAGCCGCGGTCTCCCGGGCGCTGGCGCGCTCCAGCACATTGCGGGCGTCGTCGAAGCCGTACTTGAGCATGCCCGAATAGTCGGCGTGGCCGGGCCGCGGACGGGTCAGCGGCGCATTGCGCGCCAGCTCGGCCAGCTCGGCCTGATCGACGGGGTCCGAGGCCATGACCTGGGTCCACTTGGGCCACTCCGAGTTCGCCACCTCGATGGCGACCGGTCCGCCCATGGTGCGGCCGTGCCGCACGCCGCCGACCATGGTCACCACGTCGGCCTCGAACTTCATCCGCGCGCCACGCCCGTACCCGAGTCGACGCCGGGCCAGCTGCGCGCCGATCTCGGCGGAGGTCACCTCGACACCGGCCACCATCCCCTCGAGGATGGTGACGAGAGCAGGACCATGGGATTCTCCGGCAGTTATCCAGCGCAACACGAGTGACATCCTTTCATGAATACCGAGGTGCCCGGACACACGGCCCGCGCGAAGCCCGATGTCAGCGCCCGGCCAGCAACGCCACCACGCTCGCCGCGCACATGGCGGGCCCGTGTGCGAGTGTCGCGACCTCGCCCGCCGCGCCGCCGCCGCGCCCGACAGCCGCCGACGGCACCGCGTGCGGTGGTTCGCGCCGCCACCGGAGCATCGCGCGATTCACCGGCCTTGCGATGCCCTGCCCGGCTCGCCTGCGCAACGATCTCGCGACGGCGGCGGGGGACCACAGCCTCCTGCCGCCCGGCCGGCACGCTGGGGCCGGGGTGAGTGGGAGGCGGGTACCAAGGGTGGGCGTCACGAGCGTGCCCACCGCGACACAGGCGGTCAGCATCGGGGCCGCGAGCGCGGCCCACGACCAGGTCTGGGCGCCGCCCAGGGCGGTCGCCGCGCCCAGGCCCAGCGCGAGCTTCACGTCCCCCGCGCCGAGTGCGGCCGGGCAGCACAGGTGCACGACCAGGTAGGGGAGTGCGAGCATCAGCCCGCCCAGCACCGCCAATGCGGGTGTGCCCACGGCGAATCCGTAGCCGAAGATCACCGCCGCCCCGGGCAGGGTGAGGGCGTCGGGCAGCCGGCGCTCCCGCACATCGAAGGCGCTCAGGGCCGCGCACCACACCGTGAGCACCAGCATCGCCGTCGAATTCATGCTTCGAGGTTCTCGCGTCCGCGCCCAGCGTGGGCCGTGCCGTCGCGAAATGTGGATAACTGCTTGGGTTGTGAATACCGGGGTTTCCCTCACCACCCCATTCACGTGTTGCGGGCCCGTGTCGCGGCGTGTCGGCGGTAGCTTTGACGCATGTCTGCTGATCACGATCCGGCCCGGCGACCCGACTACGCGCTGCGCCGGGCCAACCTGCGGAATCTGCTGGTGGAGAACCGTGTCGACGCGCTGCTGGTCACGGACCTGATCAATATCCGGTACCTGACCGGTTTCACCGGGTCGAACGCCGCGCTGCTGGTCTACGCCTGGGATTCCAGCGAGGACCGCACCATCATCAGCACCGACGGCCGCTACCTCACCCAGGTCGGCGTGCAGGTGCCGGATCTGCGCGCCGAGATCAACCGGTCGTGCGCGCGCCGGGTGATGGAGATCGCGGGGGAGTGGCAGACCGGACGGGTCGGTTTCGAGAGCCACGTGGTCACCGTCGAACAGCATCGCGGCCTGGCGGCCCTGGGCACCGGCCTGGACCTGGTCCCGGTGTCGGGCCTGGTCGAGCAGCTGCGCATGGTCAAGGACGACTACGAGGTGGACTGCCTGCGCGCGGCGTGCGACGCCGCCGACGCGGCCCTGGCCGCCCTGCTCGAACGTGGTGGTCTGCGTCCGGGGCGCACCGAGCGGCAGGTGGCCCGCGATCTGGAATGGCTCATGTTCGAGCACGGCGCGGAGGCGGTGTCCTTCGAGACCATCGTGGCGGCGGGCGCGAATTCGGCTGTCCCGCATCACCGTCCGACCGACGCGGTGCTGGCCGCCGGTGATTTCGTGAAGCTCGACTTCGGCGCGGTGTCGCGCGGCTACCACTCCGACATGACCCGCACCTTCGTCCTGGGCGAGCCGACGGACTGGCAGCGCGAGGTGTACGACCTGGTCAGCGCCGCCCAGAAAGCGGGTCGGGAGGCCTTGGTCCCCGGCGTCTCCACCCAAGCCGTCGACGCCGCCTCGCGCCGGGTGATCGAGTCGGCCGGTCACGGCGACCTGTTCGTGCACGGTCTGGGCCATGGCGTCGGCCTGCAGATTCACGAAGCGCCCGGAATCGCCAAAACCGGCACGGGTACACTGCTGGATGGCGTGGCGGTGACCGTCGAGCCAGGTGTGTACTTCCCCGGCCGCGGTGGCGTCCGGATCGAGGACACGCTCGTGGTTCGCCAGGGGGGCCCGGAGCTGCTCACCCGCACCAGCAAAGACCTGACCGTCGTCGACTGACGCGCGGTTGCAACGACTAGTAGGAGATCCGAGGACAGTGGCGGACACCAGCGACTTCAAGAACGGCCTCGTGCTGAAGATCGACAATCAGCTGCAGCAGATCGTCGAGTTCCAGCATGTGAAGCCGGGTAAGGGTCCCGCCTTCGTGCGCACCAAGCTGAAGAACGTGGTCTCGGGCAAGGTCGTCGACAAGACCTTCAACGCCGGCGTCAAGGTGGAGACCGCGACCGTCGACCGTCGCGACATGACGTACCTCTACCACGATGGTGAGGACTACATCTTCATGGACGGCGACACCTACGACCAGATCCACCTGGGCGAGGCGCTGCTGGGCCGCAACGCGGGCTTCCTGCTGGAGAACATGGCCGTCCAGATCGCCATGCACGAGGGTGAGGCGCTGTTCGTCGAGCTCCCCGTCGCGATCGACGTCATCGTCACCCACACCGAGCCCGGCCTGCAGGGCGACCGCTCCTCGGCCGGCACCAAGCCCGCCACCGTGGAGACCGGCGCCGAGGTGCAGGTGCCGCTGTTCATCAACCAGGGCGACAAGCTGCGCATCGACACCCGCGACGGCAGCTACATCAGCCGCGTCAACAACTGACGCGACGGATAATGTCTTCCGTGGCCGATCAATCGGACAAGAAGTCTTTCAAGAAGCTCGGCGCACGGCACAAGGCGCGTCGGCGTGCGGTGGATCTGCTGTTCGAGGCGGAGGCCCGCGACATCGACCCGGCGGATCTGCTCTCCGAGCGGGTCTCCCTGTCGGTGCGTGAGGAGTCCATCGCGCCGATCAACCCCTACACCCGAGTCCTGGTCGAAGGCGTAGCCGACGATCTGGACCGGGTGGACGGCACCATCGAGTCGTACCTGTCCCAGGACTGGACGTTGCCGCGGCTGCCCGCCGTGGACCGCGCCATCCTGCGGGTCGCGGTGTGGGAGTTGTTCCACGCCAACGACGTTCCGCCCGTGGTGGCGGTGGACGAGGCGGTGGAGCTGGCCAAGGAGCTGTCCACCGACGATTCCCCGTCGTTCATCAACGGCGTGCTCGGCCAGGTGGTCCAGGTGGCTCCGCAGGTGCGGGCCGCCGCCGCGGCCACCCGCTCGACCGTCGCCGACGACGACAAGTAGTTCGAAGGAGAAGCGCAGGGTGCGCAAATATCTGGTCATGGCCATGCGCACCCCGCGCTTCGACGATTCCGTCGTCGTCCCGCACAAGGACTGGCTGGCGGCGGTCCGCGAGCGCGGACAGCTGGTGGAAACCGGCAAGTTCACCGACGGCAGCGGCGGCGCGTACGTGATCACCGCGGAGAATCTGGCCGCCGCACAGGAATTGATTCTCACCGACCCGATTCACACGACGGGCGCATCCGAGCTGACCGTCTACGAGTGGGAGATCACCGGCTGAGCTCGGCTCGCCGTGTCACGGACCTGCCTTCAGTCCGGCCGGTCCAATTCCGTGAGCTTGTGCGCGATCCCGCCGCGACCGGTGAGTCCCAGTTTGCGCAGGATGCGACCCAGGTGGTCCTCCACGGTGCGCGGGCTCAAGAAGAGCTTCTCGGCGATGTCCTTGTTGGTGAGTCCCCGCGCCGCCAGCTCGGCGACCTCGCGTTCACGTTCGCTCAATATGGTTGCGCCACTCACACTGCGATGACCCGCCAGCTTGCGTTGTGCGGTGGTGGCGGCGGTGAGCAGCTCGTGTGCGCCGGCAGCCGCGAATTCCTCTCGGGCGGCGGCGATTCGTACGGTCGCGGTGGCGAAATCGCCCCGCTTCCCGTCGATTTCGGCGGCCACCAACATGGCCTGGGCGCGAAAGACGGGCATCCCGGCCTGACCGTAGTGCGCGATCGCCGCCGTGGCCGCCTGAGCGGCGGCCTCGAGATCGCCTCGGGCACAGAGATATCCAGCGCGCGCCCGCGCGGCCGAGGCCCGCTGTCCGGGCAGGTCGAGCCGTTCGGCCACTTCATGGGCCCGCTCCACCAGCGCCCCCGCCGCCTCGAGGTCGCCGTGGGCGAGGCAGGCCAGTGCGCCGACGGCGAGCTCCGCGGCCCGCATCGGATGTTCCCGCGACACCGTGTCCACGGGTTCCGGCGTCACGGAAGTATCGGCGACGGGCTCGGCGGGGCCCATCGACAACGGTGCGGTCGCAACCCGTGGGAGTGCGACAGATGTTGTGGCGGTAGGCAGGTCGGATGCCATGGCTTCGGTGGCCTGGGGCCGGGCCGGATGCGGTAGCCGCGCGGCGATTTCGGCGAGGGCCGCGTCGACGGTGGCGCACCACCACCGCATGGCGGGCCGGGGGAGGGCGTCGAGGGTGCGCCACCAGCGCAGCACCTCCGTGGCGGGCGCGGTGTCCTGGAGGATGCGGAGTTTGGCCGCGCCGGCCAGTGGCGCGATGCCCGGATATCCGTACAGCCGTGCGGTTTCCAGGGCGTCCTCGGCAGCGGCGAGCGCGTCGTCGTAGCGGCCGAGCTTGGCGAGGGAGTAGGCGTGGACGGTGTGCAGCTCCGGCAGGACGAAGCTGCGACCGTGCCGGTGGCTGACGGTGATAGCGCGTTCGATGTGCGTGAGGCCGGTGCGCTGATCGTCGAGGAAGTACGCCATCCAGCCGAGCGCCGCTACCGCGTGCACGCCGTCGAGCAGCCGAGTGTCATTGAGCTGCGCGAATTCTCGTTCGGCGATGCGATACTCGGCCCGCGCCGCGCTCAGGTCCAGGCCGTTGAGTTGTCCCATGCTGCGCAGGGTGCGTCCCGCCGCTCGAATCGCCGGATCCCGCACGGCCCCTGACGCGAACAGCGCCTGGATCCGCACTTCCGCCTCCCGATCGCGGTTGTCCTGGGACTCCAGAATCGCCAGTTCCAGCTGCACCGAACCACTCTCGCCCGGATTCAGCCGTTCGACCGCCGACGCCAGCAGCTGTCGCGCACTGTCGATCCGGCCGAGAATCCGCTCGCATCGCGCGTACAGCAACACCGCCTCGTTGCTCGTCGGCACCGCGGGGACGTCCGTCGCCGGCAGCAGCGGTTCCAGCACGTCCCGTGCCCGCTCGGCGGACCCGGACAACAGCAGCGCCCGCCCGAGCAGCAGTCGTGTCGCGTCCGCGTCGACGTCGAGGGCAGCGGTGGCACCAGGTGAGCTGGGGTCGGGGGCACAGTTCGGGGTGAGGCGGAGGGCGGCTTCGATCCAGCGGGCGCTGGTGGCGGGGGCGGTGGCGAGGGCTTGTTCGGCGGCGCGGATCAGTTCGGCCGCGGCGAGGTCGTCGCGGCCGCCGAAGGCGTGCTCGAGGTGGCGGGCGCGGACCAGGACCGGGGCGTCGACGGTGCGCAGGAAGCGGGCGGCGCGGCCGTGGGCGGCGGCACGCCAGGCGGGGCCGGCGAGGCGGTAGGCCGCGGTGCGCATGAGGGGGTGGCGGAAGGCCACGGTGCCGCCGGTGACGGTGAGCCAGCCGCGCCGGGCGAGGTCGTCGACCGCGGCGTCGAGGTCGGTGTGCGTGACTTCGGCGGTGGCGCTGAGCAGTTCGGTGTCGGCGGTCGCGCCGCACACCGCGGCCGCCTGGGCGACGAGCTGTTCGCGGGGCGGGAGATGCGCGAGTTCGGCGCGCAGGGTGCGGTCCAGTGCCGCGTGCCCGAACCCGGTGTCGACGCGATCGTCGCGCAGCGCCTGATCCAGTTCCGCGGGCGTGAGTTCGGCCAGGACCTGCAGGTACAGCGGATTGCCGTGGGCCGCGGCGACGAGCCGGGCCCGCTGCGCCGGCGTCAGGTCCGGGAGCAGCGCGGTCGCCTCGTCCGTGGACAGCGGCGGCACGCTCAGGTGGGTCACGTCGGCGCGCGGGGTCCGCAGGGCGGCACCGAGTTCGGCGGGAAACTGTCCGGTCCGATAGGCGAGGACCACGGTCGCGGGCATCGGCGACTGCTGGATCAGCACGGCCAGCACCCGCAGTGACGCCGGGTCTGCCCAATGCGCGTCATCGATGATCAGGACCGTGGGAGTGCCTGCGAGCCGGTGCCGCAGCCACCGCGCCGACTCCCTGGTATCGGCCGTCGCGATCCCGTGATCCGGTGTGTGGCCGCCGGGATCGACCACCCGGGCATCGCCGTTGCCGGGGTCGTGACCGTCGGCGTCGTGGTCGAGTTGGTCGGCGAGATCCAGCAGCACCTGGCGGGGCGTGGACCGCTCGTACTCGGTGGCCGCGACCGTGATCGCGCGCAGCCCCGCCGCGCGGGCATGCCGCACGGATTCGGCCAGGAGTCTGGACTTTCCGATACCCGCCGGGCCTTCGACCAGGAACACGCGGTGCCGGCCGGGCGTGCAGTAGGTCGCGTCCAGCGTCGAGAGTTCGTGAACGCGGCCGACGAATGGCTCGATCACGCACTCCTTTCCGAGCGAACGGCCCCGAGCGGAGCCTAGCCCGATGCCGGGTCGGTGCCGATGCCGGGCCGATCCCGTGGTTCCACGGATGCTCGCCGATCGCGGTCCGGGTTTGGTTGTCGAGGTTCGAATGATGACCGGTGAGAGAGGTTCGTGGCAACGATGCAGGTGAGTTCGGCGGGAACGCGGCGCTGGTGGCGGCTGATTCCGGTGGCCGTGGCGGTTTTCGCACTGGCGCTGGCGGGTTGCTCGGTCGTGCAGAAGGGTGCGGACAGCATCAAGGACGCGGGGAAGTCCGAGACCGGACGCTCCAAGGTCGGTGATTGCATCAACGTTATCGAGGGGTCGATGATCAATTCCAAGACCGAGCCGGTGGACTGCGCCTCCCCGAAGGCGGTGTACAAGGTGGCCAAGCATTCCAGCGCCAAGGCCGAGTGCGCCGCCGATTACACCTCCTACGAGGAGACGCTCAACGGCGCCTCGATGGCCTACCTGTGTCTGGCGCCGAATTTCCAGCCGGGCGCCTGCTATCACGAGAGCATGATGACCGGCTATCAGTACGCCGAATGCGGCACCAGCAACGCGAGTTTCCAGGTGCTGACCCGGATCGACGGCCAGTCGGACGAGAACCTGTGCGGCGAGGAAGCCGACAAGGTCATCACACTGACCGAGCAGCCGACGACCTTCTGCCTGAAGGACCTCTGAGCTCCGCTCAGCCGGCGCGCAGGATGATCGTGCCCTGGGCGGCGCGATCCTCCAGCAGCCGGTGGGCGTGCGCGGCCTGGTCGAGCGGCAGCACCCGATCCACCAGCGGCGTCAGCGAACCCGTCGCCGCCCGCCGCAGCGCGGGTTCGCGGGCCGCCGCCACCCCGGCCAGCCAGGCCGGACCGGAGCAGCCGGTGAGCGTCAGGCCGCGCATGATCAGATCCATGGCGCCGACCTGCGCGGGCGCGCCGGACAGGAAGCCGTAGCTGAGCATGCGCCCGCGCAGCGGGGTCATCAGGTCCAGGAGTTCGAGCGCGGATTCGCCGCCGACGGAGTCGAAGACCACGTCCAGCGTCGCGCCGCCGAGTAGGTCGGCGAGCTGCCGGGTCCATCCGGGCGTGTGGTGGTCGACGACGAGGTCGGCACCGAATTCGCGTGCCCGCGCGGCTTTTTCGGGCCCGCCCGCGGTGGCGATGACGCGGGCCGCGCCGTGCTCCTTGGCCAGCTGGGTGAGGTAGGCCCCGACGCCGGTGCCCGCCGCCTCGACGAGGATGGTCTCGGTGCCGGTGAGCCGCGCGGTCTCGAGCAGGGGAATGGCGACCGATCCGCTCATGGCGACGGCCGCGGCGGCGTCGGTGCTCAGTCCGTCGGGAATCGGGGTGGCGGCCTCGGCGGGGACGCAGACCTGTTCGGCGTAGGTGCCGAAACTGTTGCTGCTCACCATGACTCGCTGCCCGACGAGTGAGGCGTCCACGCCCGCCCCGACTTCGGTGACGACGCCGGCGGCCTGGGTGCCGAACACGAGGGGGAACTGCACCGGCAGCGGGAACGCCCCCGACCGCATCATGGTCTCGGGGAACAGCACGGGAATCGCCTCGGCCCGCACCAGGATCTCCCCGGCCTGTGGGCGTGGTGCGGGAACCTCTCCGGCCACCAGGACGTTGGGCCCGCCGGTACCGGTCAATAGGATTGCTTGCATTGAGAACCTCATAAGTTGACTGACGGTCAAGTTGTGTCTGCGAAGATATTGACCGGCGGTCAAGTTGTCAATGGAAGTGGTGATATGAATCCGCCCAAGGAACGCGCCGACGCGGCTCGCAACCGGCAGGCAATCCTGGCGGCGACCCGCCGGCTGTTAGCCGAGGAAGGTGCGGACGCGGCGACCATGGACCGCATCGCCGCCGCGGCGGGGGTGGCCAAGGGCACGCTGTTCCACCGGTTCGGCAACCGGGCGGGCTTGCTGTACGAGCTGGTCGCGGAGGGGGCGGTCGGTTTGATGGAGGCGGTGACCAGTGGTCCGCCACCGCTGGGCCCGGGCGCGCCCGCGGGAGACCGCCTGCTCGCCTACTTCGACGCCATGACCCGGCTGATCGCCGACGACCTCGAATTGAACGTCGCCTACCAGGCGCTCCCGCCCCACCCACGCCGCGATGAATTCCACGCCTTCTGGGCCGGCCACATCAGCACCCTGCTACGCGAGATCCGCCCCGATCTCGACGCCGAGGTGGTCGGCGGCCTGCTGCTCGCGCCGCTGGGCGGTGAACTGGTGCCTTACCTGGTCCGTTCGGGTCAGCTTGACCGCCTCCTCGGCGGTGTCCGGCAACTGGTCCGCTCGGTGATCGATCAGCCCGCGGCGTCGTAGCTTTCGCGGGCCGCGAGCACATCCTCGATATGCGTCTCGGCCCAGTTCTTGATCGCCCGCATGACCGGCAGCAAACTCTGCCCGAGTGCGGTGAGCCGATAGTCGACCCGCACCGGGACCGACGGGGTGACGGTGCGGCTCACCAGTCCGTCGCGTTCCATGCCGCGCAGGGTCTGGGTGAGCATCTTCTGGCTGACTCCGGCCACGATGCGATTGAGATCGCTGTATCGGCGGGGACCGTCGGCGAGTGCGTTGAGCAGCAGGCTGACCCACTTGTCGCTGATCCGGTCGAGCAGGTGCCGGGTGGGGCATTCCTGGATGTAGGCGTCATAGTCGCGCCGGGCCTCGGTGCGCCGCTGGGCGGCGGTCTTGGTCGCCATGACTCTCCCTGACGTTCGGTACGCACTCCCAGGTGCGTACTTCCCGACGGAGAGTAACACTCCCTAGGTTCGGTGACAGGGTGGGAAACCGTACAGCAGAGGAGATTTCACATGCGCGCCGTCATCGTTCGATCGTTCGGAGGACCCGAGGTGCTGGAGGTGGCCGAGGCGCCGCTGCCCGCGCCCGGTCCCGGGCAGGTGCGGATCCGCGTCGCCGCGGCAGCCGTGCAGCCGGCCGACCTGCACACCCGCTCGGGCGGATTGGCCCAGGCCGGTCTGATACCGGCGCGCGAGGTGGTCGGCCTGGGCTGGGATGTCGCCGGGACCATCGACGATATCGGTTCCGGTGTCACGGAATTCGCGATCGGTGACGCGGTGTTCGGCCTCTCCGATCGGCTCGATGTAGCCCTGGGCACACACGCCGATCAGGTGATCCTGGATTCGTCAGCCGTCGCCCTCGCGCCGCGCACGGTCTCCGCGATCGAGGCGGCGACGGTTCCGCTGAACGCCCTCACCGCCGCGCAATCCCTGGACCTGCTCGGCCTGGCCCCCGGCGCGACGGTGCTGATCACCGGCGCGGCCGGTGCGGTGGGCGGCTACGCGGTGGAACTGGCCGTGGCCCAGGGCATTCGGGTGGTCGCGACGGCAGGGTCCGCCGACGCGGACGCGGTGCGCAAGCTGGGCACGGAGTTCTTCGTCCCGCGCGGCGAACGACTCGGTGACGCGGTGCGGGCGCTGGTCCCCGGCGGTGTCGACGGCGCGCTCGACGCGGCGGTGCTGGGCGTGGAGGCGCTCGACGCCGTCCGTTCGTCCGGTGCGTTCACGGCCCTGGTGGGCGGTGCCGAACCGGCGGCCCTGCGCGGAATCCGGGTGGCCAACACCTGGATTCGAGCCGATGGTCGCCGCCTGGCCGAGCTGGCGGCCCTGGTCGACGCGGGCCGCCTGACCCCGCGCGTCGCCGAGACCTTCCCACTCGACCGCGTCGCGGACGCCCACCGCCTACTGGCCGGGGGACAGCTGCGCGGCCGCCCGGTGCTGATCCCCTGACACTCACCGAGCCCAGCGCTCGCGCGGCACCACGTCGGGCAGCGCTGGGCTGCCCGGTCGCCGGTTGGGATGCGCGGCGGCCCGCGGGACGAGCCCGCCCAGGGATCCGGCGACGAAGAGCCCGCCGCGGGCGATGGACAGGATCAGGTGGGGTTCGAAGCCGTTGTCGGTGATGATCCGGGCCAGTTCCCGGCCGGCGTTTCCGTGCCGGCGGCTCGTCGCGCGGAGGGTCTCGGCGGTGGTGTCCCGGACCGTGTTCAGGCGAAGGACCACACGGCGGCCGGGCGGCCGGTGGCTTTCACACGGACGCGTTCGCCGGTGCGGGACAGGCCGGGCAGCGCGGCCAGGGTGCGGTTGAGGTTGCCCGGATCGGGTTTGGCGCCGTGCAGGGCGGTGGTGAGGCCGACCGCGCGGGTGGCGGTGAACTGGTCGCCGGTGAGGGCGCGGGTGAAAGTCAGGTCCTTCCACAGCATGTCGGCGAGCCGGTCCCGGGCGGCGGCGACGATCTGATTGTGGTCGAACGCCAGCGGCGGGACCGCGTCGAAGGGTACCCAGGTCGCGGTGTCGGATTCGTGTGCGCCGACGACCGCCCACATGGCGATGGACAGGGTCGGCCCGCGCGGGTCGCGGTTGGGTTCGTCGAAGGTGGCGACCTGTCCGGCGGCGAGGATGGCGTCCTCGGGCACCCCGAGTTTGGTGCGCACCGCGCGGTGGGCGGCCTCGGCGAGGCGTTCGCCGAGGCCGAGCAGCACGCCCGGCAGCGCGAGTTCGCCGGCGAACGGTTCCCACCGCCGCGCGGCGATGCCGAGCGTGGCGGTGGGGTCGTCGGGCCCGTAGCGCAGGGCGATCACGTCGATGGATACCGCGGATTGTTGCTCCACAAATGGACAATCATGCCTGAGCGGTGATCCGGACCGTGCGATCGGCTCGATCCGGGCCGTGGGCGGTGAGCACCACCGGCGCGCCGAGTTCGGCCTCCAGGTAGCCGGGGACGTCGCCGGGCAGGTCGGCCAGGGCCGGGGTGGCGGCGCTGAGCAGATCGGTGAGCCCCCGCTGGTGCTCCAGGTCCTGCCAGACCCCGCAGTCGAGCCGGTCGACGCAGCCGTCCGCGGTGAGATACCCGGTGGCGGTGCGGATGTCGCCGACCGCGTCGAGGTGGTTGACGGCCAGCCCGTCGATCCCGCCACAGGCGTCGATCGCGTAGCGCAGCAGCAGTGGATCGAGGTGCCCGCGCCGGAACGCGCCCTGGTACACGCCGGTTCCATTGTGCGGCTCGGGAATCGACAGCGCGGGGTCCTCGGTCGGGAAGGGCCCCGCTCCGTGCCGCGTCAGGTAGGCCCGGGTCACGCCGAGCACGTAGCCGGGAGCCCCGATGCGCGCCAGCATGTCTCGCGCGTTGCGGGGTTCCACGGTCGACCAGGTCGTGTACGGGTGGGTTCCGCGCCATTCGTCGAGTAGCACGCCCTGCGCGCCCTCGAACACCAGCCGCCCGCTGCGCGCGAACCCCGCGAGCTGCTCTCCGGGCAGGATGGCGACCGCGCCGGCGAAGGCGGTGTACGCCGCGACCAGATCGTCGATCGGATCGTAGCGGTGCCGCCCACCGGCGAGCAGCGGCGCGTAGTGCTCCTCGAGCGCGATCAGTTTGCGCCGCAGCACATCCGGTCGCGCGCAGTCGGCGACCCGCGGCGCGTCGTGGTCGAGGGCGTAGCTCGCGGTCTCCCCGATGCCGATGCCGCACGAACCGTGCCGGGCGGTACCCCTCGTATCCTCCCGGCAGCGGTTGGCGGCCCCGTGGATCGGCGTGGTGAGCAGGGCGCGTTCGTCGGCGTAGAGCAGCGACAGCGGATCGGCGACCCCCAGCGCGGCGAGTTCGCGGGCCTCGGCCGCCAGCGCCAGGGGCTCGACGAGCATGTGCCGCGACAGCAGGGTCGGCACCCCGGACAGGGTGCCGGACCCGAACTGCCGGAAGGTGTGGTGGCGGCCGTCGGCGACCACATTGTGGGCGGCCTGCGCCCCGCCGTTGAACCGCACCACCGCGGACACGTCGAGCCCGGCCCGCGGTGAGCACAGCCAGTCGACGGTGGCCCCCTTCCCGGCGTCACCGAAGCCGAGGTCCACCACGATCAGGTGACGGTCGCCGAACATGAGCTTTCCCTTCGTCTTTCGTGATCAGAGATCGACGTCGTCGGTCCCGGTGGTGGCGGGCAGCGCGCCCACGCTGCGCCCGCGGCGGACTCCGCCCAGCGGCGCGAGCGCCTTGCCGACCGCGTCGGCCTCACTGGTCGACCCGATATCGCGCAGGTCGGCCAGCCCGGCCCCCAGATCGACGCGGTCCTCGCCGATCCCGATGGTCAGCGCGATGAGCTCGCACACCGCGGCCGGATCGTCGAGCCGCAGGAACCGCTCGCCCAGCAGCTCCTGCCAGTGTTCGGCGATCTCCGGATCCCGGTAGTAGCTGGACTGATTGGGCAGGATGTAGTGCACGTTCCACCGGTCGGCCAGCTCCCGGTAGATGGAGTCGACGGCGATGTCGCTGCGCACGTCGTCGCCGATGACGGCCTGGATGTGGCGCGCGGGCAGGCGCTTCTTGTTCAGCTCGTCGCCGACGATGAACAGGTAGCCCTTGCGTCCGCGCTTCTCCCACGCGTCGGTGACGGTGTGGCGGGCGATGAAATACGCCGCCAGCTCGTAGCTTTCGGACTTCTGCCCACCGCCGCCGCCTTCGAGCAGGATCAGCCGCAGCTGTTCGTCCATGCGGTTGTCGGATTCGAACTGCCCGACCTGCAGCGGCACCCGGTCGCTGTCGGCGTCGCCGATGGCCCCGAACAGGATCTGCGGATCGTCGGCATAACCCTTGCGCTGCAACAGTCCGTGCAGTTTGGCCAGCTTCTCCTGCATGACCCGCGGCACCCGGCCCATGGACCCGGTGACGTCGAACAGCACCGCGATGGGCAGCGAGTTCCCGTGGTCGTCGGAGTCGCGCGACTCCCGCATGCCCACCCCGAAGGGATCCAGGGTGGGGTGCGCCTTCCACTGCTCCCACGGCGTGGACCGCATGTCGGCGGTGTAGCCGAAGTCGTCGAGTCCCGAGGCCGCGCGGAAGGTCCGCGCCGCGTCGTAGGCGCTGTCGTCCCAGCTTCCGTAACCCATTGCTATCACTTACCTTTCGTGAGCTCGAAGGGCCGGAAGCGGCGCTTCCCGTAGAGCCGGTCGAGCAGATCGTCGAATTCGCCGAGCAGGTCCGCGGCCTCGGGCCGCAGTCCGGGATCGGCTTGCAGGCACCCGGTGGCGTAGGCGCGCATCGGGGCGGGCGCGCGGTCGCCGAGCATGGTGAGCATGAGGCGATGCGCGAGGTGGACGTCGGTGGCGGGGGAGACCGCGTCGCGGATCTCGGGCGGATAGTCCAGCGACTTCAGGGTGGCCGCCGCGGGATTGCCCGGCCGGGTCGCGAAAGACCAGCCCACCAGTACGATTCCGTGCAGTCTCGGATGCACCAGCACATTGGCGGGGCTGATCGCGGTGTGCACCCAGCCCGCCAGCTGCGCCCCGGCGAGGCAGCGCAGCAGCCTCCGGTGCATCCACGCGTAGTCGCGCGGGTCGAGCCCGTCCGGATAGGCCGCGCGGACCTCCTCCATCGTTACGAACCCGTCGGTCAGGCCGGCCAGCACATTGACCGTGCGCTGCTCGCCGGTGCCCGGGTCGAGATGGTCGACGGCGTCGACGAGTTCGGGGAAGTACGGCCGCAGCCACGCGTGCTCGGCGGCGACGGTCGCAATGTCGCGCAAGGCGTTTCGCTCACCGGCCAGCAACCGGTTGGCGGCCCCTCGGCGCGGGATCTTCACCACCCGATCCGAGCCGGAGCGGTACACGTCAGCGATGGATCCGGCCGCGTGCAGCGCCCCGACGGGATGCCGCCCGCGCGCCCCGGTCACCTCGAAGGCGGCTTCGTCCAGGTCCAGCCACCGCTGGTACAGCTCGGAGAGCCGGGCGAAGGCGGCGCCCGCGGCCGCCGCGTCGACGGCCTCGACCCGGTCGGGGTGCACCAGCGCGGCCAGCCGGTGATACCGGCGTCGAGCCGCCTGTCTGCTCGTGGAATCCGTTGCGGCGGAACCGAAGAGGTCTTCGGGCCGCCGAGCCGCCCGGATGGTCTCCGCGGTCTCTCGCGCTGTCGTCATGGTTTTAGGTTAGATGACTAAAACTAGGAACGCCAGCGATTTCGCCAACTTTTTGTAGTTTCGACAAAAACACTGGTGGTGACCGGTTTGCTGTCTCGAAACTCGTGCTGCGGCAGGGGGACTCGGTCCGAGTCGGCGGAAAGTGGCCATGCGATTTGTTCACTTTCCCCACATCGGATGGCCGCAGAGCATTCGTCGTTCCGGCGCATGGCGGTTCTTAATATTGCGCGGCCCTGGCGGTGCTGCCGGGGCCCGCTCGAGTCCTTCAGGAGGATCTGTGTTCAGGAAGCGCATCGCTGCCACCGTCATGTCGGCCGCCGCGTTCATCGGTATGGCGACGTCCGCGGTCGTCAATTCGTCGGAAGCCGCTGCGGCGGGCAGCGTTCCGGTGTTCGACCACATCGTGCTGGTGATGTTCGAGAACCATTCGTACTCGCAGATCAACGGCAGCTCCAGCGCGCCGTACTTCAACAACCTGGCCGGGCAGGGCGCGAAGTTCACCCAGTCCTACGGCGTCACCCACCCGAGCGAGCCCAACTACCTCGCGATGTTCTCCGGCTCCACCCAGGGCGTCACCGACGACAGCTGCCCGCACACCTACAGCGGCAACAACATCGCCAACCAGCTGCTCACCGCCGGCAAGAGCTACAAGAGCTACTCCGAGGCGATGCCCTCGGACGGCTACACCGGCTGCTCGAGCGGCACCTACCGTCGCAAGCACAACGCGGTCCCGAACTTCAGCAATGTGCCCGCGAGCGCGAACGTCCGGTTCAGCACCTTCCCGACCGACTTCTCGACCCTGCCGACGGTCTCCTACATCGCCCCCGACATGTGCAACGACATGCACGACTGC
The DNA here is from genome assembly GCF_042874235.1 of Nocardia sp. NPDC004151. NCBI lineage: Bacteria > Bacillati > Actinomycetota > Actinomycetes > Mycobacteriales > Nocardiaceae > Nocardia > Nocardia sp. NPDC004151. The sequence continues at coordinate 44,857 of NZ_JBIAMR010000019.1, read as the reverse complement.
TCGGTCGGCACCGGTGACACCTGGCTGAAGAACAAGATGGACGCCTACGCGCAGTGGGCCAAGACCCACAACAGCCTGCTCATCGTCACCTTCGACGAGGACAACGGCGGTTCGTCCAACCACATCTTCACCACCTTCGTGGGCGCGCACACCCAGGTCGGCAGCTTCTCCAACCAGATCAACCACTACAACGTGCTCAGCACCATCGAGAGCGCCTACGGCCTGACCCACCTGAACCCCGCGGCGGAGATCACCAACGTGTGGAACTGACCGTTCACCGGGCAACCGGACCGATCGGCAGCTGACATGACCCGCTCGCGGACCCGACGATGTGTCCCGAGCGGCTTCCCCGCGACTCCCTGAGGTAGTACACCCATGTACATGTCCACGATCGACCGCCCGCATTCCGGGGGCGACGACGCGACACCGTCGCGCCGCAAGGCGTTCTTCCTGTTGAGCGGCAATGTGTTCGCGCTCGGCGCCGTCAGCCTGGTCACCGACATCTCCTCGGAGATGATGACCGCGGTGCTGCCGGTGTACCTGGTCGTCGGACTGCACCTGAGCCCCGCCGCCTACGGCGTCGTCGACGGCACCTACACCGGCGCGACCGCGTTGCTGCGGCTGATCGGCGGCTACGTCGCCGACCTGACCAACCGCCGCAAATTCATCGCCGGACTGGGCTACGGCCTGTCGGCGGTCGCGAAACTCGGCATGCTGGCCGCGGGCAGCGCCGTCGGCGCGATCGGCGCGGTCATCGCCGTCGACCGCACCGGCAAGGGCCTGCGCACCGCGCCCCGCGATGCCCTGATCACGCTGTCCACCCCGCCGCGGCTCTACGGCCGCGCGTTCGGCGTGCACCGGACGATGGACACCATCGGCGCGTTCGCCGGTCCCTTGGTGGCGATCGGCATTCTCGCCGCCACCGCGCAGGCCTACGACGCGGTGTTCGTCGCCAGTTTCTGCATCGCCGCGTTCGGCGTCCTGATCCTGGTGTTGTTCGTCCGCGACCACCGCGACGAGCAACCCGCCAAGGGCGCGGTGTCGCCCCGTGCGCTGGGCGGACTGATCCGGCTCGCACCGGTGCGGCGGCTGGTGGCGGCGGCCTGCCTGGCCGGACTGGTGACCATCGGCGACGGCTTCGTCTACCTGCTGCTGCAGCAGCGGGAACACCTGAGCGTCAGCTGGTTCCCGCTGCTGGCGGTCGGCACCAACCTGTCGTACCTGGTGCTGGCCACCCCGCTGGGCATGCTCGCCGACAAGATCGGCCGCCGGACCGTGGTGCTCGGCGGCTACACCGCGCTGGTGCTGGTGTACCTGCTGCTGTTCGGTCCGTTCGGCGGCACCGCGCTGCTGGTGGTGGTGCTCGCGCTCTACGGCCTGTTCTACGCCGCGACCGACGGCGTGCTCATGGCGCTGGCCGGTCCGGTGCTGCCGAAAGCCCTGCGCACCACCGGGATCGCGCTGATCCAAACCGGGCAGGCGCTGTCGTATCTGGTGTCGTCGGTGCTGTTCGGGCTGGCCTGGAGTCTGTGGGGCCCGGAGAACGCGAGCCGGGTCGCCGCGGGTCTGGTGGCGGTGGCCGTGGTCGTGATCGCCGTGCTGCTGCGCGGCATCCAGGCCGCCGGGACCGTCGAGGACGTCACCGAGACCGCGGAGGAGCACGCGTGAACCGCCGGATCGTGCTGGCCCTGCTCGGGGCGGTCGTCTTGGCCGCGGTCGCCGTCGGCTACGGCGTGGTCACCGGGACGCGCGCGCAACCCGCCACCGCCTACGAGGCGCTGAACATCGCGCCCGGGCCCCGAATCTTGTTCCGCAGCACCGCGGCCGAGAGCAAGGGCCATGTGGCGATGGTGTCCGCCGCCGATCCGGGCGCGGCGCGCTCGGTGTCGAAACTCGAATGCCTGCGTGTGGCCGCGGCGGCCGGGACCGGCATCTGCCTGCGGCCCGACGGCCCGCTGGCCACCTTCCAGGCCGCCATCCTGGACGCCGATCTGACCGTGACGCGGGAGATCCCGCTGGTCGGCGTGCCCAATCGCACCCGATTGTCCGGCGACGGGCGGATGGCGGCCTGGACGGTGTTCGTGGCGGGCGACTCCTACAACAATGGCCGCTTCTCCACCCGCGCCGGGCTGGTCGACCTGACGACCGGCGACATGATCGATTCCCTGGAATTCCTGTCGGTCGTGGTCGACGGCCGCCCCTACACCGCCGCCGATCTCAACTTCTGGGGTATCACCTTCGCCGCGGATCACAACACCTTCTACGTCACCATGTCCACCGACGGCCGCCGCTACCTCGTGCAGGGCGATATGGCGGCGAAGACCGTCCGCACCATCGCGCAGAACGTGGAATGCCCGTCGCTGTCGGCGGACGGCAAGCGGATCGCGTTCAAGTCGGCGATCGACGGCGACCCCGCGAAGGGCTGGCGGCTCTCGGTGCTGGACCTGGCCTCGGGCGTCCGCACCCCGCTGGCCGAAACCCGGAGCGTGGACGACCAAGCGGCGTGGCTGGACCCGAACACCATCGGCTACGCGGTCTCGCGCGGCGGCGATGACGCCGACATCTGGGCGGTCCCGGCCGACGGCTCGGGCAGTCCGCGACTGCTCGTTCCGCACGCCGAATCTCCGGCGGCCCTGGGCTGAACGGCCCGCGGCCCCGCGGGAACCGGTATCGACATCTTCGGCCAATCCGGTCGTCAGAATGTCACTGGAGCTCTACCGGCCACCACCGGGGCCGCCACTAGGGTGAGAGAAATCCTGTCGTCCACTCTCACCAAGGAGATCATGATGGTTGCCGCCGACCCGGCGACGGACGGCGCCGCGCGCCTGGAGACCCTGATCGCGGGCGCGGCCACCGCGGCCCAGGCCTGGGATCTGTTCGACAGCCTGCCGGCGGTGGCCGTGGACGAGGTCACCACCGGTCGCTGGCGGGGCGCGGAAGTGGGCACCGGCCATCCGTGGGACGGCATGCTGGTCGAAACAGGCTGGTACGGAAAGCAGTTCGACAGCGCCGACCATGTCCAGCCGCTGCTGTTCCGGGCCCCCGACGGCGAGATCTTCCCGGTCGACCCGCGCCGGGTGCCACTGTTCCTGGCGGGCAAGGTGTCGGTGACGGCCCTGTCCCCGGTCCGCCGCTCCCTCGGCGTGCTGCGGCCGATGCTGCGGACGGCCACCCCGAAGGCTCGGCTGCGGAATCTCGAGTTCCGTGGAAAGTCCAGCGCCGCAATGATCTACGACCACCTGCCGATCATCGACATCTTCCGCCGCGTCGACGCCGACACCCTGCTCGGTGTCATGGACATGCGCGGACTCGACGAACCGTATTTCTTCGTCCTGTACCGCGACCGCTAGCCGCGGTGCGACGGCAGTGCCCGAACCGGACTCGTCCTACCATCGACGGTAACGGCGTCTTCGGCTCGGGAGGTCCCGATGGAACGCACGACCTGTCTCATCGCCGGTGGGGGACCGGCGGGCATGTTCCTGGGCCTGATGCTGGCCCGGGCGGGCGTCGAGGTCACCGTACTGGAGAAACACGGTGACTTCCTGCGCGACTTCCGCGGCGACACCGTGCACCCCACCACCCTGGACCTCATCGACGCCCTCGGCCTGAGCGAGGATTTCGCGAAACTGCCGCAGCGACGGCTCACCTCGATCCAGACCCCGATCGGCGGGCGGCTGGTGCCGCTGGCGAGCTTCGACCACATCCCGGGGCGGCACCGGTACATCGCCATGGTGCCGCAGTGGGATCTGCTCGATCTGCTCGCCCGCGCGGGCGACAACGAACCGACCTTCCGGTTGCGCATGCGGACCGAGGCCATCGACCTGCTGCGCACCGGCCCGACGGTGACCGGCGTCCGCTATCGCACCGCGGACGGCGCGACCGGCGAGATCCACGCCGACCTCACCGTGGCCGCCGACGGCCGCGGTTCGGCGCTGCGCGCGGCGGCCGGTCTCGGCGGTCGCCAATGGGCGACGCCCTTCGACGCCTGGTGGTACCGGATCCCGCGCCACGGCACCGATCCCGCCGGCCTGATCCCGGTGGTCAGCGCCGACCGCGTCGCCGTCCTGTTCGACCGCGGCGACTACTGGCAGAGCGCGACCCTCATCGCGAAAGGCAGTGACGCGCACCTGCGGGCCGAGACGCCGGTCGGCGAGATCATGCGCGGCCTCGCCGAGGTGGTCCCGTGGCTGGCCGACCGCGCCGACGCCGTCCGTGACTGGGACGAGGTGAAACTCCTCGACGTCAAACTCGATCGGCTCGACCACTGGTACGCCGATGGACTGCTCTGCCTCGGCGACGCCGCCCACGCCATGTCACCGATCGGCGGGGTCGGCATCAACCTGGCCGTCCAGGACGCGGTGGCCGCCGCCCGCCTGCTGGCCCCGAAACTGCTGTCCCACACCGTCACCACCGCCGACCTGGCCCGCGTCCAACGCCGCCGCCTGCTGCCCACCGCCGTCATCCAGGGCATGCAGCGCTTGGCTCACGCGCAGGTCGTGCGGCCCGCGGTGTCGGGCCGGCTGAATATCGCCGACCTCCCGCGAACGCCCTTACCGCTGCGCGTCTTCCGCCGCATCCCGGTCCTGCGCAGCCTCCCGGTCTTCCTGGTGGCCCGCGCCGTCGTCCCCGAACCGGTCCCCGACTTCGCCCGCCGCCCGTGACTCACGGGAACCCCCGGAGCTCGACTGCCGAATCACCGGGGCTTCCACACGTCCGGACCCCGCGCTACCGGACGCCGCGCGGGCGGAACTGAATGCTGATGCGCGGCCCCACCGGCCGCCGCGTCTTGGGCACCGCGTGCTCCCAGGTGCGCTGGCACGAGCCGCCCATCACGATGAGATCCCCGTGCCCGAGCGCGTAGCGCACGCTGGCCCCGCCGCCGCGCGGGCGCAGGAGCAGCGACCGGGCCGCACCCACCGACACGATCGCCACCATGGTGTCGTCGGTCGCCCCGCGCCCGATGGTGTCCCCGTGCCAGGCGACGCTGTCGTCCCCGTCGCGGTAGTAGCACAGGCCCGCCGTGGTGAACGGCTCGCCGAGTTCGCGGGAGTAGTACGCGCTCAGCGTGCTGCGCGCCTCGGTGAGGATCGGGTCGGGTAGCTCGCGCCCCTCGTCGTAGAACGACAGCAGCCGCGGCACATCCACCACCCGGTCGTACATGGCCCGCCGATCCGCCCGCCACGGCACACCGGCCGCCAGTCGCTCGAACAGTTCGTCGGCCCCGCTCAACCATCCGGGCAGCACATCCACCCACGCGCCGTCACCGAGCTCGGTGCGCCGCAAGCCGTCCAAGCCGCCCAGCTCGACTTCGCCGAACCCGTCGAACAGCGATCCCTGTAGTGGCGTCGACATGCGCACGACGCTACCATCGAATCGAACATACGTTCGCCAGATGGTCTGTCTTTCCAGGTTGCCGGTGTGTGGCAGGGGCGGCGGTGATCACGCGGTCCTCGCCACCCCTACGGCGGTCATCTTCTGCGCGACGGCCTGATCAGGCCCGCACCTGATCGTGCTGCTCCACGAATCCGAGGAAGCGCGGAATCACCGTTTCCGGTATCGCCCACAGCATTTCGTGTCCGACCCCGGGGTATATCTCGATATCGGCTGCCGGAATGCACGCCCGCGCGTGCGCCGCGGCCGCGTGCGCGTCATTGGCGATCGTCTGCTCCCCGAACAGCACCAGCATCGGCGCGGTGACTCTCGACAGCTGCTCGTCGGGCAGCAGCCGCGACCACGGCATCGCGATGCGGAACTTCAACGCGGCCAACGTGAGAGTCCACATCTCCTCGGAGAGCTTCACCCCCGGAGTCAACCACTCGACGAACTTCTCCATCTTCTCCCGAGTGGGTCTGATCCCGCCGAGCAGGAACTTGAACAGCAGTCCCCACTTCGGCTTGGCGAACGACGCCGCATCGGGTTCGAGCATGGTGATACTGGCCAGCCGATCCGACCGCTGCGACGCGAACAGCAGCGACAGCCACGATCCCCCCGAATACCCGGCCAGATGCACCCGCTGGGCCCCGATCCCGTCGAACACCTCGATCAGCCACCGCACGATGTCGTCCGGCCCCTTCAGCGGCGCGGTCTGCTCACTGCGCCCCGCCCACCCCAGCGGATCCACCGTGTACACGACATGGTCGCGCGACAACGCCTCGATGAACGGCATCCAGAACAACCCCATCCCCGGCATCCCGGGCAGCAGCACGATCGGCGCACCCTCGCCGGTGCCGGACTTGCGCACCCGCGTTGTGCCGAAAGAGGTTTCGATATCGAGGTCGGTCGCCGCCACCGGCCACTGCGCGGCCAGGTCGTCGTAGGCCCGCAGGTAGTCCGCCTTGGCCTGCGCGTTCTTGAATCGCCCGATCTTGGCCATGTGATCTCCTTGGTGTTCGTCGTTGAACGTCTAGTCGGCGAGCCGCAGCTCGGCCGGGTCGTGGGCGGCCGCGAATCGCAGAATCCGCTCCAGCACAGCGTCTTTGAACGGTCCCTGGAACAGCAGGCCGTGCGTCGCGCCCGGGTAGATCTCCACCTCGCAGTGCGGAATGTGCGCTCGAGCCCGTGTCGCGGCGTCCGTGGGATCGCCGAGCACCGACTCGGATCCGTAGACGAGCAGGGTGGGCGCGGTGATCGACCGCAGTTGCTCGTCGGTCAGCCGCTGCGGCCACGGCGTCCGGGTGCGGTAGCCGAGCGCGGCGCGCGAGCACGCGATCTCCTCGTCCACGACCACACTGCCGGGCATGGCCCACTGCGCGGCCTTGCGCATGTTCTTCTCCGACGGCGGCATCGCGTATCGGATCATCGTGAACAACACCCGCCATGGCGTCTTGGCCACGGCCCCGCCCGATTCGACGATCATCAGGCTCGCCACCCGGTCCGAACCGTCGACCCCGGCCATGAACGCTCGCCACCCACCGTCGGAATAGCCCATGACATGCGCCTGCGGCAGTCCCAGCGCCTCCAGGGTCTCGTCCAGCCAGAGTCCGTAGTCGGCTCCGGACGTGATCGGCCCGGTCTGCACGCTGAGTCCCGGCGCGCCGATGGTGTCCAGGGCGTAGATCGTCCGTTCGGCCGCCAGGCGCTCGATGATCGGATACCAGCAGGCGCCGTTGCCGCCCAGCGGATGGATCAGGACCAGCGGCGCACCCGATCCGGCGCCGCATGTGCGGACATGTGTTGTCCCATAAGAGGTTTCGATATCGAACTCACTGGAGGGAATCGTCCACAGCGCCGACAGTGCGGCGTAGGCCTCCATGTAGGCGTCGCGTGCCGCCTCGTTCTTCCATTGCCCGATCTTGGCCATTCGCGCCTCCCCGCTCACCTTCGTTGGTGATATGAACGTACCATAAAAATGGTATGGGCGTACCATCAAAAGCTTCCACCCGTAGAACGTCGTGAGAGAGCTGGTCAGATGCCCCGTTTGGTCGATCACGAGCAGCGGCGACGGGAGATCACCACCGCCGCACGGACTGTCATCGCCACCGGTGGACTCGACGCCGCCACGTTTCAAGCGGTGGCGGCCGAGGCGGGGATCTCGGTGCGGTTGATCCAGTACTACTTCGGCACCAAGCGGGATCTGATGCTCGCCACACACACAGCGGTCGTGGCGGATTTCGGCGTGGGGTTCACCGAGCAGTTCACGAAACTCGGGCCCGAGGCCACGCCGCGGGAGATCATCCGGACCTTCGCGGTCGGACTCCTGCCGCTCGATGATCGGCGGCGGCAGGACAATCTGGTGTTCGCGGCCTTCCACGCGGCCAATCTGACCGGGAACACCGTCACCTCCGAGGAGATGATGGGGCCGCCGCGCTATCTGGTCACCGTGATCACCGACCAGCTGCTGCGCGTTCGGGGGCCCGAATCCGATGCGCACACGGCGGAATTGGACGCCGAGATCATCGTCGGCGGGGTCAGCAGCATCACCCAGTTCGTGCTGGCGGGCGGCGCCACCCGGGAGCGGGCGGTCGAACTGCTCGACCGCCTGCTCGACAGGATGCTGCCGTAAGGGCGGTCAGCCTTGCTGGTCGCCGATGTGGGCGCGGACGAAATCGACGACGGCGTCGGTGAATTCGTCATTGGCGTCACTGGCCGCGGTGTGGGCGGCGGTGCCGATCTCGATGTACTCGGCGTGCGGGGTCAGGGCGCGGAAGGCCGTCACGCCCTCCTCGCTGACCACGTCGGAGAGCGCGCCCCGCACCAGCAGGGTCGGGATGCTCAGCTGCTTCGCCGCGTTCTCGAGCGCCTCGGTGTGGACGTCGATCTCCTCGCCGCGTCCGTCGCGCGGGCCGCCCATCATGGCCGGATCCCAGTGCCAATACCAACGGCCGTCCTCGCGCTTGCGCAGATTGCGTTGCAGCCCTTCGGGATTGCGGGGCCGACGGCGGTGGGGGAGGTAGGCGGCGACGGCGTCGGCGGCCTCTTCGAGGCTGGCGAAGCCCTCGGGATTGCTGGAGAGGAAGTTGATGACGCGCTCGACGCCCTTGCGTTCGGGGCGGGGCACGACGTCGACGAGGACCAGTCCGGTGATGCGCGCGGCCTCGGGGTGGGTGGTGGCCATCAGGCCGGTGAGCCCGCCCATGGACGCGCCGACGATGAAGGCGGGCTTGCCCAGTTGTTCGAGCACCACCATCAGATCCTCGACCATGGCCTCGCGGCGGTAGTTGCCGTCCGGATCCCAGTCGCTGTCGCCGTGGCCGCGCGCGTCGAGCAGCACCGCGTGCATGCCCGCTTTGGCCAAGGCCAGTCCGGAGTCCTTCCAGGACCCGCGGGTCTGCCCGCCGCCGTGGAGAAATACCACCAGTGGGCCGTCCTGGGGTCCCCAGCTGTCTCCGGCGATGGTGATGCCGCCGTACCCGCGGAAGTTGACCCGGGCGGGTTCGGTGAATTCAGCGTCATTGCTCACTCTCCGAGCATCGCACACGTCGATATACGGTGTATGACAACCGGCCGGTAGCTAGGACCGCGGGAGTGATCAGGCGGCGTGAACCCCGCCACACTGGCCGGACGACCGTATTGCCGCGGAGTTGCCGGTAACCCCGGCGAACGCGGGTTCCGGCAGGTCGCGGCGGGTTCGGCGGTGATGCGCCGACCGCGGACGCGCGGGGGGTGCGGGGTCGGGGGCGCATTCGAGCGCTGGTAGGGTCACTGCCCGAAAGACATCCTTTAACGGACCGTCCCGTGAGGCGGGGAAGGAGGTCGGCATGGCTGTGCCCGAAGACCGGGCGGCCAAGTCGAGCGCTGCCGAGTTCTCGCAGCGGCACGACCCGGACCGGGTCGAGACCGGACGCGAGCTGCTCTCCGATTCCGACGTCGGCCGGACCATCGCCCGCATGGCGCACCAGATCATCGAGAAGACCGCCCTGGACTCCGGTGATCCGCAGGTTGCCCGCGTGGTGCTGATCGGAATCCCCACCCGCGGAACCACTCTGGCCCATCGCCTGGCCGGCCGGATCGAGGAATTCTCCGGCGTCCGCCCCGCGATCGGCTCCCTCGACATCACCCTCTACCGCGACGACCTGCGCTCCAAGCCGCACCGTCCGCTCGAGCGCACCTCCGTGCCCGAAGGTGGCATCGAGGATGCCCTCGTCGTGCTCGTCGACGACGTGCTCTTCTCCGGCCGCACCGTGCGCTCGGCGCTCGACGGCCTGCGCGACCTGGGCCGCCCCCGCGCGGTGCAGCTCGCCGTGCTCATCGACCGCGGCCACCGCGAACTTCCCATCCGCGCCGACTACGTCGGCAAGAACGTGCCGACCGCGCGCACCGAGGACATCTCGGTGCTGCTGCGCGAGCACGACGGCCGCGACGGCGTGTACCTGCGCCAGGAGGGTGACGCCCAGTGAAGCACCTGCTCTCGGTCACCGACCTGGACCGCGAGACCGCCAACGGCCTGCTAGACGAGGCCGAGCGGTTCGAACAGGCGCTGCTGGGCCGCGAGGTCAAGAAGCTCCCGACGCTGCGTGGCCGCACGGTCATGACCGTGTTCTTCGAGAACTCCACCCGCACCCGGGTCTCCTTCGAGGTCGCGGGCAAGTGGATGAGCGCCGACGTCATCAATGTCAGCGCGTCGAGTTCCTCGGTCTCCAAGGGCGAATCGCTGCGCGACACCGCCCTGACCCTGCACGCCGCGGGCGCGGACGCGCTCATCGTGCGCCACCCGGCTTCGGGCGCCGCGCACCAGATCGCGCGCTGGTTCGCCGAAATGGACGAGGCCGCCAGCGGTTACGCAGGTCCCGGTCCGGCCATCATCAATGCCGGTGACGGCACCCACGAGCACCCCACCCAGGCGCTGCTGGACGCGCTGACCCTGCGTCAGCGCCTCGGCGACCTGGAGGGCAAGCGGATCGTGCTGGTCGGCGACATCCTGCACAGCCGGGTGGCTCGCTCGAACGCCTTCCTGCTCAGCACCCTGGGTGCCGAGGTCGTACTGGTCTCGCCCCGCACCCTGCTGCCGGTCGGTGTGGAGGCCTGGCCCGTGCGGGTCTCGGACTCCCTGGACGCCGAACTGCCCGGCGCGGACGCGGTCATGATGCTGCGCGTGCAGGCCGAGCGCATGAACGGCGGCTTCTTCCCGTCGGCGCGTGAGTACTCGATCCGCTATGGCCTCAACGAGCGCCGCATGAAGATGCTCGACGAGCACGCGGTGGTCCTGCACCCCGGCCCCATGCTGCGCGGCATGGAGATCGGCTTCTCCGTCGCCGATTCCCCGAAAGCGGCTGTGTTGCAACAGGTCAACAACGGAGTCCATATGCGCATGGCGGTGCTGTTCCGCCTGCTGGTCGGAACCGACGAGGTGGTGGCATGAGCATCCTGATCCAGAACGTCCGTCTCTACGGCGAAGGCGACGCGGTCGACGTGTTGCTGGCCGACGGTGAGATCCGCGAGATCGGTGCGGGCCTGAGCGCCCCGGACGCCGAGATCGTCGACGGCAAGGGCCAGTTCCTACTGCCGGGCTTCATCGACCTGCACACCCACCTGCGCGAACCGGGCCGCGAGGACACCGAGACCATCGAATCCGGTTCCGCCGCGGCCGCTCTGGGCGGCTACACCGCGGTGTTCGCCATGGCCAACACCAGCCCGGTCGCCGACACCTCGGTCATCACCGACCATGTGTGGAAGCGCGGCCAGGAGGTCGGCCTGGTCGACGTGCACCCGGTCGGTGCGGTCACCGTCGGCCTCGAGGGCAAGCAGCTCGCCGAGATGGGGACCATGGCCGCCGGCGTCGGCGCGGTGCGCATGTTCTCCGACGACGGCCACTGCGTCTACGACCCGCTGATCATGCGCCGCGCCCTGGAATACGCGAACTCGCTGGGCGTGCTCATCGCCCAGCACGCGGAGGAGCCGCGCCTGACCAAGGGTGCCGTCGCCCACGAGGGCCCGACCGCCTCCCGTCTGGGCCTGGCCGGCTGGCCGCGCGCCGCCGAGGAGTCCATCGTGGCCCGCGACGCCCTGCTGGCCCGCGACGCCGGAGCCCGCGTGCACATCTGCCACGCCTCCACCGCCGGCACCGTCGAACTGCTGAAATGGGCCAAGTCCCAGGGCATTTCGATCACCGCCGAGGTGACCCCGCACCACCTGCTGCTCGACGACTCGCGGCTGGAGACCTACGACGCGGTGAACCGGGTGAACCCGCCGCTGCGCGAATCCTCCGACGTGGCCGCGCTGCGGCAGGCCCTCGCCGACGGCGTCATCGACTGTGTCGCCACCGACCACGCCCCGCACGCCGACCAGGACAAGTGCTGCGAGTTCGCGGCCGCCCGTCCCGGCATGCTGGGCCTGGAGACGGCGCTGTCGATCATCGTGGAGACCATGGTCAACCCCGGACTGCTCGACTGGCGCGGTGTCGCGCGGGTCATGAGCGAGAACCCGGCGCGGATCGTGGGCCTGGACGATCAGGGCCGGCCGCTCGCGGTCGGCGAACCCGCCAACCTGGCGCTGATCGACCCGGCCGCCGAATGGACGGTGGAGGCGAACGAACTCGCCTCGATCGCCCGCAACACGCCCTTCCAGGCGATGACCCTGCCCGCGAAGGTGACCGCCACCTTCCTGCGCGGCCGGCTCACCGCCCGGGATGGCAGGATCGTCGCCGGTTAGCGGCGGGTGGGGAATCCAGCAATGAACGGTCAGGAGCCGGAGGCGGAAGCTTGCGTAACCACGCAGGCTCCCCGCTCATTGCTCAATGGACACGGAGAACCGTCATGCGACTGTTGCAAGTACTGATTCTGCTGGCCTTGTTCGTGCTGTGCCTGGGACTCATGTACTGGGCGTGGACGGGCCGGGCCAAGAAGCAGGCGGGCGCGATCGGCGACCTGCCCGCGGTGCCCGCCGACTGCGGCGCGCAGCTGTTGGAGCCCACCACGGGGCTCTACCTCGGCAGCACCCTCGCCCCCAGCTGGATTCAGCGAATCACGGTGGGCGACCTGGGTTTCCGTGCCACCGCGGAGCTGACCCGATTCGAACGCGGCATCCTGCTGGAGCGGGATGGCGCGGCGACGATCTGGATTCCGCAGGAATCCATCACCGCGGTGCGCGCCGAGCGCGGGCACGCGGGCAAAGTGATGACAGAAGACGGTGTGCTGGTGATTCGCTGGACGCTGCCGACCGGGACCGAGGTGGATACCGGTTTCCGCGGTGACGACAAAGCGGTGTACCCGGCATGGACCGCAGCAGCTACGAAGACGGGAGACGAGGCATGAGCAGCGGAAATACTGCCGTGATGGTGCTCGAGGACGGCCGCGTGTTCCGCGGGACGACCTTCGGCGCCGTCGGGCAGACCCTGGGTGAGGCGGTGTTCTGTACCGCCATGACGGGCTATCAGGAGACCCTCACCGACCCCAGCTACGACCGCCAGATCGTGGTGGCCACCGCGCCGCAGATCGGCAACACCGGCTGGAACGACGAGGACGACGAGTCCTCGAGGATCTGGGTGGCGGGTTACGCCGTGCGCGACCCCGCGCGCCGCGCCTCCAACTGGCGCGCCAACCGCACCCTGCAGGCCGAGCTGGAGAACCAGAACATCGTCGGCATCGCGGGCATCGACACCCGCGCGGTGGTGCGGCACCTGCGTAACGCCGGTTCCATGAAGGCGGGCATCTTCTCCGGCGATTCGCTGGCCGACTACGAGGAGCTGGTCTCCCGGGTCAACGGCCAGCAGTCCATGCTGGGCGCGGACCTGGCCGGTGAGGTCTCCACCGACGAGATGTACACCATCGACCCGATCGGCGAGCACCGCTTCACCGTGGTCGCGGTCGACCTGGGCATCAAGTCCAACACCCCCCGCATGTTCGCCCAGCGCGGCATGCGGGTGCACGTGGTCCCCTCCAACGTGACCCTGGACCAGATCAAGGAACTGAACCCCAACGGCGTGTTCCTGTCCAACGGCCCGGGCGACCCGGCCACCGCCGACGCGCAGGTCGCGCTGACCCAGGGCGTCCTGGGCGAGGGCATCCCGCTGTTCGGCATCTGCTTCGGCAACCAGATCCTGGGCCGGGCACTGGGCCGCAACACCTACAAGATGAAGTTCGGCCACCGCGGCATCAATGTGCCGGTCGTCGAACACCATTCGGGCCGGATCTCGATCACCGCGCAGAACCACGGCTTCGCCCTCGAAGGGGAGCGCGGCGAGGTCTTCGACACCCCCTTCGGCAAGGCCGAGGTCAGCCATGTCTGCGCCAACGACGGTGTCGTCGAAGGTGTTCAACTGGTGAACGGCAAGGCCTTCTCCGTGCAGTACCACCCCGAGGCCGCGGCCGGACCCCACGACGCCGCCTACCTGTTCGACCGTTTCGCCATGCTGATGGAAGGAGCCTGATGCCACGCCGTACCGACCTCAACCACATCCTGGTGATCGGCTCGGGCCCGATCGTCATCGGCCAGGCTTGTGAGTTCGACTATTCGGGAACCCAGGCGTGTCGCGTCCTGCGGTCCGAAGGCCTGCGCGTGTCGCTGGTCAACTCCAACCCGGCGACCATCATGACCGACCCGGAGTTCGCGGACTCCACCTATGTCGAGCCGATCACCTGGGAATTCGTCGAGAAGGTCATCGCCAAGGAGCGCCCCGACGCGATCCTGGCGACCCTCGGCGGTCAGACCGCGCTCAACTGCGCTGTCGCCCTGCACGAGAACGGCATCCTCGAGAAGTACGACGTCGAGCTGATCGGCGCCGACTTCGAGGCCATCCAGCGTGGTGAGGACCGCCAGAAGTTCAAGGACATCGTCGCCAAGGTCGGCGGCGAGTCCGCGCGCTCCAAGGTCTGCTACACCATGGACGAGGTCCGCGAGACGGTCGCCGAACTCGGCTTCCCGGTCGTCGTGCGCCCGTCGTTCACCATGGGCGGCCTGGGCTCGGGTATGGCCTACAACCACGAGGACCTCGACCGCATCGCCGGCGGTGGCCTGGCCGCCTCGCCGACCGCGAACGTGCTCATCGAGGAATCCATCCTGGGCTGGAAGGAATTCGAGCTCGAGCTCATGCGCGACCGCAACGACAATGTGGTCATCGTCTGCTCGATCGAGAACGTGGACCCGATGGGCGTGCACACCGGTGACTCGGTCACCGTCGCCCCGGCCATGACCCTCACCGACCGCGAGTACCAGAAGATGCGCGATCTGGGCATCGCCATCCTGCGCGAGGTCGGCGTCGACACCGGCGGCTGCAACATCCAGTTCGCGGTGGACCCGCGCGACGGCCGCCTGATCGTCATCGAGATGAACCCGCGCGTGTCGCGCTCGTCGGCGCTGGCGTCCAAGGCCACCGGCTTCCCGATCGCCAAGATCGCCGCCAAGCTGGCCATCGGCTACACCCTCGACGAGATCGTCAACGACATCACCAAGGAGACCCCGGCCTGTTTCGAGCCCACGCTCGACTACGTGGTCGTGAAGGCTCCGCGCTTCGCCTTCGAGAAGTTCCCGGGCGCCGACACCACGCTGACCACGACCATGAAGTCGGTCGGCGAGGCGATGTCCATGGGCCGCAACTTCTCCGAGGCCCTGGGCAAGGTGCTGCGCTCGCTCGAGACCAAGGCCACCGGCTTCTGGACCCTGCCCGACGGTGAATGGACCGACGCGCAGGCCATTCTCGACGACCTGAAGGTCCCCACCGAGGGCCGTATCTACCAGGTGGAGCGTGCGCTGCGCCTGGGCGCGAGCATCGAGGACACCGCCGCCGCCTCCGGCATCGACCCCTGGTTCGTCGCCGAGGTCGCCGCCCTGGTGGAGCTGCGTCAGGAGATCATCGACGCCCCCGTGCTGGACGAGCCGCTGCTGCGCACCGCCAAGCACTACGGCCTCTCCGATCGCCAGATCGCCGCGCTGCGACCGGAACTCGCCGGTGAGGGCGGCGTGCGCGAGCTGCGCCACCGACTGCAGATCCGCCCGGTGTTCAAGACCGTCGACACCTGCGCCGCCGAGTTCGAGGCCAAGACCCCGTACCACTACTCGGCCTACGAGCTCGATCCCGCCGCGGAGTCCGAGGTCGCGCCGCAGCGGGAGCGCGAGAAGGTCATCATCCTGGGCTCGGGCCCGAACCGCATCGGTCAGGGCATCGAGTTCGACTACTCGTGTGTGCACGCCGCGCAGACGCTGTCGGCCGCGGGCTACGAGACCATCATGGTCAACTGCAACCCGGAGACGGTCTCGACCGACTACGACACCGCCGACCGCCTCTACTTCGAGCCGCTCACCTTCGAGGACGTGCTCGAGGTGTACCACGCCGAGACCGAGTCCGGCACCGTCGCGGGCGTCATCTGCCAGCTGGGCGGGCAGACCCCGCTGAGCCTGGCGCAGCGCCTCACCGACGCGGGCGTGCCCGTGGTCGGCACCTCGGCGGCGGCCATCGACCTGGCCGAGGACCGTGGCGAGTTCGGTGATGTGCTGGTCGCGGCGGGTCTTCCGGCCCCCAAGTACGGCACCGCCACCACCTTCCCGCAGGCCAAGAAGATCGCGGCCGAGATCGGCTACCCGGTGCTGGTGCGCCCGTCCTACGTGCTGGGCGGCCGCGGCATGGAGATCGTCTACGACGAGGCCACCCTCGCCGACTACATCTCCCGCGCCACCGAGATCACCCCGGACCACCCGGTGCTGGTCGACCGGTTCCTGGAGGACGCCATCGAGATCGACGTCGACGCCCTGTGCGATGGCGACGAGGTCTACCTGGGCGGCGTCATGGAGCACATCGAGGAGGCCGGCATCCACTCCGGTGACTCGGCGTGCGCCCTGCCCCCGATCACCCTGGGCCGCAGCGATATCGAGGCCGTGCGCCGCTCCACCGCCGCGCTGGCCAAGGGCATCGGCGTCAAGGGTCTGCTGAACGTGCAGTACGCGCTCAAGGACGACGTGCTCTACGTCCTCGAGGCCAACCCGCGCGCCAGCCGCACCGTGCCGTTCGTCTCCAAGGCCACCGCGGTGCCACTGGCGAAGGCCGCGGCGCGGATCGCGCTGGGCGCCACCATCGCCGACCTCCGCAAGGAGGGCCTGCTCCCGGCCGAGGGCGACGGCGGCACCGTGCCGATCGAGGCCCCGGTCGCGGTCAAGGAAGCGGTCCTGCCGTTCCACCGCTTCCGCCGCCCGGACGGTTCCGGCATCGACTCGCTGCTCTCGCCGGAGATGAAGTCCACCGGTGAGGTCATGGGCATCGACGCCGACTTCGGCACCGCCTTCGCCAAGTCGCAGTCCGCCGCCTACGGGTCGCTGCCGACCGAGGGCACCGCGTTCGTGTCCATCGCCAACCGCGACAAGCGCGCCATGGTGTTCCCGGTCAAGCGCCTGCACGACCTGGGCTTCCGCATCCTCGCCACCGAGGGCACCGCGGAGATGCTGCGCCGCAACGGCATTCCGTGCGATCGGGTGCGCAAGCAGTCCGACAACGCGCCCGACGAGGCCGGCATCGTGGACATGATCAAGGACGGCGACGTCGACATCGTGTTCAACACGCCCTACGGCAACAACGGTCCGCGCGTGGACGGCTACGAGATCCGCACCGCCGCGGTCGGCGCGAACATCCCGTGCATCACCACCGTGCAGGGTGCGGCCGCGGCCGTGCAGGGCATCGAGGCCACCATCCGCGGCGGCATCGGCGTGCGCTCCCTGCAGGAACTGCACGCGGTGCTGCGCGGATGACCAGCTTCGGGCTACGGCTGCGGGAGGCGATGCGCGCGCACGGACCGTTGTGCGTGGGCATCGACCCGCATCCGCCGCTGCTGCGGGCCTGGGGCCTGAGCGAGGACGCCGCCGGGGTGGCCAAGTTCGCCGACGCCTGCGTGCGGGCGTTCGCGGGCCGGGTCGCCCTGGTCAAGCCGCAGGTCGCGTTCTTCGAAACCTACGGTTCGGCCGGAATGATGGTGCTGGAGGAGACCATCGCGGCGCTGCGGGCGGCGGGCACCCTGGTGCTGGCCGACGCCAAGCGCGGCGATATCGGCTCCACCATGGACGCCTACGCGCACGCCTGGCTCGCTGACGGCCCGCTGGGCAGCGACGCGGTCACGGTGTCGCCGTACCTCGGATTCGGTTCGCTCGCACCGGCTCTGGAGCTGGCCGCGGCCAACGGGCGCGGCGTGTTCGTGCTGGCCGCGACCTCCAATCCGGAAGGCGCGGAGCTGCAACGCATCACCGGTGCGGACGGCCGCACCATCGCCCAGCGCATGGTCGACGATGCCGCCGCGGCCAATGTCGGGGCCGAATTCGGTTCCGTCGGTGTGGTTGTCGGCGCGACCCTGACCGAGGCCCCGGACCTGAGCGCCCTCAACGGGCCCATCCTGATGCCGGGTGTGGGCGCGCAGGGCGGGGGAGCGGACTCCATTCGCGCCCTGGTGCCCGCGCGCGACCTGGGCGCGGTGCTGCCCAACGTCTCGCGTGAGGTGCTGAAGGCCGGTCCGTCGGTGGCCGCGCTGAAGGAGAAGGTCGCCGAGCTGTCGGAGGAGTTCGCCTTCCTGCAGCGCTGATTCCAGAACAGAGTTACTCGCGGCACCGGGTCCGATCCGGTGCCGCGAGTCTTTTCGGAGGGATTTCCTCCGCTTCCTTGCCTCGGCGGATACAGTGGCCTCATGTCTGCCGCGATGCCGCCCAAGGGAATTCGCCGTGCGCTCGTCCTGGGTGGAGGTGGTGCGGTCGGCCTGAGCTGGATGGCGGGCGTCGTCATCGCCCTGCGCGCGGCCGGAATCGACCCGGCCGCGGCCGACCGGATCGTCGGCACCTCCGCCGGAGCGGTCGTCGGCGCGGCCCTGGCCGCCGACGTCGACCTGAGCCTGCTGCTGCGGCGACCCTCGACCGAGACCGCCGAACTCGAGCCGATCGCGTTCGACCCGGACAGCTTCGGCGAGATCCTCGGCCTGCTCGGCACGCCCGGCCTGGACCCGGCCGAGGCGCGTCGTCGCGCGGGCGCCCGCGCCCTGGAGATGAATCTCGGCGATCCGGCCACGCACATCGCCCGCATCGGCGCGTTCGTCGGCCACGGCGACTGGCCCCAGCGCGATCTGCTGATCACCGCGATCAGCGTCGACACCGGGGAACTGCAGGCCTGGACGCCCAGCGGCAAGGCCACCCTGCCGGAGGCGCTGGCGTCGAGCACCTCGGTTCCCGGTGTCTTCCCGCCCATTCCGATCGACGGGGTCCACTACTTCGATGGCGGCATGCGCTCGCCCATCAACGCCGATCTGGCGGCCGGAGCCGAGCGAATGCTGGTCGTCGAACCCCTGGCGCACCTGTTCCCGCACGCCCCCTCCGACCGTGACCTGGGCGGCGCGGCAACGATGTTCATCGCCCCCGACACCGATGCCATCGCCGCCTTCGGCCCGAACCTGTTCAGCGCGGACGCGCTGGTGCCGGCCTACGAGGCGGGGGTGCGGCAGGGTGGGGAGGCGGCGCCCGGGGTGCGGGATTTCTGGCCGGCCTGAACCGGACCGCTCGGTAGAAAGGTGGGATTTCTCATGTCGGATGCTGCCCTCGGCCTACTCTCGTACGCCCAAACCCGCATCCTGGTCGACGATTTCGCGTCCAGTTTCCGGTTTTATCGCGACGTGCTGGGTCTGCGCCTCGAGGCCGAGATCGAGGGTGACGTGCCTGAGACCGGGGAGGGGCCCTACGCCTGCTTCGCCGTCGGCACGCAGGATCTCGCGCTGTTCACCCGCGCCTACATGGACGCGGCCATCGGCGCCGAGCACCGGCCGCGCGGCGAAATCGATACGGCCGTGGTGGTTTTGCGGGTCGCCGACGTCGACAAGGCGATCGCCGTGCTGCGCGAGCGTGGCGCGGTCGTCGTCGGCGAGCCCGCCGACCAGCCGGCGTGGGGCATGCGTGTGGGTCACGTGCGCGCCCCCGAGGGCACGCTCGTGGAGCTGTGCCAGTACGCGGATTGATCCGATCCTTGTTCGCTCTCGGCGAACCCATCCGGCGGCCCGATCGAACGCTTGTCCGGATCGACCCGCTCCCGCCCGCCCGGGCGGTGGGCGGGTTCTCGCATGTATCGGCCGGGTTTCGCGCGTCAGCGGCCGCGTGAGGGGCGGAAACGGGCCGCTCGGGCGTCGTCCCGGGTGGCCGCACCAGGTCCGACCTGCATCGAAAGGTGTCTGATTTGCGAGTTTTCAAGGTCTCGGAACGAGCCCCGGTGATGCGCGACACGCGCTACGGATTCGAACGACACGCCGAGAAATCCAAGAAAAATCCAGGTCGCGTGATTACAGCTCGGTCACGGTTTCATCCGGGGCCAGTCCGACCCCTCGAACGCGCGGTCGAGAACCCCAAAAAGCCCTGGCCGCAAGGCTATTCGCGGCCGTGCGCGGCCGCGGGGCGCGCCCGGTGCGGCGGCGCCCGCGGCGGTGTGCATCCGGCCCGGTCGCGCGCCGAATCACGCGCTGACCTGGGGGGTGGGTTCGCAATCGGCAAGCGTCGTGGGTACGGTCGCTGAGACCACCGGGTTACCGGAGGTAGATCAAGCAATGAACGATGAGACGGAGGAACCGTGGCCCTTCCCCAGCTGACTGACGAGCAGCGCGCCGCTGCTTTGGAGAAGGCGGCTGCCGCTCGCCGCGCTCGGGCGGAGCTCAAGGAGCGCTTGAAGCGTGGTGGCACCGATCTGAAGACGGTCCTTGCGGACGCCGAGAAGGACGAAGTCCTCGGCAAGATGAAGGTTTCGGCCCTGCTCGAGGCCCTGCCGAAGGTTGGCAAGGTCAAGGCTGCCGAGATCATGAGCGAGCTCGAGATCGCTCCCACCCGCCGCCTGCGCGGACTGGGCGACCGGCAGCGTAAGGCGCTGCTGGCCCGGTTCGACTTCAGCGCCGAATAATCCGAGGGTGGTCGAACACACTCGGAAGGGTCGACTGGTAGTACTGGTCGGCCCCTCGGCCGTCGGCAAGTCCACCGTCGTGCGCTGCGTGCGCGAACGACTGCCCGAATTGGTATTCAGTGTGTCGGCCACCACCCGGGCTCCGCGGCCCGGGGAGGTCGACGGTCAGGACTACCACTTCGTCACCCGCGAGAAATTCGACGCCATGATCGACGGCGGCGAAATGCTCGAATGGGCCGATATCCACGGTGGACTGCAGCGGTCGGGCACCCCGGCCGCACCCGTGCGGGAAGCGCTCGCCTCCGGACACCATGTCCTGATCGAGGTCGACCTCGAGGGCGCGCGCTCGATCCGCGAATCCATGCCGGAGGGCCTGCTGGTCTTCCTGGCCCCACCCAGCTGGGACGAGCTGGTGTCCCGCCTGACCTCGCGCGGGACCGAATCGCCCGAGGTCATCGAGCGTCGGCTCCAGACCGCGCGCACCGAACTGGCCGCGTGTGACGAGTTCGACATCGTGATCGTGAACGACCACGTGACCAGCGCCTGCGAGCAGTTGGTATCGTTGTTCGTTAGCACAAATTCGGGGTCCTAGTTCTCGAACCGCGGAACCCGAACATCCGGCTCGTCTTCGAAGTGAGCCGGGAAGCCATCCTTCCGAACAACCCCGCAGGAGCCTTCCTAGTGAGTACGGACCTCAAGACCGTTCCCGCCTACGACACTCCGGTCGGCCTCACCAACCCGCCGATCGACGAACTGCTGGAGCGGACTTCGTCCAAGTACGCGCTGGTCATCTACGCGGCCAAGCGCGCGCGGCAGATCAACGATTACTACAACCAGCTCGGCGACGGCATTCTCGAATACGTCGGTCCGCTGGTCGAGCCGGGTCTGCAGGAGAAGCCGCTGTCGGTGGCCATGCGCGAGATCCACGCCGACCTGCTCGAGCACTCCGAAGGGGAGTAAAACCGCGGTGACCCGAGTCGTCGTCGGCGTCGGCGGCGGTATCGCCGCCTACAAGAGCTGCAACCTCGTGCGCCGGTTCACCGAAACCGGGCACGAGGTTCGTGTCATTCCCACCGAGTCGGCGTTGCAATTCGTCGGCAAGGCCACCTTCGAGGCGCTGTCCGGCCATCCCGTGCACACCGGTGTCTTCGCCGATGTGCCCGAGGTGCCGCACGTGCGCCTCGGTCAGGAGGCCGATCTGGTCGTCATCGCTCCTGCGACCGCGGACCTCATGGCCCGCGCCGCACAAGGCCGCGCCGACGACCTGCTCACCGCGACGCTGCTGACCGCGCGCTGTCCGGTCCTGTTCGCCCCGGCCATGCATACCGAGATGTGGGAGCATCCGGCCACCCGGGCGAACGTGGCGATGCTGCGCGCGCACGGCGCGACCGTGATGGAACCCGCCTCGGGCCGCCTGACCGGCACCGATACCGGTCCGGGCCGGCTGCCCGAGCCGGAGGAGATCTTCGGTCTGGCCCGTCTGCTGCTCGAGCGCGCCGACGCGCTGCCGCGCGACCTGGAGGGCCGCCGGGTGGTGGTCTCCGCCGGTGGCACACGTGAGGCGCTGGACCCGGTCCGCTTCCTGGGCAACCGGAGTTCGGGCAAGCAGGGCTACGCGATCGCCCGCCTGGCCGCCCAGCGTGGCGCGCAGGTGACGCTGATCGCGGGCAACACCATCGGCCTGGAGGCTCCCGCCGCCGTCGAGGTGGTGCACGTGACCTCCGCCGACCAGCTGAAGGTGGCCGTCGACAAGCACGCGCTCGGCGCGGACGCCGTCATCATGGCGGCCGCGGTCGCCGACTTCCGGCCGGTCAACGTCGCCGCGTCCAAAATCAAAAAGGGTGCGGGCGAACCGAATTCGATCGAGCTGGCCAAGACACCCGATATCCTTGCCGGGTTGGTACAGGCTCGTCGCGACGGGCACCTACCGGGCACCGCGATCGTCGGCTTCGCCGCCGAGACCGGGGACGAGCACGCCGACGTGCTCACCCACGCCCGGGCCAAACTGGCCCGCAAAGGCTGCGACCTGCTGGTCGTGAACGCCGTCGGGGAAGGGAAGGCCTTCGAGGTCGATACCAACGACGGCTGGTTGCTCGGCGCCGACGGCACCGAGATCGCCCTGGACCACGGGTCCAAGGCCCTATTGGCTAGCCGAGTGCTGGACGCACTCGGTCCCTTGCTCCGCTGAAGCCTCGGCACCGCAGGGTTCGGACGCTCGCCGCGCAGGTCGCGGCGGGTGTCCGAGTCGCAATGTGCTCGTCACGGTGGTGGTTCGCCCCTGTGACGAACATATTGGAATAACCTGAGACAAAGGGTTGTGCGATGGCGCGGAGACGCTACTGTCGCCACCCGATACGAGAAACCCGTTGAGGGAGAGGGAACAACTGTGCGCACGTCTGGCAGCCGCCTATTCACCAGTGAGTCGGTGACCGAAGGTCATCCCGACAAGATCTGTGATGCCATCAGCGATTCCATCCTCGACGCGTTGCTCGCGGCCGATCCGCGCAGCCGGGTCGCGGTGGAGACCCTGGTGACCACCGGTCAGGTGCACGTGGCCGGTGAGGTCACCACCTCGGCCTACGCCGACATCCCGACCATCGTCCGCGAGAAGGTCCTGGAGATCGGATACGACTCCTCCGCAAAGGGTTTCGACGGCGCGTCCTGTGGCGTGAACGTCGCGATCGGCGCGCAGTCGCCCGATATCGCCCAGGGTGTGGACACCTCGCACGAGGCCCGCGTGGGCGGCGAGGACGACGAGATCGCCCGTCAGGGCGCGGGCGACCAGGGCCTGATGTTCGGGTACGCCACCGTCGAGACCCCCGAGCTGATGCCGCTGCCGATCTCGCTGGCGCACAAGCTGTCCCGGCGTCTGACCGAGGTCCGCAAGACCGGCGTGCTGCCGTACCTGCGGCCCGACGGCAAGACCCAGGTCACCATCGAGTACGACGGCGCCATCCCCAAGCGCCTCGACACCGTGGTCATCTCGACCCAGCACGCGGCCGACATCGACCTGGACAACCTGCTGGCCCCCGACATCCGCGAGAAGGTCGTCGACGCGGTCCTGTCCGAGCTGCAGCTGCCCAACCCGCTCGACACCTCCGACGTGCGCCTGCTGGTCAACCCGACCGGCAAGTTCGTGCTCGGCGGCCCGATGGGTGACGCGGGCCTGACCGGCCGCAAGATCATCGTCGACACCTACGGCGGCATGGCCCGCCACGGTGGCGGCGCCTTCTCCGGCAAGGACCCGTCGAAGGTGGACCGCTCGGCCGCGTACGCCATGCGCTGGGTCGCCAAGAACGTCGTCGCCGCCGGCCTGGCCGAGCGGGTCGAGGTCCAGGTCGCCTACGCCATCGGCAAGGCGGCCCCGGTCGGCCTGTTCGTCGAGACCTTCGGCACCGAGCTGGTCGACCCGATCAAGATCTCCGACGCCATCGGCGAGGTCTTCGACCTGCGTCCCGGCGCGATCATCCGCGACCTGGACCTGCTGCGCCCGATCTACGCGCCGACCGCCGCCTACGGCCACTTCGGCCGCACGGATGTCGATCTGCCGTGGGAGCGCACCGACCGCGCGGAGAAGCTGCGCGCGGCCGCCGGGCTGTAATTGACCGGCACCCAACAGTTCTCGACGGGAGCGTCGGGCACGGAGTCCCCCTCCGAGCCCGACGCTCCCGCCGTCGTTGGCGTGTCACGCCCGATCGCCCGCGTCCTGCCCCTTCTCGAACCCGCCCACCTGGACCGCGATTTCGACTACGTCGTCCCTCCTGAGCTGGACGAGATCGCACAACCGGGCGTCCGGGTCCGAGTTCGCTTCTCCGGCCGCCTCATCGACGGCTACCTCCTCGAACGCCTCGAAAGATCCGCCCACACCGGCAAACTCGTCCGCCTCGATCGCGTGGTGTCGGGCGAGCGCGTCCTCACCCCCGAGATCCTGAAGCTCGTCACCGCCGTCGCGGCCCGCTACGCCGGCACCCGGGCCGACGTCCTGCGCCTGGCCATCCCGCCCCGCCACGCCAAGGTCGAAACCGAGGACACGGACAAGCCCGAAAAGCCCAAGCGCACCGCGAAGAAGAGCACCGCCGTCGATCCGGTGACAGCACTGGGCGGTGTGGTCGACCTCGACGCGGTCGCGCCCTCCGGCCCGGAGCAGCCGGGCGATGCGGCCGCCTCGTCGGTCAGCTCGGCACATCGAACCGCTGACGGCCTTGCCGCGCAGGCTGATCCGCGAGACGTCGAGGCCGCGTCCGCTGACTCCGACCCCGCACCGAGCGACAGCGCCACCGAAGGTGCGGTGCCCGGCGACGCCGTCGCGCCCTCCGGCCCGGAGCAACCGGGCGATGCGGCCGCCGCGTCGGTCAGCTCGGCACACCGAACCGCTGACGGCATTGCCGCACAGGCAGATCCGCGAGACGTCGAGTCCCCGGCCGCAGATTCCCACACCGCACCGAGCGGCAGCGGTACCGAAGGTGCCACGTCCGGAGACGCCGCCGACCCTGCACCGATCGCCAGTGCCGCCGTAGTCGAAGAGCCCGCGGCGGCCGGCACGATCGCTGATCCGGCCCGCGATGGCGATGCCGTCACCGGGGTCGAGGCGGTCGGCGGCACGGGCATCGAGCCGGTGCGCATGGGCGGAACCGATGACCTGTCGGCGGCGTCGAATGGCGCGACCGGGCCGAACGGTGAGACCGGGTCGCAGGGCGTGGCCACGTCGCAGGGGGATACCGGGCCGGAGGGCGAGTCCGGGCCGCGAGTAGTGAGCGCTGCCTCGCCGCAGTCGTGGGTGTCCGAGTTCGCCGAGTGGGGCCGGTACGTGCACGGGCACTCGTTCCTGGGTGCGCTGGCGGCCGGGCGCGGGCCGCGGGCGGGGTGGCAGGCGTTGCCGGGGGAGGACTGGGCCAAGCGGCTGGCGGAGTTGGCGGCGGTGACCGTGCGCGGTGGGCGCGGCGCGGTGATCATGGTGCCGGATCAGCGGGATCTGGATCGGGTGCTGGCGGAATGCGTTGCGCTGATGGGGGAGTCGGCGGTCGGGCTCGCGGCAGGTCTGGGGCCGTCGGCGCGGTATCGGCGGTGGTTGTCGGTGTTGCGGGGGCAGGCGAAGGTGGTGGTGGGGACACGCAGTGCGGTGTTCTCGCCGGTGCGGGATCTCGGGTTGATCGCCATCTGGGACGACGGGGACGACACGTTCGCGGAACCGCGGTCGCCGTATCCGCATGCGCGGGAGGTGGCCATGCTGCGGGCTCACGAGACGGGGGCGGCGTTCGTGGCGGGCGGGTTCGCGCGGACCGCCGAGGTGCAGGCGATCGTCGAATCCGGGTGGGCGCACGACCTGCTCGCGGATCGGGCCGTGGTGCGGCAGGCCATGCCGCGCATCACCGCGCCCGGCGACACCGACGCCGCGCTGGAGCGGGATCCGATCGCGCAGGCGATCCGTATTCCGGCGGTGGCGTTCATGGAGGCGCGTAAGGCGCTCAAAGCCGGTGGGGCCGTACTGGTTCAGGTACCGCGGCGCGGCTACATCCCCGCCCTGTCGTGCGCGAAATGCCGGACCCCCGCGCGCTGCCGCCACTGCAATGGACCCCTGGCCCTCCCTGACTCCGCGCCCGCGTCACGTGGCGCATTGCGCAGTGGGCGAGAAGGTGTCGCGGAGGCGCAGAGCCCGGCCTGCCGCTGGTGTGGAATCACCGAGGCGGCGTTCCGCTGCGGATCGTGTGGGTCGCGTGCCCTGCGGGCGGTCGTCATCGGTGCGTCCCGCACCGCCGAGGAGCTCGGTCGCGCTTTTCCCGGTGTGCCCGTGCGGGGTTCGGGCGGTTCCGCGATTCTCGACTCCGTCCCCGAGGGCCCGCAGGTGGTGGTCTCCACCATCGGCGCGGAACCTCCGGTGCCCGGCGGCTACGCGGTCGCCATGCTCCTGGACGGCTGGGCCCTGCTCGGCCGCGCCGACCTGCGCGCCGCCGAGGACGCCCTGCGCCGCTGGATGTCGGCCGCCGCCCTGGTCCGCTCCGACGGCCGCGTCATCGTCATGGCCGACGCCGGTCTGCCCACCGTGCAGGCCCTGGTCCGCTGGGACCCGGTGTGGCACGCCGGTTTCGAACTCGACCAGCGCGTCGAGGTCCGCTTCCCGCCCGCGGTCCGCTTCGCCGCCATCGACGGCACCTCCGACTCCATCGCCGAATTGCTCGGCGAGGCCAAGCTTCCCGGCGACGTCGAAGTCCTGGGCCCGGTGCCGCTGCCCCCCGGCGCCCGAAAGCCCTTCTCCTCCGGCGACTCTCCCGCCGAGGTGGAACGCATGATCCTGCGCGCCGACCGCTCTGGCGGGGCCGCCCTGTCGCGCGCCCTCACCGCCGCCCAGGCCATCCGCAGCACCCACCGCTCCGACGCCCCCCTGCGCGTCCAGATCGACCCGATCGACATCGGCTGACCGACAACGAGATCAGGGAGTTCCGGGCACCGAATTCTGTCCCGATCGCTGCCTGGCCAGCTCATTGACCCTGGTCAGGGACCGGTGATTTCGTCGCGGGGGAGGGCGGCGAGCGCGGTGAGCGCGTTGAGGAAGCCGCGGCGGTCGGCGGCGGGCAGCTTGGCGAGCAGCCGATCCTCCTGCGCCTGGATCTCGGCCTGGGCGGCATCGCGCAGGTGGCGGCCCTCGGTGGTGAGCGCGAGCAGCCGGGCCCGGCGGTCAGCCGGATCGGGGCGACGTGCGATGAGCCCGCGTTCCTGGAGGTCGTCGAGCACCGCGATGATCCGCGTCTTGTCCGCCCCGATCTCCTGTGCCAGCACGCCCTGACCCCGTGCCGGACCCTCATCGAGATGCAGCAGTACGACATACGCCCACATGGTCAGCCCGTGCGCGGCCAGCACCGGTTGCTCGGCCGCCATGAGGGCGCGGCCCAGGGGGACGATCATCGCTGCGAGGTCCGGACGGTCTGTCATGCGGACCAGACTATGCGGCGAGCCGGTGCGGCCTGTCGATCGTGTCGCCCGCGCGGGTCAGGACGGCGTCGGCGTCGAAGGTGTCGGCCTGCCAGGAGTCGAGGCCGATCCCGATGCGGCCGCGCCAGGCCCGCACGATCTCGGTGTGGACGGGCCAGCGCACGAAACGGCGCATGTCCCGCTCGGACTCCCACACCGAGATCGAGCCGCCCCGGAACTCCGCGGGCCGGCCCCACAACCACAAACCCACCGCGCCCTGCATGACCGGCCACGTCCGGCCCAATTCCAGCCCCGCCGTATAGATGTCGCGTGCCTCGGCCTCGGAGTCCGCGAGGAAGTCGGTCACGCTGACGAATACCGGACCCGGACGCCGATCGTTCGGGCCGGGATTCCAGGGCATGAGCACGGTGCCTTCGGAGAATGATTTCGTATGCATACATAGACGATAAGCGGATGCGTACGAAATATCCAACGGTCGAACTCAGCGGAAGGCTGGAGCGACCCGAGCTGCCCACTGTGCGTACCCCGTCGCGGGACGTCCGAGGACCCGCTCGACATCACCGCTGACCAGCTGCTCCTCGGGCGTCGGCTCGCCGAGAATGCTGAGGGTGTGGTCCGCGACCGACTCCGGCATGAAGCGCAGCATGTTGACCCTGGCCTCCGCCCGGCTGAGCTCCACGAACCGCAACGGCTCCCCGAGTACTCCCGCCAGCGTCTCCGCCTGATCGCGCGGAGTGACGAGTTCCGGTCCGGTCACGGTGTAGCTCTGCCCGTGATGGCCGTCCCGCGTCAGCGCGGCCGCGGCCACGGCCGCGATATCGCCCGGATCCACCTGCGGCAGACCGACATCCCCGAAGGGCGCGGGAATCATCCGCCCGGCACGGACCGGTTCGATCCAGGCGAACGTATTGGTGAAGAACCCGCCCGGCCGCAGCACCGTCCACGCCAGCTCCGACGCGGCCAGCGCCTGTTCGAAGGCCAGCGTCCGCGCGTATCCGTCACTGTCCGGCCGGGTCACCGCGCCCTGCGAGGACAGGAACACCACGCGCCGGACGCCCGCCGCCGCAACGGTTTTCAGCACCTCTGCCGGCGCGGGCCCCTCGACCAGCTGCGCTCCGGTGATGAGCAGGAACAAGCTGTCCGCACCTGTCACCGCCTCGGCCAGGCTGTCGAGATCCCCGATGTCGGCGCGGCGGTGCTCGGCGCCGTGGGCCGCTCCGCCTCCCCGCGCTTGGTCGATCGGCTTCTCGCCGCGCGAGACGGCGACCACCTTCTCACCGGCTTCCGCGAGTTCGCGCACGAGCGCGCTGCCGACGTTTCCGGTCGCTCCGGTAACCACGATCATCCGTCTCACTCCTGAGTTAGTTGGCTGACTAAATCGAACGATAGGCCATATGACCGGCCGTTGTCTATAGTTAGTCGTATGACTGACTCAGTGGTGCGGGCGTCGGGGAAGCGCGAACGACTCTCGGATGCCGCCGCCAAGGTCTTCCACGAGCAGGGCGTGGAGAAGACGACCATCGCCGATATCGCGCGCGCCGCCGACGTGCCGGTCGGCAATGTGTACTACTACTTCAAGACCAAGGATCAGCTGGTCCAGGCGGCGATCGGCGCGCACGCGCGCACGGCCCAGGAGATCATCACCGTCCTGGATCGGATCGACGCCCCCGCATCGCGATTGAAGGCGCTGGTGCGGGGCTGGGTGGAGCAGCGCGACGTCGCCGCCCGATTCGGTTGCCCCTCGGGCACTCTCGCCACCGAACTGGACAAGCGGGCGGACGGCCTCGACCGGGAGCTCGCCGATGTCATGCGCGGGCTGCTGGAGTGGATCGACGCGCAGTTCGCGGCGATGGGGCGCAGTGACTCTCGTGAACTCGCGGTCGCGCTGCTGGCCGCCTATCAGGGAATTTCCCTGCTCACGAATACTTTCCGCGACCCGGCCATGATGGCGGCCGAGGGTGCTCGCCTGGAACGCTGGATCGACTCGCTGGTCCCGGCGACCTGAGTCGAAAATCGCGGATCAGTTCAGTTGCGGCTGAACGGGTCTGACGCTCCAGCGGCCCTCGTCGCGCAGAATCCGCACCGGATGGTCGAAGCAGGTGCTGATGTGGGCGGTGGTGATCACCTCGTCGACCGCGCCGGCGGCGACCGTCCGGCCATCGCGCAGCAACATGGCGTGGGTGGTGCCCGGCGGAAGCTCCTCCAAGTGATGGGTCACCAGCACCGACGCCAGCTCCGGGTGGGTGCGCTGGAGCAGGTCGACGCGCTCCAGGAGTTGTTCGCGCCCGGCCAGATCCAGCCCGGTGGCCGGTTCGTCGAGCAGCAGCAGGCGTGGGCTGGGCATGAGGGCGCGGGCGATGAGGGTGCGGCCGCGCTGGCCCTGGGACAGGATCTGCCAGTCCGCGTCGCGGCGGTGCGACAGGCCGAGCAGATCGACCAGGCGGTCCGCCTCGGCGAGCTGTTCCGGGGAGGCCTGCCAGCGGGGGATCAGGGCCGCGGTATTGGTCGCGCCGGTCAGCACGACCTCGCGCACGGTGAGTGTGCCACTGGGCATATGACGCGGATCGACGTGCCCGATGCCGGCCCGCAGTGCGCGCATGTCGACGCGCCCCAGCCGCTTGCCGAGCACCTCCACAGCGCCCTTGGTGGGATGTTCGAACGCGCCGAGCATGCGCAGCAGCGTGGTCTTGCCCGCGCCATTGGGGCCCAGCAGCGCCCAGTGCTCACCGGCGTGCACGGTGAGCGAAACCCCTTGCAGGATGGGGCTTCCACTCCGCACCACCGTCACGTCGCTCACGTTCAGCACCGGGTCCGTCATGCCCCGAGCCTAGCAAAGTCCTCAGACAAGTTGAGGAGTAGGGGAGCCTGGCGGTTAGCTCTGTGTTTGCTGTGTAGGGTGGCGGCATGGCGATCGACGCGGTGCTGTTCGACTTCTCCGGCACACTCTTCCGATTCGACGACGCGGCCTTTCATGGCGCGCGCCTCACCGATGCCGCCGGCCGCCTGCTCGACACCCATGAGGTCGCCGAGATCATGCGCCGGATGACCGCTCCCGTCGGGCGGTTCGTCGAGTTGGACGCCGATGGCCAATTTGCCTGGGAGAACCGGGATCTCGATCCCGTGCTGCATCGCCGCGCCTACCTCGAGGTGCTCGAGCGGTCCGGTGTCCCCGAGTCGCAGGCGGTCCGGCTCTACGAACTCATGCGCGACCCGGGGGAATGGTCGCCGTATCCGGATACCGGCGAGGTGCTGCGCGCACTCCATGAGCGCGGTCTGGGCGTGGGGGTGGTCAGCAATATCGCCTTCGATATCCGCCCGGCCTTCGCCGACCGCGGCTGGCTCCGATATATCGATGAATTCGCGTTGTCGTACGAAGTCGGTGCCATGAAGCCGGATGCGCGCATCTTCGCGGCGGCTCTCGATGTCCTCGGCGTGGCTCCCGGCCGGGCCCTCATGGTCGGTGACAGCCTGGAGGCCGACGGCGGCGCCAAGGCGCTGGGCTGCGCGTTCGCTCTGGTCGACCCGCTGCCGACGGACGATCGCGCGACCGGACTGTGGGATGCGGTCCGCGCGCACGACCTCCTGTCTCCCTAACTTACAAACCAGTCGGTTCGTGTTCCAATTCACCCTTGCTGCGGATAGATTGTCGATATATCGTCGATAGCAGCAAATGCAACGACGAGCCTTGAAGGAGGCACGACCATGGAACACATGGACAACATCGAACGGGGCCGCGGCCCCTGGCGGCGACGCGGCGACGAGCGGCAGGGCCCCGAACATCCGCGGATGCGTCGAGGCGGGCCCCGCGGCCCGCGCGGTGAATTCGGCCCGCACCGCCACGGCCACGGCCGCGGATTCGGCCCTGACTTCGGTCCCGGCTTCGGGCCCGGTCCACACTTCGGTCGCGGTCGCGGCCGCGGCGGACGCGGCCGGCGCGGCGATGTCCGCGCCGCCATCCTGCTCCTGCTGCAGGAGCGGCCCATGCACGGTTACGAGCTGATTCAGCAGATTCGCGAACGCAGCGAGGATGTCTGGCGTCCCAGCCCTGGCTCCATCTACCCCGCGCTGGCGCAGCTCGAGGACGAGGGCCTGGTGCTCATCGAGAAGGTGTCGGGTCGCAAGACGGCCAAGCTCACCGACGCCGGACTCGAGTACGTCGAGGCCAACCGCGCCGATCTGGGCGACCCCTGGCAGGACGTCAAGGACGGCGTCGGCGATCAGGCCCTGGACCTGCGCGGACTGGTCGGTCAGCTGATGGGCGCGGTGGCCCAGGTGGCCGCCGTCGGCACCAAGGATCAGGCGGCCAAGGCGGCCGAGGTGCTCACCGAAGCGCGCCGCTCGCTGTACCGGATCCTCGCCGAGGACGACACACCCGAAAAATGACGGGTCCGAATCACCGGAAACCGCCGGGACTTTCGGCTCGAAACCGGTCAAGATCGTGACATGGGACAACAGCGCCCCATGCGATCTTGTGACATGGGACAAAAGAGGAACCGGACGCGCGGATTCTTGCATCGCGTCGCGCCGGTGGGGGTAGTGGTGCTGGCGGCCGCCGTGATCGGTACAGCCGCCACCCCGTCAGGGACCTACGCGCGGGCCGAACCGGCCGCCGCACCGGTCCTGCGGGTGCCTGCCCAGCAGGGGCCGCCGCAGACCGGGCATCTGGCGGCGGCCAAGTATCTGAAAGAGCATCCGGACGCTGCGCCCCAGGGCGCCAACGACTTCGGCTGCAAACCCACCGCCGAACACCCGCGGCCGGTGATCCTGGCCCACGGCACCGATTCCTCGGCCTACTCCGACTGGGCGGGCCTGAGCCCGCTGCTCGCCAAGGCCGGGATCTGTGTCTTCGCTCTGAACTACGGCGGCAAGCCCGGCAAAGACACCTTCGGCACCGAGGACGTGTGGGCCAGCTCCGCGCAGATCGGCGTCTTCGTCGACCAGGTGCTCGCCGCCACGGGCGCCACGCAGGTGGATCTGGTCGGTTTCTCCCAGGGCGCGAGCGTGACTCGCTACTGGATCAACAAGCTCGGCGGCGCGCCCAAGGTCGGGCAGTGGATCGGGATGGCCTCGCCCAGCTACGGCGGCATCATGTACGGGCTGGTGCCGATCGCCGACGCGGTGCCGGGCATCTACAAGCTCGTCGAGTTCGGCTCCTCGCTCGCCGCCGTCCAGCAGGCCGCGGGATCGCCGTTCATCACCGACCTCAACGCGGGTGGCGACACGGTGCCGGGTGTGAAATACACGACCATCGGCAGCCGGGTGGATGAGATGATCCAGCCCAACACCAATATCGCCCTGCGCGGTCCGGGCGCGACCAATATCGTGCTGCAGGATCTGTGCGAAGCCGACCTGACCGGGCATTTCCACCTGGTCTACGACCCGTTCGCGCAACAGCTGGCGGTCAATCTGCTCGATCCCGGACACGCCGTGACACCGGCCTGCGTCCCGGTGCCGTTCGGCACCGGGATCAGCGATGTCGTGTTGGCGGCGCATTCCTGATCGGGGTGGTCACGGGCGTCCGTAAAATGAGACGACCGTATTCGTTCGCTATCGGGAGCTGCCCGTGACCATCCAGCCTGTCCGCCTGTTCGGCGATCCGATCCTGCGCGCCCGCGCGGCGGAGGTCGAGACGTTCGACCGGGAGGTGCGCCAGCTGGTCACCGACCTCATCGACACCATGTACGAGAGCGGGGGCGTCGGCATGGCCGCCCCGCAGATCGGGGTCGGGCTGCGGGTATTCGTCTACGACACCGGTGATGCCCAGGGGCATCTGATCAACCCCGTCTTCGAGGTCGAGGGCGAGGAGACCCAGACCGGGCCCGAGGGCTGCCTGTCGATCCCGGGCGTGCGTTTCGACGTGACCCGGCCGATGACCGTGCGGGCGCGCGGCGTCGACATGGACGGCAAGCCGGTGGAGTTCCGGGCCGAAGGGCTGCTGGCGCGCTGCGTGCAGCACGAGACCGATCACCTCGACGGCGTGCTGTTCCTGCAGCGGCTGGAGTCGGCCTTCCGCAAGGAGGCCATGCGCACGATTCGCGAATCGTCTTGGTTCACACAGGGAATCACGGTGCTGCCCGCGTCCGAGATCGGCGGCGGTCGCCGCGCCTCGGCCGGTAGCCGGGAACGGAGCCGCTGATATGCGTCTGGTCTTCGCGGGAACCCCTGAACCGGCGGTGCCGTCGCTGCGGCGACTCATCGAATCCGAGCGACACGAGGTGGTCGGGGTGGTGACCCGGCCCGACGCGGTGGCCGGACGCGGCCGCAAGATCACCCGCTCGCCCATCGGGCAGCTGGCCGACGAGCACGGGATTCCGGTGTTCACGCCGCGCAAGCCGTCCGAGCCCGAGTTCATCGCCCAGCTCACCGAACTCGCGCCGGACTGCTGCCCGGTGGTGGCCTACGGCGCGCTGCTGCCCGAAACGGTGCTCGCGATTCCCCGGTTCGGCTGGATCAACCTGCACTTCTCGCTGCTGCCCGCCTGGCGCGGCGCGGCGCCGGTGCAGTCGGCGCTGCTGGCGGGTGACGAGTACACCGGTGCGTCCACCTTCCTCATCGAGAAGGGCCTCGATACCGGGCCCGTCTTCGGCACCATGACCGAGAAGGTCGCGCCCGCCGACACCGCGGGCACCCTGCTCGAGCGTCTCGCCGACAGTGGCGCGGTGCTGTTGGAATCCACCCTCGACGCCGTGGAAGACGGTGCCGTGCAAGCGGTTCCGCAGCCCCTGGACGGCATCTCCTACGCCCCCAAGGTGGAACCGGAAGCGGGCCGCATCCGCTGGGACCAGCCCGCCCTCGCCATCTCCCGCCGCATCCGCGCGGTCACCCCCGCGCCCGGCGCGTTCACCGAGATCGACGGCAAACGCCTCAAACTCGGCCCCGTCGAACTCGTGGAGGAAACCCTCCCGCCCCGCACCATCGACGTGCGCAAGTCCGGCGTCTTCATCGGCACCGCCACCACGGCGGTCCGCCTCACCCAGGTCCAGCCCCAGGGCAAACGCATGATGCCCGCCCTCGACTGGGCCCGTGGCGCCCGCCTGGAACCCGGCACGGTGACCGAATGACCAACCCCGACAACAACCCTCCCCGCCGCCCCTTCCGCCGCTCCTCGGCCGGGGCGGCCGACGACTCGAACACGACCCGCGGCGCCGACAGCGGTGACCGCCGCGCGGGCTACGGCCGCGGCGATCGCCCCGCCGGCGAGCGTGATTCGGGCTCGAACCGCTCCTCGGGCGGCCTGCGCGGCCGCGAGGGCTACGGCTCACGCGCAGGCGGCGACACCGGAGATCGCGGTCGCAATGACGACCGGCGCGGCGGAGAACGTAATGCTGGATTGAATCGTCCGGGCGGAGGCCCGCGTGGACGCTCCTTCGGCGATGACCGTCGCGACAGCGCGGGTCGTGGTGGTTGGGACGGTGCGGGTGGCGGACGCGGCAATGACGACCGTCATGGATCCGGTGCGGGCGACCGCGATTCGGGCTCGAACCGGTCCTTCGGCGGCGCGCGTGGGCGCGACGCGGACCGCGGTGGTGGTCGGGAGCGGTCCGGTGGCGGACGCTGGAACGACGACGAACGCGGTGGATTCGGCGGTGGCGGGCGTGATTCCGGCTCGGGTGGCCGTTCTTCCGGCGGTGACCGGCGTGGCGCGTCCGGCGGTCGTGGTCGAGCGGGTGGGGATGACCGCGGCTGGGATCGGCCGGGTGGCGGCCGTCGCACCGACGACGACCGTCGCGGATCCGGCGGGGGAGACCATGATTCGGGTTCCCGTCGGTCCGGTGCCGGGTCTCGCGGTGGAGATGAGCGGGGTACGGGGCGGGAGCGTGAGGCGACCGGTGGCCGGCCATCCGGCGGCCGTGGCGGTGACTCGTTCGGCGGCAAGACCGGCGGCGGACGGGGCAGGTCCTCCGGCAGCGCGCGGCCTTCGCACGGCGATCGGGGCGGCAAGCGGGTAGACGCTGGTGCGCGGGGTGGCGAGCCCGGAGCTGCGGCGGCTCGGCGGGCCGAGAAGGCCGGGGCCGATCCGGTCCGGATCGTGGCGCGGGATGTGCTGCGGGCGGTGCGGGAGCGGGATGCCTACGCGAATCTGGTGCTGCCGGGGTTGTTGCGGGAGCGGAAGATCAGTGGGCGCGACGCGGCGCTGGCGACCGAGCTGGCGTATGGAGCCTCGCGGTCGGTGGGGTTGCTGGACGCGGTGATCGCCGATTGCGCGGGCCGCGCCGTCGAGGAGATCGACGGGCCGTTGCTGGATGCGTTGCGGCTGGGGACCTATCAGTTGCTGCGGACCCGGATCGGGGCGCATGCGGCCGTCGATACGTCGGTGGCGCTGGTGCGGGCCGAGTACGGGCAGGGGCGGGCCGGGTTCGTGAACGCGGTGCTGCGGCGGGTGGCCGAGCGCACTCCGGAGGAGTGGGTGGAGCGGCTCGCGCCGTCGGATCCATTGGGGCACTTGGCGTTCGAATTCGCGCATCCGGTGTGGATCGCGCAGGCGTTCGCGGACGCGCTCGGCGCGCGGGCGGGCGAGCTGCGTGACGTGCTCGAAGCGGACGACGCACGGCCGCTGGTGCATCTGGTGGCGCGGCCCGGCGATATGACCGCCGAGGAGCTGGCGCTGATCACCGGCGGCGAGGAAGGCCGCTGGTCGCCGTACGCGGTGTACCTCGACGGCGGCGATCCGGCGAAGCTGGAACCGGTCCGCGAGGGCATGGCCGCGGTGCAGGACGAGGGCAGTCAGCTGGTGGCACTGGCGGTTACCCGCGCGCCCCTCGAGGGTGAGGACGGCGGTCGCTGGCTGGATCTGTGCGCCGGTCCGGGCGGTAAGACCGCTTTTCTGGCCTCGATCGCCGAGATCGACGGCTTCCGCGTCGATGCCGTCGAACCGGCCGAGCACCGTGCTGACCTGGTCCGAAAGGCCACTCGCGGCATGCCGGTCGACGTGCACGTCGCCGACGGCCGCGACTCGGGTCTGACCCCGGGCTTCGACCGCATCCTCGTCGACGCCCCGTGCACCGGCCTGGGCGCGCTGCGCCGCCGCCCGGAGGCTCGCTGGCGCCGCCAGCCCTCCGACGTCCGTGACCTGGTCACCTTGCAGCGTGAACTGCTCACCGCCGCATGGGATCTCGTCCGCCCGGGCGGCGTGGTGGTCTACTCGACCTGTTCCCCGCACCTGCCGGAAACGGTCTCGGTGGTGTCGGACATGGTCCGCCGCACCGGCGCCGAACAGCTCGATACCCGCGAGCTGCTCCCCGGCGTCCCGGAACTCGGCGACGGCCCCGGCGCTCAGTTGTGGCCGCACCGCCACGGCACCGACGCCATGTTCCTCGCGGCCCTGCGCAAGCCACTGGACGCGTAGCCGCTCGAACACCGAAAGCCCCTGCGGCGTGATTTACTACTCACCGCCGCAGGGGCTTTCGCATGTCCTGTCGGGGTCCGGGGCGCCGTCTCAACCGGTCGCAGCAGCTACCTCGGCACCAACCGCGCCACCGGCAATCCCGTGCGGACCGCCCCCGCATCGACCTCGCCGTCGAATTCGGCCCGGCCTCGGCGGTCCGAGTCGCCGGTCCACCTGGCCGGCTATGATCCGCCGCGAGCAGCACCATCCGAATGACGGAGCGCTCACCCAGGCGGGTTGCTTCCACCTCGGTTGGCCGGGCCCCTTCGCACGTGGGATGTCCCCGCTGGCGGAGCATGCATGTCCGGCGCGCAAGGGCTGTTCGGCCACCAGGATTCGGGTGACATCGCAGATCCACCAGTCGCTGTGCGCCGCTCCAATCTAGGCGTGGCCGATCCGTCGAGGTCGCCCGCCTCGAGTGGCGGGGTCACTCGCGGGCGGACTGCTCCCGCAGGCGGGCCAGGGTCTTGGACAGGATGCGGGAGACGTGCATCTGGGAGATGCCCATCTGCTGGGCGATCTGCGTCTGCGTCATGGATTCGAAGAATCGCATGGTCAGGATGCGGCGTTCGCGTTCCGGCAGCCCGGCCAGCAGCGGGCGGATGGCGACGTACTCCTCGACCCGGTCGAATTGGGATTCTTCCTCGCCGAGGGTGTCGAGCAGTGACGCCTCGGTGTCGCGGCCGACGGAGACGGCGTCGATGCTGCTGGGCTGGTACGCGTTTCCGGCGATGACCGCCTGGGTGACCTCGTCGGCGTCGATGTCGAGCGCGGCGGCGATCTCCTTGGCGGTGGGGGAGCGGCCCAACTGCTGGGAGAGCGCGTCGATCGCGGAGCCGATGCGCAGGTGGGTTTCCTTGACGCGCCGCGGCACTCGCATGGCCCAGGTGTTGTCGCGGAAGTAGCGCCGTACCTCGCCCATGATGGTGGGCACCGCGAAGGACAGGAAGTTGGAGCCGCGGGAGATGTCGAACCGGTCCACCGCGTGCACCAGGCCGACCCGCGCGACCTGGGTGAGGTCGTCGAAAGGCTCACCGCGGCCGCTGAATTTGCGGGCGATGTGGTCGGCCAGCGGGATGCACCGGTTGATCAGCTGTGAGCGCAGGGCGGCGCGCCCCGCGGATCCCGGTGCGGCGGCCGCGAGTTCCTCGAACAGCAGCGCGACGTCGTCGTAGCCGGAGACGCTGCGCGCGACCTCCTCCGCCTCCTCGGCGTCGACGGTCTCCTCGGCGCTGTCCTCGGCCGGTTCCTCGGATTCGGGGCTTTCGGGGGCTTCGGTGTCGGCGGTCGGATCCTCGGGCCGGGCCGCGTCGTCGGGGGAGGGGAACACGTCTTCTCCGGTCACTACGCCTTCCCCCGGACCCGCCGGAACTCCACCGCCGTCGGGTATCCGGAGATCGCCGGATCGAAGGGTTCCTGGGTGGCGGTGACCTCGTCGCAGAGGGTCCGCAGCACGTGCCAGCCGAAGCTGCGCTGGTCGGGTAGCCCTTCGGCGGCGGCGGTGCCGCGGACCCGCACGATCAGGTCGGACTCGCCGACGGTGAACAGACACTGCAGCGTGGAACCCGGGGCGGCGATGGCGATCAGGGTGGAGGCGGCCTCGTCGACGGCGAGCCGGATGTCGGCCACCTCGTCGAGGGTGAAATCGCTGAGCAGCACCAGGGTTTCGGCGAGTCCGCGCACGATGGGCAACTGGGATACGGAGGCGGCGACACCGATTTCGACCGGTGTGCCGCGCAACCCTTGTTCCGCCGAAATGTTGATCACCCTGTAGAGGCTACCCATTCCGGTGCGCGGCAATCAGCCATTCCCGTGACGCGGGACGCACTCGGCGGTGCCGATAGACTGCCGCGTGTGTGCACCTCTTCCTCCCCGTTCCAGCGTCCGGCCCCGATGATCGCCCCGTCCATCCTGTCCGCCGACTTCGCGAATCTCGCCGCCGAGCTGCGGGCGATCGAGGGCGCGGACTGGGTGCACGTCGATGTGATGGACAACCACTTCGTGCCCAACCTGACGATGGGCCCGCCGATCGTGCAGAGCCTGCTGAAGGTCACCGACATTCCGATGGACTGCCATCTGATGATCGAGGACCCCCAGCGCTGGGCCCCGTGGTACGCGGAGGCGGGCGCCTACAACGTCACCTTCCACGCCGAGGCCACCGACAACCCGATCGCGGTCGCTCGTGACATTCGCGCGGCGGGCGCCAAGGCCGGGCTCTCGGTGAAGCCGAACACCCCGATCGAGCCCTACCTCGAGATCCTGCGTGATTTCGACACCCTGCTGGTGATGAGCGTCGAACCCGGTTTCGGCGGACAATCTTTCATCCCGCACGTGCTGGACAAGGCCCGTCAGGTGCGCCGCCTGGTGGACGCCGGTGAGCTGCGCCTGGTGGTGGAGATCGACGGCGGCATCAATATGGACACCATCGAGCAGGCCGCCGAGGCCGGAATCGACTGCTTCGTGGCGGGTTCCGCGGTGTACGGCACCCCTGATCCGGCCGCGACGGTGGAAGCCTTGCGGCAGAAGGTGATCGCCGTCGAGGCGGCGGCGGCCCAATAGCTCGCGGCCGCCGCCGGGATCGGCGCTCAGTGCTCGAGGAGCGCTTCGATCACCGATTCCAGCGGTGGCACCGTGTCGGTGGTCTCCGGCGACCGGATCCAGGTGCGGTAGCCGGTGCGCTCGTCCTCGGCGGAGGGGAGCACGACCTGGGCGCCCGGGCAGGCGATGGTGGCGTAGAGCCGGAACAGGGCCGCGGTCACCGCGGTGCTGAGCGTCTCGGGCCGGGCGGGACCGGTGATGAAGGTCCAGCGCCGGGCCCGGGGGTGGTGCACCACCGGCCCGGCCAGATCAGCCTGGGTGAGCTGCTGGCGGACGCGTTCGCCGAGGTCGGCGGGCATGGTGACGGCCCCGTAACGGCTGCCTATCTCCAGCAGGATGTGCCGTGATGTCGGATCGATCGATGCCGGCAGGTGAAATTCGCGTCGGTACTGCACGCAGCGAACTTCGAGTGTCGAATCGAGAAGCGTTGTCACGCCGCACCCCTGACTGTGCCGATTGTGTTGTGTGCCACCTGGATCCGACCCGCGCGGGGTCCAACTTCCTTCGGTTCGTTTGCTGGTGTGGATCGTCACCCGGCCCGATCGCCGTGGACGCGTTGACCGTTCTGCTCTGAACTGCTCGCGGAGAGTTGAACTGTTGGAATCAGCTGCATAACAATCTTGCGACCGTTTTCGCTGCCGCGCAAGATTCAGGTGTGAGCGAGTCGTGGATTGGGTACCAACCGCCGTTGGGCCCGGTCAGACCATGGATAAATCCACTAGATTCCGATCCTGTAATAGGTGATTCCAAGCAATTCAAGCAATTTACTGATCGCAAGTTGGCTTATGCCCGATTTCGTCCATCCACCGGTATCCAACGCTCCAGTGAACGAGGCCGCATGTCGCCTACGACTGCGCGTCGTTAGGCTGAGGGGGACGGCCGTCCGCGCGGGAATACCGCGTGCGGGGCGCGCTGTTGGCTCGAGCGAGTACGCAGTCGCGATCAGGGAGAGGTACGCATGTTCACAGGCATCGTCGAGGAGCTGGGCGAGATCGTCGCCACCGAGCGGCTGGACGATTCGGCGCGGCTGACCATCCGCGGCCCCCTGGTGACCTCCGATGCGGGACACGGTGATTCGATCGCCGTCAACGGCGTCTGCCTCACCGTGGTGGACCGCGAGGTCGTCGGCGACACGTTCACCGTCGATGTGATGGCCGAGACCCTGGACCGCTCCAGCATCGGCGCCCTGGCCGCGGGTTCCCGCGTGAACCTGGAGCGCGCCGCGGCGGTGAACAGCCGCCTGGGCGGGCACATCGTCCAGGGTCACGTGGACGGCACCGGCACCATCGTCTCGCGCACCCCGCACGAGAACTGGGAGGTCGTGCGAATCTCGTTGCCCGACAGCATTGCCCGCTACGTCGTGGAGAAGGGCTCGATCACCGTCGACGGCATCTCGCTGACCGTCTCCGGCATCGGCCTCGCCGAGGACGCCTTCGCCGACGGCAACAAGGACTGGTTCGAGGTCTCGCTCATCCCCACCACCCGCGAGCTCACCACCCTGGGCGCCGCCCCCGTCGGCACCGTCGTGAATCTCGAAGTCGACATCATCGCCAAGTACGTCGAGCGGCTCGTACAGCGCGGCTGACCGGGCCCGCGACGCCGGAGGCGGCGCAATTCGGGCACTGCCTTACTGTAATGAGGCACCTAATTCGAGATGGAGCACAACAGACGTGACCAGGTTCGACACCGTAGAGCGCGCAGTCGCCGACATCGCCGCCGGTAAGGCGGTTGTCGTCGTCGACGACGAGGGCCGGGAGAACGAGGGCGACCTCATCTTCGCGGCGGAGAAGGCGACCCCCGAGCTGGTGGCCTTCATGATCCGCTACACCTCCGGTTACATCTGTGTGCCGCTCACCGGGGCGGACTGCGATCGCCTGGGCCTGCCGCCGATGTACGCGGTCAACCAGGACCGGCACGGCACCGCCTACACCGTCGCCGTCGATGCCCGGGAAGGCATCAGCACCGGCATCTCGGCCGCCGACCGCGCCACCACCATGCGCGTGCTGGCCGACCCCACCGCCAAATCCGATGATCTGACTCGTCCGGGGCATGTGGTTCCGTTGCGTGCCAAGGACGGTGGTGTGCTGCGCCGCCCCGGCCACACCGAGGCCGCCGTGGATCTGGCCCGGATGGCCGGACTCAGCCCCGCCGGAGTGATCTGCGAGATCGTGAGCCAGAAGAACGAAGGTGATATGGCGCGCACCGACGAGCTGCGCGTCTTCGCCGACGAACACGATCTGGCGCTCATCTCCATCGCCGACATGATCTCCTGGCGCCGCCGCAACGAGAAGCACGTCAAGCAGGTCGCCGAGGCCAAGCTGCCCACCGAGTTCGGCGACTTCCTGGCGATCGGCTACGAGAGCGAATACGACGACGCCGAGCATGTCGCCCTGGTGATGGGCGAGATCGGCGACGGCCGCGACGTACTGGTGCGCGTGCACTCCGAATGCCTCACCGGCGACGCCTTCGGCTCGCTGCGCTGCGACTGCGGCCCGCAGCTCGACGCCGCCATGGAGCTGATCGCGAAGCAGGGCCGCGGCGTGCTGCTCTACATGCGCGGCCACGAGGGCCGCGGCATCGGCCTGCTGCACAAGCTACAGGCGTACCAGCTACAGGACAGCGGCGACGACACCGTGGACGCCAACCTGAACCTGGGCCTGCCCGCCGACGCCCGTGACTACGGCATCGGCGCGCAGATCCTGGTCGACCTGGGCATCACCTCCATGCGGCTGCTCACCAACAACCCGGACAAGCGCGCCGGGATCGAGGGCTACGGTCTGAGCATCAGTGAGCGCGTGGCCATGCCGGTGCGCGCCAACAAGCACAATCTGCGGTACCTGCGCACCAAGCGGGATCGGATGGGCCACGACCTGGTCGGCCTGGAAGACCTGGACCTGGGCGAGACCGCGAACTGACAACCGAGAGGGCGGAACAACGATGAGCGGTACCGGCGTACCGGCTTTCGAGCTCGCCGATGCCAAGAACCTCAAGCTGGGGATCGTGGCCTCGCGCTGGCACACCACCATCTGTGACGCGCTGGTCGCGAACGCGGAGAAGACCGCCCGCGAGGCGGGCGTCGCCGACATCACCGTGGTCCGGGTCGCCGGCGCCATGGAGCTGCCCGTGGTGGCGCAGGCGCTGGCCCGCAGCCATGACGCGGTGGTCGCGCTCGGCGTCGTGATCCGGGGCGGCACACCGCATTTCGAGTACGTGTGCGATTCGGTGACCGCGGGCCTGACCCGGGTGTCGCTGGACGAGGGCACTCCGGTCGCCAATGGCGTGCTCACGGTGAACACCGAGGAGCAGGCGCTCGACCGCGCGGGCCTGCCGGGTTCGGCGGAGAACAAGGGCGAGCAGGCGGCCGCGGCCGCGCTGGACGCCGCGCTCACCCTGCGCGAACTCACCGCCTAGTCATGCCCGTCGTCCGGATCTGGAAGCGCGGCGGCTCCGAGGAGGAACCGCCGCGCGACCCCGCGACGACGGAAGGGCCTGCCGAGCATCCGACGCGGGCCGTTAGCGAGCAGCAGAAGCCGGAGTCCGATCCACCCATGGCACAGACGAAGCCCGACACCGCCGCGAACACCGACAGCGAGTGGGACCTCGAGGTCCGCCCGCGCCACGCCATCATCACCGTGCGGATCGTGGCCGCGGTGCTGGCCGCCGTCTTCATCTTCGGCGGCATCGTGCTGCGCCAGGGCTCCACCGGCGTCAACTTCCGGGTCTCCGATCAGATCGGCTT
This sequence comes from Nocardia sp. NPDC004151, assembly GCF_042874235.1. Classification (NCBI taxonomy): domain Bacteria; kingdom Bacillati; phylum Actinomycetota; class Actinomycetes; order Mycobacteriales; family Nocardiaceae; genus Nocardia; species Nocardia sp. NPDC004151. Next base: position 1,939 of record NZ_JBIAMR010000019.1, on the reverse strand, counting down.
GGCGGCGTTCGGCCTGGTGCTGGCGGCGGGTGTGCTGACCCTGACCCGGCCCCGGGTGCGGGTCGGCAAGCGCGGGGTCATGGTGCGCAATATCGTCGGCGACAGCGAGTTCGGGTGGCAGGACATCCGCGGGATCTCTTTCCCGGACAAGAAGTCCTGGGCCCGGCTGGAACTGGTCCACGACGAGTACGTGCCGATGATGGCCATCCGCTCCAACGACAAGATGCGCGCGGCCGAGGCCATGGACCGGTTCCGCGAACTCGGCGCGAAGTACAGCGGCGAGAACAAGTAAGCCATCCGTCGCCGAGGCTTCGTGGCCGCGGCGGACGGATGGCTGTGCCTCGTCCGATCCGGTTCGGAATCAGTTCTCCGCGAGGGCTTTCGCGGTCTCCGGCCGTTGCGCGGGTACGGACTGCACCGCGCGCCGCGCCGGGATCAGCACCGCGATCAGCGCGGCGACCAGGCACACGACGCTACCGATCAGGAACACCGTGCGGAAGCCGTGCTCGGTCGGGATGCTGTGGCTGCCCATCTGCACACTCATCTGTGCCAGCACCGCGCCGACCACCGCGGCCGACACCGAGGTGCCGATCGAGCGCATCAGGGTGTTGAAGCTGTTGGCGGCCGCGGTCTCCGACTGCGGCACCGCGCCCATGATGAGCGCGGGCATCGCGCCGTAGGCGAAGGCGACACCGGTGCTGCAGATGATGTTGACGACCACCAGGCCTCCGATGGACCCCATCAGCGGCAGTGCCACACCGTAACCGGCGGCCATGATCAGCGTGCCCGTGACCAGCGTGGTCTTCGGGCCGCGCGCCGCGGACAGCTTCGCGCCGATCGGCGAGATGGCCATCATCATGATGCCGCCGGTGGCCATCCACACGCCCATCATGACCATGGACTGGCCCAGGCCGTAGCCGAGCGCCTTGGGCAGCTGCATGAGCTGCGGAAGGCTCAGTTGCAGCGCGTACAGGCCGACGCCGACCGCGATGCTGGCCAGGTTGGTGACCAGGACCTGCGGGCGGGCGGTGATTCGCAGATCGACCAGCGGTTCGGGGGCCCGAAGTTCCCACCAGCCCCACACCAGCAGCAGCACCAGGGCCGCGGCGAACAGCCCGAGGGTCGAGCCGCTGGTCCAGCCCCACGCCGCGCCCTTCGACACCGGCAGCAGCAGGCACACCAGGGCCGCGCCGAGCAGTAGCGCGCCGGGCACGTCGAAGCGGCCCGACGGTCCTTCGGAGGTGCCCTCCGGGACGACCAGGACGATGAGCGCGGTGGCGATCGCCACGAGAACCGCTGCGGCCCAGAACATCACACGCCAGTTGCTGTACTCGGTGACCGCGGACGCGATCGGCAGGCCGAGTGCGCCGCCGATGCCCAGCGACGAGCTGATCAGCGCGATGGCCGAACCGAGGCGCTCGGGCGGCATCACGTCGCGCAGCAGGGCGATGGCCAGCGGGATGGTGCCCACGCCCAGGCCCTGCAGCCCGCGCCCGATGATCATCGGGATCAGCGAGGTCGACACGGCGCACACGATCGAGCCGACCATGATCGGAATGGTCGAGGCGATGAGCATGCGGCGCTTGCCGTACATGTCGCCGAGCCGTCCCGCGACCGGCGTGGCCACCGCCGCCACCAGCAGGGTGATGGTGACGACCCATGACGCGTTCGACGCGGAGGCGTTCAGGATTCGGGGCAGGTCGCCCAGGAGCGGGACCACCAGGGTCTGCATCAGCGAGGCGACGACGCCGGTGTAGGCCAGCACCGCGAGGGTGCTGCCGGCGCGTGTGGGCTCCGGCGGGGCGCCGGCGGGCCGAGCAGCGGACTCGGGTCTGGTCATGGGGTTCCTTAAGATTTAGGCGGTCCAGGAGGACCGGGTGTGGCTGATGGGTTTCTGCCCTCGAGGGCTCCAGGAGAATGGCCGCCTGGTCCTCCGGGA